>NZ_CAMPJD010000038.1 GCF_946886695.1 uncultured Pseudoxanthomonas sp. | reverse complement strand
CGCGCGATGTCGATGGGCAAGCTGCACCACGCGATGATGGGCACGGCCTCGGTCGCCATCGCCACGGCGGCCGCCGTGCCGGGCACGCTGGTGAATGCGGCGGCCGGCGGCGGCACGCGTGAGGTGCTGGTGTTCGGCCATCCGTCGGGCACGCTCCGCGTGGGTGCCGACGTCAAGCAGGTGGACGGCGCGTGGGCGGTGACGAAGGCGGTGATGAGCCGCAGCGCGCGCGTGCTGATGGAAGGCACGGTGCGCGTACCGGGCGACGCGTTCTGACGGGTTCCCGCTGACCTGCCGGAAGTCACCACTTGCGCCAGGGCCATTGCCCCGGCGCGAGGCAGGCGACAGCATGGGCGCATGTGGACCGCCCTGACCCGATTTCGCGAACCCATGACCCTGGCCGGGGTGTTCACGCTGGCGGCGGTATCGCTGGGACTGCGCTTCCTGCCGCCAGATGTGCTGCCGGCGGCGGCGGCCGCGCTGGCGGCTTACGCGCTGGGATTCCTCCTGTTCGCACTGGCACCGGACACCTGGGAGCGGCAGCGGCGGGTCGCCCTGGTGGCGATGGCCGGCCTCGCGTTGCTGCTGGCCTGGCTGACGCCGCGCGTGGGCACCGCGCAGGTGCTGCTGGTGGTCTGGGTGGCATGCGCGGTCAACGTGCTGCCGCCGCGCGGGGTCATCGGCGCCGCGCTGGTGTTGAACATGGCGTTCTACACGCTGATGGTGCACCACGAATTCGGCGCGCCGCTGACGATGACGCTGATCAACATCGGATTCCAGGCGCTCGCCGGCCTGTGCGTGCACTACGCCCGCCGCTCCGAGGAATCCCGCGACCAGTTGGCGCTGGTGAATGCGGACCTGCTGGCCACACGGGCCCTTCTGGCCGACAGCGCGCGTGATGCCGAAAGGCTGCGCGTGGCACGCGAGCTGCACGACGTGGCAGGGCACAAGCTCACGGCGATGAAGCTCAACCTGCGGGCGTTGGCCAGCGATCCCGTGTTCGCCGTGCGCGATGAAGTCCGCATCGCGCAACAGTTGTCCACCGAGTTGCTGGACGATATCCGTAGCGTCGTACAAGCCCTGCGCGATTCGCGAGGACTGGATCTTCAGACCGCGATCCGTGCCCTCGCCGCACCGCTGCCACGGCCAACGCTGGATCTGCGTATCGCGGAAGACATCCGCATCGACGATCCGGCCATGGCGGAGTCGCTGCTGCGCATCGTGCAGGAATGCCTGACCAATGCCGCGCGCCATGCGAACGCGGACACCCTGACGGTTTCACTGCGGAAAGAGGACTCAGGCATGCATCTGCACATCGAGGACAACGGCAAGCTCAAGGGTGGCATGCGTGAAGGCAACGGCCTGTCGGGCATCCGCGAGCGCGTCGCCGCACTGGGAGGAGACATGCGCCTGGGCAGCAGCGCGAGCGGCGGCCTGCGCCTGGACGTGAGGCTGCCCGCATGAGCGTGCGGGTCGCCCTGGCCGATGACCAGGCGCTGGTGCGCGCCGGCCTGCGCGCCCTGTTGAAAGCGCAGCAGGTGGACGTAGTGTTCGAGGCCGACGACGGCGCGGACCTGCTCGCCAAGCTGGAAGCGCAACCGGTGGACGTGGTGCTGAGCGACATCCGCATGCCCGGCGTCGACGGCATCGAAGCCCTGGTCAAGCTGCGCGAACGCGGCGACCGCACGCCGGTGCTGCTGCTCACCACCTTCGACGACAGCGACCTGCTGCTGCGCGCGACGGAAGCCGGCGCGCAGGGCTTCCTGCTGAAGGACGCCGCACCGGAAGACCTGCTCGACGCCATCCGGCGCGTGGCGGGCGGCGAGACGCTGCTGCAGCCGGTCAGCACCGATCCTGTACGCGCCCGCTTCCGCTTCCGCGACGAGGTCCCGCCCAGCGACACCTTCAGCGAGCGCGAAGTCGCGATCCTGCGCCTGCTGGCCGGTGGCTATTCCAACAAGGAAATCGCGCGCACGCTGTTTCTCGCCGAAGGCACGGTGAAGAACTACATTTCCACCATCCTCGACAAGCTGGGCACTCGCGACCGCACGCGCGCCGTGCTGAAGGCGATCACGCTGCGGATCATCTGAGCATGGGTCCCTCTGTAGGAGCGACGTGAGTCGCGACCGCACGCGTTCCGCGCCAGCGATCTGACCTCGCGTGCGAGGGGCGCCGCGATGAGAGTTGCATCGATATGCAAGCCGTCATGGCGCATCGTTGCCGCGGTCGCGACTCACGTCGCTCCTACAGAAGAGCCGCATCAGAACACCCACACCATTGCCGCACCCGCCGCGAGCGCTGCCATCAGCCCGGCGGACACGCGTAGACCATAGGCGGCACCCCCGCTGACCCACGCGATCACCGACTTCGCGATCAGGCTGGCGCCCAGCAACGCCAGCATCCACCAGCGTGCTTCCGATGCCTCCAGTCCGCCACGCGAGAACTGGTTGGCCAGCGTGGCCACCGCCGCGTGCAGTTCCGCCATCGCCGACATCGCGGCGGCGGCCATCGCGCCACGCGGGCCGATCCAGGCGGCCAGTGCGGCGGCGATGAAGGTCAGCACCGCGACCACCAACGCGAATCCCAGCGCCTGGCCGAAGCGGAACATGCGGCTTTCCGACGTCGGCGGTTTCACCGCATCGTCCTCGCTGCGATGCAGGCCCAGCAGGCCTCCGGCCAGCAGGACTGCGCCAATGGCACCCAGCTCCGGCAGCAGGTCGCGCACCAGCGGCGGCGATACGGCCCACAGGATGGGCACGCACAACGTCAGCGAGGCGAGATTGGACAGCAGCGCAGCCGCAACTGCCGAGCGCAGCAGTGCCGGTGTTTCCTTCGCACGTTGCCCGAAGCCGATGGTCGCCGCAGTCGACGACACGTAACCGGCGAAGAAGCCGGCGGCGGCCAGTCCCCAGCGGTTGCCTATCAGCCGCAGCACGACATGGCCCAGCGCACTGACCGCCATCACCAGCACCACCAGCTTCCAGATGGTCGCCAGATTGATCGCCTCGAAGGGCCCGATCGGGCGGTCCGGCAGGATCGGCAGGATGACCAGCGCCGAAGCGAGCAGCAGCAGGCCGTCGAACACCTCGCGTTCGCTGAAGGTGTCGCGGGTGAGTTCATGCAGCGGCTGCTTGGCATACAGCAGCACTGCCACCACCACCGCCAGCGCGGTGGCCAGCGCCGGCGCGCGCATCGCCATCGCGCCCAGCAGGAAGGTCAGCACCAGGGTCACTTCGCTCGTCAGGCCGGGATCGTCCTGACGCGTGGCGTGGTAGGCCATCGCCGCCAGTGCCCCGACGACGCCCAACCCGACCAGCAACACGGGCAGTCCCAGCCACGCCGCCACCGCCGCGCCCAGCGCCACCAGCGCATGCGTGCGCAGTCCGGCGATGCCGTGCGCCCGGCCCGGGCTGCGCTCGCGCACCAAGCCGATCAGCAGGCCCAGGCCCAGCGCGGAAGACAGCGCCAGCCAAGTTTCCGGGGTTGCCTCGTCCATCACGTCCTTCCTGTTCCTGATCGCCCAGCATGGCGACTGGTCTTGCATTGGTCCCATCAACCCGGACAATGCGCGCACCGTTCGCCGTGGATCCCATCATGCCCGCTTCTGCTCCATCCGCCGTCTCGCTGAGCCGTTACCTGATCGAGGAACAGCGCGCCGGCCGCATCAGCGCGGACCTGCGCCAGCTGATCGCCGTGGTGGCCCGCGCCTGCACCAGCATCTCCATCGCGGTCAGCAAGGGCGCGCTGGGCGGCGTGCTGGGAGACGCCGGTACCGGCAACGTGCAGGGCGAGGCGCAGAAGAAGCTGGATGTGCTGAGCAACGACATCCTGCTGGAAGCCAACGCCTGGGGCGGCCACCTCGCCGCGTGCGCGTCGGAGGAAATGGACCACAGCCAGCCGATCCCGGATGCCTATCCGCGCGGCGGCTTCCTGCTGCTGTTCGATCCGCTGGACGGCAGCTCTAACATCGACGTAAACGTCTCGGTCGGCACCATCTTCTCGGTGCTGCGCAGTCCGGACGGCGTGACCACGCCGGGTGATGAGCACTTCCTCCAGCCCGGTCGCGAGCAGGTCGCCGCCGGTTACTGCATCTACGGCCCCAGCACAATGCTGGTGCTGACCACGGGCAACGGCACCCATGCGTTCACCCTGGACCGCGAGCAGGGTGCGTTCGTGCTGACTCAGCGCGACATGCGCATCCCGGAGGAGACGAAGGAGTTCGCCATCAACATGTCGAACCAGCGCCACTGGGAGGCGCCGATGCAGGCCTACGTCACCGACCTGCTCGCCGGTCGCGAAGGCCCGCGCGGCAAGGACTTCAACATGCGCTGGATCGCCAGCATGGTGGCCGACGTGCACCGCATCCTGACCCGCGGCGGCATCTTCATCTATCCATGGGACCGCAAGGACCCGGGCAAGGCCGGCAAGCTGCGCCTGATGTACGAGGCCAACCCCATGGGCATGCTGGTGGAGCAGGCCGGCGGCGCGGCCAGCACCGGCCGCGAGGACATCCTGTCGCTGCGCCCGACCCAGCTGCACCAGCGCGTGCCGGTGTTCCTCGGATCGAAGAAGGAAGTCGAGGCGGCCGTCGGTTACCACCGGGCCCACGACACCGCCGCCGCCTGACCGCGACGCGGCGGCTAGAATCCGTCCATGACGCCGCATCCGCATCCCGCCGACTTCATCGAGGTCTATCACGACGCGCTGGACGCGGAGACCTGCCGCGCCATCGTGGCGCGCTTCGACGCCAGCCGGCAGGACCGGCCGGGACAAGTCGGGGGTGGCCACCATCCGGAACTCAAGCACAGCCGCGACATCAGCATCAGCGGGCAGGCCGACTGGCGCGACGTGGAACAGCGCCTCAACCTGGCCGTGCTCGCCGGGCTGAAGCAGTACCTGCGCATCTATCCCTTCTGCCTGATCGCGCCGCTGATGCTGCAGCAGCCGGGCGAGGACGGGCAGCTACACCGCCTCGGTTACGAGGACGTCGCCGGCATGGACGACGATGCGCTGATGCGGCTGATCATGGCGGTGTTCGTGCCGGGCCGGATCAACCTGCAGCGTTATCCAGCCGGCGAAGGCGGTTATCCCTACTGGCATTGCGAGCTGTTCCCCAAGGGCGCCGATGCGGAGCCGCTGCACCGCCACGTGTTGTGGACGCTCTACCTCAACGATGGCTTCGAAGCGGGCGAAACCGAATTCTTCCACCAGCAGCGCAAGATCGCGCCGCGCACCGGCAGCCTGCTGATCGCCCCGACCGCGTTCACCCATACGCACCGCGGCAACCGCCCCGTGGGCGGCGACAAGTACATCGCGACCAGCTGGATCCTGTTCCAGCGTGCCGAACGGCTGTACGGCGGCCGCTGACGCGGCTCAGGCGATCCTGTGCCGGGCGTCGAGGTCGCGACGCAGGCGCTGCAGTGCCGCTTCGGCATCGCCCACCACCATCACGCAGGGTACGGCGAGCATCAGGTTGAGCGGCAGGCCGAACTCCTCCAGCTGCCAGCCCTGCATGTCGTTGCCGGCGTCTTCGCCCAGGTATTCCGGGCAGCGCCGGCGGATACGCTCTGCCAGGCTGCCGCCTTCTGGCACGTAACCGTAGACCGGCTTGCCACGGGCGATCGCGTAGCCCACTTCGAAGCAGGTGCCACTGTCCGGTTCGGCGCCACGGAAGAAATCCAGATTCGCCAGCACCGCATCGGCGGCATCGAGCAGGCCGATGTCGGCACGATAGATCCAGCGCGCGGTTTCCAGCGGATCGCCGGTGGCGTGGCCGGCGACCTGTGCATCCAGCGGGAACAGCCCCTCGAAGCCATGGCGCGCGCACAGCGCCTTGAGCTGCTCGCCGCGGGCGACCGCGTCGGGACGGAAGATGTCGGGCCCGGCGAGATAGAGGGACTGGATCATCGGCGCAAGGCGCGGGTCGGGAAGTTGATTGTCGCCTTCGCGCTCGCCCTCGACCCGTGACGGATCGTCGCAGTGGCGCGCGTGGGAACGCGGGCGTTGCGCCGACACAGCGCGCGTGCGTGATCGCGATGCGTGCGCTCGGGATGGAGATGCGCCGCCACCGCGCGACGCCTCCATCAAAAGTGACATTTACGCAATCAGGCACGAAATGTGAGAAATGCCGAGGTTCGCGACATGAAACGTAACGGCGGAACTCGCTGATTCTTCGTGGAATTGATCAGTGCTCACGCACCCTGAGGCCGAATTGCTGCGCCGCAAAATGCATTAGCTCCAGTCGCAGAGTAATCAGGCCCTGAAATTTAGAACGATCTAAATATGTGATCTGAACGTGCCAATCATGTGAGTGGCAAATCCGTGGAACTGCTTCTGCAACGGCTCGAGCACCTGCGACCGGATACCGGATACACGGTCGCAACAGAGAACCGCACGGCCGCGAAAGCGGCGCGCAGAGCAGTCCTGAGTGCCGCCGCGCGGCGGTCCCATCAATGAGCGAACCGATGTCGAAGATCGTGTGTTTTGGCGAAGCGTTGATCGATCTGCTCGCCCAGGGTCCCACCCTGCCGGGCGCGCCGCGCGCCTTCCTGCAGTACGCCGGTGGCGCACCGGCCAACGTCGCCGTGGCCGCGGCGCGGCTGGGGGCCGACACGCACTTCGCCGGCATGCTCGGCGAGGACATGTTCGGCGACTTCCTGCTCGACAGCCTGACGGCGATGGGCGTGGCCACCGATTGCATCGTACGCACCGGGGAAACGAAGACCGCACTGGCCTTCGTCGCGCTGGACGCCGACGGCGAACGCAGCTTCAGTTTCTATCGCCCGCCAGCGGCCGACCTGCTGTTCCGCGCCGAGCATTTCGGGCCTGGATGTTTCGACGGCGTCGGCGTATTCCACGTCTGCTCGAACAGCCTGACCGACGATGCGGTCGCCGAAGCCACGCTGCACGGCATGGCGCGCGCGCGCGAAGCCGGCGCCGTGGTCAGTCTCGACCTGAACCTGCGCCCTGCCCTGTGGCCACGCGGTGTCGATCCGCTGCCGCGCCTGTGGCGGGCGCTGGAGCAAGCCGACCTGGTCAAGGTGTCGCGCGAAGAACTCGAATACCTCGTGCGCCCGGCCGGCGACGAGGCCGCCGTGCTGTCGCGCCTGTTCGCCGCGCAAGCGCGATGCGTGGTGGTCACCGACGGTGCCGCGCCGATGCGCTGGTTCACCCGCGAAAGCGATGGCCAGGTGACGGGTTTCCGGGTCGATGCGCTGGACACGACGGCGGCCGGCGATGCGTTCGTCGGTGGTCTGCTGGTGCGGCTGCGCGAGCGCGGCGGCGCGGGCCACGGCTTCGCCGGGTTCTGCCGCGATCGCGCCGCCATCGAGGACGCGATCCGGTTCGGCGCCGCGGTCGGCGCGCTGGCGGTAACCCGCAAGGGCGCGTTCGCCGCCATGCCCGACCGCGACCAGGTGCAGCGACTGCTGCAGGAGCAATCCCTCCATGCGCCCTGAAACCGCCCTGCCCGATTTCCGGCCGTCGCATTTCCCGCACGGAAAGCGCCGCCACCGGTCAATGGGGGTTGCGCCTGGGCTAGGCGACGGGTGCGCCCGGTTACGCCGCCAGGGGTGTTCGCTGCGAAGCCTCGAACGCCGCGGGCAAGGGCCTGGATGCGGATGTCCGGAGTATCGAAGCGATATCGAGAAAAGGCGTAGTGGGCTGTCTTTGTTTTAGATCGTTCAAAACAAGGGGAAAAACACCATAGGGATCGATGGTGATGAGAGCCGGGCAATCAGCCCGGTGTTGTATCTGGGGCGATTCAATCATCAATGACACGGGAATTCCTGGGAGAAATGCAATGAAGAGAAACGCGAGGTTGACCACGAAGCTGCTGGTCGTGGCCATGGGGGCCGCGCTCTACGGCGGCGCGGCGCAGGCGCAGGACACGCAATCCTCCGCGGCGGCGCCGACCGGATCCGACAAGCCGGCCGATGTCCAGGAACTGGACGCCATCACGGTCACCGGTATCCGCGCCAGTCTGGAAAATTCGTTGAACACGAAGCGCGACGCGGTCAACCAGGTCGACAGCATCTCGGCCGAGGAGGCAGGCAAGTTCCCGGACAACAACTTGGCCGAATCACTGCAACGTGTCCCCGGCATCACCGTGACCCGCGGTCAGTTCAACGGCTCCGGCCAGCAGATCTCGGTGCGGGGTCTGGGGCCTGATTTCACCAACGTCCTGTTGAACGGCCGCTCGATGCCATCCGATACGGGCCAGTGGTGCGGCGATTACTGCGGCAACAGCCGTGCATTCAACTTCGACGTGCTGCCGTCGGAAATGATCTCGCGGGTCGACGTCAACAAGACGATGATGCCTGGCCTAACGGAAGGCGGCATCGGCGCGACGGTGAATGTCTTCACCCAGCGCCCGCTCGACATCGGCCGGACGTTCTCGACCGTCAGCATCGCGGGCAATCGCGTCGAGAACAACGACGATCTCACCCCGTCGGTCGCCGGCATCATCTCCGTGGTCAACCCGGCCAAGACGTTCGGCGTCACGATGTCGGGTTCGTACACCGATCTGCGGACCTCGCGCGACTATTACCGGGTCGAGCAGTGGGAGAACCAGGGCACGCGCCAGAACCAGGAGTTCTTTGCGCCGGATGGCACCAGCCTGGGCTATCCGACCGTGGGGCGCCAGGAAGCCTTCGGCCACATTTCGGGCGGCACCCGGCGCGCCTTTGGCAGCATTGCGCTGCAGTTCAAGCCCAGCGACGATCTCACGCTGACGTTCGACGGCTTCTATTCGCAGCTCAAGCAGGTCCAGCAGGATTCGATCGTCGACGCCAACTTCGGCAACGTCATCCAGAATCCCACCTTCGGCCCCGATGGCGTACTGACCAGCGGATTCTTCCCTGGTCCCTCCTACGG
Organism: uncultured Pseudoxanthomonas sp.; assembly: GCF_946886695.1. The sequence continues at coordinate 37,308 of NZ_CAMPJD010000038.1, read as the reverse complement.
GCCCCACCCCGAAGGTTACCGGGAGCCCTCGCTGTATACCGTCATCCGCGAGCGCAACCGCACCGCCGAGAACTATGCGCTGGGCTTCAACGCGCTGTGGCATACCACGGACGGTTTGGACATCGTCGCTGATGTCTCCTATGCCAAGTCCACGGGTGTGAAGCCCTTCGACCCCTATTTCCGGATCGGCAGGCCCCCGCAGGACGGCGTGACGTGGTCGCTTACAGGGAACGACCCGGTTGTCGGCTTCAACGATCCCGTGTTCAGCGATCCGTCGCTCGTCCGCGTCGGGTACACGGGGAACTGGGGCCAGACGATCGAGGACGATATCTACGAAGCCAGCCTCACCGGCATATGGAAGCCGGAGGAAGGGGTCTTGCAGAGCATCACGGCCGGCCTGAACTACCAGGACCACTCCAAGAATCTGCTGGATTACTACGGCAACAACAACAATCCCTATGACGGGGCTCCGAACGGCAGCTACTACCTGCCGGTAGATCCCAGCCTGTTGCGTCCGGCGAGCTTCGGGTCCAATTTCCTGGACGGCGCCGGTTCGCCACCGGTCAACGGCTACCTGACCTATGATCCGCGCGCGATGATGGACTGGTTGTGCGCGTCGGCGCAGGCGGCCCAGGCGACCAAGCCGCAGGATCCGGCCTACGGGTGCTACTACAACTTGAAGCTGGGCGGCACCTTCGGCATCACAGAGAAAGTCCTCGCGGCTTACATTGATACCCACTGGTCGGGCGACAACTGGTCCGGCAACGCGGGCGTCCGCGTCGTCCATGTGCAGAACGCTTCGGTTACCGATCAGGAAACGGTAACGGGCTTCGCGGTGGTGGGAGCCGACAACCACTATGAGTTCACCCGAGGCCCGAAGGCGCTGCATTCGCAGGACGCCAGCTACTGGAGCATCCTGCCATCGGCGAACTTCACCTACCGGTTCACGGATAACCTGCAGTTGCGCCTGGGTGCATCCCGGTCCTTGACCCGCATGGATATCGGCGCCCTGCGCTGGTACGAGGATTGGGGTGGGGAGCAGGGCAACCTGCGCCTCAGCAGGGGCAACCCGGGCCTGAAGCCGCAGTACTCGAACAACTTCGACGCCTCGCTCGAATGGTATGCCAGCAACTTGAGCTACCTGGCCGCCGCCGGGTTCTACAAGGACATCAGCAATTTCGCCGGCAGCAGGACCATCACCGGCGTCAACGTTCCCGGCGCCCCCGAGCCGGTGACGGTGACAGAGCCGGTGAATGTGGCCGAGGGCAAGGTCCAGGGTTACGAAATCGCCGGGCAGTACAATCTGGGCGACACCTTCTCTGCGCTGGATGGCTTCGGATTCAACGCCAACTTCACCCACGTCAAGACCACCCGGTCGGACGCGAGTAGCTGCGGCGTCAATGGTGTCTCGCCGGATTCGTACAACGTCGGTGCGTTCTACGACAACGGCAGGATCATGCTGCGCGCGGCCTACAACTGGCGTTCGAAGTATCTGCAGACGTGCAACTGGGACGGTTCCGGTGCCAACCAGTACCACGCAGCCTACGGCCAGGCGGATGTGTCGGTGCGCTTCAACGTCAACAGCCAGCTCCAGCTGTTCGCCGATGCGGTCAACCTGACCAACGAGGACAACTACCTGTACTTCGGCAACAACCGGCCGATCCAGCGCTCGATCGACTATCGCCGGTTCGACATCGGCCTTCGTTACCGCTTCTAGGCGCTACCCGGCTGGCCCGGTGTTCGCCGGGCCAGTCTTTCTCATCGAGGACGTCAGGAATAGGTGATGCCAATGACTCGCAGTCCGATCCATTTCGTTGCTGGACTCCCGCGGTCGGGCTCGACGCTCCTGGCGGCCATCCTCAGGCAGAACCCTCGGTTTCGCGCTGATGTGACCAGCCCGGTTGCAGCGCTCATTGATGGCCTGCAACCGCGCATGGGCTCGGGCACCGAGTTCGCCCCTTTCTTCGACGACGAGCGGCGGACCCGGATCCTTCGAGGACTCTTCGCGCTTTACCATGGTCCGGCCGAGCAAGGTTCCGTTCTGTTCGACACTAACCGGACCTGGACCGCCCGAATGTCCCTCATCGGTGAATTGTTTCCGGATGCGCGCGTCATCTGCCTGGTTCGTGATGTCGGCTGGATCCTCGACAGCGTCGAACGCGTGCTCAAGAACAATCCTACCCGGACCTCACGCGCACTTGCCTTCCAGAATGGCGGCTCGGTCTATGCCCGCGTCGCAAACATGATGAATCACGATACCGGGCTGGTAGGCTCGGCCTGGGCCGCGTTGCGCGAGGCGTGGTACGGCGAACATGCGTCGCGGATGATCGTGATCGAATACGACCGTCTCGTTGCCAATCCGCGCGAGATTATGGGGGCGCTTTACGCGGCGCTGGACGAAGCGCCCTTCGAGCATGATTTCGCCCATCTCGCCTTCGATACGCCAGAGTACGACGAGGGCTTGGGGATGCCGGGCCTGCACCGGATCCGGCCACGTGTGGCCGCCATGCAGCGAAGACCGTCCATTCCACCCGATCTTTTCGTGAAGTACGTGGGCGCCAGCTTCTGGAAGGAGGCCGAAGCCACCACCGCCGGCCCCCGGATTCTCAAAGCTTGATGTCCCCACTCCCACATCTGCCGCAGCGCCACTGTCAGAACAGCTCGCCCTGCGGCGACGGCGCGCGGGGTGGCACGAAGCGCGTGCAGTCGAACGGCGGATGGCGACGCCCCTCGAAGCCGTAGCGCTTCAACGCCAGCCCGAAGCGCCGTGCGAGCAGGTCGGCGTACACGCCCTCGCCACGCAGGCGCGTGCCGAACCGGCTGTCGTAGTCCTTGCCGCCCCGCAGCTGCTGTACGGTGCTCATCACGTGGGCGGCACGATCGGGCAGGTGGATCTGCAACCAGTCGCGGAACAGGGGCGCGACCTCATGGGGCAGGCGCAGAAGCACGTAGCCGGCTGCGGTTGCACCGGCGGTGCGGGCTGCTTCGAGCACCGCTTCCAGCTCGTGGTCGTTCACCCACGGAATCACGGGTGCGAACATCACCCCGACCGGCACGCCCGCGTCGCTGAGCCGCTTCACTGCCTTCAGCCGGCTGTGCGGCGCGGACGCGCGCGGCTCCAGCCGCGAAGACAGGCCGTTGTCGAGCGTGGTGACTGACAGGTAGACATGCACCAGTCCCTCGCGCGCCATGGGTGCAAGCAGGTCCAGGTCGCGTTCGATCAGGGCGTTCTTGGTGATCAACGATACCGGGTGCTTCGTTTCCGCCAACACTTCCAGGATGCGACGCGTGAGCTGCAGCTGTCGTTCCACCGGTTGGTAGGCGTCGGTGTTGATGCCCAGTGAAATGGGGCTGGGACGGTAGCCACGCTTCGACAGTTCCCTGCGAAGGATCTCCGGCGCATTCGTCTTGGCAAAGATCCGGGTTTCGAAATCCAGCGCGGGCGACAGATCGAGGTAGGCATGCGAGGGGCGAGCAAAGCAGTAGCTGCAGCCATGCTCGCAGCCACGGTACGGGTTCAATGACTGTTCGAACGGGATGTCCGGTGACTGGTTGCGGGTGATGACGCTGCGCGCGACTTCCTCATGCAGCTTGGTACGGGGCGTGGAGGTGGGTTCGCCCTCGGTGTCGGCCTCGTGCCAGCCGTCGTCGACCGACTCCGGCGTGGTCACGGCGAACCGACCGGGCAGGTAGCTGGTGGATCCCCGTCCCTTGATGCCTGGCAGTGGCGCTGTCGTCATGGAGGCGAGCTTACGCCTGCGCGTCGCAGCGTTCGCGACACGGCATATAGAATCGCCCCATGCGCAACGCTCTGACCTCCCTCTGGGACACGCTTGGCTCGGTGCCGAACCTGCAGCTGTGGGTCACGGTGGCGTGGCTGCTCTACCTGGTGCCGCTGTGCTCCTGGATCATCCTGCAGAAGCGCGAGCCGGTCGCCACGCTCAGCTGGCTGCTGTCGCTTGCACTGTTGCCCTACGTGGGCTACCTGATCTACTTCCTGCTGGGGCCGCAGCGGATCAAGCGCCACCAGTTGCGACGTACGCGTTCGCGCGAAAGTCTCGATCGCTACGAAGTCTTCGCGCCCACCGACGGCAACAGTGCCGAGCTGCCGATGCTGGCGCAGAAGATCACCGGGTTGCCTCCTTCCACCGCCACGTCCGTGCAACAGCTTGTCGACGGTTGCGCCACGTACCAGGCGATCCTGGATGCGATCACGGCGGCCGACAACCATATTCACGTCGAGTACTACATCTTCAATGGCGATCGCACCGGGCAGCGCGTGCTGGACGCGCTGACGACCAAGGCACGCGAGGGCGTGAAGGTCCGCCTGCTGCTGGACGCGGTAGGCTCCAACCGGTTGAAGAAGCGTGCCCTGCAACCGCTGGTGGAAGCCGGTGGCGAGTACGCATGGTTCCACCCGACCAGGTTCAGGCCCTTCACCCGGCCCTGGCTCAACCTGCGCACCCACCGCAAGATCGTGGTGGTGGACGGTCGCATCGCCTTCACCGGCGGCATCAACGTCACCGACGAGGAAGACGAGTCCCTGCGCGACGATGCCTACCGCGACCTGCACCTGCGCCTGGAAGGTGAGGTCGTCCGCAGCATCCAGCAGGTGTTCGTGGAAGACTGGGTCTACGCCACGGGCCAGCAGCGCAAGGATTTCCAGGGCACGCGCCTGTGGAGTGCGGGCGATGCGAACGTGCAGGGCGGTATCGCCGCGCAGGCGCTGGTGTCGGGGCCGGATTCGGCCTGGGAGCCGATCCATCGCATGAAGGTGGCCGCCATCCACGAAGCGAAGTGGCGCGTGTGGCTGGTGACGCCGTACTTCGTGCCGGGCGAGGCGGCACGCATGGCACTGACCTCGGCCGCGCTGGGCGGATTGGATGTCAGGCTGGTGGTCCCGAAAGTGAGTGATTCGAGACTGGTGACGCTGGCCGCGCGGTCCTACTTCGACGAGCTGCTGGCCTCAGGAGTGAAGGTCTATGAGTACGGACCGCGGATGATGCACAGCAAGGCGCTGCTCTGCGATGACGCCATGGCGGTCATCGGCAGCGCCAACTTCGATCACCGCAGTTTCCGCCTCAATTTCGAAATCTCGATGATGTTCCGCGACCGGGGCGTCGCCGGCACGCTGGCGCAGTGGCTCGAGGGCGAGATCGCCGCCAGCGAACCCGTGAAGCTGCAGCGCGACCGCTCGCTCTGGCGGCATCGGCTGCCCGAGGCGCTGGCCCGCCTGATGTCGCCGTTGCTGTGAAGCACGGCCGTTTTTGTGCCGCGCCGGAGGCGGTAATATGCCGCGACCAACCCCGGGGGTGGACGATGCACTGGTTGTTCCTGTTGATGGCGGTCGGCGCGCTGTATGTCGGCTTTTCCGTGACCTCCACGCCGGTGATGGTGATGTCGCTGCTTGCCTCGCTGATTCTTTTCCTGCTCTGGATCGTCAGCTGGTACGCACGCCGCATGGGTGAGAGCAGCCAGGATCCGTCGCAGATGATCGATCCGGCCGAGCTCCGTCGCCTGCGCGAAGTGGCAGAGGCGCGCCGCAACGCGATCCCCCCCACGGAGCCCCCTGCTCCGTGACCCTGCTCAGCGTCAACGTCAACAAGATCGCCGTGTTGCGCAACTCGCGCGGCGGCTCCGAGCCGGACGTGGTGCGCGCCGCCCGCACATGCCTGTCCGCAGGCGCGCATGGCGTCACGGTGCACCCGCGGCCGGACCAGCGGCACATCAGGACTGCGGACGTGCATGCCCTGTCGGCACTGACGCGCGAGCGCGGCGTCGAACTGAATCTTGAGGGCAATCCTTTCGCCCCGCCGCGCGAGGGCTATCCGGGGTTCCTTGCCCTGTGCGACGCCGTGCGGCCGGCGCAGGCGACGCTGGTCCCGGACGACGATGGGCAGATCACGTCAGACCACGGCTTCGATTTCAGTCGCGACATGGATCGCCTGCAGTCATTCGTCGCCGAACTGAAGGCGATGGGCTGTCGCGTCAGCCTGTTCGTCGACGCAGGCTGCGAGGGCCTTGCTGAAGCTGCCCGTGTTGGCGCGGATCGCATCGAAATCTATACCGGCCCGTTCGCCGAGGCCGCCGCGCATGGCGGCGCCGCAACCGCGCTGGCGCTGTGCACCCGGACCGCTCGCGAAGCTCACGCCCTGGGCTTGGGCGTCAATGCCGGGCACGACCTGAGCCAGGACAATCTTGGGGAGTTCCTGGCTGCCGTGCCTGACGTCTTGGAGGTCTCCATCGGTCATGCGCTGATTGGCGAGGCGTTGTACGCCGGCCTCGAGCGCACGGTGGAAGCCTACCTGTCCATCCTGCATGCAACACGCAGGGATGCCGCCAGCGCCGGTCGCTGAGCGCCGACCGGCGTCGTCATCCGGTCGTCAGTTCCGCATCACGATGCTGTCCAGGCCGCTCGCTTCTGCCAGGGCCAGTGCGCTGACCAGTTGCTGGTAGTCGGCCCCGCCTGCGGCTTCCACCTGCAAGACCGTCCGCGGATCAGCGAGGACAGCGTCCTCGAGCCGGAGACGCAGGTCGGCGAGTGATACCGGGCGATCATCCAGTGTGTATGTTCCCGCCAGCCCGACTTTGAGGACCAGGTCATTCGGTGGCTCGGTTCTTTCCCCTCGTACGGGCTGGGGCAGAATCGTTTCGATGGGGCGCGAAAGCAGCGGTGCGGTGACGATGAAGATCACCAGCAGCACCAGCATCACGTCCACGAGTGGGGTGATGTTGATCTCGGCCAGTTCACGACGGCTTGCGGGAACGGAGAACGCCATGGCACACCTCCTTCTGTCGGGACCGTGGCCCTGACGCTACGCCGTCCGCGGCATCGCCACAAGAGGGGCCGGTGCGCTCCCAAAGAAAAACGCCGCCCAAAGGGCGGCGTTCAAAGGCGTCTTTCGCGTCAGGCTTACTGTACGAAACCGATCTTCATCATCTGCGCGTTCTTCGCAGCGGCCAACACCTTGGCCATCACGTCGTAGTGCGATTCCGAATTGGCTTCGATGCGCAGCTCCGGCTGGTTGGTCGGATCACGCTGCACTTCCTCTTCCATCTTCTGCTGGAGATCAGCAACGTTCGCCGGGCTGTTGTTCCAGTAGACCGTGCCATCAGCCTCGATGCGCAGATCGATCGGCGGCGGCGGCTCACGCACCTGCGGCGGCGGGTTGATCACACGCTGCGGCAAGGCCACTTCGATCGGATACGTCATGATCGGCGCGGTCACGATGAAGATGATCAACAGCACCAGCATCACGTCCACGAGGGGCGTGACGTTGATGTCGGCCATGGGGCCCTTGCTTCCACCACTGCTGAATGCCATGGCTTACTGCCCCTTCTCTTTCGTGGCCACGTAGCCGATGTCCAGCATGCCCTGGCCCTGCGCGATCTTGGTGACTTCGGCGATGGTGCCCATCTTCGTCGTCTTGTCGCCGCGCAGGTTGAGCTTCGGCTGCGGTTGCAGCTGGGCCACGCTGGACAGGCGGGATTCCAGGATCTCCTTGGTCACCGGCTCATCGCCCCAGTACAGGTCACCATTCTCCTTGACGGAAATGGTGATCGGCGGGGTCGTCGGCGCCAGCTTGTCCGCCGGATCCTGTATCAGGTTCGCTTCGGGCAGTTCGATCTTCACCTTGTGCGACATCAGCGGCGCCGTGATGATGAAGATGATCAGGAGCACCAACATCACGTCCACGAGGGGCGTGACGTTGATCTCGGCCATCGGGCCGCTGCTATTACCACTACTGAAAGCCATGACGGGCTCCGTCTAGAACGTTGCGTTGACTGCTTGTACCGCCGGCTCAGCGAACGCGCGAGCCGGTGGCGAAGAAGTCGTGCAGGTCGTGCGCGAACGTGTCGAACTTGGCGATGGTCGCCGAGTTGGTCTTGCTGAAGAAGTTGTAGGCGAACACGGCCGGGATGGCGACGAACAGACCGATGGCGGTCATGATCAGCGCTTCACCCACCGGGCCGGCGACGGCGTCGATCGAGGCCTGGCCAGTCGCACCGATGCGGATCAGGGCGCCGTAGATGCCCCACACCGTACCCAGCAGACCCACGAACGGCGCGGTTGCACCGACGGTGGCCAGCAGTGTCATGCCGCCCTGCAGGTTGGTGCTTTCGCGGGTCACGGCCTGGCGCAGTGCGCGGTCGACGAACTCCGAGCGGCTCAGGGTTTCACCCAGACCTGCTGCAGAGCCTTCGGCACGCTGGTGGTGCGCGGCAGCCTGGGCAGCGTCAAGCGCGATCTTGGAGAACGGCTCGTTCTTCGGCTGCTCTTCCATCAGGCGGATGGCGTCCTGCGCATTCGGGGTTTCCCAGAAGGCGCTGGTGACGCGGTCGGCCTGGCCCTTCAGGCGGCTGCTGCGCAGCACGTTGATGACCGTCCAGTACCAGGACATGGCCGACATGATGACGAGGGTGAGCAGCACGACCCACGAGACGATGAACTCGCCGGGCTTGCTGATCATTTCGCTGATCATGTGCTCGAAGCCCATCTGCGACAGGGCATTCGCGGCGTTGGTGCCCCCGGCGGCGGCGGCAAAAAGGGTTTCCTGCAGCATGACGCTTACCTTTATATAAGTGTTGATAGAGGGTGTTGCGGTTCTGAAAGGATGAAACGTTGACCTTGGCCCAGGTGTTGGCCGCCGTCTTCCTTCTTAAAGCGTGAAATCCACCGGTACGCGGACCCGGCCAGCTGACTTCTGGCCATTTACGACGGAAGCATTGAAGCGCCACTTGCGTGCAGCATCGATCGCGGCACGGTCGAGGTCGCGGTTGCGGCTCGACTTTTCCACCGACACGTTGGTCACGTTGCCGTTGGCGTCCACGTCGATGATCAGTATGACCGTACCGGTGATACCGGCGCGCGCGGCGGCGGGCGGGTAACGCGGCGGGTTCATGTTCTTCGACGAGATATCCACGCTGGCGCCGATGTCCGGCGTAGGCGCAGGCGGTGCGGGCGGCGACGGCGGGGTGACGATGTCGGTCGGACGCGGCTCTGCGATGTCGACCGGCGGAGCCTCCGGCGGCGGCGGCAGCGGGGTGGTCTTCGGCGGCGCCAGGTTCTTGACCGGCGGCGGCGGAGTGTCCTGCTTCGGCGGCGGCGGCGGCGGCGGCGGCGGGGGAGGCGGCGCGTCGACGATGACGACCGAAGTGCGGCGCTCTTCCTTCTTTTCAGCCGGCGGAGCGACCGCCGGGATCAACAGTGCAAGCAGCGCCGCTGCGTGCAATGCGATCACGAAGGCAATACCGATGATACGGGGCCAGTTGAGGCTGTTGTCCTCTTCTTCTTCCCGGTACCTGTTGATGACCAGTTGTTCAGCCATGCGCCAATTAACTCAAGGTTGATACGAGCGCCGAGACGCATCGTCGATTCTGGGCCCTGCCGGTGGTTTTCACCGACGGAACCCCCAGCTTATACCAATCCGGCGCCCCGATGCCATCATCCGTATGGATTAATTGGCCTTCGGTGTCATCGAATCCCGTTACGGCAGCGCAATGATCTTCTTCGCGTCGTCCGGCTTCTTCAAACCCTTCCCCAACGCGGCTCTTGCCGCCACCTTGGCTTCCGGGATGCGGTCTTCCTGCCAGAGGACGCGCGCAAGGTTCAGATAGGTTTCGCCATCCGCGGCAAGGGGCGCAGCCTTCTGCCACGCATCGATGGCTTGCGGGATCTGCTCGGAATAGTAGTACGCCTGCGCCAGGGCCAGGAAGGTCTGGTGATCCGGCTTCAGCAAGCCCTTCTCCAGGCCTTCGTTGACGACGGAAATGACGTCCTTCTCCCGACCGTCCATGTTGGCGTAGGTCACGTAGAGCTGACGGTATTCCTTTTCTTCGGTCAGCTGGCCGGCAGAACGCATCTTCTCCAGCGTGGTGGCGGCCTTGTCGTACTGGTCCGCCTGTTGGTACGTCGCGACGAGGTTGAGCTGGGCCTTCTTGTCGGCCGGATTCTTTGCGGCCATCTGTTCGGCGATCTTCACCGCTTCGGCAGGGCGCTCGGCGGCGATGAGCGACGCCAGGAGCAGGCCGTACCAGTTGTCCTTAGGCTCCGGCGTGGCGGCGATGGCCTGCTCGAGTACCGGGATGGCTTCCGCGTACTTCTCCATCTGGTACAGCGCCTGGCCCTTCTGGATCAGGTCTTCGGGCTTGTTGGATTTCGTCTCTGCGAGATAACGGTTGAGGTTGGCCATGCCCGGCTCGAACTCGTCGTCCTGCAGCTGCAACTGGGCCAGCATCAGCATCGACTGGTAGTGGCCGTTGTTGTCCAGCGCATTGAGATCGATCACCTGCTGGAGCATCTGCTTGGCGGTCGCCATGTCATCCAGGTTGTACGCCGCCTGTCCACCCAGCTGGGCAGCCATGGCCTTGTCGTACTCGTTGGCATTCGGTTCGGCGAACAGCTCCTTGGCCAACGCCAGCGTCTCGGCGTCGTTGTCTTCCTTCTCGTAGGCCTTGAACAGCTTGCTCAACTTGCCCTGCATCTTGCTGGAAGGCTTGGCCTTGGGGTCTTCGCGGGTTGCGTCGGGGTAACGGACCTCCGCCTTCTGGCTGCCTTCACGCGAACTGCGATTGGAGGACCGTGCGGACTGCGCCACGGCATCGGCGACGATGCCGCCGCCAAAGGCAGCCAGCAACATCATGCTGAGTAGGGACTTCTTGTGCATGCGGAGCTTCATCTTCAAACCTCGTCAGGCCATCCGGGGGATGACGGTCCAACCCGCCTGCGTGCGGGGCCGGCAAAACTAACAGAAACCTGGTGCGTGCGGATACCGTTTCAGGTGCTGCATAGCAGCAATACCGTGGCGTGTGTCAACCGCATTTGGGCGCATTTCCCGCCTTCCTGGCAGCCTCGTAGGTGGGCACTAGAGAGGGTGCATCGCGTTGCAGTTCGCGGATGCGGTTGGTGGGGTCAGGGTGAGTAGAAAGCCACTGCGGCTGACGGCTACCACTGGCGGCCATCATGTTCTGCCAGAGATCGACGGCCTGGCGAGGATCGAAGCCCGCCTGAGCCATCAGGCGCTGGCCAACGACATCCGCCTCGCTCTCCTGAGTGCGCGATCCAGGCAGCAGGAACGCGGCCTGCGCGGTCATGCCGCCCAGCTGATTCACCGTGCTGGCCGCGCCATCGCCGTAGCGCGCACCCGCCAGTGCCCCCAGGACGCCCAGGCCCGCCTGCGCTCCCATCTGACGGGTGATGCGTTCTTCATGATGGCGCGCGATCACGTGGCCGATCTCATGACCAAGCACCGCCGCGAGCTGATCCTGGTTCTTCGCCACCGTGAAAATCCCGGTGTTAACGCCAACCTTGCCTCCCGGCAGTGCGAAAGCGTTCGGTTCCTTGTCCGAGAAAACAGCCGTTTCCCACGCGACCCTGCGCTGCTCGGGGGGCAATTGGCGCACGAGTGCGTTGACCACGCAGGTGACGTAACTGTTCTGTCGCGCGTCGCGACTCAGCGTTTCCTTGGCCTTGGTCTCGGCAAAGGCCTGCGCGCCCAATTGATCGAGCTGCGCCTGCGAGACGCCACCGACCATCTGGGTCCGCCCGGTGGGCGAGGTCGTGGTGGCGCAGGCCGTCAGCCCTAGAGCAGCGATGGTTCCGAGAATCCAGACTTTCATGCGCTCCCCTTGAGATATTGCGTACAGCGGGAGTCTGGGCAAACGCGTCTTAAACTTTCGTCAATCACATTAAGCCTGTGTCTGACCGTAGACCTGCAGGACCACCAGTGCCAGGGCGTTGTTCAGGATATGCGCGGCGATCGGCGCCCATAGCGTCCCTGTCACCCGGTAAACGCCGGCAAACATGGCGCCCATGCCGGCATAGACGAAGACCAGGAAAAGCGTGCTGGAGGGCGGCTTTCCATTGAGACCCGGCATTTCATGGACAAGGGCGAACACCAGGCTGCTCAGCACGAGGCCCAGCACGGGCCAACCCGCGTGCCACAGCCGCCCGAACAGGACGCGGCGGAACAGCAGTTCCTCGTACATCGGCGCAAGGACGACGGCGAACAGGCCCAGGAAGACGGGGTACTGCGCGAATCCGGCCTTGATCACGTCCAGGTTGCTGGGTTCCAGTTCCAGCCCCAGCGCGCGGCCGCATCCGCTCATGACTGCACTGAACAGGAAGGTCGAAATCCCAGCACCAAGCGCCCAGAACCAGGTCCGGGCCAAGCGCACGTTAGCCAGGGATTGGCCCCGTTCGATGATCGTCGCGCGTCGGCGCCAGAAGTACAGCAGCAGCGCTGTGCCGCCAGTGCTGACGAGTGTGGCCATGATGAGGAACAGGACGGGCGGAGCCCCCACATTCGCCCGCAGGGCCTCCGTGTCGATCATGCCGCCGTGCGCGTGTGCCAACTCCACACCCCGCCATGCGCCCCATCCCAACAAGCCCAGGAGCATAGCCGAGAACGAAAGCAACACCGCCAGCACGACGTCCAATGCGAACGCCGGCAGCACGTCGCGCAATGGACGTCGGCCGGGGGCTCCCGCGTCGACCAGGGAGGAGGGAACCGGGCTCATCCTCCGAACGTCACACGTCGAGGTTGGAAACCTTGAGCGCGTTGTCTTCGATGAACTCGCGGCGCGGCTCGACCACATCGCCCATCAGCGTACTGAAGATCTGGTCGGCCGCGACCGCATCTTCGATGCGCACCTGCAACAGGCGACGCGTTTCGGGATTGACCGTGGTGTCCCACAGCTGCTCGGGGTTCATTTCACCCAGGCCCTTGAAGCGCTGGATGCTGCGGCCCTTCTTGGCCTCTTCCAGCAACCAGGCCTGCGCGTCGGCGAACGTGGCCACCGGCTGCGCCTTGTTGCCGCGGACCACCTGCGCACCCTCGCGCACCAGTCCGTGCAGCAGCGCGGCGGCTTCGCGCAGCGGACGCAGTTCGCCGGTTTCGAACGCCGACAGCGACAACACCTGCAGCAGTTCCTCACCCATGTGCCGGCGCGTGGACAGCAGCGCGGCCGGCCGCTGCTCGGTGGCAGGCTGCAGCGTCAGCGCATAGCGCGCACTGCCGATGCTGCCGCGGTTGAGCTTGGCTTCCAGCGCGTCGAGCTCGTGGCGCTCGTCGATGTTCTGCTGCAGATGCGCTGCATCCAGCGGGGTGAAGTCGATCAGCGACTCCAGCAGCACCGGATCGTAGCGATGCGCGTTGCGTGCGATCGCATCGCGCGCGGTGGTGAACACCAGCAGCAGCTTCTCCAGCGCTTCGCCGGAGATCGGCGGCTCGCCATCGGCGGGAATCAGCGAGGCGCCTTCCACGGCATTGTTCGCCAGGTAGACGTTGAGCGCCGCGTCGTCCTTCAGATACAGCTCCTGCTTGCCCTGCTTGAGCTTGTACAGCGGCGGCAGGCCGATGTAGATGTGGCCGCGCTCGATCAGCTCCGGCATCTGCCGGTAGAAGAACGTCAGCAGCAGCGTGCGGATGTGCGAACCGTCGACGTCGGCGTCGGTCATGATGATGATGCGGTGGTAGCGCAGCTTGTCCGGGTTGTATTCGTCCTTGCCGATGCCGGTGCCCAACGCTGTGATCAGCGTGCCGACTTCGGCCGAGGCGAGCATGCGATCGAAGCGCGCGCGTTCCACGTTGAGGATCTTGCCCCGCAACGGCAGCACCGCCTGGTTCTTGCGGTTGCGGCCCTGCTTGGCGGAACCGCCGGCCGAGTCGCCCTCGACGATAAACAGTTCGGACAGCGCCGGATCCTTCTCCTGGCAGTCGGCCAGCTTGCCGGGCAGGCCGGCGATATCCAGCGCTCCCTTGCGGCGGGTGAGGTCGCGGGCCTTGCGCGCGGCTTCACGCGCACGGGCGGCGTCGACGATCTTGCCGGCGATGGCGCGGGCCTCGTTAGGGTGTTCCTGCAGGAACTCCTCCAAACGTGCACCGAACGTGCTCTCAACGACCGGCCGGACGTCGGAACTGACCAACTTCTCCTTGGTCTGCGAGGAGAAGCTCGGATCCGGCACCTTCACCGACAGCACGGCGATCATGCCTTCGCGCATGTCGTCGCCGGACAGATTGACCTTGGCTTGCTTGGCGATGCCGTTCTGTTCGATGTAGTTGGTCAGCGTGCGCGTCAGCGCCGCGCGGAAACCGATCAGGTGGGTGCCGCCATCCTTCTGCGGGATGTTGTTGGTGAAGCAGAACATCGTTTCCTGATAGGCGTCGGTCCACTGCAGGGCGACTTCGACCGTGATGCCGTTCTGCTCGCCACTGACCGAGATCACATTCGGATGCAACGGCGTCTTCAGATGCGCCAGGTGCTCCACGAAGCTGCGGATGCCGCCTTCGTAGTGGAAATCGTCGCGACGGCCTTCGCCCCGCTCGTCAAGCAGCACGATCTTGACGCCGGAATTGAGGAACGACAGCTCGCGCAGGCGGCGGGCCAGGATGTCGTAGTGGAACTCGACGTTGCCATGGAAGGCGGTCACCGACGGCCAGAAGCGCAGTGTGGTGCCGCGCTTGGTGGAGCTTTCGATCTGGGTCAGCGGCACCAGGGCCGCACCGTTGCTGTATTCCTGGCGGTAGTGGGAACCGCCTTGGAAGATGTCCAGCTGCAGTTTCTCGGAAAGAGCGTTGACCACGCTGACGCCCACGCCGTGCAGGCCGCCGGAAACCTTGTAGCTGTTGTCGTCGAACTTACCACCCGCATGAAGGACGGTCATGACGACTTCGGCGGCCGAGACCTCACGCCCCAGCTTGGCACTCATCTGCGCGTGCCTGCCTACCGGAATGCCGCGACCGTTGTCTGAGACCGAGACCGAGCCATCCTCATGGATCGTCACCGCTACGTGGTCCGCATGGCCCGCCAGCGCTTCGTCGATGGAGTTGTCGACGACCTCGAACACCATGTGGTGCAGGCCCGTGCCGTCATGCACGTCGCCGATGTACATGCCGGGGCGCTTGCGGACCGCTTCCAGACCTTCCAGTGCGGTGATGCTGTTGGCGTCGTACGTGTTGCCTTTCGGTGCAGAAGAGGTCGTTTCGTCGGTCATTCGCTTCGGGTCGGCTGCATGGCAGGCGCCGCGTCACCGGGTCGGTGGGCGCCACGCGCGGGCCAAGGGATTCAACGCGGAATTATAGCACTGGTGCGCACTTAGCCCCCGCCGCCGCCAACCTGCAGGACCTCGATGGCGCCCTGTTCCACGTGGAACACAGTAGGCGCCGCCTGCATGTCATTGAGTCCGGAGGGAGCTTCGGTGCCGGTGATCAAGACCTGGGCACCGCAAGCCAGAAGCCGCTCCAGGATCCGGCGCTGGTGGTGTCGATCCAGCTCCGATGCCAGGTCGTCCAAGGCGATGACGGGCCATTCGCCTCTTCGGGCAGCGAAATCCTCCGCCTGCGCCAGCAGGCAACACAACGCGGTCAATTTCGCTTGGCCGCGGGAAAGCGTTTCTCGACCGGGCAGGCTGGAGTAGTCGATGCGCCAGTCAGCCCGGTGAGGACCGACGGTGGTGTAACCCGACGCGCGGTCCCGATCCCGGGCGAGCAGCAACGCGTCTGCCAATGCCAGCTCGTGGCGTCGCCACCCGGGCTGGAACTGCAGGTCTGCGGCACCGAGCGACGGCGCCAGGTCGGCAGCGACCGCAGACAGATGGCCCTGCATGGCTTCGAGATAACGCAGGCGATGGCTCGTCAATAACTCACCCGTCTCGGCCATCTCGTGATCCCAGGCGTCGAGTTGAGTACTGCCTGAGCCTGACTTCAGCAGGGCATTTCGCTGCTTGAGCGCCCGGGCATATCGGCGCCACAACGGCAGGAAGGTCCCCTCGCCCCCCTGTTCCACGTGGAACAAGCCCCAGTCGATGAAGCGACGGCGGGGTTCTCCTCCCCCGGTAACCATAGCGTGGCTACCCGGCTCGAAGCTGACGACCGCAAGCGCGGCGCAGAGATCACCGAGTTGAGAGACATTCTCTCCATCCAGTCGACCGGTCCACGCCTGACCGGTATGGCGCAGGCCGGCGCGACGAAGACGGTCCCGGGTGGTTTCGCGCCACTCCACGAAGACCTCGACAGCATCGGTCCCGGTTCGGACCAGCCCATCACGCACTCGTCCACGGAAGCTGCGTCCGTACGCCATCAGGTGGAGGGCTTCCAGCAGGCTGGTTTTGCCCGCGCCGTTGTCGCCCGTAATCAGATTCAGCCCCGGTCCCGGGGCCACTGAAACCTGCTGGAATCGGCGTAGCCCGCTTACATCAAGACGGGTCACCTGCACGGAGAGATCCCCTTTCCGGGCAAGGGCTGCTGGGCGAGTGAATGGTGAGGGTGGGGCAACGGGCAGGCGGGCGACAGCGGCATCGGATGATTCTATCGCCTAGCGTTCCCAGACAAGCGAATCGCCTAGGGGTGCTTGTAAACGACATCGCCCGGCGCAAGGCCGGGCGATGTCGGATGTTTCACGTGGAACAGGGATGTCAGAGGCGCAGCGGCATCACCACGTGACGGGACTTCTCACTGCTTGCCTCGCGCACCAAGGCTGACGAATTCGCGTCGCGGAGTTGAATGACGACGTGTTCATCACGCAGGGCAGATAGGGCATCAAGCAGGTAATTCACGTTGAAGCCGATAGCCAGACCGTCCACCTTGGTATCGGCTTCGATCTCTTCCTGAGCCTCTTCCTGCTCCGGATTATGCGCACTGATCTTCAGCTGGCCTGGCGAGACTTCCACGCGTACGCCCCGGTACTTCTCGTTGGACAGGATGGCGGCACGCTGCAGAGCGGCACGCAGGATCTCGCGGTCCAGCAATACCTCGCGGTCCGCGCCGATCGGGATCACCGCGGCATAGTCGGGGAAACGGCCATCGATCAGCTTCGAGGTAAAGGTCACATCGTCCCGCTTGACCCGGATGTGGCTGCGGCCGACCTCCAGTTCCAGCGAACGGTCGCCGCCTTCCAGCAAGCGTTGCAGTTCGCTCACGCCCTTGCGCGGCACGATGATCTGCCGCTTGCCAACGGGCGCGCCTTCAAGCTCCGCCTCGCACAGCGCCAAGCGATGACCGTCGGTCGCCACACAACGCAACGTCCTCTCGCTCAAGTCGAAAAGCAGTCCATTGAGGTAGTAGCGCACGTCCTGCTGGGCCATCGCGAACGAGGTTCGTTCGATCAGCTCCTTCAAGGTCGCTTCCGGCACCTCGATACGTTCGGTCGCTTCAACTTCATCCACTGACGGGAAATCGTTCGCCGGCAAAGTGGCCAGCGTGAAACGGCTGCGACCGGCCTGCACGGTGACCTTGTCGCCCGTCTGGCTCACCGTCACCTTGCTGCCGTCGGGCAGCGCGCGAATGATGTCGAACAGCTTGCGCGCGGGGATCGTGGTCTCGCCGTCCTGCGCCTCATCCACGGCGATACGGGAAATCATCTCCACTTCCAGGTCGGTACCGGTCAGCGAGAGCTGTCCGTTCTGCACCTGGACCAGGAAATTTGCCAGTACCGGCAATGTCTGCCGGCGTTCGACCACATTGACCACCTGGGCCAAGGGCTTGAGGAAAGCTTCGCGCTGCAGACTGAAACGCATGATTGTTGGGGCCCCTTCGCTTTGGATTTTAAAGACTAAAAGCTTAAAAGCTGGTGGTGATGGTAGGGCCCGAAATCCGGGAAAACCCACATAACCATTTGAATTGAATCAATTTCTTCTTCTTCCAACCCGGTGGACAGGGGCAGGTGTGCCTATGCAGAAACCTGTGGACAACTTTCCGGCCTGATTCCACGCACATCTTATCCACAGAAGGCAGACCTGCTTGTCCACGATGTTATGCGTTGCCCCGATTCGCAGCTCTGCCTACTGTGTCGCCACAGGATGCGGCGGCGGCCTGAAGCAACGGCCTCAAAGAGGAAAACGGCAACGCAGGCGAAGCAGGCATCCACCGGCCCGCGCGCACTGAACACTCTCGCGCGCCGGATAACGTGAAGCGCTGACCCGGATACCGCGTGAACGCGGATGCGCCGCAGGGCGACCCGCAATTACTCGCTGAGCTTCCGGATCAGTTTGTCCCAGTCCTCGCGCAGCTTGCCGTCCGCTTCCATCAGGGTGCGGATCTGTCGGCAGGCGTGCAGCACGGTCGTGTGATCGCGACCGGCGAACGCGTCGCCGATTTCCGGCAGGCTGTGTTCGGTCAGTTCCTTGGCCAAGGCCATCGCCATCTGCCGCGGACGCGCCAGTGAACGCGTCCGCCGCTTGGACAGCAGGTCCTTGATTTGCAGACCGTAGTAGTCTGCCACGGTCTTCTGGATATTGGGGATGCTGATGGCCTGCTGCTGCGCGCGCAGCAGGTCGCGCAGGGTTTCCTGGGCGAACTCCGTGGTGATGGCGCGCCCGGTGAAATTGGCGCGCGCGGCCAGCGTGTTGAGTGCGCCTTCCAGGTCGCGCACGTTGCTGCGCATCTTCTTGGCCAGCAGGAACGCCACGTCGTCGGGGATCTGCGCACCGCGCTCATGCGCCTTGGCCAACACGATGGCCGCGCGCGTCTCGAAGTCCGGCGGATCGATCGCCACGCTCAGGCCCCAGGCCAGGCGCGATTTAAGCCGGGGTTCCAGACCTTCCACTTCGCGCGGATAGCGATCGCAGGTCAGGATGATCTGCTGCCGGCCGTCGAACAACGCGTTGAAAGTGTGGAAGAACTCTTCCTGCGTGCGGTCCTTGCCGGCGAAGAACTGGATGTCGTCGATCAGCAGCGCGTCCACCTGCTGGAATCGGCGCTTGAACTGGTCCATCGACTTTTCGATCAGCGCCTTGGTCATGGCGCTGAAGAACTGCTCGCTGCGCAGGTACAGCACGCGCGCATTCGGATTCTGCCGGCGCATTTCATTGCCGGCGGCGAACATCAGGTGCGTCTTGCCAAGACCCGTGCCGCCGTACAGCAGCAGCGGGTTGTGGGAACGGTCGCCCGGCTTCTGCGCGGCTTGCCACGCGGCGGCGCGGCCGAGCTGGTTGCTGCGGCCTTCGACGAAATTGTCGAAGGTGTAGTGCAGGTCCATGTTGCCGGCAAAGGGTTCGGCGGGCGCGGCGACGCCGGGTGCGGCGTGGCCGTTCGCGATCGGCACGCTGATGTCGGCCGGTCTGCTGCGCGAACCGATTTCCAGCGAAACGTCATCGTGGCCGACAAAGTAGTCCAGCAGCTCGCGGATGCGGCCCAGGTAACGCTCGCGAACCTGCTCCACGATGAAGGCGTTGGGTGCGTACAGCACCATGGCATTGCTGCGCTGCTCGGCCTGCAAGGGTTTCAGCCAAGTGTGTACATCCTCGGCCGGCAGTTCGGCTTCCAGGCGTTCGAGGCAACGGGGCCAGGCATCCATCAGGTGGAACAACTCGCGTGTGGGGAAGAACAGGCCATCCCGCGTTGCCGGAGGCAGCACGGGGCGGAGTCAATGGGGTCAGCCAGACTACCACCGGCGTCGGGACCCGCCAACGATCCTGTGCATAAGATGTGGATGAAGCGGGTGAACGGCACTGTGTTCAGCCGGTTGCGAAAGAGCATCGTGTCGAAAGCACCAGGGGAGTTGACCGTAAGCCGGTGGTCCCTATAGAATTTCCGGTTCTTTCCACCCGAACACGCCCGAGGGCCCCATGGCCACCAAGCGCACTTACCAACCCAGCAACCTGAAGCGCAAGCGCGACCATGGTTTTCGTGCCCGCATGAAGACCGCCGACGGCCGCAAGATCCTGGCCCGTCGTCGTGCCAAGGGCCGCAAGCGCCTGACCGCCTGATGGCTTGGCCGCACATCGCGGCCATGCATCCATGCGTTCACTGCATCACCAGGAGCCCGCCCGGTCACGAGCGGGCTTCTTGCTGAGATGAGCACCACTTTCCCGCGCGCAGCGCGCGTCCGCGCGCGAGCAGACTATGCGCGCGTGTTCGATCAGGCGCGCCGCACCTCCGATCCGATGCTGAGCCTGCACTGGCTGCCGGGCGAGGGGCCTGCACGCCTGGGGTTGGCTGTATCCCGCAAGGTCGATACGCGCGCCGTCATGCGAAACCGGATCAAGCGCCAGTTGCGCGAACACTTCCGTCGTCTGCGCGCGGGTCTTCCCGGTGGCGACTACGTGGTGGTCGCGCGCGCGCCGGCTGCCAAGGCGGATGCAGGCCAGCTGCGGGCGACCTTCGAGCGTGTCCTCGTGCGTGCCGGCGCATTGCCGCCATCGGCACCGGGCGGCACAATGCCGCCGGGCTTGAATTCCCCTGCGCCGCCACCCACTCCTTCTTCTTCGACCAAACCGGTTTCCGACGCCGGTTGAGACTGCCTGCCTGATGAACCAGACCCGTGTATTCCTGATCTTCGCCTGGCTGATGGTGGCGACCCTGTTGTGGATGCAGTGGGGTCAGCAGAAGGCGGCCCCCGTGGCGCCCGCTGCGGCCTCGCTCGCGACGGCAGCGCCTGCCGGCAGCACCGTGCCGGCCGCGACCCCCAGTACCAGCACCGCACCTGATGCCAGCGGGACCGTGCCGACGGCGCCGATGGTGCCCGCCACGCCCGCGACGGCGGCGAAGACATCGACGGCTGCACGGGTGACGGTGTCCACGGACGTGCTGCGCCTGGTCGTGGACGGGGGCAGCGTGCTGCAGGCGGACCTGCTGCATTACCCGCAGAGCAAGGCGCCGGGCAGTGGTCCGGTCCGCCTCATGAGCGAAGACCCCCAGCATTTCTACGTGGCCGAAAGCGGCTGGGTCAGTGGGCAGTCGAAGGCGCCCGACCACCATGCGTTCGTGCCCGAGAACGGTGCTGGCGATGTTGCGCTCGCCCAGGGCGCCGACAGCGTCCGCGTGCCGTTCCTGTGGCAGGGCCCGGACGGCGTGAGCATCCGCCGCACCTATACCTTCAAGCGCGCCAGCTATGAGGTGGAAGTACGCGACGAGGTCGTCAACGCGGGCACCGGCACCTGGCAGGGCACGGTCTACCGTCAGCTGCTGCGCACACCGCCGGAGGTCAAGAGCGGGATGACCAACCCGGAGTCCTTCAGCTTCAGCGGCGCCACCTGGTGGGATGGCGGCTACCAGCGCCGCAAGTTCAACGAGGATTATCTGGAAGACGGTCGCGTCGACGCGCAGGTAAAGGGCGGCTGGATCGCGATCCTGCAGCACCACTTCTTCACTGCGTGGATTCCGCACACCGACGACACCACCACCATTTCGCTCGACAACCCGAATGGCGGCGCGCGCGCGTTGATCCGCGAGATGGGGCCGGGCGTGAATGTCGGCCCGGGCCAGCAGGCCACCACCACAGCGCGTCTGTGGGTGGGCCCGAAGCTGGTCGACAAGATCCACGCGATCAACGCGCCCGGCATCGACCGTGTGGTCGACTACAGCCAGTTCGCCATCCTGGCGCTGCTCGGCCAGGGTCTGTTCTGGGTGTTGAACTTCCTGCACGGCTTCATCGGCAACTGGGGCTGGTCGATCATCGGCCTGGTGATCCTGGTGAAGCTGGCGCTGTATCCGCTGTCCGCAGCGCAGTACAAGAGCTTCGCCAAGATGCGCAAGTTCCAGCCGCGCATCCAGCAGTTGAAGGAGCGCTACGGCGACGACAAGCAGAAGTTCCAGGTCGCCATGATGGAGCTGTACAAGAAGGAGAAGATCAATCCGATGGGCGGCTGCCTGCCGATCCTCGTGCAGATGCCGGTGTTCCTGGCGTTGTACTGGGTGCTGGTGGAAACCGTCGAACTGCGCCAGGCGCCGTGGTTCGCGTGGATCCAGGACCTGACCGCGCGCGATCCTTACTTCATCCTGCCCGTGCTCAACATGCTGGTGATGTGGCTGACGCAGAAGCTGACGCCGGCGCCGGGCATGGACCCGATGCAGCAGAAGATGATGCAGTTCATGCCGCTGGTGTTCGGCGTGATGATGGCGTTCTTCCCGTCCGGCCTGGTGCTGTACTGGGTCACCAACGGCGCGCTGGGCCTGCTGCAGCAGTGGTGGATGACCAAGCGCCACGGCGAGTCGGCCACGCCACCGAAGGCCGCGACGGCGAAGTAACTGTCGCCCGCCGCTGCGCCACGAAGCCCGCCCTCCGGCGGGCTTCGTGTTTCCGCTACGCTGAAAGCTCACCCGCCGGCATTTCCCCATGAACAATGCACAGGACACCATCGTCGCCATTGCAAGCGCTCCTGGCGCAGGCGGTGTCGGCATCGTGCGTCTGTCCGGGCCTATCGCGCAGGCCATCGCGAAGGACATGTGCGCGCGTACGCTGACGCCACGGCACGCACACCACGTGCGTTTCCTCGATGAAGAACGCCACATCATCGACGACGGCATCGCACTCTCGTTTCCCGGCCCGGCCAGTTTCACTGGCGAGGATGTGGTCGAACTGCAGGCGCATGGCAGTCCGGTCGTGCTGCAGCAACTGGTCGCCCGCGCGTGCGCGTTGGGTGCCCGCATGGCGCGTCCAGGGGAATTCTCCGAACGCGCCTTCCTCAACCAGAAGCTCGATCTCGCCCAGGCCGAGGCCATCGCCGATCTGATTGCCGCCGCGGATACCCGCGCGGCGCGTGCGGCGAGGCGCTCGCTCGACGGCGTGTTCTCCACGCGCATCGATGGCGTCGGCCAGTCGCTGCTCGCTCTGCGCGTGCATGTGGAAGCCGCGATCGACTTCGCCGACGAATCGATCGACACGCTCGGAGGCGAGCAAGTGCGCGCACGTCTGGCGGATACCCGCGATTCGCTTGCCGGCCTGATCGCAGATGCGGAGCGCGGGCGCAAGCTGCGCGACGGCATGCACGCCGTCATCGTCGGTCCGCCGAATGCCGGCAAGAGCTCGCTGCTCAATGCACTGGCGGGCAGTGAGCGGGCCATCGTCACCGACGTGGCGGGGACAACGCGCGATACCTTGCGCGAAACCATCCGGCTGGATGGCCTGGAACTGCATCTGGTGGATACCGCAGGCCTCCGGGATGGCGGCGACGCTATAGAGCGCGAAGGCATGCGGCGCGCGCGCGCGGAGCTCGCGCGTGCCGATGTCGCGCTGGCGGTGGTCGATGCGCGCGATCCCGATGCCGGCCGCGCTGCGATCGCCGACAGCATTGCCGCCGTGCCCACGGTGCTCTGGATCCACAACAAGGCCGACCTGCTCGCCGAGGTGCCCGCGGATGACGACGCCAGCGTGCATGTCTCCGCAGCGCAGGGCACCGGCCTGGCGCGCCTTCACGCGCGCCTGCGCGCGCTGGCCGGAGAGCCGGCTGCCGCGGAAGGCGAAGGCGAGTTCTCGGCGCGTGCCCGCCATGTGGAAGCACTCCATCGCGCTTCCCTCCATGCGGCGTCCGCAGCGGAGCAACTGCAGCACGAACAACTGGAACTGGCGGCCGAGGAGCTGCGGCTCGCCCATGACGTGCTGGGCGAAATCACCGGCCGCCTCAGCGCGGACGACATGCTGGGCCACATCTTCTCCACGTTCTGCATCGGCAAGTGATGTGCCTCCGTGCGGGTCTGGCCAAAACTGTGACGCACGTCAAGTGTCGATGATGATGATGCGACGTACCCTGACCACCGGGTAGGGGTACCCGGAAGGCATCGCGCCGTTTCCCGCCTGACCAAGTGTCGGCGTGCGGCGACGGGCCCACGTTGACAACCAACGTCCGATCCCGCGTCCTATGCGGGTCGGGGCTGTGTCGCCATCATTAGAAACGCACTTGGGGGAGTAGAAACTGATGTCCTTGATCAAAACGACCGGGCGCCTGCGCTACATCGCGCCGTTGCTGTTGATCGTCGCGGTGGCGGCGTGCTCCAAGAAGGAAGAACCCGCGGTACCTGCCGTCGGCGCAGCGGCCACGCCCGCCGCACCGCCGCCGCCGGCCGTGTCCGCTGAGGTCCAAGCCATGGACGCCGATACCCTGCGTGATGCCGCCACCAAGGCCCTGCGCGAGAACCGGATCTATGCGCCGGGTGGCGACAACGCAATGGAGTACTACCTCGCCCTGCGCGACAAACTGCCTAACGATCCCGGCGTCAGCAGTGCGCTGACCGACCTGATGCCGTACACGCTGATTGCCGCCGAACAGAGCATCGCGCGCGAAGAGTTCACGGAGGCCCAGCGCCTGTCCGCCATCATCGAGAAGGCCGACCCCAAGGCTCCCGCGCTGCCGCGCCTGCAGCAGAGCATCGCCGCCGCGCAGCAGGCGGTGGCGCAGCGCACGGTCACCGACGAAGCCAAGACCAAGGCCGACGAGGAAGCCCGTCTGAGGGAACAGCAGCGTCTTACCCAGCAGGCCGAGCAGCAGCGCGCCAACGAGGCCACCGCAGCGCAGCAGCTGGCCCAGCAACAGGAAGCCGCCCGCGCCGAAGCCGCCCGCCAGGAAGCCGAACGCCAGGCCGCCGCCCAACGTGAAGCCGCGGAACGCCAGGCCGCTGCGACCCGTGCTGCCGTTCCTGCCGCCGCCCCGGCGCAATCGCTGCGTGCGGTCAGCACGCCCGCGCCGCGCTATCCGCCCGAAGCCCTGCGCTCGGGCACCAGCGGTGAAGTACTGGTTGAACTCACCGTGGGCATCGACGGATCGGTGACCAACGCGCGCGTCGTGCGCGCCACGCCTGCACGCGTATTCGACCGCGAAGCGCTCAATGCGGTGCGACGCTGGCGTTTCGAACCGCTGGATGCCCCGGTCACCACGCGCCGCACGATTGGTTTCAGCCCCGGCTGAATCTCGCTTCGGCGACAAGAGAGAGGAGAGCCGGCCATGTGCCGGCTCTTTTTTTGTGAAACGCATGGCGATGCGCAATGGATGGCGTGCGCGGCGCAACGATTGAATGTGATGTGATTGCATGCAGTGGACAATCGTCTTCCCGGTGCTTGATGTGCCGCCCGCGTTGCGGTCGACACATCACACTCAAGGAAGGATTCCATGAAGCATCTACTTGTTCCCAGCGCATTGTTCTTCGCGACCCTGTCTGCCCCGACCACGGCTACCGAAGCCGGCCAGTGGTACGGCCGTGTCGAGATCGGCCACAGCG
Organism: uncultured Pseudoxanthomonas sp.; assembly: GCF_946886695.1. The sequence goes on along the minus strand of NZ_CAMPJD010000038.1, from coordinate 12,379 downwards.
ACCTCAAGCTGAGCGTCGATGACCTCAGCGCCGACGACACCGACACCGCCTATGGCCTGCGTGTCGGCCACTACTTCCACCCCGGTTTCGTTTCTATTCCATTCTCGGGGATCGCTCGCTGGAAGGCGTGTCGTTCGACGTGGACGCGGTTGGCGCGGGCGTAGTGGGCAAGAAGAACTTGGGTGCCGACAACACCGGCTTCTTCATCGCCGGGTGCGTGGGTGTACAGAGCGTCAACACCAAGCTCAGCGGGGATGGTTTCAGCTTGCGCGAGCGGTCGACCAAACCCCACGTGGGCTACGACTTCGATCACCACAATGGTCTCAGCCTGAACTACGACTACAACAAGGCTGACCTGCTCAATGCCGATGTGAAGGCGCAGACGCTGACACTGGGTTACGAATACCGCTTCTGAAACAACGTCATGCACGCTTGAAGAAGAACGGCCACCTGCAGGTGGCCGTTCTCGTTTGCGGCATCGACGCAGTGGGCATCAACCGGCGACGGCCAGCTTCTCCTGGTGGTAACGACGCACGGCCGCGAACCACAACAGCGCCGCCACGCCGAACGCCGCGGCCACGTAGACCAGCCAGGTCTGCGCGCTGATGTACTCGTTGCGGATCACCTTGAGCAGCAGCTGGTTCTGAGCCAGGAAGGGCACGGCGAACTGCCACAACTGGCTCTTCAGCGGATTGGCCATCAGCGCGAACGTCGGGATCATCGGCAGCAGCATCAACCACGTCATGTGGCTCTGCGCTTCCTTCATGCTCTTGGCCGACGCGGCGAGATAGGTCAGCAGCGAAGTACCGATGAACAGCATCGGCACCAGGATCAGCAACATCTTGCCGATCGCCAGGAACGATACGTTCAATTGCCGCCCCAGCGTGCCGGCAAACTGTGCACTGAACTTGAAGGCGAGCAGGGTGAGCAGCAGCGTGGCCAAGCCGATCACGCACGCGGCCGCGATCTTGCCGCTGACTACCGCGCTGCGCGGTGCCGGCGTGGCCAGCAGCGGTTCCAGTGATTGCCGCTCGCGTTCGCCGGCGGTCGCGTCGAGGATCAGGTACGCACCGCCGATGAACGACGTCAGGATCAGCAGGTATGGCAGCAGCACCGACAACAGCATGCCCTGCTTGGCTTCGGGTGTGGCCAGGTCCTGCATGCCCACGTTCACCGGTCGCGCCACCGAGGCATCGACACCGCGCGCGAGCAGGCGCAGGGCGCCGACCTGCTGGCTGTATGCGGAGAGCGCGGCATTGACGCGCTGGGTGGGAATGTCCGCGTCGCGCCGCGTGCTGTCGCGGATGATCTCCACCAGCGCGGGACGACCGTTGCGCCAGTCGTCCGCGTAGTCGGGACTGATGCGCAAGGCCACATCGATCTCCTGCGTGCGGATCGCGGTGTCGAGGTTGGCCGGCGCCTTGCCGGCGGTGATGCCGTTGGTGGCGAGGAACTTCACCAGGTTCGGTGCATGCTCACCGCCGACCATCGGAATCTCCAGCGTCTTGTCGACCTGGGTGCGGATGCGGTTCTCGGTCAGATAGCCCATGCCCAGCATCAGCGCTGGATACAGCAGCGGGCCGAGGAAGAGGGCGAGTGCCAGCGTGCGGCGGTCGCGCGAGAGATCGCGCAGTTCCTTGCGCATTACGGTGAACACCGTAGACAAAAGACGGGTACGGAACATGTTCATGCCAGCAGGCCCTCCTCCGAACCGATCACTTTGACGAACGCATCCTCCAGGTTGTCCTCGCCCGCCTGTTCGCGCAGTTCATCCGCGGTGCCGGCGGCGACCACGGTGCCTTTGGCGATGATGACGATGCGGTCGCAGAGCGCGGCGACCTCCTGCATGATGTGGCTGGAGAAGATCACGCAGCGGCCTTCGTCGCGCAGCTGGCGAAGGAAGCCGCGCATCGCGCGCGTGGTCATCACGTCCAGGCCATTGGTGGGTTCGTCCAGGATGACGTTGCGCGGGTCGTGCACCAGCGCGCGCGCGATGGCGGTCTTGGTGCGCTGGCCCTGGCTGAAGCCCTCGGTCTGGCGGTCGAGGATGTCGCCCATGTCCAGCGCGTCGGACAGTGCCTTGGTGCGTTCGGCGATCTGCTTCGACGAGAGTCCGTGCAGCTCGCCGAAGTAGGCGATGTTCTCGCGTGCCGTCAGGCGCTTGTACACGCCACGCGCATCGGGCAGCACGCCCAGTGCGCGACGCACCGCGACGGGATCGCGCGCGGTGTCGATGCCATCCACCTTCACTTCGCCGCGGTCAGGCGTCATCAGGGTGTACAGCATGCGCATGGTGGTGGTCTTGCCGGCCCCGTTGGGGCCGAGCAGGCCGGTGATCTGGCCGTCGTGGGCGGTGAAGCTGACGCCGTCCACGGCGGTGACCGTTCCGGTCTTGGTCTTGAAGGACTTGTGCAGGTCGTTGGCGATGATCATTCGGTCATGTCCATTGAAAGTGGCGGGCGCGCAGGGCGCGGCTCACGGCTCCCAGCCGTTGAAGCTGGTGAAGGGCGGCACGTAGTCCAGGCTGTCCAGGCACTTCGCGTCCAGGTCCTTGGCGCTCGCCGTCTCCAGGAAGCGGCCGAGGAGCTTGGGCATGCAGCCGACAGCGAACGTCCCGTGGCCCTGGCCCTTGAGCACCAGGTGGCGGCCGTCCGACAGTGTGCGCAGCACCTGCTCGCCGTAGCGCGGCGGCGTGACCGGGTCCAGCTCGCCGGAAGCGATCAGCGTGGGGATGTCGGACGTCCACGCGGTGTGGAAATCCGCCGGCCGCTTGCCCGTGGGCCACGCACCGCACTGCGCCTTCAGCGTGTCGCCGAGCATGCTGCCGAGCACCGTGTCGGTGTCGGCGGGATCGGCCTTCAGCAGGTCCGCATCCTCGGCGCAGATCACCGACAGCTGCATGCCGTGCATGAACTGGTCGCCGACCTGGGTCTCCAGCAGCTTGGACAGCGACATCAACGAGCCGTAGCGGCCCTGTTGCGCTTCGTTCAAGACCAGCGGGAGCAACGCGGCGCCTTGCGGGTAGTAGGAGTACATGCGGGTGATGCCGGCGACGGTGCCGGCGTTCACGTCGCCCGAGACCAGTTCGCCGGTGGAAGGATCGCGGTAGTCGGTGTTCACCGGCGTGGCCGCCAGGCGCGTCATCAGCGCACGCAGTTGCCCACGCAGGTCGTCGCCGAAGCGGTCCTTGCAGGCCGCATTCGCCTGGCAGCGCTGGAACTGCAGTGCCAGCGCCGCGTCCAGGTTGCGCGCGTGCTCGCTGCCCAGCACCAGTTCGTTCGGCACCACGCCGTCGATCACCACGGCGCGCGTGCTGTCGGGGTGGCGCATGGCGTACTGCTGTGCCACCCGCGTGCCGTACGAACCGCCGACCAGGTTGATCTTCGCCGCGCCCAGCGCCTTGCGCACGCTGTCCAGGTCGCGCACGGCGTCGGTGGTGGTGTAGAAGCGGGGATCGGCCTTTAGCGAAGCGGCGCAGTCGCGCGCAAAGGCGATCGCGGCGGCCTCGCTGAGATCATCCGGATCGCTGTAGGCGTTGCGGCCTTCCTCGTCCCTGCAGGCGAGCGGGTTCGACTTGCCGGTGCCGCGCTGGTCGACCAGCACGATGTGGCGCGACTTGCGCACTTCGCGGAAGGCGCCGTCGATGGCCGGCCAGACCTGCACGGCCGACTGGCCCGGGCCGCCGGCGAGGAAGAACACCGGATCTTCGGTCGCCGCGCCCTCATTGGTGGCGGGCAGCCACGCGATGTTCAACGCGACCTTGCGGCCTTCAGGCTTGTCCGGATCTTCGGCCACGTCGTAGGTCGCGCATTGCGCTTCCACGGTGGTGGTCAGGTACGGCGCGGTCAGGGTGCAGGGCTTGAAGGCGATGTCGCCGTAGTGGCGCACGGCCTGCTGGCCGGGGCTGGTGGCGGTGCCGTTGCAGCCGGCCAGCAGCAGGGCGCCCAGCGCGGGCGCGAGTGATCGATGAAGAAGTGCCATGTATCAGTTCCGTTGGAGGCGGGTCCCAGCATGCCATGACGATGCGGCGGGACGGATGTGACCAACGGATTGCACACGTCGCGCACGCATCGTGCGTGCCGAGCGGTCGGACAGGTCCTATCGGGCCGCGCAGGCGGCCCTACTTGCTCGAGACATATTTTTCCCGGCGAATCTGGGGAATCGGCAAGCCGTGCCCCTTCAGCGCCTCGAAGCAGGCATCGACCATGTCGGGATTGCCGCACAGGTAGGCGATGTCACGCGCCGCATCCGGCGCGAACTCGGCCAGATGCTGTTGTACATAGCCCTGGCGCACGTCGGGGTGCGGGTCGCTGGGCAGCTCACGCGACAGGCAGGGCACGAAGCGGAAGCCGGGATGCGTGTCGGCGAAGGCGCGGAACTCGTCGCCGTACAGCAACTCGGCTGGCGTGCGGGCGCCCTGCAGCAGCACGACCTCCACGCCGCGGTCGGCCATGAGTGCTTCCAGCTGGGGCAACATCGAGCGATAGGGCGTCACGCCGGTGCCGGTGGCAATGAGCAGGTAGCGTGCATTGCGGTCGCCCGGCATCAGGCAGAAGCGGCCGAAAGGCCCGCTCGCGTCCACGTGACCGCCTTCCGGCAGGCCTTCGAACAAGGCGGTTGCGGCACCCCCGGGTACATAACTGACCGCGATCTCCACCGCTTCGCCCGGGCCCATTGCGTGATCGTGGATGGTCGCCAGCGAATAGCTGCGCTTGGTCGCGGTGCCGTCGGCGTAGCTGAAATGCACCTGGATGAACTGGCCGGGGATGAAATCCAGCGGCTGCCCATCATCGCGGACGAAGCTGTAATGGCCCACGCTGGGCGCCAGCATGCGGCGCCCGACGAGCTTCAAGGGGAAATGCGCGATCGCCAAGGCGGCTGGAACACTGTGTGGCCCGGGGCGGCCCCGGCGGGACGCCTATAATAAGCGCTCGCTTCCCCCGGGCGCCTTCATGGCGCCACAAGGTACCCCATGGCGTCTGCAACAACGGCTTCCGCGGCGGCTCCCGCGCTGGCCATCACCGACCTGCGCAAGGTCTACGACACCGGCGTGCAAGCCCTCAAGGGCGTCTCGCTGCAGGTCGAACCCGGCGATTTCTTCGCGCTGCTCGGTCCCAATGGCGCGGGCAAATCCACCCTCATCGGCATCGTCAGTTCGCTGGTCAACAAGAGCAGCGGGCAGGTGAGCGTGTTCGGCGTGGATCTGGATAAGGACCGCGACGGCGCGATGCGCCTGCTGGGCCTGGTGCCGCAGGAAATCAACTTCAACATGTTCGAGAAGCCGCTGGACATCTGCGTGAACTACGCAGGGTTCTACGGCATTCCGCGTGCCGAAGCGCTGGTGCGGGCCGAAGAGGAACTCAGGCGCGCGCAGTTGTGGGAAAAGGCCCACGTCATGAGCCGCACCCTGTCGGGCGGCATGAAGCGCCGGCTGATGATCGCCCGCGCCATGATGACGCGGCCCCGCCTGCTGATCCTGGACGAGCCCACCGCCGGCGTGGACATAGAGATCCGCCGCGGCATGTGGAAGACGCTGAAGGACATCAACGAAGCCGGCACCACGATCATCCTGACCACGCATTACCTGGAAGAGGCCGAGAGCCTCTGCCGCAACCTGGCCATCATCGACCGTGGCGTCATCGTCGAGCAGGGCCCGATGCGCGCCCTGCTGGCCAAGCTGGATGTCGAGGGCTTCCTGTTCGACATCGACGGCGAGCTGCCGGTGCAGCTGCCGGTGATCGAAGGCACCACGCTGTCCGCCACCGACAGCCACACCCTGGACTTGGACATGCCGCGCGCGATGGACCTCAACCGCGTCTTCACGGCCTTGGGCGATGCAGGCATCCGCGTGCGTTCCATGCGCACCAAGAGCAACCGGCTGGAAGAGCTGTTCGTGCGCCTGACCGGCGACGAAGCCGCCGCCAAGCGGGAGCAGGCCGCATGAGCGCCGTCGATCCGCAAGAGACGGCCATGACGACGCCGCTGCAGAAGAACCTCGTCGCGCTGGGCACCATCGTGCGCCGTGAAGTGAACCGCATCCTGCGCATATGGGGCCAGACCCTGGTGCCGCCGGCGATCACCATGACGCTGTACTTTCTGATCTTCGGCGGCCTGATCGGCTCGAAGATCGGTGACATGGGCGGCTACACCTACATGGAGTTCATCGTGCCGGGCCTGGTGATGATGAGCATCATCCAGAACAGCTACGGCAACATCAGCTCCAGCTTCTTCGGCGCCAAGTTCGGCCGCCACGTGGAAGAGCTGTTGGTCAGCCCGATGCCGAACTGGGTGATCCTGCTGGGGTACGTGGCCGGCGCGGTGCTGCGCGGCCTGATGGTGGGCGCCATCGTGCTGGTCATCGCGATGTTCTTTACCAAGGTCCGCGTGCCGCATCCTTTCGTCACCATCACCACGGTGCTGCTGGGCGCGACGATCTTCTCGCTGGCCGGCTTCGTCAACGCGGCGTACGCGAAGAAGTTCGACGACATCGCCATCGTGCCGACCTTCATCCTCACCCCGCTCACCTACCTGGGGGGCGTGTTCTATTCGGTGACCCTGCTGCCACCGTGGGCCGAAGCGCTCACGCATGCCAACCCGATCTTCTACATGGTCAACGCGTTCCGCTACGGCCTGCTCGGCACCAGCGACGTGCCGCTGTGGGTGGCGTATGCGCTGATGATCGGGTTCGTCGTCGCGCTGGCATCGCTGGGCCTGTGGCTGTTGAAGAAGGGCGTGGGGCTGCGCAGCTGATGCGCGTACTCGTTCTCGGAGCCGGCGGCACCGGTGGCTACTTCGGCGGCCGGTTGGCGCAGGCCGGTATCGACGCAACCTTCCTCGTCCGTCCCGCACGCGCGGCGCTGCTGCGTGAACAGGGCCTTCGCATCCGCAGCCCGTTGGGCGATGCCGATATCCCCGTGCAGGTGCTGACGGCGGACGAACTGGCCAGCGCCGCACCGTTCGATCTGATCCTGCTCAGCAGCAAAGCCTACGACCTGGACAGTGCGATGGACGTCATTGCGCCGGCAGTCGAAGCGGGCGCCCGCGTGCTGCCGCTGCTCAACGGCCTGCGCCATTACGAAGCCCTGGATGCGCGCTTCGGCTTCTCGAACGTCCTCGGTGGCCTCTGCTTCATCAGCGCCACGCTGGGAGCCGGTGGCGAGATCCTGCACCTGGGCAAGCCGGCGTCGATGACGTTCGGCGAACGCGAAGGCCAGCCGCCCGATGCGCGCCTGCAGGCGCTCGCCGCCGCGTGCGCGCAGGCCGGCATCGATCACCTGCACGCGCCGGACATCGCGCAGGCGCAGTGGGCGAAGTACAGCTTCCTCACCGCGCTCGCCGCCGGCACCTGCCTGATGCGCGCTTCGATCGGCACGATCGTCGCGGGCGAGGGCGGTGCGGACTTCATGGCGGCGCTGCATGGCGAATGCCTGGCGGTCGCCGCGGCCTCGGGCCAGCCGGTATCCACGGCAGCACAGGCCTCCGCGCGCGACACGCTGACCACGGCCGGTTCACCGATGAAGGCCTCGATGCTGCGCGACCTGGAAGCAGGCCAACGCGTCGAAGCCGCGCACATCGTCGGCGACATGGTCCACCGCGCGACGGCGCACGCCATCGCCACGCCCCATCTGCGGGCTGCATGGGTGCACCTGCAGGCCTACGAGGCGCAGCGCGCGGCCTGAAACAGGGACGGGGAAACCCCTCAGCCGGCGCCGGGCAACCGGAAGAACGCGCGCGCGGTCGCCGTCGTGGCGGCGGCCGTGACCTCGATGTCCTCGCCGCGGTCGCGCGCCAGCTCGGCGACGATGTGCGCCAGGTACATCGGCTCGTTGCGGCGGTGCGAGGGTTGCGGCTTTACCGTACGCGGCAACAGGTAGGGCGCGTCGGTCTCGATCATCAGCCGGTTCGCCGGGATGTTCTTCACCAGCTCGCGCAGGTGCAGGCCGCGGCGCTCGTCGCACAGCCAGCCGGTGATGCCGATGTGCCAGTCCTGGTCCAGGCAGTCGAACAGTTCCTTCTTCGTGCCGGTGAAGCAGTGCACCACGGCCGGCCCGAGCTTGCCGTCGAAGTTCTTCATCATTGCCACGAAGTCGTCGTGCGCGTCGCGCTGGTGCAGGAACAGCGGCTTGCGGGTGTCCACGGCGATCTGCAGCTGGCGCTCGAATGCCTTGCGTTGCGCCGGTCGCGGCGAGAAATCGCGGAAGTAGTCCAACCCGCATTCACCCACGGCGACGACCTCGGCATGCGCATGCAGCGCGCGCATCTCGGCGTCGCATTCGTCGGTGTACTCGGTGGCGTGGTGCGGGTGCACGCCCGCCGTGGCAAACAGCTCGCCGGGATGCGACTGCGCCAGACGCAGCGCCGTCGGCGAATGTTCGCGGCTGGCGCCAGTGACCACCTGCTGCACCACGCCCGCCTCCCGCGCGCGCTGAAGTACGGCGTTGCGGTCGTGGTCGAAGCTTTCGTGGGTGAGGTTGGCGCCGATGTCGATGAGATCCATGGCGACCATTTTAAGCCTTGGCTTCCGCTGTTGTAGGAGCGACGTGAGTCGCGACCGCGAGAACCGAAATCCCCTCTCCATCGGAAGTTTCCCGAAACTACCGTTGCGCAAGCCGTGCGGTCGCGACTCACGTCGCTCCTACAGAGGCCGGAGGCCTTATCCTGTGCAGCGCATGCCGTCGCCCACCTTCCCCATCACGCCGCTGCTGCCGGACATCGTCCGCAGCCTGTCCGACCATCCGCGCCTGGTACTGGAGGCCCCGCCCGGTGCAGGCAAGACCACGCAGGTGCCGCTGGCGCTGCTGGATGAGCCGTGGCTGCAGGGCCGCAAGATCGTGATGCTGGAACCGCGCCGCGTCGCGGCGCGCGCGGCGGCCGGGTTCATGGCGAAGCAGCGGGGCGAAGCCGTCGGCGACACGATCGGCTACCGCATCCGCTTCGAGAACAAGGTCGGGCCGGACACGCGGATCGAGGTGGTCACCGAAGGCATCCTGACCCGGATGATCCAGGACGATCCGATGCTGGAAGAGGTCGGCGCCATCCTGTTCGACGAATTCCACGAGCGACACCTGGCCGGTGACCTCGGCCTGGCCCTCGCGTTGGATGTGCAGGCACAGCTGCGCGACGACCTGCGTATCGTCGTCATGTCCGCCACGCTCGACGGCGAGAAGCTGGCGCGGTTCCTCGACGCGCCGCGACTGAGCAGCGAAGGCCGGGGCTTCCCGGTCCAGGTCGCGCACTTCCCCGCGCGCCGCGACGAGGCCACCGATGTGCAGGCGCGCCGCGCCATCGAACAGGCCGTGCAGTCGCATCCCGGCGATGTGCTGGTGTTCCTGCCCGGCCAGCGCGAGATCGCGCGCGTGGAGGCGAGTTTGAGCCCCTCTCCCGCCGTGAGAGGGGTTGGGGAGAGGGGCAACGAAGGACGCAATGGTGTCGGCAACCCGGCTGCGCTCGCCCCTCATCCGCCCTCCGGGCACCTTCTCCCGAGGGGAGAAGGGAAAGAAGACATCGTCATCCTCGCCTTGCACGGCGAATTGCCGGTGGAGAAACAATCCGAAGCGCTGCAGCCGGACCCGCAGGGCCGTCGGCGCGTGGTGTTGGCGACCAACGTCGCCGAATCGTCGGTGACGCTGCCCGGCGTGCGCGTGGTGGTCGACAGCGGACTGGCGCGCGAGCCTTCGTACGATCCCAATAGCGGGTTCTCGCGTCTGGAAGTGACGACCATCTCGCAGGCCTCCGCCGACCAGCGCGCCGGTCGCGCGGGTCGCGTGGCCGAAGGGTGGGCGTATCGCTTGTGGCCGCAGTCCCAGCGGCTGGATCCGCAGCGGCGGCCGGAGATCGCGCTGGTCGAACTGGGCGCGCTGGCATTGGAACTGGCTGCATGGGGCAGCGACGACCTGCGCTTCGTCGATGCGCCGCCGCCCGGTGCGATGAGCGCCGCGCGCGATCTGTTGCGCCGCCTCGGCGCACTGACGGCGACGAACGCGATCACGCCGCTCGGCAAGCGCATGCTCGCGCTCGGCACGCATCCCCGGCTCGCGGCGATGCTCCTGTCAGCGGGCGAGGGCGAGGATCGCGCGCTCGCCTGCGATCTCGCTGCGCTGGTCGAAGCGCGCGACCCACTGCGCATGGGCGGCGACGCGCTGGCCGCGCGTTGGCGTGCGCTGGCGGCGTTCCGCAGCGGCCGCGCACCGCAGGACGCGAACCGTTCCGGCCTCGCCGCGATCGAGGCCGCCGCAAAGCAGTGGCGGCGCCGCGTCCGTGAGGCCACCGTGCCGCCGTCGTCGGTGGAAGCGCACCGCTTGGGCGACGTGCTGATGCATGCTTTCCCGGACCGCATCGGCTTCCGGCATCCCCAGGACGCGCGCCGCTACCTTCTGGCGAATGGACGCAGCGCGCGGCTGTTCGACGACAGCGCCCTCGTTGGCGAGCCATGGATCGTGGTCAGCGAGCTGCGCCACGAAGCGCGTGACGCGCTCGTGCAGCGCGCGGCACCCGTGGACGAACGGTGCCTGCGGCGCGATTTCGCCGACCGCTTCGTCACCGAGGACACCGTGCGCTGGGATGCGTCGCGTCGCGCACTGACGGCGCAACGCGAATCGCGCTTCGACCAGATCGTGTTCGACGCGCGGCCCGCCGGCCGCGTTGATCCGGCGCTTGCGGCCGCCGCATTGACCGACGCGGTGCGCGACCTCGGCCTGGACGCCTTGCCGTGGCCCGAATCGCTGCAGCAATGGCGCGAGCGCGTGCGCTGCCTGCGCGAGTGGATGCCGGACCTCGGCCTGCCCGACATGTCCGACGACGCGCTGATGGCGACGCTAGACACCTGGTTGAAGCCCGCCTTCGCCGGCAAGACGCGGCTGGACGCACTGGGCGAAGACGACCTCGCGAACGCGTTGAAGTCGGGCCTCGACTGGTCGCTGCGCCAGCGCATCGACCAGCTGGCGCCCACGCGCATCACCGTGCCCTCGGGCATGGAGCGCCGCATCGAGTACGCGCACGGCCAATCCCCGGTGCTGGCGGTGAAGTTGCAGGAACTGTTCGGCCTGGCCGATACGCCGCGCGTGGCCGATGGGCGCGTACCGGTGCTGCTGCACCTGCTGTCGCCGGGCGGCAAGCCGCTGCAGGTGACGTCCGACCTGCGCAACTTCTGGAACTCGACCTATGCCGAGGTGAAGAAGGAGATGAAGGGGCGGTATCCCAAGCATCCGTGGCCTGATGATCCATGGAGCGCCCAGGCGACCCACCGGGCGAAGCCGCGCGGCACGTAGCGTGCGCCATACGCGCGACCCGCGATGCGGATTCAAGCGACCGTGTCGATCGGCATGAGGCGGGGCTTCATGCGGTCGTGCGCATGGCGCACGCTACGTTCAGCCGGCGGCCAGCGCCGGACGGCGGAACTAACACCGCGTAAACATCGCCGCACGGACACTGGCGTCCTACCCACCTCTTTCAGGGAAGGCCCATGAGCAAGCTCACCACCATCACCGACCGCGCGCTGGAACTGGCCAGCCAGGCTGGCACCAGCCTCAAGCACGCCGTGCCGAGCGCGGACAGGTTGCTGCAGACGGGTGCCGCGCTCGGCGTTGCGAAGACCGGCGGCAGGCTGGCGGTGAACTTCGTGCGGCGCAACCCGGCGGTCGCCGTCGCCACCGGCATCGGCGTGGGCCTGCTCGCACTGGTGGCCTATCGGAAGCGCAAGCGCGATCAGGCGAACGGTCCGATCGAGGGCAAGTCGCGCCGCGTGGAGGCACGCAAGGTCAACGGTTCCGCGAAGACTTCCACCGCACGCAAGACAGGCGCGCCGCGCAAGCCGCGCAGCACCACCCGCTCCACCGAGAGCTGAAGTTGCGCTGCGCCTGCGTCAGAGCGGGCGCCAGGCACCGGGCGCAAGATCTCCCAGGTGTGTGTCGCCGATGGCGACGCGCACCAGCCGCAAGGTCGGCAGGCCCACGGCCGCCGTCATCCGCCGTACCTGGCGATTGCGTCCCTCCGTGATCGTCACCGACACCCACGCATCCGGCACCGTCTTGCGGAAGCGCACCGGCGGATCGCGTTCCCAAAGCGCTGGCGCCGGATGGAGCGTTTCCACCTGTGCCGGTCGGGTCGGCCCATCGTTCAACACCACGCCACGACGCAGCGCATCGAGCTGTTCGTCCGTGGGCGTGCCTTCCACCTGCACCCAGTAGGTCTTCGGCTGTTTGTGGCGCGGATCGGTCAACCGGTTCGCCAGCGCACCATCGTCGGTGAGCAACAGCAGGCCTTCGCTGTCGTAGTCCAGCCGCCCCGCCGCATAGACGCGCGGCGGCAGGCCGAACCCGGCCAGCGTCCGCCGCGGCGGATCACTGCGGTCGGTGAACTGGCACAGGACGTTGAACGGCTT
>NZ_CAMPJD010000037.1 GCF_946886695.1 uncultured Pseudoxanthomonas sp. | reverse complement strand
CGCTTGCCTCTCCCGCCGCGCTGGCGGACGACGCCGGAGCCCCCCAGGCCAAGGATCTGGACGCCGTGGTGGTGACCGCCTCACCGTTGAAGGGCAATGCCGAATCCGTCGCCACCCCGGTGGAGGTCCTGTACGGCGAGGCGCTGGACAAAGCCAAGGCCGGCACCTTGGGCGAGACGGTGGCGAAGCTGCCGGGCGTGCAGACCACCTATTTCGGCACGGGCGTGGGTCGCCCGATCATCCGCGGCCAGGAAGGCCCGCGCGTGCAGGTGCTGTCCGGCGGCATCGGCTCGATGGACGCCTCCACGGTCTCCGCCGACCACGCGGTCAGCATCGAGCCGTTCCTCGCCGACCAGATCGAAGTGCTGAAGGGGCCCGCCACCCTGCTGTTCGGCAGCGGTGCCATCGGTGGTGCCGTCAACGTGGTCGATGGCCGGCTGGCCGAATCGATCCCGGACCAGCCGCTGAGCGGCCGCGCGGAAGTGCGCGGCAACACCGTCAACGACGAACGCACCGGCATGTTCCGCCTCGACGGCGTCAACGGAAACTGGGTGCTGCATGTCGACGGCCTGGTCCGCGACACCGACGACTACGACATCCCGGGCGTGGCCATCCTGCACGACCATGAGGAGGGCGAGGAACATGAGGAAGAACCCCAACCCAACGGCACGCTGCCGAACAGTTCGGTGAAGACCCGTGCCGGTGCCGTCGGTGCGACCTATCTGGGCGACCGCGGCTACTTCGGCCTCGCCGCCAGCACGTACCGCAGCAACTACGGCATCCCGGCCGGCGCGCACGAGCATGGCGAAGAGGACCACGATCACGACCATGATGGCGAAGAAGACCACGACGACGAAGCGCACGAGGAAGGTCCCGTGCGAATCGACATGGTGCAGAACCGCGTGGACATGAAGGCCGGCGTGTACGACCCGGTCTCGTTCCTGGAAAGCATCAACCTGCGCGCGGCCTGGAACGATTACGAGCACCTCGAACTCGAAGGCGACGAAATCGGCACCCGCTTCACCAACGAAGCGTACGACGCGCGCCTGGAAGCGGTGCAGAAGACCTGGAACGGCTGGCGCGGCGCGTTCGGACTGCAGTTCGGCAGTACCGATTTCAGCGCGGTGGGCGCGGAGGCCTTCGTGCCGTCCACCGTCACCGACACGCTGGGACTGTTCGTGCTGCAGCAGAAGGACTTCGGCCCATGGAAGCTGGAACTCGGCGGCCGCTACGATCAGGTCAAACTGAAGCCGGAGGATCGCGCATCCACCGATTTCGACGCCATCAACCTGTCCGCCGCCGCGATCTGGCGCCTGAGCGACGGCTTCGACCTGCGCTTCGGGCTGGACCGCTCCGAGCGTGCGCCGACCAATGAGGAACTGTTCGCCGGCGGCACCCACGTCGCCACGCAGTCCATCGAGATCGGTGACGCTTCGCTGGATACCGAGAAGGGCGTGCGCGCGGAAATCGGGGCGCATTGGCACACCGATCGCGTCGACCTGAAGCTTGCGGTCTACCAGACGAAGTTCAAGGACTTCATCTACCTCACCGATACCGGCGTGGAAGAGGAAGGCTATCCGGTGCGCCTGTGGACGCAGGACGACGCCACCTTCACCGGCGCCGAGGCCGAAGCGAAGATCCAGCTTGCCGATACCGCCGCCGGCGCATGGGACCTGCGCGTGTACGGCGACTACGTGCGTGCGGAGCTCGATGGCAACGGCATGCGGACGGTGGCCTTCGAGGTACCGCATGGCGACCACACCCATGGTTACGAAGTGGATATCGCACAGGGCGGTTACTTGCCGCGTATCGCACCGATGCGCGTCGGTGCCGACCTGGGCTGGTCGCTGGGTGGCTGGCGCGCGTCGCTGGGTGCGGTGCGCTACAGCAAGCAGGACGACCTTGCACAGAACGAAGAGCCGAGTGACGGCTACACGCTGGTGGATGCGCACCTTGCATATCGCTGGGATCGCACGGCATCAAGCTGGGAAGTGTTCCTGGATGGCAGCAACCTGACCGACGAAGAAGCCCGCCCGCACACCTCGCTGCTGCGTGACTACGCACCGTTGCCGGGGCGCGGCGTGGCCTTCGGCATCCGCGCGTACTTCTGACCGGCGACTGACGGCCCTCCCCGGGGCGGCTGGCCTGGATGGCAGCCGCCCTTCTTGACAACAATTATGTGCATATACACATAATTCATCCGGCGGCCCCATCACGATCAATCCCGCATGCCCTCCGCTACCGCATCGCCCAGCACATGCACCTGCTTCCGCCTGCGCCGCGCAAGCCGCCGCGTTACCCAGGTGTACGACCATGAACTGGCCGGGGCCGGCCTGAGCCTCAACCAGTACTCCATCCTGCGCCGCAGCGAACGCGAGCCTCGCGTGCTGGGCGACCTGGCCGGAGAACTCGGCATGGATCGCACCACCCTGACCCGCAACCTGTCGCCGCTGGCGGATGCAGGCCTGGTGGAAATCGTCCGCGGCCACGACGCGCGCCAGCGCCTGATCGCGCTGACCCCGCCGGGCCGCGACCGACTCGCCGCCGCGAAGCCCCTCTGGCGACATGCGCAGGCGGTCATCGATGCGATGCTCGGCGAGGCCGGCGTCAAACGATTGCACCGCGACCTGGACCACCTCGACGACCTGCTGCGCCAGCACCTGGGAGAAGCCGCATGAGCCCCGCTACCCCGACACCCGCTCCGCGCATGCACTGGGGCCTGTTGCTGGCCGCCGCGGCGACGCTGATGATCACCATGGGCGCGCGCCAGACCACCGGACTGTTCGTTTCACCGATCCACCAGGACACCGGCATCGGTATCGCCGCGATCAGCTTCGCGCTGGCGATCGGCCAGTTCACGTGGGGAGCCGTGCAGCCGATCTTCGGCGCCATCGCCGACAAGCGCGGTTCCACCGGCGTGCTGGTGGTCGGTGGCATCCTGCTGGCGCTTGGCCTGGCACTGACGCCGCACCTCACGTCGCCATGGGGCCTGATGTTCACGCTGGGCTTGTTGACGGCAGCCGGCGCAGGCGCGGGCAGCTTCTCGATCCTGATCGGCGCCACCGCACAGCAGCTTGTACCCGAGAAGCGTTCGTTCGCCGCGGGCTTCATCAACGCGGGGGGGTCGCTGGGCCAGTTCGTCTTCGCGCCCCTGGTGCAGGCCGTGATCGCCGTCGCCGGCTGGGCCAGCGCGATGTACACGCTTGCCGTCGCGTCATTGCTCGCGATTCCCCTGGCCTTCCCGTTGCGCAGGAAGGCGACGCCTTCGACGGGCACGACACCGGCCACTGCCGTCGGCGACGTTTCGCTCAAACAGCAGATCGCCATCGCCCTGCGCGACCGCAGCTACTGGATGCTGCACCTGGGCTTCTTCACGTGCGGCGTGCACATTGCCTTCCTGGTGACGCACCTGCCTGGCGAAATCGCTTTGTGCGGTCTGTCGCCCAGCGTGTCGGCGGTGTCGATCGCGCTGATCGGCCTGTTCAACGTGGCCGGCAGCTTGGTCGCGGGCGCACTGGGGCAGCGCATGCGCATGAAGTGGATCCTCGCGGCGATGTACGCCAGTCGCGCCGTGATGATCGCCCTCTACCTGATGGCGCCCCCGACGCCGTTGACGTTCTACGTATTCGCCGCTGCGCTCGGCTTCACCTGGTTGGCCACCGTGCCGCCGACGGCAGGTCTGGTCGGCAAGCTGTTCGGCCCGCGCTACCTGGGCACGCTGTTCGGGCTGACCTTGCTGTCGCACCAGATCGGCGGCTTCTTCGGTGCGTGGCTGGGCGGCCTGGCGCTGGAACGCTTCGGCGACTACACGTGGATGTGGTACGCGGACATGGCGTTGGCGCTGATTGCCGCCTTGGCCAACCTGCCTATCCGGGAGGCGGCGCCAAAGGCGTTGCCAGCCGCGGCCTAAGAAGCATGTCGATGCGACTGTAGGAGCGACGTAAGTCGCGACCGCAAGACGTCCGTTGCTAGATGTCCGAACGGGCTTCGCACACCGTCGCGCGATGGCTTCATCCCCCGCGCGCGACAAGGATGCAGTGCGCTGCAGGTCTGCGGTCGCGACTCACGTCGCTCCTACAACAATTTAACCTTCAAGCCGCCGCACAGCGCGCGCACAGCCCATGCACTTCCAGCGTCTGCGCCTGCGGCTGGAAACCCAGCGCTTTGGCGCGCGCATCCAATGCCGCCACCACGTCGCGATCTTCCAGTTCCACCGCGCTGTGGCACCGGTCGCAGATGAGGAACGGCACCGAATGCTGGGCGCTGTTCGGGTGATGGCAGGCCACAAACGCATTCACGGATTCGAGCTTGTGCACGAAACCGTTGGCCATCAGGAAATCCAGCGCGCGATACACCGTCGGCGGCGCGTCGGCGCCCACGCCCTTGGTGGCGCGCACCCACTCGAGCAATTCATAGGCCTTCACCGGCTTGCCGGCTTCCGCGATCAGCTGCAGCACGCGCGCACGGATCGGCGTCAGCCGCAGGCCCCGCTCCTGGCACGCGCGCTCGACCGCTGCCACGAACGCCTGCGCGTCGTGGACGTGGTGGTGCGGGTCGGTACAGGCGTGGGCGTGCGGCATGGGCGATCCGTGATCAGGCGGTCGTACTTGTCTTGATAAGTGCTGCGTCGATGCGTTTCAAGGCTTCATCGCGACCGGCCAGGTAGACGGTCTGCGAAATGTCGGGGCTGACCTGGGTGCCGGTGATGGCCACGCGCAGCGGCTGCGCCACCTTGCCCATGCCGAGTTCGAGCGCAGCCGCAGCCTCGTGCAGCGCGACGGACACACTTTCCGCACTCCACTCCGCCAGCGCGGCCAGGCACTCGCGGGCCTTGACCAGCGGAGCATGGGCGGCGGCCCCCAGATGCTTGGCCACCGCGGCCTCGTCGTACACCGTCAGCGGCTGGTACCAGACCATCGCCTTCTCGGCCATCTCCTTCAGGGTCTGCACACGATCGCGCAGCGCGACCACGACATCGGCCGGTGAGGGACCTCGGGAGAGATCGATCTCCAGCTTCTCCAACTGATAAACCAGGTGCGGCGCGATGTCCGACGGCGCATCCGTCTTCAGGTAGTGCTGGTTCACCCAGCCGAGCTTGGCCATGTCCAGGCGTGCGGCCTTGGAGTTCACGTCCTTCACATCGAACAGGTCAATCAGTTCCTGCCGCGTGAACAGCTCCTGGTCACCGTGCGACCAGCCCAGCCGCGCCAGGTAGTTGATCAGCGCATGTGGCAGGTAACCGGCATCCTTGTACTGCATCACGTCGGCCGCACCGGTGCGCTTGGACAGCTTGGCACCCTGCTCGTCCAGGATCATCGGCATGTGCGCGAACTTCGGTACCGGCGCGCCCAGCGCTTCGTAGATGTTGATCTGGCGCGGGGTGTTGTTGATGTGGTCGTCGCCGCGGATGACCTCGGTGATGCCCATGTCCCAGTCGTCCACGACCACGGCGAAGTTGTACGTGGGATAGCCGTCCGGGCGGAAGATCACCATGTCGTCGAGTTCGCTGTTGGCGATCTCGATGCGGCCCTTGATCAGGTCGTCGAAGGCGACGACGCCGTCGAGCGGATTCTTGAAGCGGATGACGCGGTTGGGGTCGTCGCGGCGCGGCAGGCTCTGCTCGCGCGCAGCACCGTTGTAGCGCGGCTTCTCCTGCTTCGCCATCGCGGCTTCGCGCATCGCGTCCAGTTCTTCGCGCGTCTCGTAGGCGTAGTAGGCCTTGCCATCGGCAACCAGTTGTTCGGCCACCTCGCGGTAACGGTCGACGCGGTGGGTCTGGTAGATCGGGCCTTCATCGTAGTTCAGGCCCAACCAGTCCATGGCATCGAGGATCGCGTCGATCGCCGCCTGCGTACTGCGCTCGCGGTCGGTGTCCTCGATACGCAGGATGAAATCGCCGCCGCGGTGGCGCGCTTCCAGCCAGCAGTACAGCGCCGTGCGGGCGCCGCCGATGTGCAGGTAGCCGGTGGGACTGGGAGCGAAGCGGGTACGGCAGGTCATGGAGGAGCTCAAGGTACGAAGTCCGGTGATTTTACCCCGCGTGCGGCGTTTTTCCCCTTCACCTTCAAGGGGAAGGCCGGGATGGGGATGGCGTGACTCTCACCAGCAGGTACGCCAACACCATCCCCATCCCAACCCTCCCCTTGAAGGGGAGGGCTTAGAATCACGGCATGACTACGCTCTTCATCTCCGACCTGCACCTGGATCCCGAACGCCCTGCTGTGACCGAACTGTTCGGCGCGTTCATGCAGCGGGAGGCCGTCGCGGCCGACGCCCTGTACATCCTGGGCGACCTGTTCGAAGCTTGGGTGGGCGACGACGATCCATCGGAAACGGGCGCCTACGTCGCGGCCCGCATCCGCGAGGTCGCCGATGCCGGCGTGCCGGTGTTCTTCATCCGTGGCAATCGCGATTTCCTGCTCGGCAATGCCTTCGCCCGCCGCGCCGGCATGCGCATCCTGCCCGATCCGGCCGTCGTCATGCTGTACGGAAAGCCGGCGATCCTCATGCATGGCGACCTGCTGTGCACGGGCGACACGGCCTATCAGGCGTTCCGCGCGCAGACGCGCAATCCCGCCTGGCAGGCGCAGTTCCTGTCGCAGCCACTGGCGGCCAGGCTCGCCTTCGCCGCGCAGGCGCGTGCCGCCAGCGCCGCTCACCAGGGCGGCATGAAGCAGAGCGACAAGGCGCAGTTCGAAGCATTGACCGACGTGACGCCGGCGGCCGTGGACGCGATACTGGCCCAGTTCGGCATCGACATGCTGATCCATGGCCACACGCACCGGCCTGCGATCCACGACCTGACCGTCCATGGGCGAGCGTGCCGCCGCGTCGTGCTGGGCGACTGGTATGAGCAGGGCTCGGTGTTGCGGGTGGATCCGCGTGGAATGACGCTGGAGCGTCTGTAGGGTCTCGATGTGGGAGCGACGCAAGTCGCGATGAACTACCGCGCAAGCGTCATCGCGACTTGCGTCGCTCCCATACCCTCATGCACATCCCGTCCGCAGGTGGGCCACGGCCCATCCTATGGGGCTTCCAGCGCCGCGAGTTCGTCTTCGTCGAACCCTGCCAACAGCCGCGCCTCGATATTGAACGGGCCATGCAAGTAGCCACCGGCATATTCCCTCAGCAGTTCGCGGAAGCGTGCGCGCGGTTCAATGCCGCGTTGTGCGCAGTACCAGCGGTACCAGCGCGAACCGGCGGCGACATGCGCGACCTCCTCGCGCAGGATCAGGTCGAGGATCGCCACGGTGGCTTCGTCGCCGAGTCCGCGCAGTTTGACGATCATCGCCGGCGTGACATCCAGGCCACGCGCCTCCAGCACGCGCGGCACCAGCGCCATCCGCGCCAGCCCGTCATGCGCAGTCTTTTCGGTCATCTCCCACAAGCCATTGTGGGCGTCGAAATCGCCGTATTCGTAGCCGAGTTCGCGCAGGCGGTCGCGCAGCAGCACGAAGTGGCGCGACTCGTCTTGGGCCACCTGCACCCAGTCGGCATGGAACGCCGCCGGCAGACCGCGGAAGCGGTACGCCGCGTCCCAGGCCAGGTCGATGGCGTTGAGTTCGATGTGCGCGATGGCGTGGATGAAGGCGGCCCTACCCTGCACGCTGCCGAGCCCACGCCGCGGCAGATCGCGTGGATGCACGAGGGTCGGCTTCGCCGGTCGCCCCGGCATGCGGATGGGTTCGGGCGGCGGCGCGTCGACGGGAACATCCAGCTCACCGCGCGCGAAGGCATCAGCGTATCGCTGTGTCAGCGCGATCTTGACGTCCACGTCCGTCGCGTCCAGGCAGGCACTCGCAGCCTCGAACAGCGTGGCCATGGCGTGCGCGCCGCTTCAGCCTACGCGGCGCTTGCGCTTGGCTTCGTCCGAGCGCGCCTGCTCGATGCGTTCGAAATATCCCGGCTCGATGCCAGTGACGTACTTGCCATCGAAGCAGGAGGAATCGAAATCGGCGAGCTGCGGGTTGCCTTCGCGCACGGCCGCCTCGAGGTCTTCCAGGTCCTGGTAGATCAGCCAGTCGCAGCCTAGCAGCGTCTCGATCTCCTCGATGCTGCGGTCATGCGCGACCAGTTCGTCGGCCGCCGGCATGTCGATGCCGTAGATGTTGGGGTGGCGCACCGGCGGTGCGGCACTGGCCAGGTAGACCTTGCGGGCGCCGGCATCGCGCGCCATCTGCACGATCTGCTTGGACGTGGTGCCGCGCACGATGGAGTCGTCGACCAGCAGCACCACGCGGTTGCGGAATTCCAGGTTGATCGGGTTGAGCTTGCGGCGCACGGATTTCACGCGCTCCCCCTGCCCCGGCATGATGAACGTACGGCCGACATAGCGGTTCTTGATGAACCCTTCGCGGTACTTCACGCCCAGCACGTTGGAGATTTCCAGCGCGGCGTCGCGCGAGGTGTCCGGGATCGGGATGATCGTGTCGATGTCGTGGTCGGGGCGCAGGCGCAGGATCTTCTCGCCCAGCTTCACGCCCATGCGCATGCGCGCCTTGTGCACCGACACGTTGTCGATCATCGAATCGGGACGCGCGAAGTACACGTACTCGAAGATGCACGGTGCATGGTGTTGCGTTTCGGCGACGATTTCGCTGAACAGCTCGCCGCGCGCGGTGATCACGATGGCTTCGCCGGGCTGCACGTCGCGCATGCGGGTGAAACCCAGGATGTCGAGCGCGGCGGATTCCGACGCGATGATGTACTCCGTGCCTTCGCTGTGCTCGCGCTTGCCCAGCACCAGCGGGCGGATGCCGTGCGGATCGCGGAACGCCACCAGGCCCAGGCCCAGCACCACGCTGACCACCGCATATCCACCCTTGACGCGGCGATGCACGCCGGCCACCGCGCGGATGGCGGCTTCCGGGCTGAGCGTGCGCTGCAGGTCCAGCTCATGCGCGAACACGTTCAACAGCACTTCGCTGTCCGAATCGGTGTTGATGTTGCGGCGGTCCTGCGCGAACACGTCCTGCCGCAGGGCCTCGGTGTTGATCAGGTTGCCGTTGTGCGCCAGCGCGATGCCGTACGGCGAGTTCACGTAGAACGGCTGCGCTTCGTCCATGCCCTCGGACCCGGCAGTCGGATAACGGCAGTGGGCGATGCCCACGCGGCCTTCCAGCACGCTCATCGCCTTGGCGCTGAAGACGTCCCGCACCAGTCCGTTGTCCTTGTGCACGCGCAGGCGCGTGCCGTCGGCGGTGGCGATGCCAGCGGCGTCCTGTCCGCGATGCTGGAGGACGGTCAGCCCGTCATAAAGCTGGCCGGCGACGTTCTGGTTGCCGACGATTCCGACGATGCCGCACATGGTGGATCTACTCCGGTTTCGACGCGGGTGAGGCGGACGAGGGGGCGTGGTCCTGCGGTGCGCCGGTGTCTTCCAGCGACATGGGGAGCAGGCTCTGCAGGCGCGCATTATCGCCCGCCGGGCGCCCGTTGCCAAAGTCCAATTCCTGCACGGTCCATTCCGGCAGCCACTGCGACAACCATTGCGCGCCGGGCAGCAGCATCGGCACGACGGATGACCTTTTCCATTCAGGTTCGCGTGGCAGGTCGGTGAACGCAGCCAGCAGCAGCACGATGCAGGCGACGAATGCGCCACGCGCCAGCCCGAGCGCCAGCCCCAGCACGCGGTCGAGGCCGGAAAGGCCCACCGACTTCACCAGATGGCGGATGGCCCAGCCCGTCAACCCGACGAAGATCATCACGCCGATGAAGCTGAGCGCATAACCGCCCAACAGTTCGCTTGCCGAGGGCTGGCCATCGCTGGACAGCCAATGCGCCGCGTCGCCGCCGTAATGGAAGGCCACCCAGCCGGCCAGCAACCACGCGACCATCGACGCCAGCGCACTGATGAAGCCACGCATCGCGCCGAACAGGGTCGACACGCCGACGATGGCCAACAGCGTCAGGTCCAGCGCGCTCACGCAGCGCGCCCGTGGCAGTCACCCATGCGGCAAGACAATGTCATCAAGGATGCGGGCGGACCATGCCATCGACGCCGAGCCTGGAGGCCACCTGTGCCTTCAGGCGGTCTGCATCGGCACGGTTGGCGACCGGCCCGATGCGCACGCGGCTGAGCGTGCCCTTGTCGGTGCGGACCTGTTCGACGAAAGCGCTGAAGCCGGCACCGCGCGCGCGGTCGCGCAGCGCATTCGCGTCGGACGCGTTCGAGAAGGCCCCCAGTTGCACGGCAAAACCGGTGCCGGAGGCGGCGGGCTTCGGTACCTCGGCAGGCTTGGGCGTGGACGCTGCCGGGGTGGTAGTGGTCGGCACCGGCTTCGTTGCCGCCGGCTTCGCTTCGGGCGCAGCCGGTTGCGGCACGGGCTTGGCGGGTTCGGGCGGCAGTGCTTGGGTGGTGACCGCCGGTGTGGTGGGTGCGGCCGACGCGACCGACCTCGTGGCAGTAGGCGACGTGGTGGCCGGCGCGGTGTCCGAGACGTCCAGCGTCACGACCTGCGCGTTGACGTCGCCGCGGATCTTGATCGCGTCCAGTCGCGCGGCTTCGGCCTGCGGACGGTCGGCGTAGGGACCGACACGCACCCGGAATGCCGGCTTGCCATTGATGGTCGCCGGTTCGACGAAGCCCGGCAGCCTGGCCTGCTTCACGCGCGCCAGTACGGCATCGGCATCGGCCTGCGTGGCATAGGCCCCGAAACTGACGGCGAAGTCGCCGCCTGCCGTGGCGGGCGACTGCACGGTGCCGGTAGCCGGCGCGGGTTCCGCGGCAGGCGCGGCAACCTGGCCCTGCAGTCCCACGGCACCGGTTGCGGGCGCATTGCCCGGCGTCACCAGAGGCAGTTCACGCGTCTCGAATTCGCCATCGGCGGCCGGCGGCACGTCCAGTGGCACGTCGGACACGCCGCTGTCGGGTGCGGGACCCTTCACCAGCATGGGCAGGAAGATGACGGCCAGCGCCACCAGCACGACGGCGCCGATCAGGCGCTGTTTCAGGGCAGTATCCATCCAGGTCCACGGGCAGCTGCGGCGGGAATGCCGCGGCGATTATACGGCGCGCATCGGCGCGCTCCCCGTCATCGACCTGAATGCAGGACCTGTAACGCGTCGGCGACGGTATGGAACGAGCCGAACACCAGCACGCGATCGCGCGGCGCTGACGCTTCGAGGGCGGCATGCAGCGCATCCGCCACGCCGGCGTGCAGATCCACCCTCTCCCCGATAGCGCCCTGCAGCCGAGCCGCGAGCTGTTCGGCAGTCTGCGATCGCGGACCGACCATCAAGCCGGCCAGGAACCAGCGCAGGGGTGCATCGGTGACCGCACCCGCGATGCCGTGGACATCCTTGTCGGCGAGCGCGGCGAAAACGACACGGGTGGTGCCCGCTATCGGGTTCCTTTGCAGCCATGACGCAAGCTCGCGCGCCGCCTGGGGGTTGTGGCCTACGTCCAGCACCACCTGCACGCCATCGCGCTCGAACGTCTGCAGTCGACCCGGCAGGGCGGCCTTCGCGACGCCGGCAGCGAAAGCCTCGTCAGCGATCACCACGCCCGGCAGTGCGCGCAGCGCAGCGATCGCCGTCGCCGCGTTCGCACGCTGCGACGGCGCGGACAAGGCGGGCACCGGCAGTTCCAGTTCGGCCCCGACTTCGCGCCAGCGCCAACGCTGGCTGTCGATGGGTTCGTGGAAGAAGTCACTACCCAGCCGGAGTGCATTCGCGCCGATGGCGTAGGCATGGCGCAACACGCTGGACGGCGAATCCACTTCGCCAAGCACCAGCGGCTTCCAGGCACGCGCGATGCCCGCCTTCTCGGCGCCGATGGCCTCGCGATCGTTGCCCAGCCAGTCGGTGTGGTCGATGTCGACCGTGGTGATGACGCCGACATCTGGATCGACGATGTTGACGGCGTCGAGTCGTCCGCCCAGTCCTATTTCCAGCACGGCCAGATCGAGCCCCGCACGCTCGAAAAGCCGCAGCGCAGCCAGCGTGCCGAACTCGAAGTAAGTCAGCGTCGTGTCGACGCGTGCCGCTTCCACCGCCTCGAATGCAGCGACCAGCGAGTCGTCATCGATGTCGACGCCGTCGACGCGGACGCGTTCGTTGTAACGCAGCAGGTGCGGCGAGGTGTACGCGCCGACCTTCCAGCCGGCAGCACGCGCGATAGCCTCGATGAAGGCGACGGTCGACCCCTTGCCGTTGGTGCCGCCGACGGTGATCACACGTCCGGCGGGCCTGCCCAGTGAAAGGCGTGCAGCGACTTCACGTACGCGCTCCAAACCCATCTCGATGGACTTCGGGTGCTGCTGCTCGATGTAAGCGAGCCATGCCGGCAGATCGCGAGGTCGGGTCACGGCGAACGACCCACCGGCATCGGGTCCTGTGAATGCGGCAGCTTGATGCCCCGCTGCGGGCGCGCACCTTGCTCCGCGGCTTGCAGCAACAGGCAATCATGGCTATCGGGAACACCGCAGAGCACGCGCGTCATCAAGAAACCACGCTGACCATCCGTGGCGAGCCGCCGCCTGACGATAGAACGGGAGGCTCCCCGCCCATGGATCCACCATTGGCTGTATTCCTTGCCATCGGCGACCGCATAGAGCGCCACGCCCGGCGGCATCCCCTGCACCTGTTGCGCATTGCCACGTTCCAGCAGGAGGGTGATCGCTTCGTCCGCATTGGCGCCGGGGATGGGCAGGGGATCCGGAAGGTAGCCAGGCAGGTGGCCGTGCTCGTCAGCAGGCCCGACGGAAACCCGATCAGCGGACGTCATCTGCGCGAGGAACGAATCGTAGATATTCTCGTCACCCAGCCCGAAGTCGACCGGCATCCTGACGCGCGAAGCGACAGCGCGCCCGTTCTCGATGGCGGGTGCGAACTTCCAGGCACGCGCGGCTTCGACCGCCGCCGCATCCAGGGCGGGATGTCCGGCCGACTGTTCGACCTGCACCTCCGTGACCTGCCCCGCTGCCGAGATACTGAGGAGCAATACGCTGGCGCCCGCGAAGCCACCGCGAGCAGCTTCAGGCGGGTAACGCGGTGGTGGCGACTCGATGACATGGGGATCGACACGTCGCACTGCGGTGTCGGCAAGCACCTGGAACGGCAGCATCACGCCCAGCAGGGCGGACAGCCAGATTCGTTTCATTGGATTCCCCCGTTCGGCTCAGCTCGCGGAACGCATCGTACCCGATGGTCCTGCTCACCGACGGAGGCACGCCGCCCACGCGAGGGCGGCGCGGAACCGGCTACAGCGCCCGATGCTTCGCTTCGCCGAAAAACGGCGTGTGGTGCGCGCAGTCGTTGAGGCGCACGACTTCGAGCTGGTCGACCGAGGGGCCTTCCAGCAGGTTGAGCGTGGTCGGGGCCTGGCGGAACGTCCAGAGTTTCGCGATCGGCAGGCCCAGGATGCGGCACAGCAGGACGCGGTTGACCGCATCGTGCGCCACGATCAGCAGCGTGTCGTCGTCACCCAGTCCGTCGGCGGCGCGCGCAAGGCCGCGCCAGGAACGGTCGAGCACCTGGCGCAACGATTCGCCGCCCGGCATGAGGACGGTATCCGGCTCCTCGCGCCATGCGAGCAGACGCGCCGGGTCCTTGTCCTGGATCTCGCTGGCCAGCAAGCCTTCCCATTCGCCATGGGCGATTTCCTGCAGGTCCGCATCCGTCTGCAAGAGCTCGGCGCGCGCCTCGCCCAGCGCCAGCTTCGCCGTGAGCTGCGCGCGCGACAGCGGCGACGCCACCGCGCGATCAATGCGTACGTCCTTCAACCGCTGGCCCAGCGCGGTGGCTTGGCGTTCCCCGACCGGTGAGAGGGGGATGTCGATCTGGCCCTGGTAGCGGCCTTCAGCGTTCCAGGGCGTTTCGCCATGGCGGGCAAGCAGGATGCGCATGCGTCGGTGTGTCCATTCGAGGGAAGCGGTCCCGTTTTCGTTGATCGGAAACGAAGACGGGAGCGGATCATACCCGCTCCCGCCTCGTGCCTGCCGGCTAAGTTGCAGGTGTTACTTGCCGACGCCCATTTCCTTCAGCAGCTGCGGCGCGGGATAGACCTCCTGCATGATCCAGCGCAGGTAGCGGCCATCGACGGCGATCATGCGGGTCATCTCCGGATCGAACACCCAGTTGGAGCTGACCGATTCCCAGTTGCCGTCGAAGGCCAGGCCCACCAGCTTGCCGTGCGCGTCCAGCACCGGCGAACCGGAGTTGCCGCCGGTGATGTCCAGGTCGGACAGGTAATTCACCGGTACCGAGCCGATGCGCTTGTCCTCCAGTCCGCCGTAACGCTTGGCGGCCACCGCATCAAGCAGCGCCTTCGGCGAATCGAACGGATCCTGCCCGGTCTCCTTGGCCACCACGCCTTCCAGCGTAGTGAACGGGGTGTACTCCACGCCGTCCTTCGGCGCGTAGCCCATCACGTTACCGAAGGTGATGCGCAAGGACAGGTTGGCGTCGGGATAGACGAACTCGCCCTGGCTCTTCTTGTAGTCGGCCAGCGCCTGCAGGTAGACCGGGCGCGCGGCCAGGTTCTCGCCGGCGCGCGTCTTGCGCTCCTGCTCGAGCTTCAACAGCGTCGGCATTACCGCGACTGCGTACTGGATCGCCGGGTCGTTGCTGGCCTCGAACGCCTTGCGGTCGGCGGCAAACCACTTCAGCCGCTCTTCCGTGCTGCCGAGCTTCGTGCCAGCCAGCCGGTCGAGCGCGCGTTTCACCGCCGCGGCATCGTTGCCGCCCAGCCATGCATCGATCGCGGCGACGCGTTGGCCGGCGGGCAGCTTGATGTATTCGTTCAACCAGTATTCCTGCAACTGTCGATCCATCGCGGCCACGTAGCGGCGCTCGAGCTGCTTCAGGCCGCCCTCGATGGCCGGCAGGTCGCGTTCCTGGTAGCCGGATTCGCGTTCGGCATTCGGCTTTTCGCGTTCGATCGACAGGCGGTACAGCTGCGAGGCGGAGCCCAGCATCGCGGTGTTGTTGAACAGCGCCAGGGTCAGGTCGCGCTCGCGCGTGGCCTTGTTCTGCTCCAGCAGCGCGAGCAACTTCGCATGCGCGTCGAGCGCCGGCTGGCCCTTGGCGCCCTGTCCCTTCAACCAGCCCAGCACGGCGGCTTCCTCGCGCTGTTTCTGGCCCGCGGCATCGATGCGCTTGAAGCCTTCCAGCTGGCCGTCGTAGTTCTTGCTGGTGTTGTTCCAGCCGGCCATGGTGGCGGCGTACTTCACCTGGATGTCGGCGTTCTTCTTGCCGGCTTCCTGCACCATCGCGATCTGGTTCTTGTAGTGACGCGCGATGGTCGGATAGGTCCACTGCGCGGTGTTGTCGAACTCGGCCGCCAGCGCGTAGCGGTTGGTCGAACCCGGATAGCCCGCCACCATGACGAAATCGCCCTCGCCCAGCGGCTGGTCGGCGAACTTCAACCAATGCTTCGGCTGGTACGGCACGTTGTCCTTGGAGAACGCGGCCGGCTTGCCGTCCTTGCCCACGTAGGCACGGTAGAACGCGAAGTCACCGGTGTGGCGCGGCCACATCCAGTTGTCGATGTCGCCGCCGTACTTGCCCACGCTGCCTGGGGGCGCGTACGCCAGGCGCACGTCCTTGATCTCCAGATTCTTGAACAGGCGGTAGGTGTTGCCGCCGGAGAAGCTGTAGAGGCGGCAGCGGAAACCAGCGTCGGCTTCGCAGTCGGCGATCAGCTTCTTCTCGAATGTCTCCAGCGCCTTGGTGCGCGCCAGCGCATCGCCGCCGGCGGAGGCGATGGCCGCCTGCGCGTCCTTCGTCACGTCGGTGATCTCGTCCAGCACGAACACGCGCGCGTTCGGCCCTGCGCTGACTTCATCGCCTGTCGTCGGCGCGTTGAAGCCGTTCTTGATCAGGTTGTTCTCGGCGCTGGAGTTCAGCTGGATGGCGCCGTAGGCGCAGTGGTGGTTGGTGACCACCAGGCCATTCGGCGAGACGAAGCTGGCGGTGCAGCCGCCCAGTGCGACCACCGCGCCCATCGGGTCGCCGGTCAGGTTGGAAAGCTGCTGCGGCGACAACTTCAGGCCAGCCTTCTTCAGCGGCCCGGCGATCTCGGGCAGTTGCTGCGGCACCCACATGCCCTCGCCCGCCTGGGCGATCTGGGCGGCGAGCAGGGACAACGGGACCGCGATGGCGGCGGCGAGCAGGTTCGGACGCATGGAAACCCCGGGACTGGCAGGAAAATTCCGATTGTAATGAACCCGTCATCCGCGCCGACCATGACTTATGTCCTACGCTGCCGGGAAACGTCGCGCGCCGCCCCTGTCAAGAGGCGGCGCAACAGGGCCGCCGGGGACCGGGCGTATAATCCGCGCCCTCATTTACCTGGATCGACGTCCGATGGCACAGACGATGAAGGCGCTGGTGAAGCGCGAGGCCGGCAAGGGCATCTGGATGGAGGAGCTGCCCGTCCCGCAGCCCGGCCCCAACGAGGTGTTGATCAAGCTGGAGAAGACCGCCATCTGCGGCACCGACCTGCATATCTACCTGTGGGATGAGTGGAGCCAGCGCACCATCAAGCCGGGCCTGACCATCGGCCACGAGTTCGTGGGCCGCATCGCGCAGCTCGGTTCCGCCGTGACCGGCTACGAGGTCGGCCAGCGCGTGTCGGCCGAGGGCCACATCGTCTGCGGCCACTGCCGCAACTGCCGCGGCGGTCGCCAGCACCTGTGTCCGAACACCGTGGGCATCGGCGTGAACCGCAACGGCGCCTTCGCCGAATACATGGTCATGCCGGCCAGCAACCTGTGGCCAATTCCGGACCAGATTCCGTCGGAACTGGCGGCATTCTTCGACCCCTACGGCAACGCGGCGCACTGCGCGCTGGAGTTCGACGTGGTCGGCGAAGACGTGCTGATCACTGGCGCGGGCCCCATCGGCATCATTGCCGCCGGCATCTGCAAGCACATCGGCGCGCGCAATGTGGTGGTCACCGACGTGAACGACTTCCGCCTGAAGCTGGCCGCCGACATGGGCGCGACCCGCGTGGT
The DNA here is from genome assembly GCF_946886695.1 of uncultured Pseudoxanthomonas sp. The sequence continues at coordinate 29,630 of NZ_CAMPJD010000037.1, read as the reverse complement.
CAACGTGGCCAATCAGTCGCTCAAGGACGTGATGGCCGACCTGCACATGGAAGGCTTCGACGTGGGCCTGGAGATGAGCGGCAATCCGCGCGCCTTCAACGACATGCTCGACTGCATGTACCACGGCGGCAAGATCGCGCTGCTCGGCATCCTGCCCAAGGGCGCCGGTGTGGACTGGGACCGCATCATCTTCAAGGGCCTCACGGTGCAGGGCATCTACGGCCGCAGGATGTACGAGACCTGGTACAAGATGACGCAGCTCGTGCTGAGCGGCTTCCCGCTGGGCAAGGTGCTGACGCACCAGCTGCCGATCGACGATTTCCAGAAGGGCTTCGACCTGATGGAACAGGGCAAGGCCGGCAAGGTGGTGTTGAGCTGGAATTGATCCGCATCCCGGCACCCACAAAAAAGGCGCCTTGCGGCGCCTTTTTTGCGTCATGCCCTATCAGGGAACGGCAACGGCAATCGTGAATACCACGCCCGGCTTGTAGATGTCCGAGCCACGACGCAGTTCGGATGCGTCCGAACCGAAGGTGTCGTAGTAGCCCAGCGTCGCCGTCGCAGGACCGAAGCCCTTGGAGAGGGTAACGGAGCCATCGTAGAAGTCGGCGCGGCCATCGCTGCCGGCATCGATGGAGGTATAGCCCGTGGTGGCGCCCACCGAGAAGCCCGAATCGCCGATGTCGTAGCTGGCCGACAGGCCCGCATAGATTTCTTCCGCGCCGGTGTTGCTGTAGTCGTCGGCGTAAGCGAGGATGCCGCCCACGGTCACGGGGCCACTCCAGGTCACCTTCGCGATGTATTCGTTGTAGTCGATATCCCCGTACCCATCGGAAGCGCTTTCATAGGTGTAGCGGTTCACGCCCAAGTCCAGGTTCCAACTGTCGTTGAGATCCTTGTTCCAGCCGACGTAGTAGTCGACCTCATAGTCAGGGCCACCCTCTCCGAAATCCACGTTCGACGCCCATACGCCCGCATACAGGCCGAAGGGCGCGGAATAGCTGGCACCGGCCTGGAATGCGGGTTCGTTGTCGGTCTGGGACACGCCGCGGAACACGTAGTCCGTCGTCACCGCGAAGGTCGCGCTGAACGGGGAGGACGCTTCTTCCTCGGCATCCTGGGCGAAGGCGGACAGCGGAAGCGCCAGCAACAGGGCAGTGGCAAGGGCGGTGCAGAGCTTGACGGGCTTCATCCGGATTCTCCTGGTCGATGGGCGGACGGTGGCGGCTGGCGTGGCGGTGATGCCGGTCGTGAGACCGTAATCGCAGCTTCACGGTTTTTTAACTGCGCCCCGATAGTGCGCCGCAACAATCGTCGACGTCAAGTGCCTGTCCGCATACCGGATAATTGGTTTCTTTTTCAATTAATTCAGCAGCTTACATCGCATCACGTTGGTGCCTTCGCACCGTTTCGGGGAAACCATCCGAACCGTTTTGGTGCCAGGCGCACCAGCTGTCCAGGAGCCGTTGCCGGGCTCTCGCGGTCGGCGGGCAAGTCCACATCGACCTCGATGGCATCGCCCTGGAGCCGCGCCCGCAGGCGCAGGCGCGGACCGTTCCGCTGTGCGCCGATGATCGTCGCCGGCCAGCCGGGACCCTCTTCCACTACCTGCAGGTCTTCGGGGCGCACGAAGACCTCGGCCTGCCCCTGCCCCGCCTGCTCACGCGACCGCATTGGCAACCCTGCAGCCTGCAGCGCGCCTGCTTCCCAGTGCGCGGGCAGGCGATTCACCGCACCGACGAAGGAGTAGACGAAGGGCGAGGCCGGCGCATCATAGGTATCAGCCGGACTGCCGAGTTGTTCGATGCGCCCCCGGTTGAGGATCGCCACACGATCGGCCAGTTCAAGTGCTTCTTCCTGGTCATGCGTCACGAACACGGTGGTCAGACCCGTGCGGTCATGCAGTTCCCGAAGCCAGCGACGCAGATCCCTGCGGACCTGCGCATCGAGTGCACCGAAAGGCTCATCGAGCAACAGCACGCGCGGCTCTATCGCCAGCGCACGCGCCAACGCCACGCGCTGCCGCTGGCCGCCTGACAGCTGCGCCGGATATCGCTTGCCGAATCCGTCCAATTGCACGAGCGAAAGCAGTTCCGCGACGCGCGCGCGGATGGTGGCATCACGCATCCGCTCGCGGCCGCGCCGCACGCGCAGGCCGAAGGCGATGTTCTCCTCCACCGTCAGGTGGCGGAACAGTGCGTAGTGCTGGAACACGAAACCCGCGCGCCGCGCCTGCACGCTGAGGCGGGTCGCGTCCTCGCCATCGAACAGCACGCGTCCACCGTCCGCATGTTCGAGTCCGGCGATCACGCGCAGCAGCGTCGTCTTGCCGGACCCCGACGGCCCCAGCAGCGCCAGCAGTTCGCCCTGGCGGATGTCGAGCGATACATCGTCCAGCGCCTTGAAGTCGCCGAACCGCTTTCCCAGGTGTTCGATCTTGATGCCCATGATGTCGCCTTCTCAATGACGGTGGTTGGCGGCCAGCGCTTCGCCATGGCGCCACTCCAGCCAGGTCTTCAGCACCAGCGTCACCAGTGCAGTCAGCGCCAGCAGCGAGGCCGCCGCGAAGGCCGCGCTGTACGCGTACTCGTTGTAGAGGATCTCCACGTGCAGCGGCAGCGTGTTGGTGCGTCCACGGATATGGCCGGATACCACCGACACCGCGCCGAACTCGCCCAGTGCGCGCGCACTGCACAGCAACACGCCGTACAGCAGCGCCCAGCGGATGTTCGGCAGTGTCACCCGCCAGAAGGTCTGCCAACCATTAGCGCCCAGGCTGAGTGCCGCCAGTTCCTCGTCCGTGCCCTGCTGCTCCATCAATGGCATCAGCTCCCGCGCAATGAACGGGAACGTCACGAAGATCGTGGCCAGCACGATGCCTGGCAGCGCGAAGATGATCTTCGGCAGCTGCACGTGCAGGTCGCCCAGCAACGGTAGCGAGAAGCGCCATCCTTCGTCGATCAGCGCATACGCCCACCCCTGCGCGCCGAAGATCAGCACGTAGATCAGGCCGGCGACCACCGGCGACACCGCGAATGGCAGATCGATCAGCGTCACCAGCCAACGCTTGCCGCGGAACTCGTGCTTGCTGACCGCCCATGCTGCCGCCACGCCGAAGAGCAGGTTCAGCGGCACGACGATGGCGGTCACCAGCAGCGTCAGTTTCACCGCGGCCAATGCATCGACCTCGGTGATGGCGGCGGCGAACGCCGCCCAGCCGCCCCGCAGTGCTTCGACGAACACCAGCGCCAGCGGCAGCAGCAGGAACGACAGGAGGAAGGCGAGCGCGGCCAGTACAAGCAGCACCTGGACCCAGACGGGCTCGGTCGTGGCGGCATGGCGACGCGCGGGACGTGAATGCGCTTCCACGACGGACGACTCCGTGAGAATGGCGGTGACGGCGGAAGCAGCGTCGCCCATATCAGCCCCCTGCCCGCTTGCCGGTGCGCTGCAGACGTGCCTGCAAAGTGTTGATCAGCAGCAGCAATGCGAACGACAGCAACAGCATGGCCGCCGCGATCGCGGTGGCACCCGCGTAGTCGAACTCTTCCAACTTGATCGTGATCAGCAGCGGCGCGATCTCCGAGACGCCCGGCAGATTGCCGGCGATGAAGATCACCGATCCGTACTCGCCCACGCCGCGTGCGAAGGCCAGCGCGAAGCCGGCCAGCATGGCCGGCCACAGCGTGGGCAGCACCACGTGGCGCACCGCCTGCCAGCGGTTGGCGCCCAGGGTGGCGGCGGCCTCTTCCAGTTCCGTGTCGATTTCCGCAAGCACCGGCTGCACCACGCGCACGACGAAAGGCAGGCCGATGAACACCAGCGCCACGGTGATGCCGAGTGGCGTGTAAGCGACCTTGATGCCGGCGGCTTCCAGCCATTGGCCGATCCAGCCGGTCGGGCCATACAGCGCCGTCAGCGCAATGCCAGCCACCGCCGTTGGCAATGCGAATGGCAGGTCGATCATCGCATCGAACACACGCTTGCCCGGAAAGCGGTAACGCACGAACACCCACGCCACCAACGTGCCCATCACCGCATTGAATGCAGCGGCGGCCAACGCGGTACCGAAACTGATCCGCAGCGCCGCGAGTACGCGCGGCTCGGTCCAGATGGCCCAGATGCCGGCCGGTCCCAGCCCGCTGGCCTTGGCGAACACGCCCACCAGCGGAATCAACACGATCAGCCCCAGCCAGGCCAGCGTATAGCCCAGGCTGAGGCCGAAACCGGGAATGACGCGTCTTGCACGCGCCTTTCCCGGCCAGGGTTGCACTGCCGCCACCTTACTTCGCCTGGATCTGGTCGAACACGCCACCGTCGGCGAAGTGCGTCGCCTGCGCCTTCGCCCAGGAGCCGAACACGCCATCGATCGTCACCAGTTCCAGCTTGGGGAAGCGCGCGATGTCTTCGGCTGTCGCGTGTTGCGGATAACGCGGTCGGTAGTAGTGCTTCGCAGCCAGCCGCTGGCCGGTAGGCGAGTACAGGTACTTCAGATAAGCCTGTGCCGCCTCGCGCGTGCCGTGCTTGTCCACATTGCGGTCCACCAGCGCCACCGGCGGCTCGGCCAGGATCGACAGCGACGGCACCACGATGTCGAACTTGTCCGGGCCCAGTTCCTCGATCGACAGGAAGGCCTCGTTCTCCCATGCCAGCAGCACGTCGCCGATGCCGCGCTGGACGAAAGTGGTGGTCGAGCCACGCGCGCCCGTATCGAGCACCGGCACGTTGCGGAACAGCCCACGCACGAAGTTGCGCGTCTTCGCCTCGTCGCCCTTGAAGATCTTCAAGCCGTACGCCCACGCGGCGAGGTAGTTCCAGCGCGCGCCGCCGGAGGTCTTCGGGTTCGGCGTGATGACGGCGATGCCCGGCTTCACCAGGTCGTGCCAGTCGCGGATCTTCTTCGGATTGCCCTTGCGCACCAGGAACACGATGGTCGAGGTGTATGGTGCGCTGTTCTCCGGCAGGCGCGACTGCCAGTTGGCCGGGAACAGCTTGGCGCGCTGCGCGATGGAGTCGACGTCGTAGGCCAGCGCCAGCGTCACCACGTCGGCTTCCAGCCCGTCGATGACCGAACGCGCCTGCTTGCCGGAACCGCCGTGCGAGGTCTCGATGCTGACCTTCTGCCCTTTGGTCTTCTGCCAATCGGCGGCGAAGGCGGCATTGAACTCGCGGTAGAACTCGCGCGTAGGGTCGTACGACACGTTGAGCAACTTGATGTCCTTGGCGCCTGCAGCAGCGGCGAGGGTCAGGCCGAAAACGAGCATGGTGTTGCGGAGGTGGCGTCGGATGATGGAGGTCTTCACGTGATGTCTCCGGAAATCAGAAGGCGACCTGCAGTCGCGAGAACACGGCCTTTTCTTCTTCGCGATCCGCACCGGCGGCAGCGCCGCCCTCGAACTGCGTATCGAGATAGTTGACGACCAGCTTCAGGTTGCTGGTGAGGTACCAGTTGACGCCCAGCGTCCATGCCTTGGCGCGGCGCGCGGCCAACAAGGGGTCGGCGAACAGCGGGAAAGCGTCGTCGTCGATCTCCAATTCGCCATAGCGACCAACGAGTTCCCATGCACCCCACCCGCTGCCGGGACTGAACGGCTTGGACGGCTTCACGACGCCACGATAGCTGGCGTCTTCGCCAGTGAGCACCCAACTGGCGGTCGCCTGCCAGGCGGTGTTCTCCAGGTCGGCGCGCGTACCCGCTGCGGCGCCGCTCGTGACCAGCAGTTCCTGCTGGGAGGCGATGTACTCGGCCAACAGGCCGAAGCGGCCGCGGTACAGATAGCCTTGCGGGGAGATGCGGCGGTGTTCGCCATCGGCGACCACCGCGGTGCGGTAGGTGAAGAACTGCGCCTGCCCCTGCGTGCGGTAGCGCGGCAGGAAGTTGTTGCCCGTGCCCTGCTTGTCGCCGATGCTGCCGGCGATGCCGAAGCCCAGTCCCGACCACGAACTGCTGGTGTTCTTGAACGGCTCGAAGAATACCCGGCCGGCGTATTCGAACTCGTCGTCCGGATTGGCCGTCGCGGCATCGCGGCCATCCGGCGCGCCGTTGTATACACCCGCCACGTAGCTGAGGCGTCCCTCGGCGACTTCGCCCTGCGCCTGGATGCCGAGATCGCGATTGGGGGCCAGTTCGGTGGGGAAACTGCGCTCGATCAGTCCGATCGCACTGCCGGATTGCAGGCGCTCCAGTCCGATTGGCCCCTTGACCTTGCCCGCGCGCAACGTGAAGGCCGGATCCAGCTTCACATCGACGTAAGCGTCGATGATCGTCGCGCTATCCCCGGCGAACTCAGGCGTCAGACGGAACGACACCAGCTTGCCCAGCGAGCCCTCGATGGTCGGGCGGATGCGCCGGAACAGGAACGTGTCGTTCTGTGGCACCGCGTCGTCGTCGAGGAAGAAGCGCGCGTCCCCTTGCACCAGGCCGCGCAGTTTGAACTCGAAGTCGCCGTTCGCGGACTTGAGCGAAGCACCCCTGTCGTTCACCGCAACGACCGGGGCTTCCTTTGCCTTGGCGGCGGTCTCTTCCTGCTGCAGTTCCAGGCGGCGCTCCAGGACGCGCAGGCGCTGGTCCAGGTCACCCAACGTAGCGGGCGCGGATTCGCCTTCAGCGGCCACGGCCGCCGGTGCATCACCGACGCGGCGTTCGAGCGCTTCAAGCCGCTGCAGCAACTCCTGCACGGTGGGCTGGCTCTGTGCGGACACGGGAATGGCCAGCGAACAGGCCAGCGCACCCAGGATGGCGACGCCGCTGCCCTTCCGCTTGCGCTGTCCCGGTGGTATCCGCATGACCCCATGTCCCCGTGCGATGGCCGTCGTCGGCCGGAGACGCGATGCTGCGTGTGCACATGCGGGCTGGGAAATGACGAAACGGCGACCACTTATTCCGCGACAGCATGACGGACGGGACGTGGCCGACGGGCGGTTAGAATGGCTGCCTCTTCTTCCAATCTGCGCCCATGTCCAGCCCGCTCACCGCCCACTACGCCACCACCCTCGACGAGATCCGCGCGCAGGGCCTGTTCAAGGCCGAGCGGATCATCACCAGCCCGCAGTCGGCGGAAATCACGCTGGCCGACGGGCGCACGGTGCTGAATTTCTGCGCCAACAACTACCTGGGGCTGGCCGACCATCCAGACATCATCCAGGCGGCGAAGGACGCGTTGGACACGCACGGTTTCGGCATGGCCTCGGTGCGCTTCATCTGCGGCACGCAGGACCTGCACAAGCAGTTGGAGAAGACGATCGCGGACTTCTTCGGCACCGAGGACACGATCCTCTACGCCGCCTGCTTCGACGCCAACGGCGGCCTGTTCGAACCGCTGCTGGGCGAAGACGATGCGATCATCTCCGACGCGCTGAACCATGCCTCGATCATCGACGGCGTGCGCCTGTGCAAGGCCAAGCGCTTCCGCTATGCAAACTGCGACATGGCCGATCTGGAAACCCAGTTGCAAGCGGCCGATGCGGCCGGCTGCAAGACCAAGCTGATCACCACCGACGGCGTGTTCTCGATGGACGGCTTCATCGCGCCGCTGGACGAGATCACCGCGCTGGCAAGGAAGTACAACGCCTTGGTGCACATCGACGAATGCCATGCCACCGGCTTCCTCGGGGCCACCGGCCGCGGCTCGGCCGAGGTGAAGGGAGTTCTGGATCGCATCGACATCATCACCGGCACGCTGGGCAAGGCGATGGGCGGCGCGCTCGGCGGCTTCACCACGGCGAGGAAGGAAGTGATCGAACTGCTGCGCCAGCGCTCGCGACCGTACCTGTTCTCCAACTCGCTGCCGCCGCATGTCGTGGCCGCCGGCATCAAGGCTTTCGAGATGCTCGATGCCGCCGGTGACCTGCGCGAAGCGCTGGCCGCCAACACCGCCTACTTCCGCGAGAAAATGACCGCTGCCGGCTTCGACATCAAGCCGGGCGTGCACCCCATCAGTCCGGTGATGCTGTACGACGCACCGCTCGCACAGCGCTTCGCCGAGCGACTGCTGGAGGAGGGCATCTATGCGATCGGCTTCTTCTTCCCGGTGGTCGCGAAGGGCCAGGCCCGCATCCGCACGCAAATGAGTGCGGCGCATACACGCGAACACCTGGATCGCGCAATCGACGCCTTCATACGCATCGGCCGCGAATTGGGCGTGTTGAAGGCGTAGCCGAAGCCTGTGCGCCCGCGATCAGCGGGCGCGCTTCGCGACAGCGGGAGCCTTCGGCCTGGCTGGCGCGCCCTTGGCGACGCGGATGCCGCGCGCCTTCATCCAGGCATCGAACTCTTCCGCCGTCATCTTGCGGCCATTCTGCTGCATGTCGAAGCGGTGGCCATGCGGCCCCGGGCGCACGCTGACGACCTCTTCCTTCACGTGAGCGGTGTTGGCGTGTGGCGGCTTCGAGGCGCAGCCCGCCGCCATGCCGATGGCAAACAGAACAACGAAACGCGCAGGCAGGCGCGCCGTCAGGTCGAGCATGGCAATTCCCCCGTGGTCAGGCGTGAGCGAGTGTAGGCAAGCACACGATCGCGAACCCTGACCGCGGTCGCGCAATCAGCAGACGGTCATCGGCGCCAGCGCTTCGCGTTCCGCTGCATCGAGCATGCGCCAGGCACCCTTCGCCAACGTGCCCAGGACCAACGGTCCGATGGCGACCCGGACCAGCCGCAGCACGCGGATGTCGAATCCCTCAAGCAATCGTCGGATCTGCCGGTTGCGGCCTTCGTCGAGCACGATCTCCACCCAGGCATTGCGTTCGCCGGCACGCAACAGGCGTGCCTGGCGGGCAGCCAGATGTTCCCCTCCGACGGGGATACCCGCTTGCAGCGCGCGCAACAATGCCTCGTCGGGCACCCGATCGACCTGCACGTGGTAGGTCTTGTCGGGCCCACACGCCGGATCCGTGACGCGTGCGGCCCATTCCGGGTCGTTGGTGAAAAGCAGCAGGCCCTCGCTTGCTTTGTCCAGACGCCCGACCGGCGCGGTCCATGGCAGGCCGGCACCTTCCAGACAACGGTAGACGGTGTCGCGCCCGTGTTCGTCGCGCGTCGTCGTCACCAGTCCGCGAGGCTTGTTGAGCATCAGGTAGTGGCGTTCCGCCGCCGCAGCCGCCCGTCCATCCACACACACGACGGCACGGCCCGCGACCACCGGGAATTCCGGATCGCGAACGATGCGCCCATCGACGGACACCCTGCCGTCGGTGATCCAGCGCGCGGCTTCCGTGCGCGAACAGACGCCCTGCTTGGACAGGATGCGCGCCAATCCGTGTCGTACTGCGGAACTGCCGGACACGCCGCGGCGCGCGGTCGTCCGCGTATCGCGAGGCGGTCTGCGCTCAGGCATGGTGGTGTCCGGCGGAAAAACGGCCGGGGGTGCCGGCCGTTCGTCGATCAGTTCTTCTTGGCCGGCTCGGCGGGAGTCGGTGCGGGTGCCGCGGCCGGCGCACCGGGCGCCTTGACCACGCGCACGCCACGCGACTTCATCCAGGCATCGAACTCATCGGCGGTCATGCGCTTGCCGTTCTGGCTCATGTCGAATCGCCAGGGTGAGTTGTCGTGCGCGGTTTTCGGCTGGTACGCCGCCGGGCTCGCAGTGGCAGCCGCTGCAGACGCGGGCGCGGGCAGCGCCTTGGCGACATTGCGGCACCCCTCGATGCGCAAGCGCATCAGCACGCGTTCCACCGACTGCGCTTCGTCGAACGCATGCGACGCCAGCACACCACTAGGAGCACCCAGCTGCGTGGCGGTGGCAGTGAATTCCGGTGCGACCGGCGCGATTACCGTGTTGGATCTCTTCAACGGTACCGACACGAGACTGCCCGTGCAGTCAGGCGCGGCATGGGCGGCAGGAATCGCGACGATGCACAGCAGACTGGCGAGGACGTGACGGCGCATCGTGGAACTCCTGAGTATTCCTGTTCGTGCGGCGAGTTTAGGCAGCCCCTCCTGGCATGGCAAGGAATTGCAAGCCTCCATCGTCCTGCATTGCGCAAGACGGAAACGCGGTCACGCAAATCCCGCGTACGTCTTCTGAAAAAACGAAGCCCGGCACTGGGCCGGGCTTCGGGTGTTGCGGGAAGAGCGTCCTATCAGTTCTGGACGTTCAGTTCCGTACGACGGTTGCGCTCGCTCTTGCAGCCCGGCAGCGTCTGCGCGGTCGGCTCCAGCGGACGGCTCTCGCCGTAACCCACCGGGCCCACCAGACGCGAGGCGTCCACGCCGTTGCTGGTCAGGTAGTCGTACACGGTCTGCGAACGACGCTGCGACAGCGACTGGTTGTAGGCATCGGCACCGCAAAGGTCGGTGTGGCCGGCCACTTCGACGCGCAGGTCGGGGTAACGCTTCAGGATTTCAGCAGCCTCGCTCAGGATGGCGATCGCGTCCGGACGCAGGGTCGACTTGTCGAAGTCGAAGTTCACGCCCTTCAGGTCGATCGAGACCGGCACCGGGCAGCCGTCCGGACCGATGGTCTGGCCAGCCTGCGAACCGGGGCACTTATCGTCGCAATTGTTGACGCCGTCACCGTCGTCATCCAGGTCCGCGCAGCTCGGCGCAGCCGGCGGGGCCGGCGGGGCAGCGGCTTCGGCCTTCGGACCCAGCGGGATCACGACGCCGACCGAGGCCAGGACGTCGCCGAACCAGTCTTCCTGCGGAGCAGCAGCGCTCTGGTCATCGAAATCGGCGCGGTAGGCCAGTTCGGCGCGAACGCCGACGCGCTTGTCCAGCGTGGTCTGCAGGCCGACGCCCAGCTTGGCCGCCAGGTTGTTGTCACGGCGCTGGTTCGAGGCGTTGATCAGCGACTCTTCTTCCGAGCGCTGCATGCCGAGGCCGGCGACGATGTACGGGTTCCAGCCACGGCCTTCCTGCACGAAATGGCGACGCAGGTCCAGCGAGATGCCGTACTGGCTCCACAGCGCGTCACGGTTGTCTTCGAACTTCGGGTTCTGGTAGTTCAGCTCACCGTCCAACGACCAGTTGGGGCTGATGAACTTGCCAAGGCCCAGGCCCAGGAACGGGGCGTTGCGGGTGAGGCGATCGTCGTCCTGCAGGTTGAAGCCGGCGGAGCCGGTGAGGTACCAACGGTCGTCGAACTCCTGCGCCATCGCGTGGTTAGCGAGGCTCAGGCCGCCCAGCAGCGCGGCGCAGAGAATCTTCTTGTTCATTTGCAGCTCCTTTCCTTGTAAAAGTTCAGTTGTAGAGAAACCGAAATACGTCTGTTGCGGTGGTTCCGGCGTTTCTAGTTGTTATTCGAGACGACAGGGATCCATCGCCTTGCTGAACAGATTATGCGTCGGTACGTGAAGACTGTGTTAACGGTACCATAACAAGTCGGGCAAGGTTAACACTCTTGAAGGGAACTGGCGCAGATCTTCACGGGGGCAGCGACGCAGGGCGCCCGGTCCTTGGGATGCATGACGATACTCCTGTGGGCAACACACCGGTGCACGGAGGCATCTTGGCAAGTCCTCCGCAGGAGCCAATGTTCGCATCATGAAGCTGTCCATCCCCGCCGTACATCTCCCAAGCCTCTTCCTGTCGCATGGTTCTCCCATGATGGCGGTCGAGGACTCTCCTACCGGCCGCTTCCTGGATCACCTTGGCGAACGATTGCCGCGACCTACGGCCATCGTCGTGGCATCGGCCCACTTCATCCATGCGCGTCCCACCGTCACGGCCACGCCCGCACCCGACACGATCCATGACTTCGGCGGTTTCCCCGAGGCGCTCTATCGCATCCAGTACCCTGCCATGGGCGCCCCAGCGCTGGCGGATCAGATCGCCGGGTTGCTGCGGGACGCCGGTTTCCCCGTCCAGGTCGATGGCCGCCACGGGCTGGACCATGGTGTCTGGGTGCCGCTGCGGCGGATGTATCCCGACGCCGACATCCCGGTGATCGCGCTGTCGGTGAACCCGGCGCAGACAGCCGAGTGGCATTACAGGCTGGGGCGGGCCATGGCACCGCTGCGCGCGCAGGGCGTGCTGGTGGTCGGATCCGGCGGGTTCTCGCACAACCTGCATGCCCTGGACTGGCAACACGCGCAGGCGGCGCCGTACGACTGGGTGGCGGCGTTCACCGATGCCCTGCGCGAGCGGCTGCTGGCCGGCGACATCGCGGGCGCGCTGGACTGGACTGCCCTGCCCGACGCCCACCGCAACCATCCCACCACCGAGCACCTGTTCCCGCTGTACGTCGCCTTGGGCGCAGGCGGCGATGGCGCCACGGGTCGGCTGCTCCACCGTGACGTCGAGATGGGCGGCCTGGCCCTGGATGCCTTCACGTTCGAGCCGGCCTGATCAGGCCTGCAACCCACGCTCCCAGGGCGGGTTGTCACCGAACTGCTCGATCAGGAAGTCGGTGAAGGCCCGCACGCGCGGCGGCACGAGGCGGCGCTGCGCCATCACTGCACTTATCGCGGTCGTGGCCAGCGGGTAGTCCGGCAGCACCACTTCCAGCCGACCGGCGCGCAGGTCGTCGGCGACATGCCACAGCGAATGGATGACGATACCCTCGCCCGCCAGCGAGGCATCGCGCAGGACTTCGCCGAAGTTGCTCTCGAAGCGTCCCTGCACCCGTACCGCGACTTCGCCGCCCTCCGGCATGCCCAACCGCCACACATCCTGCCGGCCGCCACTGCCGAACAGCAGCAGGCAGTCATGATCGGCGAGTTCGCCAGGCGTGCGCGGCCGACCGCGCCGGCGCAGATAGTCGGGCGAGGCGCATACCACGCGCCGGTTGGGCGCGATCCGCCGCGCGACCAGCCGGGAGTCGTCGAGCGCACCGATGCGGATCGCCAGGTCGAAACCTTCGCTGACCAGGTCCACGACGTTGTCGCTGAGGTGGATGCTGAGGCGCAACTTCGGGTGGCGCGCGAGGAAGGCCGGCAGCAGCGGCGACACGTACTGCCGTCCGAACGACGCGGACATCGTCATCCGCAGGGTGCCGGCGATCTCCTGCGCCGTTTCGCGCAGGCCGGTGCCCAGCGTCTCCAGTTCCTCCACCAGCACCCGTCCCTGCTCGGCGAGCGCGGCGCCCTCCGGCGTGGGATGCAGGCGACGTGTCGTCCGGTGCAGCAGGCGCACGCCCAGCTCCTTCTCAAGCCGTTTCAGGCGCTGGCTGGCCACGGCGACCGAAAGATCCAGGCTGTGGGCTGCTGCCGTGATCGACCCGAGATCGAGCACGCGCAAGAACAGGGCCAGGTCACCGATACGGTCCATTATCAATAATCCATTGATAGTGATTCGGCATATTCACTGTTTTTCATCATCAGGGGAAGGCGCACGCTGCGGGCCTCGTTCTTCTACCCACCCACTCCCATGTCCCCCACTCCCTCCTCCCGACTGCCGTTGGGCCTGTATGCGCTCACCGCCGGCGCGTTCGGCATCGGCACCACCGAGTTCGTCATCATGGGCCTGCTGATGCAGGTCGCCGCCGATCTCCATGTGTCCATCGCCGCCGCAGGCCTGCTGATCTCCGGCTATGCGCTGGGCGTGTTCGTCGGCGCTCCGCTGCTGACCGCCGCGACCAACCGGATGCCGCGCAAGGCGGTACTCGTGGCGCTGATGATCGTGTTCACACTAGGCAACCTGGCGTGTGCCCTGGCGCCGAACTACGAACTGCTGATGGCCGCGCGCGTGATCACGTCGCTGGCGCACGGCACGTTCTTCGGCGTCGGCGCGGTGGTCGCCACCGGCTTGGTCAGCGAAGACCGCAAGGCCTCGGCCATCTCGATCATGTTCACCGGCCTGACCGTGGCCACGCTGCTGGGCGTGCCCGCGGGCGCCTGGCTGGGGCTGGAGTACGGCTGGCGCGCGACGTTCTGGGCCGTCACCGTCATCGGCGTGTTCGCCACCGTGATCATCGCCACGCTGGTCCCGGCCGATCGCAGCGCGCCGACACCGCTGTCGTTCCGCGACGAACTGCGCGTGGTCGGCCGCCCACAGGTGCTGCTGGGCCTGCTGATGACCGTGCTGGGCTTCGGCGGCATGTTCACCGTCTATACCTACATCCAGCCACTGCTGACCCAGGTGACGGGCTTCGGCGACGCGGCGGTCTCGCCGATCCTGCTGGTGTTCGGCGTCGGCATGATCATCGGCAACCTGCTGGGAGGACGCTTCGCCGACCGCCGGCTGGCCACCGCCCTGCTCGGCACGCTGGCCCTGCTGGCACTGGTGATGGGCGCGATGGGCTTCGCACTGCACAGCCGCTGGGCGATGGTGCTCTTCACCGGTCTGCTGGGCGCCGCCGCGTTCGCGACCGTCTCGCCGCTGCAGCTGTGGGTGCTGCAGAAGGCCCGCGATGCGCAGAGCCTGGCGTCCAGCCTCAACATCGGCGCCTTCAACCTCGGCAACGCGCTCGGCGCGTGGCTGGGCGGCACAGTGATCTCGCAAGGCCTGGGCCTGTCGGCGCTGCCGTGGGTCGCCGCGCTGGTGCCGGCGTCCGCGTTCGTCATCGCGCTGTGGGCGCTGGCGCTGGAGCGACGTCAGGCAACTCACGCAGCAGGTGTCGCCCCGGCGTTGCAGACCGATGGATGCGCCTGACCCACTTCCCTTGAATGCTTGAGGAGTTTTCCATGGAAACCCGTTTTCTCGGCCGTTCCGGCCTGAAGGTCTCGGCACTGGGCTTCGGCGCCGGCACCTTCGGCGGCAAGGGGCCGCTGTTCGGCGCCTGGGGCAACACCGATACCGCGCAGGCGCGCCGCATGATCGACATCAGCCTGGACGCGGGCCTCACCTTCTTCGACACCGCCGATGTCTATTCGGACGGCGCGTCCGAATCGATCCTGGGCGCGGCTCTGCAAGGCCGGCGCGACCAGGTCATCCTGTCCAGCAAGACCGGTCTGCGCCTGGGTGAAGGCCCCAACGATGCCGGCGCCTCGCGCTTCCGCTTGCTGAAGGCGGTGGATGCCTCTCTTGCGCGGTTCGGCACCGACTATCTCGACCTGCTGCAGCTGCACGCCTTCGACGCGCTGACGCCGGTCGAGGAAACGCTGTCGACGCTCGATGGCCTGGTCCGCGCCGGCAAGGTGCGGTACCTGGGCGTATCCAACTATGCCGGCTGGCAGCTGATGAAATCGCTCGGCGTTGCCGAACGCTACGGCTACACCCGCTACGTCGCCAACCAGACCTACTATTCGCTGGCCGGACGCGACTACGAGTGGGAACTGATGCCGCTGGCCATTGATCAGGGGGTAGGTGCGGTGGTGTGGAGTCCGCTCGGTTGGGGCCGCCTGACCGGCAAGCTGCGACGTGGACAACCCCTCCCGGTCACCAGCCGCCTGCACGACACCGCCGATGTGGGGCCGCCTGTGGCGCAGGAGCGCTTGTTCCGCATCATCGACGCGCTGGATGTCGTCGCCGGGGAAACCGGCAAGTCGATACCGCAGATCGCCATCAACTGGTTGCTGCAGCGCCCCACCGTCTCGACCGTGCTGATCGGCGCGCGCAACGAGGAACAGCTGCGACAGAATCTGGGCGCCATCGGCTGGCAGTTGTCGGCCGATCAGATCGCGCGCCTGGACGCCGCCAGCGCGATGGAAGCACCGTATCCCTACTATCCCTACTGGCGCGGCCATTTTTCCGAACGTAGTCCACTACCCGTCCAAGCCTTCCCCCCGTCCGCCGGAGCCGCCCCATGAAAGCCGTCGCCCTGACACGCTACCTGCCCATCGACGATCCGCAATCGCTGCTGGATGTTGACATCGAGACACCCGCCGCCAACGGCCACGACATTCTCGTGCGCGTGGAAGCGGTGTCGGTGAACCCGGTCGACACGAAGGTGCGCGCGCCGAAGCCGCAGGTCGAAGCGCAGCCGAAGGTACTCGGCTACGACGCTGCCGGCGTGGTCGAAGCCGTCGGCGAGGCAGTGACACGCTTCAAACCCGGCGACGCGGTCTACTACGCGGGCGACATCACCCGCCCCGGCAGCAATGCGCAGTTCCAGCTGGTCGATGAACGCATCGTCGGCCGCAAGCCCGCGTCGTTGGACTTCGCGCAGGCCGCTGCCTTGCCGCTGACGACCATCACGGCATGGGAGCTGCTGTTCCACCGCATGCCCTACTCGCCCGAGCGCGGCGGCAAGGGCAAGTCGCTGTTGGTGATTGCGGGCGCAGGCGGCGTGGGCTCGATCGCGATCCAGTTGGCAAAGCGGGCCGGCTTCACTGTGATCGCCACCGCGTCGCGGCAGGACACCATCGACTGGTGCATCTCACTCGGCGCTGACCACGTCATCAACCATCGCGACGCACTGGGTCCGCAGCTGAAGGGCCTGGGCTTCGACAGCATCGATGCCGCCCTGAACCTGGCCGACACCGACCGCTACTGGACCGAACTGGGCGACCTGTTGGCGCCGCTCGGTCATGTAGGCCTGATCGTAGAGCCGCGCGGCGAACTGCGCATCGGCGATCCGTACAAGGCCAAGAGCATTGGCATCCACTGGGAAATGATGTTCGCCCGCCCGCGCTTCCGTACCGCCGACATGGGCGAACAGGGCGCACTGCTGGACCGCGTGGCGGCGCTGATCGACGCCGGCGACGTGCGCGGCACGCTGACCGACACCCTGTCGCCGATCAATGCGGCGAACCTGCGCGAAGCACATCGCCGGCTGGAATCCGGCACCACCATCGGCAAGCTGGTGCTCGCCGGCTGGTAGACCTGCTCCCGTCAGGCATGCGGGACCGAAGGGTGCCGGCAGCCGGGTGGGAACGGCTACCGGCGCCCCGGCGACTTGAGATATCGTGGCTGGCCGCAGCGCGCTCCGGCGCGATCCGCCCGCCTTTCCGACCCCGCCATGCCCCTTTTCCCGGCGCCGCCGCGCCCGCCACATCACAATGCCAGCCCATCGCGGCGGGGCGCGCGGCCATGACGCAGGCGCCCGCCCTGTTCCCTTTGCTGCCCAGCGGCCTGTTCGGCCCCCTGGCATCGCCCAACCGGGAACACTACTGGCTGCTGCTGTGCCGGCTGTTCGACGAGTTCTTCGGGCCTGACGCGCCGGTACCGCCCAGCATGGGTTTCCAGCGCCGCGAGATCACCGCAGCGCTGGAGCGCTATCTGCTCGCCGATGACCCCTGGGAAGACGAAGGCGGCGACACGCCGGACACGCCACTGCCGCTCAGGGTCAACAACATCTACGAGCGCTTCCGCGGCGCGGGATGGCTGCGGCAGGAGCGCGTTGGCGCGCGCGAGATGGTCACGATGCCGCCGGTCGTGCACCAGTTCCTCTCGCTGCTGGTCGAATTCGCCGAGCATGGCCCCACGTTCGTGTCGGCGAAGATGCGCTCGATCGAGCACCAGTTGCAGCAGGTGGCCGAAGGCAAGGCCGCGGGCGACGCCCTGGACGAGGCCGCCGACCAGGCACGACGACTGCTGGTGTCGCTGTCGTCAATGAGCCTGCAGGTGCGCGACCTGATGCCTGAGCTCAGCAAGGCCGAATCCACCGCGCAGTTCGCGCGACAGTGGTTCGAGCGCTACGTGAGCGAATTCTTCATCGGCGACTACGCCGAACTGCACAAGGGCGACCATCCGCTGGCGCGGCGCAGCGCGATCCTGTCGATGGCGCAGCAGATCGAGACCGGCGAACGCCGCACGGCACTGCTGGCGTGGTACCGCGAGCATGTGGGCGGCGGCGACGGCGAGCGCGGAGGACAGCGGTTCGCGCGCAGCCTGCGGCGCCTGCGCGAACTGGACCGCATCGACGAATATCTGGGTCGGCTGGACGACGACATCCGCCAAGCCAACCGACGCGCGCTCGCCTTCCTCGACTACCGTCTGCGTGCGCCCGACAAGCTGGACATCCTGCTGCGCCGCGCCTGCCGTGGCGTGCAGCATGCGCCGGAAGACGCCCTGCGTCTGCCGGTGGCGCCGGGCGCGTTGATGGACGCCAACCGCCTGCGCCCGCCGCGGCAGAAGCCCCAGCCCATCCCGCGCAGCGCCAACGCCACCCAGCCGCCGACACCGGAACAACTGGCCCGGCTCAGCCTGCTACGGCGGATGAAGCGCGCACGGCTGGTCAACGCCGAAGACATGGCGCGCTATGTCGGCCCGCACCTGGAGACGACGGACGCCGTCGACTCCGGCGCATTCTCCATCGCCAGCATCGAGGACCTGCGCGCCTATCAGACGCTGCTCACGCTCGCGCTGCGCAGCCATCGCATAGGCGGCCTGCGGCGGGAAGATCCGCTGGGCCGCCTGCTGCGCGGGTACCGCGTCGAACTGCTCGACGCCGGTGGCCGCGACGACAACGGCTACCTGCGCGCGCCACGCTTCGTCGTGCGCCGCATCGGTACGCCATCACGGAAAACCGCATGAAACGCAGCTGGAACACGCTCAGCCAACTCTCCAACGGCGTCTACGCCGTGCAGGACTTCGAACGTGCCGCCTACCGCCTGGTGGTGGAGCAGGTGCTGTACGCGAGCGACCGCAGCACGCGCCTCGCTTACCACCTGGTGGAAGACCACTTCGAGGATTTCATCGCCGCGCTGGCGCCGCTCGGCATCCGCCTGGAGCGCAATGCGCACTACCGCTATGTGGTGGCGCTGCCCGCGCATGCCGAAGGCGTGCCGGTGACGCTGGCCGAAACCCTGTTGTTGCTGGTGCTGCGGCAGCGCTACGACGAAGCGATGCGGCAGGGCATGGTGGAAGACGAAGGTGTTGTCACCGTGGAACTGCCCGAGTTGCAGGAGGCCTACCAGGCGCTGGCCGGGCGACCGATGCCGGATGTCGGCACCCTGCGCGAACTCGCCCGCACGCTGAAGCGCTGGGGCACATGCCGGCTGGTGGAGTCGGAACCGGACGATCCGCAACCCTTCCACCTGCACGTGCGGCCGGCCATCGTCGAGATCGTCGGCGAACAGTGGCTGCAACGGCTGGACCAGCACAACCGCGACGACGATGCCGACGCGGCCGACAACGACGACGTCATGGAGGACGGCGATGCAGCAGCTTGAGCGCGTGCACCTGGTGCAGTTCTTCCTGTTCGAGGCGCAGACCCTGGAACTGGACGCCACCACCGCCATCATTGCGCCCAATGGCGCGGGCAAGAGCGCGCTGCTGGATGCGCTGCAGATCGTGCTGCTGGGCGGCGACCGCAGCCGCATCCGATTCAATGCGCAGGCCGGCGGCAGCCATCGCGCGCGCACCATCCGCGACTACTGCCTGGGCGTGTTCCGCAGCGGCGACGAAGGACGCAAGCGGCGCACCGCGACCACGTACATCTCGCTGGTGTTCCGCGACACCGACACCGGCGACGTCCTGACCGCCGGCGTCGCGCTCGGCGCATCGGTGGACGAGCCCGATCATCGGTTGCACGGGCTGTATCTGCTGCCTGGTGTGGCGCTGGACTTGGCCGACCATGTCGAACAGATCAAGGGGAAAGAACTTCCGCTGGCCTGGCCGACGTTCCGCGAGATGGCGCTGCGCCGCTGCAAGGCGGCCGGCGGTGCGCCCGAGCTGCACACCGTCGCCGAGCGCTTCGTCAAGGACCTGCTGCTGCGCCTGCGCGCCTCGCCCACCGCCAACCCCGACATCAGCGCCTATCGCAAGGCCTTCCTCAACGCACTCAACCTGCAGCGCGTTGAGGACGTGGACCTGTTCGTGCGCACACTGGTCGCAGAGGACAGACCCACCGACATCGCCCGCTTCCGTGCGTTGCTGGAGAGCTTCCGCCAGATCCGCGACCGCATCGAACAGGTGCGCCAGCGCATCGAAGCGGCCGAAGGCGTGGAACGGCAATACGACCGCATCGCCACCCAGGCCGTGCGTGCTGCTTCCTACCGCGCACTGGCCGCCGAGTACGCGCGGGATCTGTACGGCGAACAGCTGGAACAGGCCGAAGGCGCGGTCACCACGGCGGAAGACGCGCTGGCCGACACCCGTCGCCGCCTGGTCGATGCGCGTGCCGAGCGCGACACCCTGCGCGATGAGCAGGCACGCGCCAACGCCCGCCTGCAGGGGAGCAGCGGCTATGGCGAACAGGCGCAGCTGGACGAACTGGCTGGCCGCGACCGCGAACGCCTGGCGCAGTTGAACAAGGAACTGTTGCGCGAGATCGGATTCGTGCGCGACACCTTCCGTCAGCTCGACGCGCTCGCACTCGGCGGCATCGAGGCGGGCGCCGTGGATGCCGCGCGCGCGGACTGGGATGCCTGGCACGCAGCGCTGTCGGCGCTCGCGGACGGCGATGCCCTGCCGTGGACGCCGGAAGACCTGTTCGCGCGCGCACGCCAGGCGCTGCGCGCGGCAGAACCTTTGCGCGAGAAGGTCGACCAGCACGCCCGCCAGCTGCACGCCGCCCACGACAAGGCACGCGATGCGCTGCTGGCCGCGCGGCAGAACCAGAAGCGACTGGCCGCCGGCCAGGCGGAGCTGCACGCCGATACCGTGCGGCTGATGAGCTACCTGCGCGAGGCCGGCATCGATGCCCGCCCGGTCTGCGACCTGGTGCGGGTCGCCGATGCCGCCTGGCAGCCCGCCATCGAAGCCTACCTGCGCAGCAACGTCGAGGCGCTGCTGATTCCCGCCGCGGATGAGGAGCGCGCGGTCAAGCTGTATCGCAGCCTGTCCGGCGGGCGCTCGGTCTATGGCGTGAAACTGGCCCTGTCCAGCCAGGCACGCGATGTACGTGGCAAGGAGGCAGCGGCCGGCAGCGTTGCCGCGCTGCTGGACGGCGTCAACGCCGACGCCCTTGCATTCCTGCGCCGGCAGCTTGGCGAGCTGCGCTGCGTGGAAACCGAAGCCGAGCTGGTGCGCAGCCGCCAGGGCCTGACCCGCGACGGCCTGCTGGCACGCGGCGGCAGCATCGAGCGCCTGCGCCTGCCCGCTGCAGGCGAGCTTCGCATCGGCGCGTCCGACAATCGTGCCCGCCTGCGCGTGCTCCATGAAGAGATCGAAAAAGCCGAGCGCGACGTGCGCGAGATCGAGCCCCTCCTCCGCCGCGCCGACGACAGCCAGCGCGGCCTGTCGCGCCTGGCCGATGCCGATGTGGTGGCGCAGGCGCTGCACGAACGCGCGATCGAGCACCGCCAGGTTGCAGGTCGCTACCGCACCGCGCAGGAAAGCCGCCTTGCCGCGCTGGACCCGGACCTGCTCCGCCTGTCCGAAGCCGTGCGCGAACTCGCCGCACAACTCGGTGAATGCGAGGCGCGTACCGACGCCCTGGTCGGGCGGGAAGCGGTGGCGGTCGCCGATCTCGATCGCAGCCGTCGTCTGCTCGAAGGCCTGCGCCAGCAGGAGGAGCTCGTCGCCCGCCGCGCCGTGGACGCATTCAAGGATCCCGATGTCGACCCCAACCTGATCGAACGGCACCGCGACGAACTGGATGCGAAGGTCGATTCGCTGGAGGAACGCGGCGCCACCTGCGAGCGACGTGCCGACGAGAGCGACCGGCAGCTCGCCAAGCTGCTGCCGGAAGCCTGGAGCGCGCTGGCGCAGTACGCGCGCGACCATCGCCTGGACGTGGATTTCGACGCCAATGCATGGCGACCTGCGCTGGCACTGCTGCAGCGCGAGCTGACCCAACTGCGCGACACCGACCTGGTGCGCTACGAAGGCGAGGCTCGCCAGGCCTACGACACCGCCGTGGACACGTTCCGCGCCGGCGTCGCCGCCGCGCTCAACGACAACTTCATCCGCCTGCGCCAGCAGATCGCCACGCTCAACCGTACCTTGCGCAGCAGCCCGCCGTTCTCCAACAACGAGCGCTACCAGTTCCACTACGAGGTGGTGCCGGAGTTCCGCGAACTGGAGCGCTTCATCCGGCGCGCAGTGGATATCGGTGGCGAAGACACCCTGTTCGGCACCGCCGGAGAAGTACCGGCGGCGTTCCGCGAGCTGATCGAAGACGGTGCCGCGGCGCGTACCGCCACTTCGCCGCTGGACGACTATCGCCGCTTCTTCCGCTTCGAGGTGCAGATCCGCCAGGACGACACCGTGATCGGCACGCTCAGCGAGCGCATGCGGTCCGGTTCCGGCGGTGAGCACCGCGCGCCGCTGTACGTGATCGCCGGCGCCGCGCTGGCGGCGGCGTACGGCAAGAGCGAGGCGCATCCGGGCGGCATGGGGTTGATCCTGCTGGACGAGTTCGGCGACAAGATCGATGCGCAGAACGCGCGCGCCACCACCAACTACCTGCGCTCGCTGGGCCTGCAACTGGTGTTGGCCGCGCCCGACACGGCACAGGGCACGCTGAGCGGCGTGCTGGACAGCTACATCGAACTGTTCCGCGATGGCGACCTGTTGCAGGCCGAGCGCATCGAGGTGCAGGCCGCGGCACGCGCACTGCTGCTGTCCGACCAGTTCGACCTTCATCCAGAGCTGCTGGCCGAAGAAACCGCCCGCGTCGAAAGGCAACAGGCACCGGCGTGAGCAACGCCCGGCGCGTGCTGGAGCGGTTGCTGCGCAAGGGCGAACGCGCCCGGATGCGCGGCGATGCCGCCCCCGCCTCGCTGCCGATGACCGAAGCCAGTGCGCGCGACTACCTGTCACTGCGCACCTTGGCCGAACGCGAGACCTTCCACGCGCAGATCGCCATCGCCGAACGCGCCGGCGCGATCGCGGTCGAGCGCGACCGGCATCGCGGCGACGGTGAGCGCCTGCTGCGGCTCACGGTGATCGATCCCGACGCGCTTGCTGCGCATCTCGGTGTGACCTTGCTGGATGCCCGCGTCCGCGCGTCCGCCGAGGTGCTGTTGCCGTGGCTGCCGCACTTCTCCGTGCTCGAAGACGTGCTGGCGGCATGGCGAGCCGGCCGCAAGGTACGCGGCCAAGGGCCCGAAGCGGCCCCCGACCTGGCCGACGCCGCGCTGGCGGTCCACGCCCGCCTCGCCGACGATGTCCATGAGCGCATCCTCCGCCGCGAGAGCGCACACCTGTTCGCCGGACGGGCGCAGGCGAGCAAACGGCTCGAACAGCTCACGCCCTGGCTGGACCTGCTGGGTAGCGGTCAGTTGGTGGCGGCCGGTCCGCTCGAGAAGGAACACATCTGGGCCTCGCTGGGCCTGCGGCGCGAGCCGCAGCCGCTGCTGGTCGCCGGCACCGGCACACTGCTGCTGGACGGCGACGTGGAGCTGCCGCTCTGCACGACCTTCCTCGGCGTTCCGCTCGACGCCGTGCGGGGCGTGCGGACGGACGCCGCTTGCGTCCTGAGCGTGGAGAACCTGGCCAGCTTCCACGACGCTGCCCGTGCGGCTGGCGCCGACCGCATGCTGGTGGTCTATACGGGTGGCATGCCGTCGCCGGCGTGGCGACAGGCCTATGCCCGACTGCTGCGTTCGCTGCCCCCGGACGCGCCGGTGTGGCACTGGGGAGACATCGACGAGGGCGGCTTCCGCATCGCCGCCGTCCTCGCTGATACCGTCACGGCCAGCGGCCATCGGTTGCAGCCATGGCAGATGTCGCCTGCAGACGTTCTGCCCATCCCCGGGCACGACGCGTCGGTGCCCGCACCCGACGTGCTCCAGGCCATGTGCCGATGGGCCGAACGCGCGGGCTGGACGAGCGTCGCCGACGCGCTGCGCGCGCAGCCGCTGCACCTCGAACAGGAAGCCCTGCCAGCCCGGCTGCCTCCCGACACCCTCACCCCACGGTGATCCGCACCGCCATCGGGGTACGCTTGCGTGCCCCCGTGATTCACGGCATCGTGCGCCCACCCATACGCCCGCGTATCCAATACCCGCATGACGTCGACCATCGCCGCCACCGACTCCACGCCCTACCCCCACCTGTTCACACCGCTGGACCTGGGCTTCACCACGATCCGCAACCGCGTGCTGATGGGGTCGATGCATACCGGACTGGAGGACCGGGCGAAGGATTTCCCGCGCCTGGCTGCGTACTTCGCCGAGCGGGCGGCCGGCGGCGTGGGCCTGATCGTCACCGGTGGCTTTTCGCCCAACCTGGTGGGCTGGCTGAAGCCTTTCGGCGGCAAATTGTCGTGGCCGTGGGAAGCGCGGCCGCACAAGTTCGTGACCAAGGCCGTGCACGAGCACGGCGCGAAGATCTGTGCGCAGCTGCTGCATGCCGGCCGCTACGGCTACCACCCGCTGACGGTGGCACCGTCGAAGGTGAAGGCGCCGATCAATCCTTTCACGCCGCGCGCCCTGTCCGCCCGCGGCATCGAACGGCAGATTTCCGCCTATGCCAACGCGGCGAAACTGGCGCGCGACGCTGGCTACGACGGCGTGGAAATCATGGGTTCGGAAGGCTACTTCATCAACGAATTCACCGCGCCACGCACCAACAAGCGCGACGACGCCTGGGGTGGTACGCCGGAGAAGCGCATGCGCTTCGCGGTGGAGATCGTGCGGCGCGTGCGCGAGGCCGTCGGCCCGGACTTCATCATCATCTACCGCCTGTCGCTGCTGGACCTGGTTGAGGATGGCAACCAGTGGGACGAGATCGTCCAGCAGGCGAAGGCCGTCGAAGCGGCCGGCGCGACCATCATCAATTCCGGCATCGGCTGGCACGAGGCACGCGTACCGACCATCGTCACCTCGGTACCGCGCGCGGCCTTCGTGGACGTGACCGCCAAGCTCAAGCCGCATGTGCGCGTGCCGCTGGTGGCGACCAACCGCATCAACATGCCGGACGTGGCCGAAGGCATCCTCGCCTCCGGCAAGGCGGACATGGTCTCGCTGGCGCGCCCGCTGCTGGCCGATCCGCACTGGGCGGCCAAGGCCCGTGCAGGCACGCCGCAGGCCATCAACACCTGCATCGCCTGCAACCAGGCCTGCCTGGACCACGTGTTCGAAAACAAACTGGCCAGCTGCCTGGTCAACCCGCGCGCCTGCCACGAGACGGACCTGACGTATCAGAAGACCTTCGCGCCGAAGACCGTCGCCGTGGTCGGCGCCGGTCCTGCCGGCCTGGCCTGCGCGACGGTCGCCGCCGAACGCGGCCACCGGGTGACGCTGTTCGATGCGGCCGACGAGATCGGCGGGCAGTTCAATTATGCCAAGCGGATTCCAGGCAAGGAGGAATTCCACGAGACCCTGCGCTACTTCCGTCACCGGCTCGAGGAGACGCGCGTGGATGTGAAACTGTCGACGCCGGTCACGGCGGCCGACCTGGCCGGCTTCGACGAGATTGTGCTGGCCACCGGCATCACGCCACGCAAGGTCGCCTTCCCAGGCGCCGACCACGCCAAGGTCGTCAGCTATGTGGACGTGCTGTCTGACCGGGTGACGGTGGGCGCACGCGCCGCGCTGATCGGCGCCGGCGGCATCGGCTTCGACGTGGCCGAATACCTGACCCACGAAAGCCATTCGCCCTCGCTGGACCCGGCCCGCTGGATGGCCGAATGGGGCGTGGACCCGACCTTCGAGGCCCGCGGCAGTCTGGTGAAACCGCGACCGGAACCACCGACGCGCGAGGTCTGGCTGCTGCAGCGCAGCCCGGGCAAGCCTGGCGCCCGACTGGGCAAGACCAGCGGCTGGGTGCACCGGGCCACGCTGAAGGCCAAGCAGGTGAAGATGCTGGGCGGCGTGGAGTACCTGGGCGTGGACGACGCAGGCCTACGGATCAAGGTGGATGGCGCGGAGCACCTGCTGCCGGTGGACCATGTGGTGGTCTGCGCAGGCCAGGAGCCGCGCCGGGACCTGCACGCTGCTCTCATCGGAGCGGGTAAAGCACCGCACCTGATCGGGGGTGCCGACGTGGCCGCCGAACTGGATGCCAAGCGCGCGATCGACCAGGGCAGCCGGCTGGCCGCCGGTTTGTAAGTCGATCGCCAGCCGTAGAGTCGGGCTTGCTCGACTCCGCAACGTCCGGGCTGCTGAAAACGTCCGCCCCCAAGCAGCGGAGCAAGCTCAGCTCTACGATGTCTCCGGAAAATTTACGGGCGCCGCACCGCCGCTTTGTGCGACGCCAGGCACACTTCCAGCCAGACCGCCCCCCTTTCCGTCAAGCCGACCCGTTCAGGCCGAGTTGGGTCTCCCCCGCCTACCTTGCGCCCACTTTCCGGCCCGCCGCCCAGTCTCAGGCGGGTTGAGCCCGGCGCTCGGACCCCTCTGGTCCGGCCTTGCCGGTCCCCGGGCAGCCCGTGTGAAGGCTGCCTCCCCATGACGCCCTAGCCGCTGTCCCACAGATGTCCTTCCCTGCGTAACGGGAGAGGCAGGGGCGCGGGAAAGACGGAGCAAGGAGTTCCCATGAAACTGGCCTGGATCCTATGGCTGTCGCAGATGTTGCCGCAGCCGGCCGCCGATTCGCTTTGCCTCAGCACCACCGTGTACCTGGAAGCCCGCGACCAGACCCTCCGCGGCCAGCAGGCCGTCGCCGAGGTCGCCCTGCGCCGCCGCGACAGCGGCCTGTGGGGCGATTCCGTCTGCTCCGTGGTCACCGCCCGCAAGCAGTTCGCTCCGACTATCGTGGGCCCGAACACCCGCCTGAAGAATCCGGACGCCTGGGCCAA
Source organism: uncultured Pseudoxanthomonas sp. (assembly GCF_946886695.1). The sequence goes on along the minus strand of NZ_CAMPJD010000037.1, from coordinate 3,243 downwards.
GTCGGTCAGCGTCGCCCTGAACGCCGAGCGCAACTGGGCCCTGCCACCCGGCCAGCGCAAGGAGATCGTGCCGGGTGCCAGCCACTTCATGGCGCACCAGATCGCCAGCCCGAGCTGGCGCAATGCGTACCACGTCGCCACCATCGGTGATCACACGTTCCTGCGTGTGCAGAAGCTCAAGCCCCGCTCCTGAAAGTAACCCAAGCCCTTCTCTATCCGGGCGCGTTGCGACGCGCTTGAATTCACCATAGCCATTCCTTCAGGGGGCGCCCCTCCGGGAGAGGGCAAGGGGTGAGGGCAAACCGCCGCGATACCCATGGTTCGCACGTGACACGATCCGTTGCACCCCACACCACGCTGCAAGCATCCAAGGCCCGCGATAATCGCGGGTCTTTTCTTTTCCACGGGAACACCATGAAGCTCTACACCAAGCCCGGCGCGTGCTCGACCGCCGACCACATCGCGCTGCAATGGACCGGCCAGCCGTTCGAGGTGCAGGTGATGACGGCCGCCGAGATGAAGGAGCCCGCGTACCTGGCGATCAATCCCACCGGCGCAGTGCCGGCGATCGTCGATGGCGACTTCGTGCTGACCCAGAACGCGGCGATCATGGGCTACATCGCCGACACGTATCCGCAGGCGCGCCTCGCCGGCGATGGCTCGCCGCAGCAGCGCGCGCAGGCGGCACGCTGGCTGTCGTTCGTCAACTCCGATCTGCACCCGGCGTTCCACCCGTTGTTCGGGCCGGCGCGCTTCATCGGTGATGAAACCCAGTTCGATGCGATCAAGGTCGCCGCCCGCAAGCGCCTGCGGGGCTTGTTCGAAACCGCGGAGAAGCAGTTGGAAGGACGCGACTGGCTGGCCGGGTTCCGCAGCTTCGCCGATCCGTATTTCTACATCACGCTGCGCTGGGCCGAGCGCACCGGCGTGGACCTGAAGGACCTGCCGAACATAGCGGCGTTCAAGCAGAGGATGGACGCCGATGCCGGCGTGCAGTCCGCCTTGAGGGCCGAAGGTCTGGCGTGACCTTCAGGCGGCGCGCGCGTCAGACCATCGACGCGCGCACATCCTCCAGCCAGCGCGTGGCGAAGGTGTGGTCGCGTGCCTTCGTCAGCGCCGTGGCCACGTCGGGCAACAGTGCGGCCAGTTCGTCCGCGTCGGCGCAACGCTCGACCTTCAGCTGCAGGAAGTAGCCCTTCAGCCCGATGTGCGAACGGATGTCGTCGGTGATCCGCGCATAGAGCAGGTTGTAGCGCTCGGCGGATGTCATCGTCGTCGCCTGCGTCCCGTCGCCGGCCTTCGGCGCGGCAACGGCGGCCAGCAGCGACGCCGCGCCCGAGCGCCGCTCGATCAATCCGTCGGCTGCCAACTGCTGCAGTGCGTCGTCGGGCGCATGCAGTCCGCTCATCATCTCGCGCAGCTCTTCGTCGTTGCGCTGGCCATCCACCAGCAACAGGATGGAACGCAACCCCGCCGGCAGCTTGCGCGTGCGCTGCTGGATTTCGTTGCGTCCGGCCTCGGTCTTGCACCACATGGTCTGCATGGCGTCCCCCAGCGCCGCGCGGCGGGCCCCTCCCGCTCGCTGCGACGCACCCCTTGCGACCGCAAGTAGTAACCCGGCGGGCCTGTTCCCGGCTGCCACACGGGTCACACAAACGACACGGGGCCGCCCGACCTTCGTCGAAACGGCCCCGCAATACCCCCGGCCCGGCTCAGCGCTGGTCGATCGGCACGAAGGCCAGGTCTTCCGGGCCGGCAAAAAAAACGCCCTCACCCTTTGCCCTCTCCCGCAAGCGAGAGAGGGGAAGTTGGTGCCATGCGGGTTCGGCTTCGATCAGCGCCGGTCCAGCGGAACGAATTCCAGATCCTCAGGCCCCGTGTAATTGGCGCTGGGGCGGATGATCTTGCCGTCGATGCGCTGCTCGATGACGTGCGCGCTCCAGCCACTGGTGCGGGCAATGACGAACAGCGGCGTGAACATCGCCGTCGGCACGCCCATCATGTGGTAGCTGACCGCACTGAACCAGTCCAGGTTCGGGAACATCTTCTTGATGTCCCACATCACCGACTCCAGGCGCTCGGCGATGTCGTACATCTTCATGTTCGACTGCTCGGCCGACAGGTCTTTCGCCACCTGCTTGATCACCCCGTTGCGCGGGTCGCCGACGGTGTATACCGGGTGACCGAAGCCGATTACTACTTCCTTGCGCTCGACACGCGCCTTGATGTCAGCCTCGGCCTCATCCGGCGTCTCGTAGCGCTTCTGCACTTCGAACGCGACCTCGTTGGCGCCGCCATGCTTCGGGCCGCGCAGCGCGCCGATGCCGCCGGTGATACACGAATGCATGTCGCTGCCGGTGCCGGCGATGACGCGACAGGTGAAGGTGGACGCGTTGAACTCGTGCTCGGCGTACAGGATCAGCGAGGTGTGCATCGCCCGCACCCACGACTCGCGCGGCTTCTCGCCATGCAGCAGGTGCAGGAAGTGGCCGCCGATGGAGTCGTCATCGGTTTCGACGTCGATCGCGCGGCCGTTGTGGCTCCAGTGATACCAGTACAGCAGCATGGAACCCAGCGACGCCATCAGCTTGTCGGCGATGTCGCGCGCACCCGGGTGATTGTGGTCGTCCTTTTCCGGTGACACGCAGCCCAGCACGGACACGCTGGTGCGCATCACGTCCATCGGGTGCGCCGACGGCGGCAGCTCTTCCAGTGCGGCCTTCACCGCGGCCGGGATGCCGCGCAGCGATTTCAGCTTGGCCTTGTACCCGGCCAGTTCGGCGCAGTTGGGCAACTTGCCGTGCACCAGCAGGTAGGCGATTTCCTCGAACTCGCTGGTCGTGGCCAGGTCGAGGATGTCGTAACCGCGGTAGTGCAGGTCATTGCCGGTGCGCCCGACGGTGCACAGTGCGGTGTTGCCGGCGGCGGTGCCGGACAGGGCGACGGATTTCTTCGGCTTGAAGCCGGGGGCAGGCGCGGTTTCGCTCATGGTGGACTCCCGTTGAGTGATGGTGTGTGCGCGAGTCGGCGTGCGGAATCAGCCGCTCTGTTTCGAGAACAGGGTGTCGAGCTTGTCCTCGTAGGCGTGGTAGCCGAGAAAGTCGTAGAGTTCGGCGCGCGTCTGCAGTGTGTCGATGATGGTCTTCTGGGTACCTTCCCGGCGCACCGTCTCGTAGAAGTTCAGCGCCGCCTTGTTCATGGCGCGGTAGGCGCCGCAGCAGTACAGCGCGATGTCGACGCCGG
>NZ_CAMPJD010000036.1 GCF_946886695.1 uncultured Pseudoxanthomonas sp. | reverse complement strand
GTCGGGGGAGGGGAAGGAAGCGGCGCAGCCGTGGCGGGCAACGACATCCCCGCCCGCGACATCGCGCGATGCGGTCATTAAATGCGAATGGTTCTTATTTTGCAAGACCAAGGTGTACCGGTTACCGCGCAAGATGCACGCAGTACCGGTCCGCGAGCACCTTGACCTGGAACGCAGGCCTGCGGGACCTGCCGCGCTTGTGGCGAGCACGCGCACACCCGGCACACAAGGTGCCGGACAGACCAGAGGGCCTCGATCAGAGCTTGAACAGCGGCTGCAGGCGTTGCGCCAGCCAGCCCGGGAAACGCAGCGGCGCATCCAGCGCGGAAACGCAGATGCAGGCGACGCCGGGCACGGTCACCGGCTGGTGCTCGACGTCGCTGTCCAGGTCGGCCACGTCACCGGGGGCGAAGTGGCCCAGCGCATCGTGGTAGGCGCCGCGCAGGATCTGGGTCAGTTCGGTGCCGCCATGGCTATGCACGGGCATGCTGCGGCCGGGGCCGATCTTCAGCATCAGCAGCGTGCCTGTCGGCGTACCCGTCGCCCGGATGCAATGCACGCCGGGCGCCATCCAGCGCCACTTCAAGGCACGGTAGGACGTGCCGAAATAGGGATGCAGCGGCGCCGGCAGGCGATCGTCCGCCTCGTACGGCGCGGCGCGCGGCGGCGGCGGTGCCACCACGACAGGTTCGTCATCGAGGCGACGCAGCATCGCCTCGCGCAGGACGGCCCGTTGTCCTTCGTCCGGGGCGCCCGGTCCGGGCTGCTGGTGTTCGATCAGCTGCCCTCCGATGCACTCGGCCTCCTCCACGCGCGCGCGGCAGTGCGGGCAGGTTTCCAAGTGCGTGGCGGCGACGATCGCCATCTCGACGGTCAGCGCCCCCGCCGCGTAGCTGAGCAGAGTGGAGGGATCGAGATGATGGTGCGGATTCACGACTGACCTCGTACTTGGCCCTGCAGGCGCAGGAACGCGCGCCGCAGGTGCGACTTCACCGTACCCAGCGGCATGCCCAGCTCGTCGGCGATTTCCTGGTGGCTCTTGGCTTCGAAATACGACATCCGCATCAACCTCGCCTGCACCGCCGGCAGTTCCTCTATGCGGCGTTGCAGGTGGACGTGCTCGGCGTAGTCCTCCGCCGACGTGAAGGGCCGGGCCAACTCCTCGTCCGTGCCCTGGCACGCATCCTCCAGCACCTGCACCCAGCCGGGTTCGCGCCGCACGCGGTCGATGTGCAGATTGCGGCCGATCCGGAACAGCCAGGTGGACACCGCGCCCTGTTGCGGATCGTACATGGCTGCCCGCTGCCACAGGCGCAGCAGCGCCTCCTGCGAGAGCTCTTCCGCCACCGCCTCGGGACTGCCCAGCCCCCGCAGGTACAGGCACAGCCGCGGCATGAAGTGATCGTAGATCCGCATGAAGCTGCCACGGTCGCGCAAGCGCGCGACCGCGATCATCTCGCGGGTCCAGTCATGCGTATCCCGTGTGGAAGGCGTTGGCGTGGACACCGGCCGTGCCGCCCCGCGGGGCGACGTGATCCTTGTGAAGTCGGACGGCATGGTATGCCAAGCCCCGTTGCTGGTCGTGATGGGCGTATGTACGGGCGGGACCGCCGTTTGGATGCGGCGTCATCCGATGCCCGGGTGCATCCGCCCTGCCCCGTGCGGCGTAGGACGAACCGGTCCAGCCCCGGGAATCCAGACGCATGTCCATACACAGCCACCTGCTCGCGCTGTCGATGGGCGCCATCGGCGCCTGTGCGGCCGGTCCCGCCCGTGCGGACACCGACATCCAGCACCAGGAAGCCCAGGCCCATGCCCGCAAGGGCGAAACGCTGCTCTACCGCGAATCGCACTGGCGTTACCGGCAGGAGGGAACGGCTCGCCGGCTGGTGCTGTATCGGTGTCCCGATGGCCGAGCATTCGCGCGCAAGACCGTGGTCGAGCGTGCCGTGGCCCAGGCACCGGACTTCGATTTCCAGGATGCCCGGGATGGCTATCGCGAAGGCGTGCGCAGCGGGCCGCAGGGGCGCGTGGTCTACGTCCGGGCGGATGCCCGCGCTCCACTGAAGGAGCGTGCGCTGGCCGTACCCTCCGATGGCGTGATCGATGCGGGTTTCGATGCCAGCGTGCGCCGGCATTGGGCGACCCTTCGCGCGGGCGACGAAGTGACCCAGCCGTTCCTGCTGCCCAGCCGGATGTCCTTCGTGCCGGTACGCCTGCAGCCCGGGCCTTCCACACGATGGCAGGGCATTCCCGCGCAGCGCATGACGATGCGACTGGACCGCTGGTATGGCTTCGTTGCGCCTTCGATGGAACTGACCTACGCGGACGCGGACCGGCGTCTGCTGGAGTTCGCCGGCATCGCCACCATCCGCGACAGCACCGGGCGGCACCAGGACGTCCGTATCGTGTTTCCCGACCCCCCCAAACCCGCCGATGCCGGCGCCCTGCAGCGCGTACTCGCCACGCCGCTCGTGCAGCGGTGCACGCCCTGAGCGTCGTATCGCGTGCATCCAATCACCGCCTGCGCACGTATGTGCCGTGAATGCAGCGGAGACCCAGCAATGCCGGCCAGCGTTTCATCCCCCTCCACGCTGGTCGCACGCGGTCTGGCGGCAATGCGCCGCTGGTTTGATACGCAGATGGCGAATGACGAAGACGCAGGCCGCGCCCGCGAGATCGACTGGCTGCGTGCCGTCCCCTTCATCGGCATGCACCTTGCGTGCGTGGCCGTGCTGTGGATAGGCGTATCGCCTGTCGCGTTGATCGCGGCGGTGGCGCTCTACGCCGTGCGCATGTTCGCGATCACCGGCTTCTATCACCGCTACTTCTCGCACCGCACGTTCCGCACTTCGCGCGTGCTGCAGTTCGTGTTCGCGCTGATCGGCGCCGCCAGCGTGCAGCGCGGGCCGTTGTGGTGGGCTGCGCACCACCGCAACCACCATCGCCATGCCGACACCTCTGCGGACCCGCATTCGCCTGCGGTACACGGCTTCTGGTGGAGCCACGCGGGCTGGTTCCTCACCCGCGGCGGCTTCCGTACGGACTGGGCACGCATTCCCGACCTTGCGCGCTATCCGGAACTGCGCTGGCTGGACCGCTACGACACCGTCGTGCCGGTATTGCTGGCCGCCAGCCTGTATGCGGTCGGGGAACTGCTGGAGTACGTGGCGCCGCAGTGGGGGACGAACGGTCCGCAGCTGCTGGTGTGGGGCTTCTTCGTGTCCACCGTGGTGCTGTTCCATGCCACGGTCACCATCAATTCGCTGGCGCACCGGTTCGGCCGCCGCCGTTTCGACACCCGCGACGACAGCCGCAACAATCTCTGGCTCGCGCTGCTGACCTTCGGCGAGGGTTGGCACAACAACCACCACTTCTTTCCAGGTACCGCGCGCCAGGGGTTCCGCTGGTGGGAAATCGACCTGACGTGGTACGGACTGCGGTTGCTCGCCCTGTTCGGCCTGGTGCAGGAACTCAAGCCGGTGCCCGCATGGGTGCTGGCCAAGGCGAGGCGCTGAGCATGCGCATCGCGGTCATCGGATCCGGCATCGCAGGTCTGGCATCGGCCTGGTGGCTGTCGCAGCGGCACGAAGTGACGCTGTTCGAAGCCAACGACTATCTCGGCGGACACACGCACACCCACGCCGTTGAACAGGCCGGCCGCGAGTACCGCATCGACAGCGGCTTCATCGTGTTCAACCCCGACCACTATCCGCTGCTGTGCGGGCTCTTCGACGAGCTTGGCGTGGCCTCGCAGCCGACCACAATGAGTTTTTCCGTGCACGGCGCGCGCAGTGGCGTGGAATACAACGCGACCTCGCTCGATACGCTGTTCTGCCAGCGCCGCAACCTGCTGTCGCCGCGCTTCTGGGGCATGCTCCGCGACCTGGCACGGTTCTACCGCGAGGCGCCTGCATTGCTGGCCGGAGAACAGACGGGACCCACGCTCGGCGACTACCTGCAGGCCGGCGGCTACGGCGATGCATTCCGCGATGAACACCTGGTGCCCATGGCATCGGCCCTGTGGTCGTCTCCGCCGCAGGGCATCCTCGCGTTCCCTGCGCGCTACCTGGTGCAGTTCATGGCGAACCACCACATGCTGACGCTGGGCACCCGCCCGCCATGGCGCGTGGTGGCCGGCGGTTCGGCGACGTACGTCGAGGCGCTGCGTCTTCGCTGGCGCGTGCAGGAACGTTTGTCCACGCCCGTGCTGGCGGTACGGCGCGATGCCGATGGTGTCGAACTCGACACGCTGTGCGGCCGCGAACGCTTCGACCATGTCGTCCTGGCCTGCCACAGCGACCAGGCACTTGCGCTGCTCCACGACGCAGATGCCAGCGAGCACGCGATCCTCGGCGCCATCCGTTACCAGTCCAACGACACCGTGCTGCACACCGACGCCAGCGTGCTGCCGCGCGAACGCAAAGCCTGGGCGGCATGGAATGCGCATGTGCCCCGCGACCCTTCGGCGCAGTGCACGGTCAGTTACTGCATGAACCTGCTGCAGGGCCTGGAGTCTCCCGAGCCGTTCGTGGTCACGCTCAACCGCAGCGACGCCATCGATCCCGCGCGCATCCTCAAGCGCATGCACTACCGCCACCCGGTCTATGACCACGGCATGGTCGCCGCGCAGCGGCGCAGGCAAGAGATCCAGGGTCGCCGCCGCACATGGTTCGCCGGTGCCTACTGGGGCTGGGGCTTCCACGAGGACGGCATCCGCAGCGCGCGCGACGTGGTGGATGCCATCGAGGCGCTGACCGCCGCAACGGCCGTCCGGCGCGACGCCGAAGCGGTGAGCGCGTGAACGCACCTCTTGCAAGCGCGGTGTACGAGGGCTGGGTGCGGCATCGCCGGCACTCGCCGCGTGCGCACGCCTTCCGCTATCGCATGGCGCAGCTCTACTTGGACCTGGACGAAGTCGATACCGTGTTCGATCGTCGCTGGCTGTGGTCGGTGGATCGCCGCAACCTGGCGGAGTTCCGCCGGTGCGACTACCTGGCACCGCACGACCGGCCACTGGCCGAGGCCGTGCGAGACCGCGTCGAACGCGCGCTCGGCCATCGGCCGCAAGGCCCGGTCCGCCTGCTGACGCACCTGCGCTACGGCGGCTACGTCTTCAATCCGGTCAGCTTCTACTACTGCTTCCAGCCGGACGGCACCACGCTGGACGCCGTGCTGGCCGAGATCACCAACACGCCCTGGCGCGAACGGCACAGCTACGTGCTGTCGATACGCGACGGCGTGCCGTACGGCGACGGCTGGGAATGGGGCTTCGACAAGGCCTTCCACGTATCGCCGTTCCTGCCGATGGACTGCGCCTACCGCTGGCGCTTCACGCCACCCGAAGACGCCCTGCGCGTGCACATGCAGGTCGACCGCGAAGGACGGCGCGCCTTTGACGCCACCCTGACCCTGCTGCGCCGACCCTTGGACGGCGCCTCGCTCGCGCGCGTGCTGTGGCGCTACCCGCTGATGACCGCGCAGGTCGTGGCCGGCATCCACTGGCAGGCGCTGCGCCTGTGGCTCAAGCGCACGCCCGTCCACGACCATCCTTCCCTTGCCCGCGAGACCCCATGAACGAGATCGCCGACCTCCCTGCCACAGCGTCCTTCAGCGCGCTCGATCGCCTGCTGCGGTCGCAGCTGCTGGCGCGCCTGGATGCGCTGGACCACGGCGTGCTGGTGGTCCGCGACGCGCTGGGCGAGCACCGCTTCGGCCGTGCCGGCGACGATGCACTGCCCGCCGTGCACCTGTGGATCGACGATCCCGTGTTCTACCGCGCCGTTGCGGCCCAGGGCAGCGTGGGCGCGGGCGAGGCTTACATCGCCGGCCAGTGGCGGTGCGACGACCTGGTCGGGCTGGTACGCCTGCTGGTGCGCAACCGCGAGCTGCTGGACGGCATGGAAGGCGGCCTCGCGCGGCTGGGGGGCTGGGCGCTGCGCAGCTGGCACGCACTCCGGCGCAACACACGCGAGGGCAGCCGCCGCAACATCGCCGCGCACTACGACCTCGGCAACGATTTCTTCGCCCTGTTCCTGTCGTCGGACCTGATGTACTCCTCGGCGATGTTCGCCTCCCCGGACGAGGATCTGGAAACGGCCTCGTACCGCAAGCTCGATGCCGTGTGCCGCAAGCTGGCGCTGTCGCCCGGCGACCGGGTGATCGAGATCGGCACCGGCTGGGGTGGCTTCGCCCTGCACGCGGCGCGCCACTATGGCGCGCATGTGACCACCACCACGATCTCGCGCGAACAGCACGCACTGGCCAGCGCGCGCGTCGCCGCGACCGGCCTGCAGGACCGGGTGACCCTGCTGCTGCAGGACTACCGCGACCTGCAGGGCGAATACGACAAGCTGGTGTCCATCGAGATGATCGAGGCGATCGGTGCGCAGTACCTGGACACCTTCTTCGGCAAGCTGGACAGTCTGCTGCGGCCGGGCGGACAGGCGCTGCTGCAGGCCATCACCATCGAGGATCACCGCTACGTGCAGGCGCGCGACTCGGTGGACTACATCAAGCGCTTCGTCTTCCCCGGCAGCTTCATTCCTTCGCTCAACGCCATGTACGGCGCGAAGACCCAAGCCAGCGACCTGCAGGTCGTCCACCAGGAGGACTTCGGCCTGTCGTACGCGTACACGCTGCGGGCCTGGCGGCGCCGCTTCATGATCCGACTGGCCGAAGTACGCGCGCAGGGCTTCGACGAGCGCTTCATCCGCCTGTGGGAGTTCTACCTGGCCTATTGCGAAGGCGGCTTCCTGGAGCGGTCCATCGGCGTGTCCCATCTGCTGATGGCCCGCCCCGGCCACCCGTCGGGGGCCGCATGAGTCTCCCGCACTCCCTGGGTTGGGTGGCCCTGGTGGCCGCCGCGGTGATGACGCTGGGCTGGCTGTGGCAGCGGCGCCACGAGAATGCGGGCATCGTCGACGTGCTGTGGTCGGCGTGCGTGGGTGGCAGCGCGGTGCTGCTGGCTTTGCTGGGCGACGGTGCCTGGCAGGCGCGCGCCACGCTGGCGGTGCTCGGCGGGGCGTGGGGTGCGCGACTGGCGTTGCACCTGTGGCATCGCGTGCGCAGCGAGGCTGAGGATGGACGCTACCGCTACCTGCGCGAACATTGGCAGGGGCACCAGGGCAAGTTCTTCCTGTTCTTCATGGCGCAGGCCCTGCTGGTGGTGCTGTTCGCCCTGCCCTTCGCCGCTGCAGCGCGCAGCCCGGTCGACGCCGCATGGCCGTGGATCGTGCTGGCGGTGGCGATCTGGGGGGGCAGCGTGGCCGGCGAGGCCATCGCCGACCGCCAGCTGGCGCGCTTCCGCGCCAATCCGGCCAATCGCGGCAGGACCTGCCGCGAGGGCCTGTGGCGGTACTCGCGCCATCCCAACTACTTCTTCGAGTGGCTGCACTGGTTCGCCTACATCGCGCTCGCCATCGGCTCACCCTGGGCGTGGCTGTCGTGGTGCGGGCCGGTGGTGATGTACGTGTTCCTGCGCTGGATCAGCGGCATTCCCTATACCGAGGCGCAGGCGCTGCGCACCCGCGGCGACGAATACCGCGAGTACCAGCGCACCACGCCGATGCTGCTCCCCTGGTTTCCCAAACCCGCCACCAAGGAGGCGACACGATGAACGCGATGGTGGAAGAACTGGCCGCCGACCGGGCCGCTCCCGGCCTGCTGGGCCTGGCCGAACGCGGCCTGTTGCCCGATGCGCTGATCCGTGCCGGCATCCGCCGGTTGTGCGCGCAGCGGCTGCGCGACGAGCGTGCGGGCGGGCAGCAGGCGCAGTCGGCGCTGCTGACGCAACGCCAGCGCGCATTGCGCCAGGGCGCGCTGGCCGTGCACACCGATGCCGCGAACCGGCAACATTACGAACTGCCGGCGGAGTTCTTCCGCCACTGCCTCGGCCACCGACTCAAGTACAGCAGTTGCTACTACCCCACGGGCGTGGAGACGCTGGACCAGGCCGAGGACGCGATGCTGGCGCTGTACGGCGAACGCGCCGCGCTGGCCGACGGCCAGGACATCCTGGAGCTGGGCTGCGGCTGGGGCTCGCTGACGCTGTGGATGGCCGAGCGCTATCCGAATGCGCGGATCACCGCGGTCTCGAACTCGCACTCCCAGCGCCAGTTCATCGAGGCGCGCTGCGCCGAACGCGGCCTGCGCAACGTGCGCATCATCACCTGCGACGTGAACCAGCTTCAGCTGGAACCGCAGGCCTTCGACCGCTGCGTGTCGGTGGAGATGTTCGAACATGTCAGCAACCACGCCGCGCTGCTGCATCGCATCCACGACGCGCTGCGCCCGGGTGGAACGCTGTTCGTGCACATCTTCGTCCACCGACACCTGATGTATCCGTTCGAGACGCAGGGCGAGGACAACTGGATGGGCCGGCATTTCTTCACCGGCGGCATGATGCCGTCGGCCGACCTGCTGCTGTTCTTCCAGGACCACCTGCACCTGCAGGAGCGCTGGCTGCTGGACGGCACGCACTACCAGCGCACCGCCAACCACTGGCTGGCCAACCAGGATGCGCACCGGGGCGAGGTGATGGCCGTGCTGCGCGCCGCCTATGGCGAGGCAGCGCCGCTGTGGAACCAGCGCTGGCGGATGTTCTGGATGGCCTGTGCGGAACTGTTCGGCTATCGCGACGGGCAGGAATGGCTGGTCGCGCACTATCGCTTCCAGCGACCCACCCGGGAGCACTGACATGCGTACCCTGCCCTTCGTACTGCTCGCGCTGATGGTCGCCACCACCACCGCGGCCTGTCGCTCCGGCAACGTCAAGCCATCCATCCCCACGGCCGCACCGGTCGACGTGGACCGCTTCATGGGCGACTGGTACGTCATCGCGCATATCCCCTCGTTCCCCGAGCGCGAGGCCTATGCCGCCGTGGAGTCGTACGCGAAGCTGCCCGACGGCCGCATCCAGACCACGTTCCGCTTCCGCAAGGGCGCGCTGGACGGACCGGAGAAGACGATGCATCCGGTCGGCACGGTCACCCCCGGCACGGGCGGTGCGGTGTGGGGCATGCAGTTCGTCTGGCCGATCCAGGCCGAGTACGTCATCGCGTACGTGGACGCCGACTACCAGCAGACGATCGTGGGACGCAGCAAGCGCGACTACGTGTGGCTGATGGCGCGCACGCCGCGGATTCCGGAGGCGGATTACCAGGCGCGCGTCCGCCAGATCGAAGCGCTGGGCTACGACGTGTCGAAGCTGCGCCGCGTACCGCACTGAGCGCGAAAGCAGTTGTGTAATCGCCCTTATCTCATCGACCGTCGGCACGCCCTTTCCGCAGCCCCACGGCACGCGCTAAGGTGACTGGCGTCACCGGCACGCGCGCGTTGCGCCATGTAGCTCAAGTCGCGCAACCTCCGGCCGATGCCGTTTGGGGAGACCCCGACGACGCGGAAGGTCTGGCAAGGCTGCACAGGGGAACTGCATGGCGACGCCACCGTTCCACACTGCCAACGCGCTCCGTCAGCGGATCGCCGACGCGGTGTGCCACGAAAAGATCTTCCCCGCCTACCAGCCCATCGTCTGCCTGCGGACCCGTGCCATCCACGGGCTGGAAGTGCTGGCGCGCTGGCACGATCCCGAGTTCGGCACCGTCCCGCCGAAGGACTTCATCCCCATCGCGCTGCAGGCCTCGCTGCTGCCGCTGCTGACCCTGAACCTGGTGCGCCGCGCCTGCGCCGAGGCCGGCGCATGGCCTGGCCGTTTCTGCCTGGCATTCAACGTGCCGCCTTCGCTGCTGCAGGACGCGCCTGCGGTGCGCCTGCTGCTGGAGGCCATGTCCGAATCGTCGTTTCCCCTCGATCGCATCTGCATCGAGATGACCGAGGACGAGCTGGTCGAGGACGAACCCGCGGCCGAACGGGCCTTCGGCTATCTGAAATCCCACGGTATCCGCGTGTCGCTGGACGATTTCGGCACCGGATTCTCCAGCATGGTGCGGCTCAGCCGGTTCGGATTCGACGAACTGAAGATCGACGGCAGCCTGATCCAGCGCCTGGCGATCGACCGCGAGAGCCGCAAGGTGGTGTCGGCCATCATCGGACTGGGCCACAGCCTGGAGGTGCCGGTGGTGGCCGAATGCGTGGAGACAGAAGCGCAGGCCGATGTGCTGCGCGAGCTGGGCTGTGATTTCGCGCAGGGCTGGCTGACCGGCAGGCCGATGCCGGGCGACGAGGTGGCACGCGTGCTGGCGGCGGCACCCACGCGCGCGGCGTCGCCCGCGTCGCTGCCGTTGTCGCCCTACCTGCGCCAGCATCAGTTGTCCTCGCTCTACACCAACGCCCCGGTCGGCCTGGCCTTCCTCAATCTGGACATGCGGTACGCGGCTGCGAACATGCAGTTCGCGCGCATGGTGGGCCGGCCGTTGAGCGAGATCGTCGAAGCGCACGTCCAGCAGGTCTATGCACCGGACATCGCGGCCTGGATCGTGCAGGCATCGCGGCGGATCCTGGACAGCGGCGACATCTCCACCGTCGAGTTCCGCTTTCCGGGACGCGAGGAGACCTTCCTGGTCGTCGGTACACGCGTGACCGACGAGACCGCGCAGCCCATTGGCGTCTCCGTGGTCACCATCGACATCACCGACCGCAAGCGCGCAGAGGAAGAGGTACGCGCACGCGAGGCGGTCTATCGGGCCGTGGTGGAGCTGGGGCCCAACGTGTTGTGGGTCAGCGACGCCGACGGCACCTTGACCTACATCAGCCCGGCCCCGCAGGAGCCCGAAGGCTGCACGATGGAAGCGCGCATGGCGGCCTGGTATGCGCGGATGGATGCGACCGACCGCCTCCGCGTCCGCGCCGAATGGCTGGCCGCCGTGCATGCTCGCGATGCCTTCGAGACCCGTTTCCGGCTTCGCTGGTTCGACGACCGCTGGCGCTGGGTATCAAGCCGCGCCATGCCGAGGACAGCGCCCGACGGAAGCCGCAGTTGGTTCGGTGTGTTCACCGACATCTCGCGCCAGGTGGAACTGGAGGAGCAACTGGCGCGCCTGGGCGACGGGCCCGTCGCGCCCTGAGCCGGTCGCAGGGCGCGCTAGCATGGCGCTTCCCTCGCACGGAGCGTCCGCATGTCCTTCACCGACCCCGATGCCGTCACCCGTTATGCAGAGGGCCCCGTCCGCCAGGTGCCCGGTTTCCACGGCCTGCAGCAGATGACGCGCGTGCTGCTGACAGAATCGGTACCGGAGGACGGCCATGTGCTGGTGGTCGGTGCCGGTGGCGGGCTGGAACTGAAAGCGTTCGCCGACGCGCAGCCCGGCTGGCGTTTCACGGGCGTCGATCCGTCGGCCGAGATGTTGAAGCTGGCCACCATCACCCTCGGGCCACTGGCGTCGCGCGCGGCGCTGATCGAAGGCTACATCGACGATGCACCGCTTGGTCCGTTCGATGGCGCGACCTGCCTGCTGACCCTGCATTTCCTGTCGGCAGAACAGCGCCTGCACACCCTGGCCGAAGTGCGCCGGCGCCTCAAGCCCGGCGCGCCGTTCGTCGTCGCCCACCACAGCGTTGACGATGCGGCGGACAAGCGCCAGAGCTGGCTCTCCCGCTACGCCGCCTTCGCGGTCGCCTCCGGCATTCCGGCGGCGAACATGGTCAACGCTGCCGCCGCGATCAACGCGCGCCTGCCGCTGCTGTCGCCCGCACAGGACGAGGCGCTACTGAGCGAGGCAGGCTTTGTCGACATCGAGCTGTTCTATGCCGGATTCACCTTCCGCGGCTGGGTGGCACGCACGCCTGATTGATTCGACGGCAGTCGGCTGTCTCCAGCCCTGTCGCAACGCCATGCAAGCCGTGGCCGGCCAGCGCAAGGGCCGGCCGGCATGCTCCTTCCGCACGAACGTGGCTTCGCGGGCGGCCTGCAGGCTTCAGTGACCCGCGCTGAACCCGGCCTTCCCGTCCCGGTGCGTGCCCAACTGGTCCACCAGCGATTCACTGGCCTGGTTGAGGCCGACCACCTCCACCTCCGCCCCATGCTTGCGCATCTTCAACACCACGCGATCCAGCGCCGCGACTGCACTGGTATCCCAGAAGTGGGCCCCGGTCAGGTCGATGACCACCTTCTTCGTCGCATGCAGGTAGTCGAAGCTGTTCGCGAACTGGACCGCGGAGGCGAAAAACACCTGGCCCCGCACTTTGTAGATTCGGATGTCGTCGGCCGCGTCCTCACCGTCCACCGTCAGCATCGCGCTCACCCGGCGGGTGAACGACAGTGCGGTCAGCAGCACGCCCGTGAGCACGCCCTTGGCGAGATCGTGGGTGGCGACGGTGACGACGACCGTGCCGATCATGATCAGGTTCGCGGTCCGGGGATGGGTCTTCAGCTCGGCGAAACTCTTCCAGTGGAAGGTACCGATGCTGACCATGATCATCACCGCGACCAGTGCCGCCATCGGAATCCTCGATACCCACTCCGACGCATAGACCACCAGCAGCAGCAACACGATGCCCGCAATGAAGCACGACAGCCTTCCGCGGCCGCCGGAAGACACGTTGATCACGGACTGCCCGATCATTGCGCAGCCCGCCATGCCGCCGAAGAAACCGGTGACGATGTTGGCGGCGCCCTGGCCCGCGCACTCGCGGCGCCGATCGGTCGGCGTATCCGTCATGTCCTCGACGATCTGCGCCGTCATCAGCGATTCCAGCAGGCCGACGACCGCCAGCGTCGCGGACACCGGCAGCAGGATCTTCAGCGTATCGAGCGTCCACGGAATGTCCGGGAACAGGAACACCGGCAGGCTGTCCGGCAGTTCGCCCATGTCGCCGACGGTGCGGATGTCCAGGCCGAGCCAGATGCAGACGACGGTCAGCACCACGATCGCGACCAGCGGCGAAGGCACCACCTTCGTCACACGGGGCAGCAGGTAGATGATGGCCAGCCCGGCCGCGCACACCGCGTACACCGTCCAAGGCATGCCGATCAGTTCCGGCAACTGCGCCAGGAAGATCAGGATGGCCAGCGCATTGACGAAGCCCACTACCACCGACCGCGATACGAAGCGCATCAGCGAATTGAGGCGCAACGCCGCTCCCACGATCTGCAGTAGACCCGCCAGGATGGTCGCGGCAAACAGGTACTGCAGCCCATGGTCCCTGACCAGGTCCACCATCAGGAGTGCCATGGCACCGGTGGCGGCCGAGATCATGCCCGGCCGCCCACCGGCAATGGCCGTGATCACCGCGATGCAGAACGATGCGTACAACCCGATCTTCGGATCCACGCCGGCAATGATGGAGAACGCGATGGCCTCCGGAATGAGAGCCAGCGCGACCAGGACGCCGGAAAGAATGTCGCCACGGACATTGCCGAACCACTGCTCGCGCAGCGGATAGTTGACAGACATGGGGTACTCCTGAGCGCCGCCGAAGGCGCGTTGCATGGTGGCGCGTAAAAGACAAGAACCCTTCGGCCGCCGGAAGATCGGCAGCTTCATGCATCAAGGAAGGGTCAGGGCGGCGTCATCGAAGTATAAGGACCGGCGCGGTGCACGCATTCTATGGCAGTGCAGCAACCCGCTCAACACGCGGCGAGCGGTTCCGCCTCGCGCCAGGTCCATTCCACGCCACATGCTCGCGCCGATGCCGGCTGGCAACGTGGGTGCATGTTGGGGTTCGCGCGCTCCCCCCAACACACGGCCGGTGCGCGTCTACAGGAGCGAATCAGGTCGGCGCGAATCCGCGCGTGGCCTTCTTCTCGCTCTTCTCGGCGCGCTTTTCCTTCATCGTCTTCGCCGGCTTTTTCTTCTGCTCTTTCTTCTTGTCCAGGCCCTTGGCCATCACGTGTACTCCCATGGTCGTTGCGACCGCTGGGAGCATGACACATCCGGGGCACGCTGCATGGGGTCAGCCGACGCAAGGCCTGGCGCCTTCGGGGAAACCCCCTTCCCGCTTACAGCGCCATGCCGGGATGCCAGCCGCTACGGGCCAGGAAGGCGCGGGCGTCGTCCATCTCCAGGATCTCGCGCAGCGCCTGGCGCTTGTCGGTCGCGTTGCGGTAATAGGCCTTGGCGATCCGGTAGCCGACCCAGTAGCCCAGGTCGCCGGGCTGCTCCGGCGTGGTGTTGTAGACCCAGTCCTTGAGCTCGGTCTTGTCGATGTCCGCGGCGAAACGGGTTTCGATCTCCTGTTCGCGGCCCGCCGCCATCGCCGCAGTGCGGCCGTAGGCGATCTCGCCCGCCACCAGTTCACCGACGAATTCGGCGATGCCCTCAAGCAGCGAGATTTCCAGCACCGTCGGCGCAGGCTTGTCGCTGAGCTCGTGCGCTTTGACCTGCTGCACGTGGACATATTCGTGCGCAAGCACGTAGACGATCCTGTCCTCAGGGTCGGCATTGAGCCAGTCAGCGTCGCACAGCGCCTCCAGGCCCACCTGGATGCCGGTATCGGGGGCGCCGATGGCGATCGGCTTGCCGCGGCCGATGGCGATGGTCACCGGCGGGAAGCGCGCCTCGCCGTACAGCCCGCCGAGGTCGCGCAGGGCCTTCTCGAGCCGCGCGCGCGCCTGCGGCAGCACGGCCAGGCAGCGGCGCGCATCGGCGTAGAGCGCGGGATCGCGTGCCACGGCATCCGCGATGCGTTGCCCCGTGGTGTTGCGCAGACGGGCGAACAGGCGCAGTCCTTCCGAACCCTGTTCCAAATAATCGCGCTGCAGTTGCCCGGCCGTCGGCTTTCCGCCCGCCGCATCGTAGATGCGGTAGAACAGCGCCACGTCATCGGTCTGGACGACGGCGCCTGACGTGGCGGCAGTCGGGGCATCCATTTCCGCCGCAGCGGAAAGGCCTGCCTGCGTGCCCAGCACTGCGAGCAACAGCAAGGCAGCGGCCCGCACACGCGTGAAGGCGAATCCTGGCAATGGACTGCGCTGGATCATCCTGATGAAGTCCCACTGGGGTGCCACACGCATCGGTTCCCGTCCCGTTTCGATTTTGTATGCCGATTCTGACCGCTGAGCCCGCCTCCGGCCAACGGGTCACCGCGCTGCGATGGCGAAAGCCCTAGACGGACAACAACGCAGAGAAGAAGCCCGCTCCCATCCACACGGCGAACGCCGCCATGGCCGCGACGAGCCTGAGTCCGTCGGAGCGGACGACCGCGCCCCCTGCGAGCAGCAGGACGACGACCACGGTGCACGCGCTGTAGGCGACGAGCATGTGCCCACCCCAGACCAGAAGAGCCGGTGGCCCGAGTAGCGCCGCGTGCCAGATGGTCTTGACGGGAAGCCAATCGGGTCGGAAGAAGGCCACAAGACTGAGGCCGCCATACACCGCCAGCAGCACAACGACTGCGACTCGGGCAGCAAGGTGATGGCGTTGTGCTCGTGACGTGAGCAAGCATTCACTCTCTTGGACACTGGCGCAGTCTAGCGTCTGCTCACGGGGTGCGGGACGCGCGTCCGCTTCGCGTGCAGCCAAGCCTCACCGCACCGCCAGCGCCACCGCATCCGCACCGGCCGGGAAATGCAGCTGCCCGGTGGTGTCGTTCACGGCGCGCCATACGCCTTCGGCGACGTCGGCCTCGGTAGTCACCGCGGTGATGCTGCCCAGTCCGGCGAATACGCTGTGGGCGAAGGGTTCGTACGCCTCGGGGATCAGGCCCTGCATGCGCTGTTGGCCGTTGGCGGTGAACCGGGTCGATGGACCATAGCCGGGCTCCACCAGCTTGACCCGCACATCGAAGGCCTTGAGTTCGTGCTCCAGCGATGCGGTGAAGCCTTCGACTGCGGTCTTGCTGGCGGTATACGCCGCCACCAGCGGGAACGGCGCCAACGTCGCGCTGGAGGTGACGTTCACGATGACGCCTGCCCTGCGTTGGCGGAACTGCGGGATGAAGGCCTGGCACATGGCCATCAGTCCGAACGTGTTGGTTTCGAATACCTCGCGCACGGTGTCCATGGGCGTGGCCTCGAACGCACCGAACAGACCGATGCCGGCGTTGTTGACCAGCACATCGATGAGGCCGGCGGCGTCCACGGCGTTGGCGATGCTCTCGGTGTCGGTCACATCCAGCGCGAGCGGGCGCAGGCGGGGCGACGGCGGCAGCAGGTCTTCGCGCGGATGCCGCTGGGTGGCGATGACGTTCCACCCCTGCGCGAGGAAGTGGCGGGCGGTTTCCAGGCCGTAGCCGGACGAGCAGCCGGTGATCAGGACAGTCTTCATTTCGTTCTCCGGGGTGAGTTGACTCGGCGGGAACGATAGGCCAGCCTTTCCGGATGATCGATAACGCATCGTCCTGTTTGTTTTAGCCGGAGTCCGGAATGGGTGATCCGCTGTCCGATGTCGTCCAGCTGCTGCACCCGCAGGCGGTGTTCGCCAACGTCATCAGCGGCAAGGGCAACTGGGCCGTGCGGTATGCCGACTACGGCCAGCCCGGCTTCTGCATCGTGCTGGAAGGCAGCGCGCGGCTGGCCGTGGAGGGGCACCCCCCGATCACCATCAGCGCGGGCGACTTCGTGCTGCTGCCGACCACGCCGGCCTTCACGCTTTCAGGCTTCTTGCCGGCGCCGCCGGTCTTCATCGATCCCGGCATCGTGCCCGGAGGACAGGGCGAACTGCGCCACGGCGATCCCGACGGACCGCCGGACATGCGCTCGCTGGGCGGCGCATTCCTGTTCGACACGAAGGACGCCGCGCTGCTGGTATCGCTGCTGCCCACGGTGGTCCATGTGCAAGGCTCGCAGCGGCTCATGCACCTGGTGCAGATGGTCGGCGAAGAATACGCACAGCAGCAGCCGGGCAATGCGTACATGCTGTCCCGGCTGGTGGAGATGCTGCTGGTGGAAGCCATGCGCTCGACGACCGCGGGGAGTGCGCCCCCCGGCCTGCTGCGCGGACTAGGCGATGCGCGGCTGGCGATGGCGCTCAAGCGGATCCACGCACGCATCGCGCACCCGTGGACGGTGGGCGAACTGGCGAACATCGCCGCGCTCTCCCGCTCGACGTTCTTCGACCGGTTCACCCGCACCGTCGGCGTGCCGCCGATGGAGTACGTACTGGCGTGGCGCATGGAGATCGCGAAGGAATTGCTCAGGCGCGACGGCCTGACAGTCACCGACGTGGCCGAGCGCGTCGGCTACGGCTCCACCAGCACGTTCAGCGTGGCCTTCAGCCGGCATGTGGGCGAACCGCCCAGCCGGTATGCAGGGCGGCCGTGAAGCGTCCCGTCATCGGGAAATACCGGCGCCCCCAAGCGCGCCGGCGCGACACCCTTACCGATCCGTGCGTCGCGCTTCCCAGAATGCTGCATCGTCGCCCGCTTCCTGTTGCAGCCATCCGCAGAACGCGGTGATCTCGGCGCGCGGGCGCGCATCTTCCCGTCGCACGATCCAGAAGGCATACGCATTGGGCACGCTGTGGTCGAAGGGCGGGAGCAGGCGACCATGGAGCACGTCCTCCTTCACCAGGGGCGCGATGCCCAGCGCGACGCCGTGCCCGGCGATGGCCGCTTCCTGCGCCAAGTAGATGCTGGCGAAAACCGGGCCGCGACTTGCATCGACACCCTCGACACCGGCGGCTTCCAGCCAGTCGGCCCATTGGGGCACGCCGGGCCGGCCCAGCGCGCTTTCGTCGTGCAGCAGCGTCTGCTGTCGCAGGTCCTGCAACCGCGACAGCGCCAACGATGGCGCACAGACGGGAAATGCCGGCGCTTCCATCAGGCGTTCCGCATGCAGGCCCGCATACCCGCCGGGACCGTAGCGGATGGCGACATCGACACCGCGCGCGAAGTCGGCGGGCGCGTTGCCGGTTTCGATACGCACGCGGACATCGGGGAACGCGCGGTGGAAGCGGTGCAGCCGCGGCGCCAGCCACTTGGCGGCGAATGATTCCAGCGTGCTTATGCGCAGATCCGCGGATGCGTGCGATGTCACGCGGTCCAGCGCCAGATCCAGTTGCCCGAAGATGTCGCCCAGCGCAGCCGCCAGCGCCTTGCCTTCGACGGTGAGTTCAACCGAGCGATTGCCGCGATGGAACAGGGTGACGCCCAGATACGTCTCGAGGTGCTTGACCTGATGGCTGACCGCCGCTGGTGTGACGAACAACTGCTGTGCGGCCGTATTGAAACTCAGGTTCCTCGCCGCAGCCTCGAACGTGCGGAGCGCATTGAGTGGCGCGGGATGACGTAGCTTCACGAATACCTGGGCGGCGGGGGGCTGCCGGCATCGTATCGCGTTACTTTTTCTTAAGCGAACGACAGAACAACTCGTTTGTCGCCACTGCTGGCGTTGGCCACCATGTCGCCACCCACGGCAAGGCGACCCTCGTGAAGTTCGAAGAAATACATACCGACGTGCTGATGTTTGTCGGCGACGACGTGCAATCCGTCGCCACCGCGTTCATTGATGGCGATGACGTGCTGCTGGTCGATTCGCTGGGCAGCGCACGGGACGCAGGTCGCCTGCGCGACGTGCTTTGCGGGCAGTTGGGCAAGACCGTGCGCCTGCTCGCCGCCACCCATTTCATGAGCGACCACATCGCCGGCATGTCGCTGTTTCCCGACGCGTTGACGATGGCCCACCGGCATCATCGCCATGCCTACCTGTCGCAGAACCGCCGCGTGGATGCGCTCTACCGGGAGCCGGACATGGTGTTCGACAACATGACCATCCGCTGGGGCACGCATGCGCTGCGCTTCCTCCACAACCCGGGCAAGACGATGGACCACCTGAGCGTGGACGTGCCCACGGCGGACCTGGTCTGCGCGGGCGACAACATCGTCGGCAACATCGTCTACCTGTCGAAGGCCGATCCTGCCCTGCTCCGCGCCGCCATCGGGCGGATGCGCCAGTTCGGCCGCGGCACGGTGATCGGCGGACATATCGGCAGGTTCGACGCGATGGTGCTCGACAATGCCCTGCACTATCTCGACCAGCTGCGGGATGCCGTGGTCCGCTCCCGCACGCAGGTATCGGAGGTGGAAGCCGACGACCGGATCGCGACGATCCGCATCGAGGATTGCCTTGCACCGGGTGTGGTGCCCACGGCGTTCGAACGCGAGTGGCATGGGCACAATCTCGAGGTCATCACGTCGCAGGCGATCTTCGCGCTGGATGCCTCCCTCGCATCCCGGGAGATGTACGCATGAACGGTGATCCGCACATGGAAGGCCGCAGGCGGTTCATCGCGGGTTGCGTGGCCGCATCCGCTGCGGCGCTGCTGCCTTCCGGCAGCCTGCTGGCGTCAGGCCCCACGCCCACGCTCCGCGTCCAGCGCCTGGCGTGGGCCGGCATCCGGCTGCAGTTGCCGCAGGCGACCTTGTTCATCGATCCGCTGGTCAACCCGGACGCCTGGGGAACAGCACTCGGCGACCGGCTTGTGCCGGTGGATGACAGCGTGGGGGAAACCAGCGTGCTGATCACCCATACGCATTCGGACCACTTCGATGCGCGTGCCGTGGCGGATGCGCTCGGCCGCGGCGGCATGCTCGCCTATTCGGCAGGGACACAGCCGTTGCCGATGCCGGCCGGCGCACGCGCACGACCGAGTGCACTGTGGGAACCCCAGTTGCTGGGTGACTTCACCGCCACGCCGGTACCTGCATCGGACGGTTATGGCGACACCCAGGTATCGTGGGTGGTCGCTGCTGGCGGACGCCGCATCTTCCATGGAGGCGACACGCTATGGCACGGCCACTGGTGGCGCATCGGCCGCCAGTTCGGGCCATTCGATGCGGTCTTCCTTCCGATCAACGGCGCGCGATTCGGCTGGCGACAACCGGTCAGCGGTCAGCCGGGCGTGCTGACACCCGAGCAGGCGGTCGCCGCCGCCACCATCATGGGCGCGCGCACGCTGGTGCCCATCCACTACGGCGTCACCGGCATGAAGGAATACGCGGAAGCGGACGACGCCCTTGATCGGCTGCGGGCAGCAGCGCGCGACAGATCGGTGGACGTCCAACCGGTGGCCCCTGGCGACTGGGTAGCGTGGCGTCCCTGACCCGACGCGGGCGCGACGCCGCGGCAGACCTTCGTGCGGCGCACGATGACACGGCGTCCGGCGTCGCGCATGCGGCGTTGACTCTCTGGAAGCCTGACCGCCGTCATCGAAGGCGCATTCCGGCCCGTTTCATCCCTGGGGCACGCCTGGGAGATCTGGCTCATCGTGCGCATGTCTGCCGCTGCGGTCCGGGACGATGCCTGGCGCCTGCGGAACCCGTCGCGCATGCGCGCGCCCCAGCCATAGCGCCAGCGCGGCCCAGAACAACGCCAGCGGAACCACCACGCTGACCAGCCCGCCCAGCGCCAGGCCAATCCGGCCGAGTGCGCCTTCCGCCTGCGCACCGACCACGTCCCCGGCGCGGTACACGAAGGTATCGATGAACGCCTTGGCCTTGTACTTGTCCTCGCGATCGACCACGGTGAACAGCACTTCGCGCACGGGGCGGGTAATGCCACGCTGCACCGCGCGATTGGCGGCCTCCAGCAGCACCAGCAGGACGAACGACCCGTAGATCGCCAGGCCGATGAATCCCAGCGCCGTCGCCAGCGGCAGGATCGCCAGCGCAACCCCCAGGCCGAAGCGCTTGATGAAGCGCCCGGTCAGGGTGAGCTGAAGCACCAGCACCGCGATCTGCGTCCACATGTCGATGCTGCCCAGCAGCGCGGCACGTGCGTCCGTACCTTCGGCCACATCAGCGACCATCTGCATGCGCGTGAAGTACACCAGCGTCGCCATCACCGCCATCAGCAGCACATAGCCGGCGATCCCGCTCAGGAAGGGCGACCGGATCACCGAACGGACACCGGCCCACATGCTGCCGCCGATGCGTTCGGCTTCGTCCGGAAACGCGGGTGCGTGTACGCCACGCGTTCCGGTGCGGTCCGGCGCCACCCTCACCAGCAGCCATGCAGCCAGCAGACCGAGGGACAGGAATCCCGCCGAGACCAGCAGAAGGCTGGCGGTTCCCAACGGTTCGGCGAGTTGCGAGGTCAGCCCGGGCCCGACGATCGCGCCCAGCGTCCCGCCGATGGAGATCAACGCGAAGAAACGTCCGCCCTGGTCGCTGGTGAAGCGGTCGGACATCAACGCCCAGAACACCATGGTGGCGAACAGGTTGAACACGCTGAACCACACGTAGAACACCTGGCCGCTGCGCTGCCCTACCGCCTCCGGCGCGAACATCAGCAGCGCCCAGAAACCGACCAGCCCCACGATGAAGAAACCATACGTCGCGGCGATGAAGTGCAGCCGGCGCAGACGACTGACCAGCCAGCCAAAGGCGGGATTGACGGCCAACGTCACCAGCGCCGTGCCGATGAACAGCCAACGGATGCTGTCGATGCCGCGTTCCATGCCCAACGCATCGCGGGCGGGCCGCAGCAGCATCAGCGCGGTGAGGACGAAGAAGAAAAAGCACGCCGCGATCAGGACGGGAACGGCTTCCCCGCGGCGCAGGTTGAACATGGCCTGCCACCTGCGAAGGGGCGAATGCGGGCCGGCGGCGCGCGCATCGGAGCTAGTCATGGGGATATCCTGGAAGCGGCGTCCTCATGTCAGCGGAAGCGCGCGCCCGTCAGCGCTTCCGACACGTCCCAGAGTCGGGCTGCAGCCGTGGCGTCCTGTGCCACCGCGGGCACCGTGGCCAGACCAAGCGGACCGCGCATTTCGTTCGTGCCCGTCGGCCCATAGTAGGCACCACCCACGGCGCCGGGCGCTGTCGCGGCAAACAGCGTGGGGATGGCGCCCTGCGCCGCCGAATGCAACTGGTCTTTCCCGGCCGCCCATCGGCGCCCCTGCTCGCTGTCCAGACCCGGACCGCGTGCGACCAGTTCGGTCACCGCGATGCCCGGATGCGCCGCAATGCTCTTGATTCCCCAGCCCGCCGCGTCACTGCGCCGCTGCAGCTCGAAGGCGAACATCAAACACGCGATCTTCGACTGCGCGTAGGCCGCGTACGGGTCATAGGCCTTGTCGGACTGCAGGTTGTCGAGATCGAGGCCCCCACGATGGATGGCGACGCTGGACAGCGTGACGACGCGGGGAGACGCACTCTTCCGCAACAGCGGCATCAGTTCCGCGGTCAGCGCGAAGTGTCCGAGATAGTTGGTGGCGAACTGCATTTCGAAGCCATCGGCGGACACATCACGTTGCGGAAGCGCCATGACCGCCGCGTTGTTGATCAGCCCATCCAGTCGCGGCAGCGTGGTACCGAGACGCCGGCCCAATGCGCGTACCGAGTCCAGGTTGGCCAGGTCGACCACTTCGAACTGGAGCCTGGCATCCGGCGTCTCCTGCCTGATCTTGTCCATCGCCTCGCGTCCACGCTCGGCGTTGCGCGCGGCGATCACCACGTGTGCGCCCGCGGCGGCCAGCGCCTTGGCGTCTTCATATCCCATGCCGCTGGTTCCGCCTGTCACCAGGAAGAAGCGGCCGGCCTGCGAGGGCATGTCCGCCAGACTCCAGTCGGGCTTCGGCGCCGACTGCGCCATGGCAGCGCTGGAACCGGCCATGGCGCCCAGCATCAATGCCATCGCCACGACGCGGCGCCGCCAGTGGGCTTGCGTGGGCTGTGTGCGTTCAATGGAGAGATCATTGCTCATCGTTTTTTACTCGCGTAGTGATGGGGGGAGGGTTGCTACGGGATGCTTGTTGCTTGTCGGGCAGACGATCGGACAACGGACGTCGACGCCGGTGCGTCGATGATCGAAACCAGCCATTGCCGCATGCCGCGATGCATCGCGCATTGCATCGGGACCGCGATGCGAGAAACGGCACCGGTGAGAACAGCCAGGAGGTTGCTGCGGGATCAGGCCGAAGACTTCTGTTTGCTCGTCGGCCTGACAGAAGAATCGTCTTCCACGTTTAAGATTGTTTTAAGCGCGTGACCGATGTGATGACGACGATCCTTGAACATGCGCAGCCGCGACCTGGCACATGGACACAGTCCCACGCCGCGGAGACATCACCATGCAGCGCGTGCGGCATGGCAACACAAATTCGCGATCAGGCTAGACAGCGAACAGCGTGGAAGCCGGCTGCACCCGTCTGTCGGTCGCGAACACCGTATCGGTCAGCCTTTCCGACTCGCTCCACAGTCTTGCGGCGGCATCCAGGTCCTTCGCCTGCATGGGCACGCTGGCCGGGCGCGGGAATCCACGCGTCTCGCCCATCCGGTCGGGACCGTAGTACGCGCCGCCCTCCGCATCGGGCGTGGTGCCGGCAAACAACGACGGCAACGCGCCCTGTTCGGCGGGCTGGAAAAGAAACCACAGATAGCGGCGCGCCATGCCCGGCATACTCCCAGCGCCCGCGCCATTGATCAGCAGGTCGGTGCGGGAAATACCCGGATGCGCCGCGATGCTCTGGATGCCCCAGCCTCCCGCCACGCTTCGGCGCTGCAGTTCGAACGCGAACATCAGGCACGCCAGTTTCGACTGGCCGTAGGCCACCATGGGCTTGTAGTCGCGCTCCGACTGCAGGTCGTGGAAATCCAGCGCGCCACTCCTGGCCGCCACGCTCGAAAGACTCACCACACGCGGACGGTTGCCCTTGCACAGCAGCGGCAGCAGGTGACCCGTCAGGGCGAAATGCCCCAGATGGTTGGTGCCGAACTGCAGTTCGAAGCCGTTGGATGTTTCCAGCCGGCGCGGGGGTGCCATCACTGCCGCGTTGTTGACCAGCAGATCCAGGCCGCCATGCGAACGGCGCAGGGTATCCGCAAAGGTTTCGATGGATTCGAGGCTGGCAAGATCCACCGCACCGAAACGCACGTTGGCCACCGGGACTTCGCGGCGGATCTGCTCGACCGCGACGGCGCCTTTCGCCGCGTTGCGACCCGCGACAATGACATTGGCGCCTGCCCGCGCCAGTGCCAATGCGGTCTGGAACCCTATACCACCGGTCCCGGTGACGACCGCGGTGCGGCCTGTCTGGGGCGGAATGTCGGACGCTGTCCAATTCGCCATGATGCTTGCCTCTTCTGGTGACTCGGTGGGATGGTCAGCGCGATGAAGCTTTCGCGCTGGATGACGCGGCGTCCGCGCGGCACAGACCGCGCTCCGCGAACGACGGACACGACACGTTCCTGCAAATGCGTGCACGGGAAAAACATGCGGAAATCATCAAGTGGGGCTGCCGTTTCATCGGCATCCATGACGCCATGATGTCCACGTTGGCCACCAAGGTAGGCAGCAATATTTAAGAGGACTTTAAGGCGGGCATGCGTCCGCACCCGCATAGGAAACGCGCACGCAGCATCTGGAAGCCGCGAAGAAAAGCGGCACCGTGTCCATCCGCGAACGGCTTGCCTCGGTCGAACACCTGGTCGTTCCCGGCCGCACAGAGGGCGATTTTTTGCTTTGCAGCAGCAACCGTCAGATTGCCACGCTGTTCGCGCGAAGCCAGGGTTGCATCATGATCGTGAAAACGGCGGTGAACCCGAAAGATGCAAAGACGGTGGCGGTACCCTGCTTGAGCATGCGCGCCAATTACCGAATGAGCTTTACCGGCCGCTGACCCCGGGCCGCGACAAGCGACTGGTCGACCATCGCCGTTTCGCCTTGGCCACGGACATCCTGGCCCACTTCCGTGATCCGCAGAGTCGTGGCAGCGCGGTTCAAACTAGAACACCAACGGCCTGCTGCTACGGGACTTCCCCAAAAAACCATCGACGCGCCGGGCTTCTCGCAGGCCAATTCGTTGAGAGCGCCCAACGCTTGACCGAGGGACAATGCAGGGCGCTGCACCTTGAAACGCCAACCGAATGCCATCGTCAGGCTGTTGCGTTGGCCGGTCGAAACTGCCGCCGCAAGCGGGCATGGACCAACAACAGAGTCATGCTGAGTCAAGAAGCCGCTTCGGTTTGGATGAACTTCCAGACCTGTTCACTGAACAGACTGGACGCAGAAATGCCGAGGAGACGGATGCCCGGGTTGAGGACGGATGCTCCTGGACCCTAGTGGATGGAGGAGTTGCCAAGAACATACGTAGCAGCGGACCGGATCCCCGCTGTATAGGAGGCACGGCATTGTGCTGCACCTCATAAGAACAGGTCAGGCCACGAGCACCGCCATCCGCTGCGCTGCCGCACACATCAGTGGCAACACGCCGACGCGCACTTTACCGGCGGGCGGACCGTGCGCGTTTTCCGTCGCTGCGTTGCGCAGCCGCACGACTTTGCGCGAACTCCGGGAACGTCTCCTCGATCGAGTCCTTGTCCGGGAGGATGTAGAAAACCCCGCCCTTCTCGAACGTCGGCTGCATGATCCGCTCGTAGAACTCGGGCGATACATTGATGCAGCCGTGCGTGATGCGATTGTCATCGGGCGTGGGCGATGCGAGGCGTTCTTCACGCTTCTCGGCCGGGACGCCGGTGGCAGTCGGGTGGATGGATACCGCGGAATCGTAGTCCACCCACAGCACGCGTCCCGCGTCGATGGACGGACCGAAACCACCCACGAAGCGACCAGCAGGCGTCGTGCGATCACGGCCTGGAATCTCGCGAAGCGCGAGACCGGCGATACCTGGGGCCGTGTGGTCGCCGACCGCCGAGCCGAACAGTCCAGGGGCCGCACCGCGAGGCCGCCCATCACCACCGAACACCAGGATCTGCGCTGATGACTTGTCGATGATCGCGAAGGGATAGCCCTGGCTGTCCTTGGTGGCGACGATCCAGCCAGCAAGCTCGATCACCGTCCCGGAGACGTCCTGGCCTTCCGGAAGCTGGTCGGCGACCGCGGCCGCTTGCTGGGTTTCAGGCTCGGCCTTGGGCGCAGCGGAGCTCGCGAACGCCAGCGTCAGCAGCAGCGCGCCAGAGCAGGCACGGATCGCAGGGTGTAGGCACGTACGAATGGCGCAGTTCCTCAAAACAAACCGGTATCAAGCGAAAGCCCGGCGGCCAGCAGCGGCCACCGGGGTCCAGGCCTCACGATTCGTCACGAACCGTGCAAGCACGATCAGCCGCGCGGCACGCGGCGCGGCGCCGCTTCGAGCTGCCGCACGCGGCCTTCGATCTGATCCAGGCGCTGGTTGGCCTGCTGCGCGGACTGATTCGCGGCGTCGGCGCTCTGGGCCGCGCCCTGCACCTTCGTGTCGAGCTGATCGAGGCGCGAGTTGATCCCTGCGAACTCGTCGTCGTAAGTGGCGCAGCCGCTGAGAGCCGCGCCTGCCACCATCGCCACACCGAGCACACGCGCCGTCGTCATGAATCGCTTGTTCGTAAACATTTCCAATCCTCCTTCGTCTGGGAGCTGGGAATATAGCGGCCTTTCCGGCCGGTGCTGCAACGTACCTTCAGCCAGGATTGGCGTACGTGGAGGCCGCGTGAAATTGCGGAAATTTTTGCGTATTCCGACGCGGACCCATCGATTCCAAGAATGGAATCGCAGAACGTGATCGACGATCACACCGTATCCGTGCCGCCGATCCCAGCCGGAGTTGTGGACACCCGCGGCTTTCCATTCAACAGCCTACGGATCACCGTCTGCCGGACCAGCACCTGATAGCGGGCGAACGACACCTGGAGCGTGACGGCGAGTGAATACACAAACTTAACAATCCAGTGGAACTACCTATCCAGAAGTCGATACTTGACCGCCAGCAACAGCGGCAAGTGGACGATGTAGACCCGATAGGCGCCGTCGGCGAGCCAGCGCATCATCGCGCTGCGCGACCCCAGCCATCGTCTAGCGGCGAGCATGCACCAGAGCCGAGCACCAGCAGTTCCTGAAAGATCACCGCATCGTCCGCAGCATGAGCGATGTGGGTCACTGCGGCGACAATGCTGTGACGGAAGGCTTCTTCAGCAAGCTCAAACGTGAGCGGGCCTATCGGTGGCGCTGACTGATGCCGCCAGAAGCCAGGGCCGATGTTTTCGATTACATCGAGCGGCTCCACAACCCGCTTCTCCAACGAGGGTTTGAAGATCAAGCCTTTAGACTCTTAACCCAATGGTCCGTGGAAACGGGGTAGAACCCGTCGCCGTGCGCGGGCGCACTGGTGCATGCGGCAAAGATGCATGATTGGAGGAGCAAGACTAGGCCTGAACGTTTCACAGCGGGCTCTCCTTCCCATCTGTTGTCGAAAGTGCATCGCCTGTGGGTGGATGCGACGTGCGCAGAAGTTCTGCGAGGGCTGCAAGGTTGTCGACCGATGGTGCATCGTTCAGAAGCCACCGATCATCCGCATCTTGGCGAATGATCGGATAACCACCCGCTTCCGTGGCGACCGGGTGATAGCCAGTGCGGCGGAGCATCCGTGCGCACCAGGCCCCCGCCGTACCGGCAACGCCAACATGGACATCGACGCCTCCATGTACGGGGGACTCGAAGCGCCCTGTCGTGAGGTCGAACATGACGTTGTCCTGATCGAAGGCGCGCCCGATCGCTCCGCTCAGCGCAAGGTCCTCCGGTGCGCCAGCGACAAATCGCCCCTCTCCTGGCAGCAGCCAAACAGCGTCGGCGAGCTGCAGCGATAGTTCTAGGTCGTGGCTCGAGAGCACGATGGCGATGCCACGCGTCTGCGCGATCGCGCGAAGCCGTTCGACCACCGTCACTCGGCTCGGTAGATCGAGGAAGGCGGTGATCTCGTCGAGTAGCAACAAGTCCGGCTGCTGGGCCAGTGCCCGCGCAATCATTGCGCGCTGCCGTTCACCGTCTGAAAGACTGTCCACCTGTCGGTCCGCGAGGTGCGTACCGTCTACGAGCTCCAAACTCTCTCTCACGACTGTTGCGTCGGCGGTAGATAGCATTCCACGCCATCCGGTGTACGGATGGCGGCCCATCGCAACCAAGTCGACGACACGCAACGCCGGCACATCGGGACGTTCGGTGAGGACGACAGCGATTCGCCGCGAGCGTTCGCGGTCGGTGAGATCCCGTATGGCGGTGCCATCGAGCCGCGCGCACCCGGCAACCGCAGACTGCAAACCGGCGAGCGTCCGCAGAAGGGTGGACTTGCCTTGACCGTTGCGGCCGAGCAGACAAGCGAGCTCACCCCGCGCCAGTGCCACACGGCCGATCCGGGCGATGGCACGACCTCGGTAGCCGATCTCCAACGCATCGCTGTCGAGCAGGATCATCGAGTGGACTCCAGGCCAGTGCGGCCGCGCAGCAGCAATGCGATAACTGCCGGGGCGCCGATCAGCGCGAGTACCGCATTGAGGTGAAGGAAGTGCTGGCGCCACGGCAGGTGCACTACCAGGTCGGCGACGACCGCGACGAGTGCGCCGAGCGACAGGCACGGTAGCAACAGCGTGCCGATGCGAGCGCTGCGCGCCAAGCCCCGCGCCAAGTGCGGCACGATGAGACCTACGAACGCCACCGGCCCGCAGAATGCGGTGACCGGCGCGGTAAGCAGGATCACGGTGGCGAGGACTCGCCGCCGCAGCGCGGGCACGTCGACGCCAACGCTCCGAGCGTAGGTATCACCTAGGAGCAGCGCGGTCAGCGGTTTGGCGAGCCACGCTGCAGCCATGATCCCGAGCAGCACGGGCGGCACCAGCGTAGCGAAGTCTTCCCAAGCGATGTTGGCGAACGTCGCGTCGTTCCAGGATGAGAATATCCGCGACTGCGTGCGGCTGGTGAAGTGCAACAACACACTGATCAGCCCTTGTGTGAGGAAGCCGAGCATGAGCCCCAGGACGAGAAGGGTGACCGTCTGAACCCGTCGCGCGAGCATAGCCATGGTTGCAGCTACGGCGAAGGTGCCGAGCGCGGAGCCGACAACGATGCCGAGCCCAGCCAGTCCGGAGATCGCGGCCAACGCCGCTGGGCCGACCACCGCACCGGCGACCAATACAACTGCGGCGCCGAACTGGCCACCCGCCATCAGCCCGAGAGACCAACCATCGGCAAGCGGATTCCGGAAAAGGGTCTGTAGCAGAAGTCCAGCGAGCCCGAGTGCGGCGCCGCCAGCAACGGCGGCGAGCACACGCGGCAGCCGTAGTTCGCGAAGAATGCGCGCATCAGGGTCATCGCTCCCAAGTGCCACGATCGCACGTGCCAGTTGCGACGGTGAGATTGTTTCATGGCCAATCGAGAGGCTTAGAGCGATCGCAGCCAGGAGCAGGACTATCGGCAGGCCGGCGATCAGGACGCCGGTTCGTGCCACTTCGGCGTGCGGACCGGCCACGCTCTTGTGTGCCGGCACGCTCAACGGAACTCTCCCTGCGCAAGTGGCTTCAGGAACACAAAGGGCTCTTGCACTAGTTGCGGATGCAGTACTTTGACCAGGTCGCGCAGGACCCAGTCAGGACGAACCACGCCGGTCTGGTACCAGTCGTAGGCGTTTGCCGCAGTATCGATGCGGGCTGTGTTGCCATAGAGGTGGCCGTTACGCCACGCAGGCAGTCCCCGGAATAGCCCGCTGTTTCGAGGTGGGACCGCGTGGATGTCTCCGAGAATCCAGACATCGGCCTCGGCGGCGAACGGCAGCAGTGCCTCGGTCGACATCGTATCGCTAGGGAACGAACCGGCCTTTTCGGGGCGAGCGGCCAGGTTGTGGCCATTGGCGTCGGCCAGCAGCGCGCCCTCGGAGCCGCGGACCGTCACGATCCAGCGATCTGCGCCATTGGGGTAGGCCCACAGCACGGGCGTCGGTTCGCGCGTTGCGGCTAGTGCACGCAGCTTCTCGACTGCGGAAGAAATCTCCTCGAATACGGCGCCGGCGCGTTCCTCCTCGCCGGCGAGCAGCCCGTAAACGCGCAGCCATTCTGCCCGACCGAGGTAGTGCACCTCGTCTTCCGCGAAGGTCGGGAGCACCGGGATCCCGAGCCGACGGGCCTTGGCGAGTGCATCGGCGTGCTCAAGCGAGCCCAGTCGCATCAGGAAGACGTCGGGCGTGCGCCGGACCAGAACGTCGAGGCTCGGCGGCGCGTGCCAGTTGTAGCCGAGCTGGGCCAGTTCGCCGCGAGCCGAGCGTGCCCGGATCGTGGCGTCGTACGAAGCCGTTCCACCGACCGCGACCAAGCGATCGGCGATACCGAGCTGAGTCAGGAAGGCCTCGTCCGCACCAGAGTTTGTTGCGACCGTGCGCACCGGCGTGCGTATAACAGGTGCATCAGCCAGGGTGCGTGGCAATACCGGCATCGCAGTGTCGCGGGGAACGAGAACCACCACGTCCTGCGTCGGCGTGGTACCGCCGCCGTCAGCGACCGGGCCACTCACGCTGACTACGGTGTAGTTCCCGTGGCGCTCGATTCGGACGTTCTTGGCGTAGCGGAATTCCATCGCCGTGGCCGTCGAACCCTCTGCCGCGGTTGGGGCCGGATCATCTTGTGGAGCCCCGCATCCCGGAAGCGCCAGCATGATCGCCAACGACCACCCCCATCCAGCGGCTGCCCACACCTTCGTTGATTGCTCGAGCAACATGCACTTCTCCCGTTGAAGTGAAATGTTATATCATTTTCTATTCTTCGCTTCGGGGAGCGTATTGCCATGACTTCCAACCGTCTCACCGCCGCGCTTGCGCTGGCGCTGCTGCCTGCCACCGCGACCCTCGCGCAGGTTCCCGGCCAACCGGACGCCACCGAACTCGATGCGATCACTGTCTATGGCCGGGTCCTGGGCCGGGTGCCCGGCGAAACCGCGACGAAGACCGGTGCCCCCGTGCTGGAAACGCCGTTCTCCGTGAACATCGTTCCTCGCGCACTGCTTGATCTGCGGGCGGTGTCGGACATCGGTGCAGCAGTCGAGACTGTCGGCGGCGTGCAGCGCACCATTGGCTTCTCTGGTAACCAGCGCTTCCGCATCCGCGGTTTCCAGTCGATCAGCACGCTACGCGATGGCATGCGGCTGAGCATGTCGCAACCTGAGACCGACCTGCAGGGCGTCGAGAGCATTGAGGTACTGAAGGGGCCCGCCTCGGCGCTCTATGGCCGCTTCGAGCCCGGTGGCGTCATCAACTTCGTCTCGAAACGGCCGCGCGATGCCTTTGCGAGCGAAGTGTCTGTGACGGCAGGCTCGGACGACTTCCTGCGCGGAGGCTGGGACATCACCGGCGACCTCTCCGGCGACGGCAGGGTTCTGGGACGACTCAACGTGGGGCGCCAGGATGCAGGCAGCCACCGCGACGGCATTGACCATACGCAGACCTACGTATCGCCGGTCGTCGAGTTGCGTCCCGACGACGCCACCAGCCTGCTGGTGCGGCTGGAGTACATCGATCGCGACGCGGCCTTTGACCGTGGGCTAGGCAACGACGCGCACTTCCTACAGGTACCCATCTCCAACAACTACGGCGAGCCCTTCCAGCGGATCGTCAAAGAGCAGAAGGTCGTCGCCGTTGAGTTCAACCGCGTGCTGACGGGTGATTGGCGGTTCCGTCTCGGTGCGTTCTGGTCGGACGTCGATGTACCGGAAGAGCAGTTCTTCAACTATGGATTCCCGGGTCTCATCGGAAATACCGTGAACCGCAATTTCGTTAGCTATCGGGAGCAGCAAGAGGACTACACGCTGCAAGCTGAGCTGTTTGGCCGTTTCGACACAGGACCGGTGCGGCACCAAGTGCTAGCGGGCCTGGAGCATGGTGCCGACCGACTTGCATTTCTCGACGGTCGTATCGCCTATGGCCAGCCGATCGACCTCTGGAATCCGAAGCCGACCGGCCTGCCGGACTCTTGGGAGGACGCCGGCGACAGTCGCTACGAGTACGAGACCACCGCGCTCTATCTGCAGGATGAGATGGCATGGTCGCGCTGGCGGCTGTTGCTGGGCGCGCGGCAGGAGCGCACTGACACGCTCTCGTTCTACACAGGCGGCATCGATCCGGCGATCACCCGACGGGACACCCCGTTGTCACCGCGTGCGGGACTGACCTTCATGGCGACGCCGGACCTGTCGTTCTACGCCAGTTGGGCGCGCTCGTTTCGCAACGAGGCTGATGCCGGCTTGCTTGAACGCGGCATCACACCCAGACCGACGCGAGGCGACCAATTCGAGATAGGCACGAAGGCCCTCCTGCTCGACGGCCGCGCCGAAGCAACCGTCTCCGCGTTTGACCTGCGCAAAACCGACGCGGTAGTCGCGGATCCGCTGGACTGGAACCTGGTTATCCAAGCGGGCGAGCTGCAGTCGAAGGGAGTGGAGCTCGAAGTCTCGGCACGCCCGATAGATCCCTGGACTATTGTCGCGTCTTACGCACGCATCAAGGCGACTATCCGCGAGGACACCGACGCGTTCCTGGTCGGTAATGATCTGCCGGGCGTCCCGCGTGATCAGGCCGCACTGTGGACGTCGTGGGAGTTCGCGGGCGCCCTCCGTGGTCTGACCGTGGGCGGCGGCCTCTTCCACGCGAGCGAGCAGGCCGGGACGACCGCCAACACTCTTTATCTGCCCGGCTACACTCGCGTCGACTTCAACGCCCGCTACGCCTTTGGCGACGGCTGGTCCGTGCTCGCGAACCTCGATAACGCGACCAACGAGCGCATCTACATCACCGGCGGATTCTCACAGATCTATCCGCAAGCGCCGCGCACGATACGGGTCGCGCTGTCCAAACGATGGTGAAGCGGGGTGCAAAGGGACCTCGCCCCTAGGCCTGCACCCGATAAGCCCGCTCTACAGCGGCCCTGCAGATGTCCGCTTTGGGTCGGAAACAGACATCGTCGCGATGCCTCTTGCAGCCGTCGATGAGTGGATGGAGATCGGGCGTCGGAACACCGCGCTCAAGACCTCATCGGGCCAGGAAGAAATCTATGGGAATGAGTTCGACGGCCCATCCTCCCTCTTCGCCCAGCGTGGCCGCCGGATGCATGGATGCGATGCGCAAGGCCTCGTCACGGTTGTCCGCCTCGATGATGAACAGGCCGCCCACCACTTCCTTGGACTCGGCGTAGGGCCCATCACTGACATGTGTCTTGCCACTTCGCGGATGAAGCGTGGCCCAGCCGTCCCGATCTCCCAGTGACGCGGAAACCAGCACCTTGCCGGTAGCGCGCATCTTCTCGTCCAATGCAGGGCACTGGCTCACCAGGCACTCGATGTCGCTTGGACTCATCGCCGCGAATTTCTCCGGGGTGAAGTAGGCAAGGCCGAGGTATTTCATTGGAGTTCCTTTTGGCAGGGATCTGTTGGCGACGAAGCTGCTGGTCGAAAATCGACCATACACCCCCACGCCTTTCCAAGAGTCCCGGCATACCTCTCCGCTTCGGGTAGCCCGCAGACCGCCACTGAAGCAGCCACACATGAAACGGCCCGCGATCGCGGGCCGTTTCGTAGCGGGATCACGCCTCCACCGTCAGACCATCGGCAGCTTCAATCCCTGCTCCTTCGCACACTGCACCGCGATGTCGTAGCCGGCGTCCGCATGCCGCATCACGCCGGTGCCCGGGTCGTTCCACAGCACGCGCGCGATACGCTTGTCGGCTTCCTCCGTGCCATCGCAGACGATGACTACGCCGGAATGCTGCGAGTAGCCCATGCCCACGCCGCCACCATGGTGCAGCGACACCCAGGTGGCGCCGCCGGCGACATTCAACATCGCGTTGAGCAACGGCCAGTCGCTGACGGCATCGCTGCCGTCCTTCATCGCCTCGGTTTCGCGGTTCGGCGAGGCCACGCTGCCGCTGTCCAGGTGATCGCGGCCGATCACCACCGGCGCTTTCAGTTCGCCGTTGCGGACCATTTCGTTGAAGGCCAGGCCGAGCTTGTGGCGCAGGCCCAGGCCGACCCAGCAGATGCGCGCCGGCAGGCCCTGGAAGCTGATGCGCTCGCGCGCCATATCCAGCCAGCGATGCAGGTGCGCATCATCGGGGATCAGTTCCTTCACCTTGGCGTCGGTCTTGTAGATGTCCTCCGGGTCGCCACTCAGCGCGACCCAGCGGAAGGGACCCACGCCGCGGCAGAACAGCGGGCGCACGTAGGCCGGGACGAAGCCGGGGAAATCGAACGCGTTCTTCAACCCCTGGTCGAACGCCATCTGGCGGATGTTGTTGCCGTAGTCGAACGTCGGCACGCCCATCTTCTGGAATGCCAGCATCGCTTCCACGTGCACGCGCATGGCCTGCTTGGCGGCATCGCGCACGCGCTCGGGTTCGGCCTTCTGTTCGGCCAGCCACTGCTCCACCGTCCAACCGATCGGCAGATAGCCGTGCACCGGATCGTGCGCGCTGGTCTGGTCGGTGACAGCATCCGGGCGCACGCCGCGCTTCACCAGCTCCGGCAGGATTTCCGCGGCGTTGCCGAGCAGCGCGATGGACTTCGCTTCGCCGACAGAGGTGTACTTGGCGATGCGCGCGAGGGCGTCGTCGAGATCGGTGGCCTGCTCGTCCACGTAGCGCGTGCGCAGGCGCATGTCGATGCTGGACTGGCGGCATTCGATGTTGAGCGAACTGGCACCGGCCAGCGCAGCGGCCAGCGGCTGCGCGCCGCCCATGCCACCGAGGCCGGCGGTGAGGATCCATTTGCCCGTCAGGTTGCCGCCGTAATGCTGGCGCCCCATCTCGACGAAGGTCTCGTACGTGCCCTGCACGATGCCCTGGCTGCCGATGTAGATCCACGAACCGGCCGTCATCTGGCCGTACATCATCAGGCCCTTCTTATCGAGTTCGTTGAAGTGTTCCCACGTGGCCCAGTGCGGCACCAGGTTGGAATTGGCGATCAGCACGCGCGGCGCATCGGGATGCGTGGGGAAAATGCCGACCGGTTTGCCGGACTGCACCAGCAGGGTCTCGTTGTCGTCGAGTTCGCGCAGCGACTCCAGGATGGCGTCATAGCAGGCCCAGTCGCGCGCGGCACGGCCGATGCCGCCGTACACCACAAGCGAAGTGGGGTCTTCGGCGACTTCCGCATCCAGGTTGTTCTGCAGCATGCGGTATGGCGCCTCGCTGAGCCAGGACTTGCAAGTGAGCGTGGCGCCGCGCGGGGCGCGGATGACGCGGGACGGGTCGTGGCGGGGATCGGACATGGCGGGTTCCAGATGCAGGTATGCGGCCATTATCGGCGGGAGGCCATGCCCTGCGCGAGCCACGGCGATGCTGCAGTGCGCGATGGCATGCGTGGCAGAATCGGGGCCATGACCGCCATCCGCCTGCTTCTCTCCGCTCTTCTCTTGACCAGCCTGCCATGCGCGGCGCCTGTGGTGGCCGCGCCGCCGGACCGCATCCTGGTGTTCACCAAAACGGCGAAGTTCCGCCACGAATCCATCCCGGTGGCCGTGGCAACGCTGCAACGGATCGCCACGGCGGAAGGCATGTTCGCCGACCACACCGAGGATGCCAGAGCTTTCACCGCCGCCCATCTGGCGCGTTACCGCGTGGTGGTGTTCGCCAGCACCACGGGCGATGTACTGGACGATGCACAGCAAGCGGCACTCGAGGGCTTCATGCGCAACGGCGGTGGCTTCGTCGGCGTGCATGCCGCGGCCGACACCGAGTACGACTGGCCCTGGTACGGGCAACTGGTGGGCGCGTACTTCCAGGATCACCCGCCCGGGCTGCAATCCACGCACGTGCAGCCAGAGCATGGCGGGAAACCCGTAGGTGAGCGCTGGCCGATCACCGACGAGCTCTACAACTACCGCGCCAATCCGCGCGGGCGCGTGCAGGTGATCGCCACGGTGGACGAACGCGGATACGACGGCGGCCTGATGGGCGACGACCATCCCATCGCGTGGTGCCACGCCTTCGATGGCGGACGCAGCTGGTACACGGGGCTGGGCCACGATGCCGCAGTGTATGCGGATGCGAACGTCATCGCGCAGCTGGTGCGCGGGCTGCGGTATGCCTCGGGGCGTTCGGACGACTGTTGAGGCGTTGCGCGCTCCCCTTCAGCGAGGAGTGCGCGCCGGAGCGCCTGCTTCCTGGCCAATCCGGAACCGGGAAGGCGTGCGCCGTTCCGGACCTATCGGATGGAGGAATCCAGCGTGCGCAATGCGTCGGCCAGACTGAGGTGACCGGTGCGGTCAAGATCTTCCTTGGTGTATGCACGGCCCGGAAGACCGTTGCAGGCCGTCTTGCGATCGCGCGGACGGATGCGGCTGCCGGTCTGGCGCACGCAGTTGGCTTCCGACACGGGCGGCTTTTCGGTGGATACGGAAGCGGCCTCTGCGTCCATGGTCGGCATCGCGTCGCGGGTTTCAGTGGTAGTCGCTTCTGGAGAAGGCGCGGCTTGCGATTCGGCGACCGGCGATTCGGCGTGCGCGGCGGTGGCTGCCAGGCAGGCAGCGAAAGCGAAGAGGGTCAGGCGTTTCATGATCGACTCCCGGTCGAGCGTGTGATCACTACGTTACGCCTCGCCACGCGTTAATGTGAGTCTGGACGTCCTGATCGTTCAGGCTGAAATCAGGCAGGCGGGCACTGGGCCTTGCGCCCTTCGTGGAAGCGCTGCACGGCCGCCGCATCCACTTTCTGCGGCGACACGCCATCGTCGAACAGGACGCGCCATGCGCCGTCATCGCCCCGCTGCCACACCGAGCCGAAGCGACCGATCCTGTACTCGCCGGTCGCCGGATCTTCGTACAGGGCCGGGCCGCTGGAATAGGCCGTGCGGCCGTCGCCGCCGAGCGTCACGACCGCGGGGTACCAGCGCAGCTTCAAGGCTTTGCCCTCGATCAACGGCGCCCATTCCCGGGTGATGGCCTCGCGTCCCCGGGTCGGCGCACGGCTGACGCCAAAAGCGGCATCGGGATGCAGGTGCTCGGCGAACGCCTTCGCATCATGGTCGGCGACGGACTGGGCGAAGCTGAGTTCGCGCTGCCAGACGGTGCATTCGGCCTGCCGCGTGGCGTCCGGCGAGGCCGCCAGGGCATTGCCGGCTGCCAGTCCCAACAGCAGCGTGGACGAAAGTCGGAGGTGCGTTGTCATGCGGAATGTCCCGGAGTCTGCCAAGCTGTCGCCGTTCTAGAGTGATTACGTAGCCCATGCACCTGCCAATCGTCAGGGGGGCGTGGTTGGCCATGCTGTTGTGCCTGGCCGCCTGCAGCTCCCCCGCGCGGCGCGACGATGCCGCGTCCGTTCCGCCCCCCACCCTGCTGCTGGTTTCCATCGATGGCCTGCGCGCCGATATCCCGGGCAGCGGCCGCATGCCCACGCTGGATGGCCTGTTCGCGCAGGGCGCACGCGCGGCATGGGTCAATCCTTCGTATCCCACCCTCACCTTCCCCAACCACTACACCCTGGTGACCGGCCTGCGGCCGGACCGCCATGGCATCGTCCACAACGACCTCAAGGACGCTGCACTGGGGCGATTCGAATCGAAAAAGGCGTCCGGCCGCGACGGCCGCTTCTGGGGAGGGGAGCCGATCTGGATCAGCGCACAACGCGCGGGCCTCAAGACCGCGACGATGTTCTGGCCCGGTTCCGAAGCGGAGATAGCGGGTGGGCGTCCCGACCATTGGCGCCCCTTCAACAGTGCCCTGACCCCGGACCAGCGCGTGGCCGAAGTGCTGGCGTGGCTGGACCTGCCGGCAGCCGAGCGCCCGCGCTTCATCACGCTGTACCTGGAGCAGTACGACGTGGCCGCGCACGCGGGCGGGACGTTCTCGCCCCAGGCCGTGGATGCCATGCACACCATCGACGCCGCACTGGCAGGGCTGCTGCGTGGCCTGGAGGCGCGTCATCTGCGTCGCAGCACCAACCTGGTCGTGCTGTCCGACCATGGCATGGCCGACGTACGCACGTCCGACACGGCCTACCTGGACGACGTGCTGCCGGAGTCCATGTTCTCGTGGTCGTCGCTCGGCCCCGTGGCGCACATCACACCGCGCGCAGGACACGAAGCCGAGGTCGCGCGCCGCCTGATCGGTCGGCACGACCACTACACCTGCTGGAACAGGGACACGTTGCCCGCCGCATGGCATTACGGGCGCAACGCGCGCATCGCGCCGATCGTCTGCCAGTCCGACACAGGCTGGCGACTGCAGCTGCGTCGCCACCCGCTGCCGCTGCAGGCCCTGAAGGGTGAACACGGCTTCGTGCCGGAGGATCCGCAGATGCGCGCATTCTTCGTCGCGTCAGGACCGGACTTCGTGCCCGGCGTGGAATTGCCCGCCTTCGACAATGTCGACGTGTATCCGCTGCTGGCCCACCTGCTGCGCATCCGGGCGGCACAGAACGACGGCACCCTGCAGACGTTCGCGCCAGCCCTCGCACCGCGGGCGGACACACCGCATTGATGTCCGGAAACGGGGAGTCCACGCGCGGGGCCGGTGCTAGCCTGCGCGCATGCTTCCCACCGATGCCACCGCCCTGCCCGACCCGCACGTCTGCGAACAGGCGCGCCTGAGCCGCGATGCGCGCTTCGACGGCCTGTTCTTCACCGCCGTCACCAGTACCCGCATCTACTGCCGTCCGGTGTGCCCGGCGCCCGCACCGAAGCCGGCGAACATCGTCTACTACCGCCACGCCGCTGCGGCAGAGGCCGCCGGTTTCCGCCCATGCCTGCGCTGCCGTCCGGAACTCGCGCCGGGCGACGGCACCTGGCGGCGCGGCGATGCGGTGGTGGCGCGCGCACTGAAGCTGATCGACCAGGGCGCGCTGGTGGATGCGCCGTTGTCCGCGCTGGCCGGGAAAGTCGGTTTGGGCGAACGGCAGCTGCGGCGCCTGTTCACCGAACGCCTGGGTGCGACGCCGGCGGGCGTGCACGGCACGCGGCGCCTGCTGTTCGCCAAGCAGCTGCTCACCGACACCGCCCTGCCCATCACGCAGGTGGCCCTGGCGGCGGGCTTCGGCAGCCTGACCCGGTTCAACACCACCTTCCGTGAGGAATACCGCATGGCGCCGCGCGACCTGCGCAAGCGCGATGCGCCGCCTTCCCGCGAGGTGATGACGCTCCGTCTTGGCTACCGGCCACCGTACGACTTTGCCGCGATGTTGGATTTCCTGCGCGGACGCGCCTTGCCCGGCGTGGAAGCCGTGGATGAATACGGTTATTCCCGCGTGATCGGTACAGGCGCTGCACCCGGCTGGTTGCGGGTCAGCGCATGGGATGGAAAGGACCCGCATGCATTGAAGCTGGAACTGCATGGTGCGGCGCCTGCCGAACTGTTGGGGATCGTGCACCGCCTGCGGCGCATGTTCGACCTGGATGCGGACCCGCAGGCCATCGCGCACGCGCTGGAGGGCGACGCGCGCCTGCGCCCCCTGCTGCGCGAACGACCGGGCCTGCGGTTGCCCAGCGGCTGGGAAGGTTTCGAGATCGCGGTGCGGGCCGTCATCGGCCAGCAGGTCAGCGTGGCCGCCGCGCGCACGCTGACCGCCCGCCTGGCGCAACGGTATGGAACCACGCTGGCGACACCGTTCGGGGCACTGACGCAGGTGTTTCCGATGCCCGACGCGATCTCCGACGTGGATCTGACCGAGATCGGCCTGACCCGCGCGCGCGCCGCCACGATACGCGGGCTTGCGCGCGCACTGATCGAAGGTCGCGTGGACTTCAACCCGGAGCGCACGCTGGACGATTTCACTGCACGCTGGGTGGCCCTGCCCGGCATCGGCCCGTGGACGGCGCACTACATGGCGCTACGCGCACTCGGTCATCCGGATGCGTTTCCTGCAGAC
The DNA here is from genome assembly GCF_946886695.1 of uncultured Pseudoxanthomonas sp. The sequence goes on along the minus strand of NZ_CAMPJD010000036.1, from coordinate 8,143 downwards.
GATCTGGTCCTGCAGAAGGCGGTGCCGACGGATGGCACGCGGATGACAGCGAAAGCCCTGATGGCACGCGCGGAAGCCTGGCGGCCGTGGCGCGCGTATGCGGTGATCCATGTGTGGAAGGCGAGCATGGCGGCGCAGAAGCCACGCTCTCCTGCAGGAGCGACGTGAGTCGCGACCGGGATCCTTCAACGACAGCGAACATTTCACTCATGCGGCCGCGACTCACGCCGCCCCTACATCCGAGCTCCCTTATCCTGCCCACCATGGTCCTCTTCCGCCACCTCGACAGCCCCGTCGGCACGCTCACCCTGGCCGCGACCGACGACGGCCTGCATGCGATCGAATTCCCGCGCAACCGCCACCCCGCGAACCGTGCTGGATGGACGGAGGGGCAACATCCCGTGCTCGATCTGGCCGCGCGCCAGCTGGATGAGTATTTTGCCGCGACGCGCCTCGCGTTCGATCTTCCGCTGGCACCGCGCGGCACCGACTTCCAGCGCACCGTGTGGCTGGCGCTGGCCGGCATCGCCTACGGGGAAACGGTCAGCTACGCGCAACTGGCGCAGCGCGTCGGAAAGCCCACCGCGATGCGCGCCGTCGGCGCCGCCAACGGACGCAATCCGCTGCCCATCGTACTGCCCTGTCATCGCGTGATCGGTGCTGACGGTTCGCTGACGGGCTTCGGTGGCGGCCTGCCGACCAAGCAGTTCCTGCTGGAACTGGAAGGCGCGCTGGCGAGGGCGGACGACCTGTTCGGCTGAAGTCGCCTACATGCCGCGGAAACGCTGCTGGAACGCGGCGCTGACCGGCAGTACATCCTTGCGGCCCTTCACGCTGAGCTGGTGGCGGCCGAGTTCGTCCTTGCGCACGCGGTCGATCGCCTGCACGCGCACCAGCACGCCGCGATGCACCTGCCAGAACACATCCTGATCAAGTCCGCCCAGCAGTTCCTTCAGCGGCATGCGGATGATCGCGTCGTCATCGGCGGTCGCCACCCGCACGTATTTGTCCTGTGCCTGGAAGAACAACACGTCATCGATGGCGATCATGCGCACGCTGTCGCCGACGCTGGCGGTGATCCAGCGGATGAGCCGATCACCCTGCGGACGCAGGCGCGCCTCGAGGTCGTCGATCAACGCACGGAGATCCGGCGTGCGTGGGTCGGCAAGGTCCGCAAGCCGCTCCCGCACGCGCTCCACCGTCTGGGCGAGCCGCACGTCCTGCACCGGCTTGAGCAGGTAGTCCGCGGCGCCCGCCTCGAAGGCGCGGATCGCGTAGTCCTCGTAGGCGGTGGTGAAAACCACCAGTCCCTCCTGTTCGACCACCTTGCGGGCCACGTCCAGTCCGTTGACGCCCGGCATGCGGATGTCAAGGAACGCGATGCGGGGACGATGCCGCGTCACGGCCTCCAGTGCGGACACGCCGTCCTCGCATACCGCCACGATTTCGAGTTCCGGCCACGCAGCGTGCAACTGCTGCTGCAGCGCGCGTCGCTGCGGCGCTTCATCCTCGGCGATCATGGCGGTGATGCGGCTCATACCGGCGACCGTAGCGGCACGCGGATCCCGGCGCAAACGCCGCGCCCGCCCGCCCGCGGCGACAGCGCGAAGTCCGCCTGCGCACCGTAGCGTGCGGCGAGTTGCTCCCGCACGTTCGCCAGCCCCACGCCGGTACTCAGGCCAGGCTGCAGGCCGGCACCATCGTCGATGACCCGGACGCACAACTGCTCGCCTTCAACGACCGCCGCCACCTCGATGCGCCCCGGGCCCGGGCGCGGCTCGATGCCGTGCTTGATCGCGTTCTCCACCAGCGTGATCAGCAATGAGGGTGGGAATGGCAGCGCGCGAAGCGCGTCGTCCGCCTGCACTGTGTACGCCAGTCGCCCGCCCATCCGCACCTGCATCAGCGCGAGGTAGCTGGTGGCGATGTCCAGTTGCTGCCCCAGCGTGGCATGCAGCCCGCGGTCGTCGCGCAGCTTGGGGATGGTGGCGCGCAGGAAGGCGACCAGCGCGTCCAGCGTGGCCTCCGCCTGGGCGGGATCCTGTCGCACCAGTGCGCGCACCGAGGCCAGGGTATTGAACAGGAAATGCGGCTCCACCTGGGCCTGCAGCACACCCAGGCGCAGGTCCGCTTCGTGCACGCGGTCCTCCAGCGCGCTCATTTCGCGGCCATGGCGATGCGCATCCCAGCGCCGGTGTTCGCTGAAGTAGGCACGCAACGCCAGCCCGCCGCCAAACAACCCGTAGATCACGATGAGCACCGCGATGTTGATCGCCAGGCCAATGGCCCTTATCCATGGCGACAGGTCCGGCGGTCGCGCGTTCAGCCCGGCTGCGGCGAGTCCTGGCTTGGTGATCCGTTCGATATACGACGAGGCCAACTGGTCCACGAAGTAGCTCAGCACCATCCCCACCAGCACGGCGACCACGACGGCCTTGCGCTCCGACGACAAGGGCCAGCGCCGATGGCGCACGGCCGTGGCCAATGCGGGCCCCAGCGTCGCCATCAGGCTGAAGGCGACGAACTGCGTCATCGCCACCTTCAGCGCGATGAGGGGATCCTGCACCGCCACGCCGACACCGGCCCCGATGAAGGCGGCGACCACCGCGATCACGCTGCAGAACAGCAGACTGCGGCCGAGCAGCCACTGCCGGCCGAACACCGGGTACTGGCGATACCGGCTCCACACGGCGTTGCCACCGACCAGCACCTCCGCCGGCAGCTTCTGGCGCAGGGAGTAATCGCGATCCATGGCTACTTCCTCTCGCCGCGCAGCTGCTGGCCGGCCTGCTTCAGCGTCAATGCAACCACCTTGCCCGCCGCATCCCGTTCAAAGCGTATCTCGGCACCGACAGCGTCCATCACGAACTCGTCCGGCGCCACCGCCTGCACGGGCAGCGCCGGCTGGCCGGTGCCCTGGATGGTCAGCGTCTCGCCCTGCGCCTTCACGGTGAGCGCGAACGCGGGCATGAGCGGGTAGTCGCCTTCGTATTCGCGCAGCACGGCGGCATCGAGCTTCAACGCAGGCTTCGACGCGGTGGCATCCATGCGCCTGGCCGGCAGAGCGGCGCCCATCTGCATCCATGTGAACGACTGCCCCTCCGCCGTACGCTGCGGCCGCAGGACGGCATCGAACTCGCGTGGGTAGAAATCGCCCGCACTGTCGTACCCCATCGCATAGGCGCCCTGCCCGGCGGGCTGGATCTCCAGCGCGTCGTCCTTCCGGCGCACGGTCATCTTCATGCCACCCGCCAGCTGGTACTCACCGGCAAGCGCATCGAGCAGTGCGGCATCGGGCTTGCTCTCGCGGCGCGGCGAGCCGAGCGGGAAGCGGGCGTCAACTAGATGCAGGCCCAGCGAACCCAGGCTGCCGATCGAATTCCAGGTGGTGTCGGACAGGATCACCACGCCCCGCTGTCCGTCCTTGTCGAACGACACGAAGGACGAGAAGCCACCGGTACCGCCTTCGTGCACGTGCACGATGCGCTCTCCGACCGGCATCAGCATCCAGTTCATCGCCATCGGAGGCGCATCGGAGATCTTCCGCTGCGACAGTTCCAGGGCGGGCGAGATGGACGTCGCTTTGCCGTCGAGCTGACCCTGCACGTAGCGGACCATGTCCTCGAGCGTGGCGCGCACGCCGCCCACGCCTGCGAGGTTGGTCTGGAAATGCCAGGCGGAAGCCGGACGCGCATTCGGCGTATGCCCCACCGCCGCACGCACGCCGGGCGGTGCATGGTCAATGTAGGCGTGCAGCATGCCGAGCGGCACGAACAGCCGCTGCTTCAGCAAGGTTTCCATATCCGTGCCGGCGCGGCGGGCGACGGCGTATGACAGCACCATCGAGGCGAAGTTCGAGTATTCGAATGTCGTGCCGGGCGCGGCGGTCAGGGTGACGTCGCCGAGCGAAGCCAGCAGCGCAGCTTCGTCCAGCGTGGCGTAGGGATCGTCCACGCTGGGCGCGGCCATGCGCGACGGCAGTGCGGGCAATCCCGAACGGTGTGTCACCACGTGGCGGATCAGGATCGGCTTGCCCTGGTAGTCCGGCAGCTTGGTGCCGGCCGGCAGCCACGCGGACAGCGGGTCATCCAGCGACCCTTTGCCCTGCCTGATCAGATCGGCCAGCAGCGCGGCCGTCATGGTCTTGCTGACGGAGCCGATCTCGAACGCGGTATCGGCGCCGATGCGCGCGATGTCCTTTCCATCCGCACACCGGAACGCGCGCGCCACGGTGTCGTCCTCGATCACGGCGACAGCCATGCATGCGCCGGTTCGATCGCCCTGCAGGCGCTGGCTGACGAGATCGCCCAGCGCATCGTCGCTCGTGGCATGGACGGAACCGCTGGCGACGGCCAGCGTCAGGGCGAGGGAATGCGCGAACGTCATGGCGTGGCTCCTGATGGGATGGCCACCATGCTGCCGCACCCGTCCTTGCGCCGTGCCGGCATCGGACGGAGACGGCAATCCCCACGACGGAACCCCCGATGCGGCGGATGGCACCGGCAACGGCGGCAGCCCGTCCGGCATGCCGTCACCCGCGCAGGAGTTGTCGAAGGGTTTCGCCGTAGCGGCGCGCGATGGCGTCGCCTGCCACATGCCGCCCGTCGGCGACCACCTGGCGCCCGGCCACCCTGACTTCCCCGACCAGTGGCCTATTGCCGGCGAACAGCCAGCGATCGATGACATCGTCCTGCGTGGCGCCCGCCAGTGCGGGAGCGTGTCCATCCAGGAAGACGCAATCCCCGCTTGGGCCCGCAAAGCCGGTGGCATCCGCAGCGCTCGCCAGGACACCGCGCAGCAACGTCTCGCCGACGCTGGTCGATGCCGGCGTCACCGCGATGTTGCGATGGCGCGTGACCAGGCGCTGGCCATACTCCAGCCAGCGCAGTTCCTCCACGGGCGACACCGAAACATGCGAGTCCGAACCGATGCCCCACCGTCCGCCCGCCTGCAGATAGTCGCGCAGCGGGAACAGGCCATCGCCCAGGTTGGCTTCGGTCGTGGGACAGATCGCCACCGTGGCGCCGCTGGCAGCGATGCCGCGCGTCTCTGCTTCGGTGAGGTGCGTGGCATGCACCAGCGTCCATCGACGATCGACCGGACATTCGCCCAGCAGCCATTCGACCGGCCGTGCCTGTCGCAACGCCAGGCAGTCCTGCACTTCACCCACCTGTTCGGCGATGTGGATGTGCACCGGCGCGTCGGCGGGCAGTGCGGCCAGCACGCGCCGCATGGCGGTTTCCGGCACCGCACGCAGGCTGTGGAACGCGCAGCCTACGCGCAACCCGTCGTCCTGCAGGGCGCGAAGGCCGTCGAACAGACGAAGGAAGCCGTCCACGTCGTGACCGAACCGCTGCTGCCGTGGCGACAGCGCGCGGCCGTCGAAGCCCCCGGTCATGTACAGCACGGGCAGCAGCGTCATCCGGATGCCGGTGTCGCGCGCGGCCGCCACCACCGCCTTCGACATCGCCGCCGGGTCGGCATAAGGCGTGCCGTCCGGCTGGTGGTGCACATAGTGGAATTCGCACACGTGCGTGTAACCGGCTTCCAGCATTTCCGCATACAGCTGCGTCGCCACCGCGCACATGCTGTCGGGCGTCATGCGGGACGCGAAGCGGTACATGATCTCGCGCCAGGTCCAGAAACTGTCCTCCGGATGCGTCTGTCGCTCCGCCAAGCCAGCCATCGCGCGCTGGAAGGCATGCGAATGCAGGTTGGCGATGCCCGGCACGCGCCAGCCGCCGTCGGTGGCGACGGCCAGCGCTTCGTTGGGATCACGCTGGGACATGGCAATGCTCACGGCTGGCGACGAGGGTGCGTTAGGCTACCGCGTCGCTCCCTGCTCTGGCACGCCCATGGATGCTCTTGAAATCGCCCTGCTGTTCGTCGCGGCGGCCCTTTTCGCGGTCTTCGTGTTCCTAAAGGCCGCGAGGACCGATAGTGACGACGGCGGCAACGGCAGCGTCCACGGCTTTGAGGGCGACGCAGATGGCGGCGGCGACGGCGGAGGCGATTGATCGCATGACGCTCTGCTGGGATGGCCTGCTGGTGAATGCGCGACTGGTGACGCTGGCAGGCGACACCGGTTACGGCGTGATGGAAAACGGCGCCCTGGGCTGGCGCGATGGCGTGCTGGTGTTCGCCGGCACGATGGACAGCCTGCCCGCTCCACCGGATGCGCTGGCCGACACCTTCATCGATGCGGGCGGAGACTGGGTGACGGCCGGCCTCGTGGATTGCCACACGCATGTCGTGTTCGGCGGCGACCGCGCCGGCGAGTTCGAACAGCGCCTGCAGGGCGCCAGCTATGAAGACATCGCGCGTGCAGGAGGCGGCATCGTGTCCACGGTGCGAGCCACCCGTGCCACCAGCGAGGACGACCTATTCGCACAGTCGCTGCCGCGTGCGCGCGCGCTGCGCGACGATGGCGTGACCACGCTGGAGATAAAATCCGGCTATGGCCTCGATCTCGAAAACGAGCGCAAGATGCTGCGCGTGGCCCGGCGCATCGGCGCTGCGCTCGGCATCACGGTGCGCACCACGTTCCTGGGTGCGCATGCGTTGCCGCCGGAGTACGCAGGACGTGCCGACGACTACATCTGCGCCGTGTGCGACTGGCTGCCGTTGCTGCATGCGGAAGGACTGGTTGATGCGGTGGACGCCTTCTGCGAACGCATCGGCTTCACCGCGGCGCAGACGCAGCGGGTGTTCGAAACCGCACACACGTTGGGACTCCCCGTGAAACTGCACGCGGACCAGTTGAGCGATGGTGGCGGTGCGGCGCTGGTGGCCGGCTTTGGCGGGCTGTCGGCGGACCACGTGGAGTACACCTCGGAAGCCGGTGTCGCCGCCATGAAGCAGGCAGGCAGCGTTGCCGTGCTGTTGCCGGGCGCGTTCCATGTATTGCGCGAAACCAGATTGCCGCCGCTCGACGCCTTCCGTGCACAGGGCGTGCCGATGGCGGTGGCCACGGATTGCAATCCCGGTACGTCACCGCTGCAATCCCTGCGGCTGGCGATGTCGCTGGCGTGCACGCATTTCCGGCTGACACCGGAGGAGGCCTTGCGCGGCGCCACCGTGCATGCGGCACAGGCGTTGGGCTTGTCGGATCGTGGACGCCTGCAGGTCGGGCAACGCGCGGACTTCGTGCGCTGGCGCATCGGCCAGCCCGCGCAACTCGCCTACTGGCTGGGCGGCGACCTGGTGTCGGCCGTGCACGTGGGCGGCCGCCTCGTTACCGCTGGCTAGAAAAACGAAAACCCCGGCACAGGCCGGGGTTTCGCACGCGCTGCCGGGCTTGCCGGCGCGGGTGGCTTACGCCTTGGCGACGGCCTTCTTGGCCACGGCCTTCTTCGCCGGGGTCTTCACGACCGACTTCTTGGCGGTGGCGGTGGCAGCCACGCCCGCCTTGGCGACCGTGTGCTTGCGCGCATTGCCGTAGCTGGACGAATAGCGCTTGCCCTTGGCCGTCTTGCGATCACCCTTGCCCATCTCTGTTCTCCTGATTCACTGAAAAGTACGCCCGGGTCGGGGCGATTGCACGTGCGACCACCGGACCGGGGCGCTGCGCGCGAGGCCGCAAAGCCTACCACAGCGGGGCCCCCCCGGCCCCTGCCGACGTTACGGCAAGGCGCTCAGTGCGCGCAGCTGGCGTCGTGGATGTGCCAGTGGTTCAGGCGCAGGTTCAGCAGGTGGGCCAGGCCCACCAGCATGCCACCCACGGTCATGACGATGGCATGCGGCACCACGGCTTCATGCAGGGGCGCATACAACACCCCTGCCCACAGGGCGGCCAGTCCGAACAGCAGCATGCCCAGCGCCCGGAACGCGCGGTGGCGGCGATAGCCCCAGACCAGACTGAAAAGGCCCAGCACGGTCACGAAGGTCACGAAGCCGCGCTCGAAGCCGTCGCCCAACCACACGGACAGGCCCAGCGAGGGAATCGCGGCCAACAACAGGGGGGTGATCGCGCAATGCAAGGCACATACCAGGGATCCGGCAGCGGCGAAGCGATCGATGAAGAAGCGGAGGGAGGACTTCATGGGGACAAGTATGACTTCCGGGAGGGTTATATTGTCACTATTGGTATATTATAACATCTTCAACTTCCCCACCATGAGTGAATCCACGCCCATGCCATCCC
>NZ_CAMPJD010000035.1 GCF_946886695.1 uncultured Pseudoxanthomonas sp. | reverse complement strand
TGCCGATCGACACCGTCATCCAGCGCCTGCAGCAGGAGAACATCAACATCTCCGGTGGTCGCCTGGAAGAAGGTTCGCAGCGCTACCTGGTGCGCACCGTCAACCAGTTCGCCACGGTCAACGAAATCCGCGAAATGCTGGTCACCACCCAGAATGGTGGCGACAACGCCGCGGCATCGGCGGCGGCACAGATGGCCGCGATCGCGGCTTCGACCGGCTCGGCCGAAGCGATGGCGGCGGCTGCCTCCGTGCAAAGCGCGTCGTCCGGTGGCAGTTCGGCTGTGGCCGGTGGCATGCCGGTCCGCCTGAAGGACGTCGCCGACGTGCGCCAGGGCTTCAAGGAACGTGAGGCGATCATCCGCCTGGGCGGCCGCGAAGCCGTCGAACTGGCGATCTACAAGGAAGGCGACGCCAATACGGTGGCGACGGCGCAGGCCCTGAAGGCCAAGCTTGAACAGATCAAGAACCAGACCCCTCCGGATGTCGAACTGACCGTCATCGACGACCAGTCGCTGTTCATCGAACACGCCATCTGGGACGTGCAGAAGGACGCCATGATCGGCGGCGTGCTGGCGATCCTGATCATCTTCCTGTTCCTGCGCGATGGCTGGAGCACGTTCGTGATCAGCCTGTCGCTGCCCGTATCGATCATCACCACGTTCTTCTTCATGGGCGAGCTGGACCTGAGCCTCAACGTGATGTCGCTGGGTGGCCTGGCGTTGGCGACAGGCCTGGTGGTCGACGACTCGATCGTGGTGCTGGAGAGCATCGCCAAGGCGCGCGAACGCGGCCTGGGCATCCTCGAAGCCGCGATGGTTGGCACCCGCGAAGTGAGCATGGCAGTGGTCGCGTCCACGCTGACCACGATCGCCGTGTTCCTGCCGCTGGTGTTCGTGCAGGGCATCGCCGGCCAGTTGTTCCGGGACCAGGCATTGACGGTGGCGATCGCCATCGGCATTTCGCTGGTGGTGTCGATGACGCTGATCCCCATGCTGAGTTCGTTGAAGGGGCGCCCCCCGCTGGCATTCCCTGACGAACCGGCGCATCCGCAGTGGCGCCCCGATTCGCGCTGGCAGAAGCCGCTGGCGGCCACCGGTCGTGGCGTGGGCGCTGCGATCCGCGGCTTCTTCTTCGGCATCGCATGGCTGGTGGTCCGCGCCTGGCGTGGGCTGGCCGCCGTGGTCGGTCCGGTCATGCGCAAGTTCAGCGACCTGGCGATGGCGCCGTACAACCGTGCCGAAGCCGGCTACATGCGCCTGCTGCCCGCGTCGCTGCGCCGTCCCTGGCTGGTGCTGGGCTCCGCCGCCGCCGCGTTCGTCGGCGCGATGCTCCTGGTGCCGCTGCTGGGTGCGGACCTGATCCCGCAGCTGGCGCAGGACCGCTTCGAGATGACGGTCAAGCTGCCGCCGGGCACGCCGCTGGCACGCACCGATGCACTGGTCCGCGAACTTCAGCTCAAGCACGGCAAGGACGAGGGCATCCATGCCCTGTACGGCGTGAGCGGCAGCGGTACCCGTCTTGATGCCAACCCAACCGAGAGCGGCGAGAACATCGGCAAGCTGACGGTGGTCATGGCCGGTGGCGGCAGCGAAGACGTCGAAAGCCGCGAAACCGAGGCCCTGCGTGCGTCCATGAAGGACCATCCCGGTGCCCAGGTCGATTTCAGCCGTCCCGAGCTGCTCAGCTTCTCGGCGCCGCTGGAAGTCGAACTGCGCGGCCAGGACCTGGCCGGCATCGAACAGGCAGGCCAGAAGCTCGCCGCGTTGCTACGTGCGAATCCGCACTACGCGGACGTCAAGTCGACGGTGGAGCAGGGCTTCCCGGAAATCCAGATCCGCTTCGACCAGGAACGCGCCGGTGCGCTGGGCCTGACCACGCGCCAGATCGCCGACGTGGTGGTCAAGAAGGTGCGCGGCGAAGTGGCCACGCGCTACAGCTTCCGCGACCGCAAGATCGACGTGCTGGTGCGTGCCCGCGAAACCGATCGCGCGTCGCTGGAAAGCATCCGTCAGCTGATCGTCAATCCGGGCAGCGCCCGGCCGGTGACGCTGTCGGCCGTGGCCGATGTCGTCGCCACGACCGGCCCCAGCGAAATCCACCGCGCCGACCAGGTGCGCGTGGCGATCGTCTCGGCCAACCTGCGCGACATCGACCTGGGCGGCGCGGTGCAGGAAGTGCAGAAGATGGCATCCGAGAACCCGCTGGGCGCCGGCGTTGGCATGCACATCGGTGGCCAGGGCGAAGAACTGGCCGAATCGGTCAACTCGCTGATGTTCGCCTTCGGCCTGGCGATCTTCCTGGTCTACCTGGTGATGGCGTCGCAGTTCGAATCGCTGCTGCATCCCTTCGTCATCCTGTTCACCATTCCGCTGGCGCTGGTCGGTGCCGTGGGCGCGCTGTTCCTGACAGGTTCGGCGGTCTCGGTGGTGGTGTTCATCGGCCTGATCCTGCTGGTGGGCCTGGTGACCAAGAACGCCATCATCCTGATCGACAAGGTCAACCAGTTGCGCGAGGCCGGCGTGGCCAAGCGCGAGGCGCTGGTCGAGGGTGCCCGCTCGCGACTGCGGCCGATCATCATGACGACGCTGTGCACGCTGTTCGGCTTCCTGCCGCTGGCGATCGCGATGGGCGAGGGTGCCGAAGTGCGCTCGCCGATGGCGATCACCGTGATCGGCGGCCTGCTGATCTCGACGCTGCTGACCCTGCTGGTGATCCCGGTCGTCTACGACCTGCTGGACCGCCGCGCCGATGAGTACTACCTCGAGCGCGGACGCCGCGCCCGCAAGGGTACGGCAGTGCCACCCGTCGGGGAGGGCGAACCCGCATGAGCGTCGCGGAGTTCAGCATCAAGCGGCCCGTGACGGCGGTGATGTTCTTCATCTCGCTGTTCGTGATCGGCCTGATCGCGGCCATCCGGTTGCCGCTGGAAGCCTTCCCCGAGGTCTCGCCCCCCTTCATCTTCGTATCGTTGCCGTATACCGGCTCGACCCCGGAAGAAGTGGAGCGCACGGTGCTGCGGCCGGCCGAGGAAGCGCTGTCGACGATGGCCGGCATCAAGCGGATGGAGTCGAACGCGAAGGCCGACGGCGCGCAGATCTTCATCCAGTTCTCGGACTGGGACCGCGACGTCGCCATCGCCGCGTCCGAGGCGCGCGAACGCCTGGACGCGATCCGCGATGAGTTGCCGGACGATCTGCAGCGCTATTTCGTCTTCAAGTTCTCGACCACCGATCAGCCGGTGCTGCGAGTACGCCTGGCGAGCAAGACCGACCTGACCGGCGCGTACGACATGATCGAGCGCGAGTTCAAGCGCCGCATCGAACGCATCCCGGGCGTGGCCCGCGTGGATGTGTCGGGCGCGCCGCCGAACGAAGTGGAGATCGCGATCAACCAGGATCGCCTGACCGCGCACAACCTGAGCCTCAACGACCTGACGACACGGCTGCAGGCGGTCAATTTCTCCATCTCCGCCGGTGTCATCAGCGACGGCCCGCAGCGCCTGCGCGTGCAGCCCGTCGGCGAGCTGACCGACCTGCAGCAGCTGCGCGACCTGATCGTGGGTGCGGGCAACGTGCGTCTGGGCGACATCGCCGATGTGCGCCTGAAGCCGGCCCGGATGGACTACGGTCGCCGGCTGGACGGCCAGCCCGCCGTCGGCCTGGACATCTTCAAGGAACGCAACGCCAACCTGGTCGAGGTGTCCAGCAAGGCGCTGGCCGAGGTCGAATCGATCCGCGCGCAGCCGGAGATGAACGACATCCAGGTCAAGATCATCGAGAACCAGGGCGACAACGTCACCTCGTCGTTGCTTGAGCTGGCGGAAGCTGGTGCGATCGGCCTGGTCCTGTCGATCGTGGTGCTGTGGTTCTTCCTGCGCCACTGGCCTTCGGTCTCGATGGTGACCCTGGCGATTCCGATCTGCTTCGTGATGACGCTGGGCTTCATGTACTTCGCCGGCGTGACGCTGAACATCCTGTCGATGATGGGCCTGCTGCTGGCCATCGGCATGCTGGTCGACAACGCCGTCGTCGTGGTCGAGAGCATCTACCAGGAGCGCGAGAAATATCCGGACAACCCCACGTGGGCGTCGATTATCGGCACCCGCCACGTGGCGATCGCGCTGTCGGCGGGCACGTTGTGCCACTGCATCGTGTTCGTGCCCAACCTGTTCGGCGAGCGCAACTTCCTGAGCATCTACCTGGGCCAGATCGCGATCACCATTTCGGTGTCGCTGCTGGCCTCGTGGCTGGTCGCGGTCAGCCTGATCCCGATGATTTCGGCTCGCCTGAAGACGCCGCCCCAGGTGCGCAGCGAGACCGGCATCATCCCGCGCATGCAGAAGCGCTACGCAGGGTTCCTGCGCTGGACGCTGGAACATCGGGGCTGGAGCGTGCTGGGCATCCTGCTCATCATCGTGGTCAGCTTCGTGCCCATGAAGATGACCAAGTTCGACATGTTCGGCAACGATGGCGGTGGCGAGGCGGAGCTGTACTACCAGTGGAAGGGCGCCTACACCAAGGAGCAGATGTCGGCCGAGATCCTCAAGGTCGAACAGTTCCTGGACGCCAACCGCAAGAAGTACCGCATCAGCCAGGTCTACTCGTACTTCAGCGAGCAGGGCTGGGGCGGCACGCAGGTCAAGTTCGATACCGAGAAGGCCAGCGAGACCAAGCCAATCGTCGAACAGCTGCGCAAGGACCTGCCGAAGTCGGCCCGCGCCAACATCGGCATCGGCGGCGATGGTGGCAACCAGGGCGGCGGCGGCCAGCCCGGCCAGAGCGTGTCGTTCCAGCTTGTCGGCGATTCGACCCAGACACTGGCGGAGATCGCGGGCGATCTGATTCCGATCCTGGCCAAGCGCAAGGAACTGCGTGACGTGCGCGTGGATGTCGGCGACCAGAACAGCGAGTTGAACGTGCGCGTCGACCGCGAGCGCGCCGCGGCCTTCGGCTTCACCTCCCAACAGGTGGCCAGCTTCGTAGGGCTCGCCCTGCGTGGCGCGCCGCTGCGCGAGTTCCGCCGTGGCGAAACCGAGGTGCCGGTGTGGGTGCGTTTCGCGGGCGCCGAAGACTACGGTACCGAAGACCTGGCCGGTTTCATGGTGCGTTCGCCGGATGGCCGCACGGTGCCGCTGCTGAGCCTGGTCGACGTGGGCATCACGCCGTCGGCCACGCAGATCCAGCGGACCAACCGCCAGACCACGTTGACCGTGCAGGCCAACCTGGCCGAGAAGGTCACCGTGCCGGATGCGCGCAAAGCGATGGAAGAGGCGCTGGAGGGCATGTCGTTCCCCGCGGGCTACAGCTATTCGTTCGATGGCAGTGCCTTCCAGGAAGACGACGAGGCGATGGGGCAGATGATGTTCAACCTGCTGATCGCGCTGGTGATGATCTACATCGTCATGGCGGCGGTGTTCGAATCGCTGCTGTTCCCGGCGGCCATCATGAGCGGCGTGCTGTTCTCGGTGTTCGGCGTGTTCTGGCTGTTCGCGCTGACGGGTACCACATTCGGCATCATGTCCTTCATCGGCATCCTGGTGCTGATGGGCGTGGTCGTGAACAACGGCATCGTGATGGTCGAACACATCAACAACCTGCGGCGACGCGGCATGTCGCGCACGGATGCGCTGGTGGAAGGCAGTCGCGAGCGCCTGCGCCCCATCCTGATGACGATGGGTACGGCGATCCTGGCGATGGTGCCCATCGCGATGGCGAACACCCAGATGGCCGGCGACGGCCCGGCCTACGCCCCGATGGCGCGTGCCATCGCCGGTGGCCTGGCGTTCTCGACGGTGGTCAGCCTGCTGTTCCTCCCCACGATCTACGCGATCCTGGACGACATGCGCAGTGGCACATCGCGTGCGATCGGCCGGGCCAAGCAGCGTCGTGGCGATGCACCTGCGGCGGCAACCGTGGCAGCCCTGCACGTGGAGTGAAGAAGGCGGAAAGCGAAGAGCCGGGCATTGCCCGGCTCTTTTTTGTCTCAAGTCCAGCTCAGCCGACCAGTTTGCCGAGCATCCTCAGTCCCCCGGTCCACACGCCGATGGCAGTGCCCAGGCTGGTGAGGAAGAAGTTCAACAGGACGCGCGCCACGCGGTTCTTCCACCAGCCGCGCATCGTCTGGACATCGTCGCGCAATGCCATGAAGTCGGCATAGGTGGGCTTGCGCAACGTCGCTTCCGCGAAGGCGCTGACGGTACCCGACGCAAGTGCGGGATGCAGCGGCGTGAGTGGCGATGAAATGAAGGCCGCGAGAATGCTGAGCGGATGCCCGCCCGCGATCGCGCAGCCGATGGCGCCGAGCACGCCGGTGGCCAGCACCCACTGCAGCAGCAGGTCCGAACCGACGTCCACGCCACCCTGCCAGAACCCCCAGGCGAATCCGCCCACCAGGAACACGCCGATCACCAGTTCTATCCACGGCACGCGCGACTTGGGCTTGACGAGTTCGAGCGCGCGTCTAAGCTCGGCCGGATCGGCGGTATCGTCCTTCAGGTGGCGGGTCAGGCCGGGCAGATGCCCCGCACCGACCACGGCGAGCACGCGGTACGGCGATGTGGCGCCGGTCGGCTTGCCGGCGGCAACCTGGCGCAGTGCCGATGCCATGTACTGGTCGCGCTCGGCGATGATCGCCTGGTACAGCTGTGGGCTTTCGGCCGCGAACTCGCCGAAGCTCGATTCCATCATGTCGCCCTGCTTGAGCTTCTCGATTTCGTCGTCCCCGACTTCCTCGTCGCCGAACATGCTCGCCAGGATGCCGGCGCCGACCTTGGTCCGCTGCCACCACCCCAGTGACTGCAGGGCCCGCTTGAAGGTCAGGCCGACTTCGCGGTCGATCAGGTGCACGGGCAGCCCGTGCGCCTGCGCATCCAATGCGCCTGCCTTCAGTTCTTCGCCTGGCTCGACGCCGAGTTGTTCGGCCAGCCGCCGCTGGTAGGCAGCCAGCGCGAGGTTGGCGGCGAACAGGTGCGTCTTGCCTTCGCGGATCACCTTCACCAGGTCGAGTCGCGCGAGCGTGTCGGGATCGGTCAGCGACTGCAGGCGGCCCGGGTCCAGTTCCACCGCCACGCTGTCATAGTCGCCACTGGCCACGGCCGCTCGCACGGCATCGACGCTGGCGCGCGAGACGTGGGCGGTGCCGAGCAGGGTGTAGCGCACGCCATCCCGCTCGACGATCTCGTGGGGTTGTCCGTGCAACGGATCGACGGGAGGGGTGTTGGATTCGGTCATCGTGTCATTCGTCTTGCGGGGGCGCGGTGGTGCCGGCGCCGAGGGTGCGCTGCATCTGTACGGTGTCCAGCCAGCGGTCGTGCTTCCAGGCGATGCCGCGGAAGACGCCGACCAGCGTGAAACCGAATTTCTCGTGCAGCCGGATGGAGGCGGTGTTGGTGGGTTCGCCGATCACGGCGATCATCTGCCGGTAGCCGCACGCCTCGCAGGCGTCGATCAGTGCCTGCATCAACGCAGCGCCGATACCCTGGCCTTGCCGGCCGGGCAGGACGTAGACGGAGTTCTCGACGGTCTTGCGATAGCCCGCGCGCGCGCGGTAGCTGCTGGCGTAGGCATAGCCGACGAATTCGCCGTCGAGTTCCGCCACCAGGTAGGGATAGCCGGCGTTGAGCACGCCCTGCATGCGGCGCGCCATCTCGGCGTCGTCGGGGACGTCGTATTCGTAGGTGTTGACGTGGTCGCGGACTTCCGCGGCGTACAGGGCGGTGATCGCCGGCACGTCGGCCGGCGTGGCGTCACGGACGGTCAGCGGCACGCGCGGGTCTCAGTCGATGTAGCGCTTGAGCAGGTCGCCGTACGCGTCGATGCGGCGGTCGCGCAGGAACGGCCAGATGCGACGGACATGCTCGCTGCGCTGCAGGTCGATGTCCGCCATCAGGATGGTTTCTTCGGTGCCGGCTTCGGCGATGAACTCACCCTGCGGACCCAGCACGTGGCTGTTGCCCCAGAACTGGATGCCCGAGGCGCCGATGGGCGAAGGTTCGTGGCCGACGCGGTTGCAGCTCAGCACCGGCAGGCCATTGGCAACAGCGTGGCCGCGGTGGCTCAATACCCAGGCATCGCGCTGCCGGTTCTTCTCGGCCTGTTCGTCGTCCGGATCCCAACCGATCGCGGTCGGGTAGAGCAGCAGGTCCGCGCCGGCGAGCGCCATCAGGCGCGCGGCCTCCGGATACCACTGGTCCCAGCACACCAGCACGCCGAGGCGGCCGACGGACGTATCGATGGGCGTGAAGCCCATGTCGCCCGGGGTGAAATAGAACTTCTCGTAGAACCCAGGATCGTCCGGGATGTGCATCTTGCGGTACTTGCCCGCGATGCTGCCGTCCTTCTCATAGACGACGGCGGTGTTGTGGTACAGCCCGGCGGCACGACGCTCGAACAGCGACGACACCAGGACCACGTCATGCTGCTTCGCCAACTTGCCCAAGCGTTCGGTGCTGGGACCGGGGATCGGTTCGGCCAGGTCGAATTCATGCACGGATTCGTGCTGGCAGAAATAGGCGCCGTTGTGCAGTTCCTGCAACAGCACCAGGCGGGCACCACGCTTCGCGGCCTCGGCCACGCGCGCTTCGATCACCGACAGGTTGGCATCGGCGTCGCCGTGGTTCTTTTCCTGGATCAGGGCAACGGGCAGGGTGGTGCGGCTCATCGTGCGGGCAGGGGCGGACAGGGGAGGGGCGCATGGTACCGCGTCCACCGTAGCGGCAGGCGTCCGGGGAGTGAACGCGCGGGCTCAGGAGGCGCCGTGCGTCGCCTCCATCCGCTTCTGTCGTCTGCCCAGCGTCACGCCGGTGATCGCCCACACCGCCGCCACGCCGGCGCCGATGAACATCGCTGCCGCCGGATGCTCCGCCAGTACGTCCAGCGCCCGCTTGACCCATCCGCTGAGTGCGTCGCCGCCGCGGTAGACCACGGTGTCGATGAAGTTCTTCGCCTTGTACTTCTGTTCTGCGGGCACCACGGTATAGAGCATCTCGCGACCCGGACGCACGAAGGCATACTCGCCCGCGCGCCGCACCACCATCACCACCACGAAGACTGCGAACACCGGGGCCAGCGCCAGCCACAGGAAACCGGCGGCGACGACCACGGGCACCGCGACCAGCAGCACGCCGACGCCCAGCTTCTGCGCGATGCGGCCGGTGATGAACAACTGGCTGAGGATGGCCAACGCCTGTACGGCAGTGTCGATGAGACCGAAGATCTGCGTCTGCTCCTCCTTGTCGACAAAGCGTTCGGCTATCAGCTTAGCCTGTTCGAAATACAGGAAGGTCGTCACCGTCGCCAGCAGGAGCACGAAGAAGGCGATGCCCAGCAGGTAGGGCGAACGGAGCACTGCGGTCGCGCCCGCGAAGGGATTGCCACCGAGCGGCCGTTGCCGCTGTTCGGCCGAACTCGTGCCCGCAGGCAGTGGATGGCGGTCGCGCCAGCGATGCAACCAGGACGCGGTGGCGGCGCTGGCGCCGATCAGCGCAGCCGAGAGCACCATCAGGCCGCCGTGCCCCAATGGCTTGACCAGCAGCGTGGTCAGCAGCGGACCCGCCAGGCCGCCCAGGCTGGCGCCTGCGGCGATCAGCGCGAACAGGCGCTTGGCCTCGTGGCTTTCCATCACGTCGGCCAGCACGCTCCAGGCCAGCGAGATCATCAGCAGGTTGATGACCGACACCCAGATGTAGAACGTGCGTGCCAGCCAGACATCATCCGGCCGTGCCAGCATCGCCGCACCGTAGCCGAGCAGGCTGGCCACCACCGCGCCGAACACCCATGGCACGATACGCCGGCGAGGGACCTTCGACGCGATCCAGCCGTACAGCGGCAGCACGATCAGGGTGGCAACGAAGGTTCCAGTGAACAGCCACTGCAGATTGTCGACGCCGCCGGTGACGCCCATCGTTTCGCGGATCGGGCGGAGCATGAAATAGCCCGCGAACAGCAGGAAGAACATCGCCAGCCCGGCACCGACCACCGGCGCTTCGTGGTGGCGGACATTGAACAGGTGGCCGAGCCAGCCGGCCATGCCGGGCGAAGGGGGCGATGGCATCGGCTCAAGCCACCGCGGCAATCAGGGCGTCGCGTTGTGCCGGCGTCAGGTCCTGACCCGAGCCGGCTTTCAGGTTGTCGCTCTGGCGATCGGGCTTGCCCGTGGCCGGGATGACGGCAGTGACCGCGGGATGGCTGAGGGCGAACTTCAGGAAGGCCTGCGCCCACGACGAAACACCGGCTTCCGACAGCGCGGGCGGCAATGGCGTGTCCTTGACCTGCGCGAACAGTTTGCCGTCCTCGAAGGCGCGATTGATCAGCACCGCCACGCCCAGATCCTGTGCCAGCGGCAATACACGCTTCTCCGCCCCGCGGCTGACGACCGAATAGTTGATCTGAAGGAAGTCGGGCTTCTCCGCCTGCACGACATCGGCGAGTTGTTCCTGCGCCCGTTCGACGTAATGCGTCACGCCGACGTACTTCACCTTGCCCTGCGCCTTCAATTCGCGCGCGACCGCCATCTGGGTCTTCAGGTCGCCCAGGTTGTGGACCTGAAGCAGCGCGACCTTGTCGGTCTTCAGCCGTCGAAGCGTGTCTTCGAACTGGGCCAGGCCGGCCTCGCGTCCGGTCACGCCGGACAGTTTGGTGGCCAGCCAGGCCTTGCTGGTGAGTCCCTGTTCGGCCAGCAGCGCGCCCATGACGTCTTCGGCGACGCTGTAGGTGGGTGCCGTATCGATGAGCGTGGCGCCCGCGGCAAAGAACCGCTTCAGCACTTCACGCAAGGGGTCGAGTTCGGCCGCGCTCTGGCCGACTTCGAAACTGCCGGACGTGCCCATGCCGATGACGGGGACCCGCTCGCCGGTCGACGGGATGATGCGGGTGTTCAATGCGCCCGGAGCGGCGACGGGGGATGGAGCAGCCGGTGATGCGCCAACCCCGCCCGCCTGCGCTGCGTCACGGCAGGCGGCCAGGCCGAGACCGGCCGTGGCCAGCGCAGTGGTCGTCAGGAACTTGCGTCGTGAATACACGGCCGTCTCCTCGATCAATGGGAAACGGTGGTTATCCGGGATCGTGTGAGGCGAGATGTAAACGAAGCGTTCAATCTGCGCCCAACTGATGTCACGGTGCCACGAGCCGTGGCGCCGATGACGGATTCAGCCAAGCAGCCCCGCCGGCAATTGCATGGTGATGCAGTGCAGGCTGCCGTTCTGCCAGATCAGCGCGCGGCAGGGTACCTGCACGATCTCGCGATCCGGGTAGGCCTGTGCCAGCATCGCGGCCGCCTGGCCGTCGGCGGGATCGCCGTAGGCCGGCATCAGTACGGCGCCATTGATGATCAGATAGTTCGCGTACGACGCCGCCAATCGGCGGCCGTTATCGATCACCGGCTGCGCCCATGGCAGCGGGAACGCGCGATACGGGCGCCCGTCGGCCGTCCGCAGCGCCGCGATGTCGGCGGCCATGGCCTGCAATTCGGCGTAGTGGACGTCCGAGGTGTCGTCGCATGCCTGGTAGACGATGGCGTCGCCGGGCGCAAAGCGGGCGAGGGTATCGATATGGGCGTCGGTGTCGTCGCCTTCCAGGTAGCCGTGGTCCAGCCACAGCACGCGCCCCTGCTTCAACCAGCGCGCCAGCTTGTCGGTCAGGTCTTCGCGCGAGGCGTCGGGGTGTCGTTCGTGCAGGCACTGCCACGTCGTCAGCAGGGTGCCCGTTCCATCGGTCTCAATGGCGCCACCTTCCAAAGCAAAATCAATGCTTTGGACGAAGTAGTTGTGAAACAACTGCATGCCGGAGAGCTCGCCGACCAGCCGGTCGTCGCGCGTGGCTTCGTACTTGCCACCCCAGCCTGTGAAGCGGAAGTCCAGCAACTTGAACCGGTCGCCATCACGCAAGGTGATCGGTCCGGAGTCGCGCAGCCAGGTGTCGTCGTACTCGGCGGGAACGAAGCGCACGCGCTCCATGTCCACCCGCGCCGAGCGCAGTCGCGCTTCGGCATAGGTCTGCAGGTCGTCGTCGGCGACGCAGATCACCACCGGCTGGAAGCGGGTGATGGCGGCCACCAGGGCGACATATGTCTCCTCGACATCGGCGAGGCGGTCGGCCCAATCGGTCTCGGCGTGCGGCCAAGCGATCAGGACCGCGGACTGGGGTTCCCACTCCGCGGGGAAGCGATAGGCATCGGTCATCGGATTACAGGAGCGCGCGGGGCGCCAGTCAGCGGATGGGGGGCTTGGGGCCGATCTCTTCGGCGGTAGCCTTGTTCAGCACCACGTCGATGACGCGGCTCTTTTCGAAGTAGACCGTGAAACCGGGATAGACCCAACGATGGATCACCGGCCATTGCCGCTTCTGACCGCCACGCGGCTCGAGCTTCTGTTGCGGAGCGCCGAAGCGGGCTTCGACATCGGCTGCCGTTTGTCCACGCACCGGGGCCGCCGCCGCGGGCGTTTCCTGGGCGCGCTCTATCAGCAGGGTATCTGCGAAGGCCGGGCCGGCAAGGCCGAGCAGGGCGATCAACGGGAGTGTGAGGGCGCGACGGCTCATGGTGGGATTCCCCTGGGTGATCTGCCTTTTATAACAAAAGCAGGACAACAAAAAACCGCCCGGAGGCGGCTTTTGATGCATAGCCGGCCGTGGCCGGCAGTGCCGTTCCTCAGCGCTGGCGCGCCTTGAAACGCGGGTTGGACTTGCAGATCACGAAGACCTTGCCGCGGCGGCGGACCACCTTGCAGTCGCGGTGACGGGCCTTCGCCGACTTCAGGGAGGACAGGACCTTCATGAGATGAACCTCGGCGTAAAAGAGTATGGGGTGGAACGAAGCCGGCTATTCTAACGGCAATTCCGTTGGCATATCAAGCGGTTGCACTACGCCTCGTGTGAGCGCGCCGTCGAAGGTGTCCCGGGCGGGGACGGCCGACATCATAATGCCGCCCAAAATCCCTCAGGAGACCCCATGTCCGATACCTCCCCCGTCCTGACCATCGATGGCCCTTCCGGGGCAGGCAAGGGCACGGTGAGCCGGTTGGTGGCCGGTCGATTGGGCTGGCATTACCTCGATTCCGGGGCTCTCTACCGCGCGGTTGGTGTGGCGGCAAGCTGGGCCGATCTGGACATATCCGATCCTGCAGCCCTGGTCCGGTGTGCGTTCGATACCCGTGTCAGCTTCCGCGAAACGGAGCACGGGCTGCGGGTCATCGTGGACGACCTGGACGCGACGCACGAACTGCGTCTGGAGACCACCGGCGCCCTCGCGTCCGCCATTGCCGCCATCCCCGAGGTGCGCTCCGCATTGAAGGAGCGTCAGCGGGCTTTCCGCCGGCCGCCGGGACTGGTGGCGGACGGGCGTGACATGGGGACCGTCATCTTTCCGGACGCCCCTTACAAGGTATTCCTGACCGCCAGTGCCGACGAACGGGCGGAAAGGCGCTATAAGCAGTTGAAAGACAAAGGGGTTTCCGTCACAATCGATGGTCTGCTGCGCGAGATCCTCGCCCGTGACGCCCGTGACGCCCAGCGTACGGTGGCGCCCTTGCGGCCGGCCGAAGACGCCGTCCTCATCGACACCACCGGCCTTGGCATCGATGCCGTCGTCGAACGTGTGCTGGCTTTGGTGCCGGCGCGCGCGGACTAGGTTCCCGCCCAGCAGAAGGTCCGCCCGGAATCCTCCGTGCGGTTCAACAACCACAACACTCACGGCCACACGCAATCCCGCGCCGGCCGACAACGGGTGGATCGTGTGCATCTTCAGGTGCGCCCGGTCTGTGTCATCAACCGAGTATTTTTCAATGACCGAATCATTTGCCGAACTGTTTGAACAGAGCCAGACCCATCTGGCCAAGCTGAAGCCGGGCGCGATCGTCACCGGCGTCGTCGTGGAAGTCCGCAACGACGTGGTGGTGATCAACGCCGGCCTCAAGTCCGAAGGCATCGTGCCGATCGAACAGTTCCGGAACGACGCCGGCGAAATCGACGTGGGCGTGGGCGACGAAGTCAAGGTCGCGCTCGACTCCCTCGAGAACGGCTTCGGCGAAACCGTCCTCTCGCGCGAGAAAGCCAAGCGCGCCATGGTGTGGGACGAGCTGGAAGAAGCGCTCGAGAAGAACGAAACCATCACCGGCCGCATCAGCGGCAAGGTCAAGGGTGGTTTCACCGTCGATATCAAGGACGTCCGCGCATTCCTGCCGGGCTCGCTGGTCGATGTTCGCCCCGTGCGCGATCCGGGCTACCTGGAAGGCAAGGAGCTGGAGTTCAAGCTCATCAAGCTGGACCGCAAGCGCAACAATGTCGTCGTCTCCCGCCGTGCGGTGGTCGAGAGCGAGCATTCGGAAGAGCGCGAGCAGCTGATGGACAAGCTGCAGGAAGGCGTGGTGCTGAAGGGCGTGGTCAAGAACCTCACCGACTACGGCGCGTTCGTCGACCTGGGCGGCATCGACGGCCTGCTGCACATCACCGACATGGCCTGGAAGCGCGTGCGCCATCCGTCCGAAGTCGTGGAAGTGGGCCAGGAGCTCGACGTCCGCGTGCTCAAGTACGACCGCGAGCGCAACCGCGTCAGCCTCGGCCTGAAGCAGCTGGGCGAGGATCCGTGGGACAACATCGCGCGCCGCTACCCGGCCAACACCCGCGTGTTCGGCAAGGTCTCCAACGTCACCGATTACGGCGCGTTCGTCGAGATCGAGCCGGGCGTCGAGGGCCTGGTGCACGTGTCCGAGATGGACTGGACCAACAAGAACGTCAACCCGTCGAAGGTCGTCCAGCTGGGCGACGAGCTCGAGGTGATGGTGCTGGACGTGGACGGCGAGCGTCGCCGCATCTCGCTCGGCATCAAGCAGTGCGCCCCGAACCCGTGGGAAGCGTTCTCGGCGATGCACAAGAAGGGCGACAAGGTGTCCGGCCAGATCAAGTCGATCACCGACTTCGGCATCTTCATCGGCCTGGACGGCGGCATCGACGGCCTGATCCACCTGTCCGACATCAGCTGGAACACCACCGGCGAAGACATCGTGCGCAACTTCAAGAAGGGCGACACGCTGGAAGCCGTGGTGCTGGCGGTCGATCCGGAGCGCGAGCGCATCAGCTTGGGCGTGAAGCAGCTGGAGCAGGATCCGTTCGGCCAGTACATGGCGACCCACCCGAAGGGCTCGAAGGTCGAAGGCACAGTGAAGGAAGTGGACGCCAAGGGCGCCACGGTCGAACTGGCCGATGGCATCGAAGGCTACGTGATGGCACGCGACATCAGCTACGACCGCGTGGACGACGCCAGCCAGCACCTGAAGGTGGGCGACAAGGTCGAAGCCAAGTTCATCGGCATGGACCGCAAGGGCCGCACGCTGCAGCTGTCGATCAAGGCCAAGGACGAGGCCGAAACCGCCGAAGCGTTGGCCGAGTACAACAAGTCCGCTGCCGAAGCTTCCACCGGCACCACCAGCCTGGGCGCGCTGCTGCGTGCGCAGCTGGATGGCGGCAAGTCCGAGTAAGCGGCTCGCGCCGTTGCAGTATTGCTAGCAGTACCGTTCCCCGCCGGCCCGGAGTACCCGGGCCGGCGCGGGTTCATCCGTCCGAATTCCGCATGCGATGACCAAATCCGAACTCATCGAGATCCTCAGCCGCCGCCAGCCGCACCTCAAGGCCGAGGACGTGGACCTGGCCGTCAAGGCATTGCTGGAGATGATGGGCGGCGCCCTCGCACAGGGTGACCGTATCGAGATCCGCGGATTCGGCAGTTTTTCGCTGCATTACCGTCCACCCAGGATGGGCCGCAATCCGAAGACCGGCGAGTCGGTCGCGTTGCCGGCCAAGCACGTTCCCCACTTCAAGCCGGGCAAGGAGCTGCGCGAACGCGTCAGCGACGTGACGCCCATCGAAGAGGCCGGGGAGTAGCGTCTCGTCGGGCGCGTGTCGTTCCGCGCCGACTCCGTTAAGCTAGGCGCCGTCCCGCAAGGAGTCGCCTGATGAACATGTTCCGCCTGGTCGTTGCACTGTTGTTCCTGGCCTACGGACTCATCATCGGCGTGTTGAATACGCAGCCGATAACGTTGAAGCTGCTCTTCACTGAGTTCCAGACGTCATCCGGCGTCGGCATCATGCTGTCCCTGTTGCTGGGTGTCGTGATCGGCGGCTTGATCGTGGTGGCCACACTGGTGTGGCCGCTCTACGCGAAACTCCGCAAAGCGAACCGCGCCCAGGCCCCGGCATCAAACGGAGGCACTTCGACCTTCGATGGTGGCGCCTGACCCATGGCCTTCCTCACCGAGTGGTTCTGGTTTTTCCTGTTCCTGCCGCTGGCTGCATTGAGCGGCTGGATCATCGGTCGCCGTGGCGGCCAACGTCACGGTGACACGCAGGTCAGCCGGCTCTCGAGCACCTATTTCCGTGGCCTGAACTATCTGCTCAATGAGCAGCCGGACAAAGCGATCGAGCTGTTCCTCCATATCGCGGAACTCGACAAGGAAACCTTCGAAACGCAGGTCGCCTTGGGTCACCTGTTCCGCCGTCGTGGCGAGGTGGATCGCGCCATCCGTCTGCACCAGGGGCTTGTGCAGCGGGCCGACCTGAGTGATGCGCAGCGCGTACAAGCCTTGCTGGCGCTTGGCGAGGACTACATGCGTTCCGGACTGCTGGATCGCGCGGAGACCGTGTTCACCGATCTGGCGCGCATCGATCAACGTGCTCCGCAGGCGCTCAAGCATCTCATCGGCATCTACCAGGCCGAGCGCGACTGGGAAAAGGCGATCGACAATGCGCGACGCTATGAAGAGGTCACGACTGAACCGATGGGCAAACTGATCGCCCAGTTTGAATGCGAACTGGCTGAGCGGAATCGTACAGCGAACAGCGTCGATGCCGCGCGCGCAGCGGTAGCGCGCGCTTATCAGGCCGACGCGGGCAGCGTACGTGCAGGCATCATCGAAGGTCGTATCGAGTCTGATGCCGGCAATTCCGAAGCCGCAATTCGTGCGTTCGAGCGCGCGGCACGGCATGACCCCGACTACCTTCCCGAGGTCTTGCCCAGTCTCCTGGCGGGCTACGACCAAGTGGGGGATCTGTCCGGTGCACGGGCTTTCCTGTCGGAGATGTGCGAGCACTACCGCGGGATCGCACCGGTGCTGGCATTGACGCGGCTGGTTGAACGTCAGGACGGTGTCGCCGCCGCGCGGGCCTATCTGGCGCGTCAGCTCAAGGACCGGCCATCGGTGCGCGGGGAGGCGGCACTGATCGACCTGACGCTGGCCGAAGGTGCAGACCCATCGGCCACGCTGCATGATCTCAAGCACATCACCGATCAGCTGCTGGTGCGGAATCCCAGCTACCGGTGCACGCGTTGCGGCTTCGGCGCCCGGACGCACCATTGGCAATGCCCGAGTTGCAAGGAATGGGGCACGATCAAGCCATTGCTGAACTACGCGGTCGTCTGATGCCGAGTGTGCCCGTCTGGCTGTTGCTGCTGACGGCAGGTACCGCCGTGGGGACTTGGCTGGCGCGTCGATACGCGTTGCGTGGCAACCTTCTGGATCAGCCCGGTGAACGGCGGAGCCATGACGTCGCCACACCACGGGGCGGCGGCATCGCGATCGTGGCAGTACTTGTCGCGGCCGGCCTTTATCTGGCATTGGGTCCGAGGGCGATGGACCTGTTGTGGTGGGGGTTCCTGCCGGGGCTGTTGATCGTGGCCGGGGTAGGGTGGTGGGACGACCATAGGCCGTTGTCGCCTTGGTTGCGGCTCGCGGTCCAAGCCGTGGCGGCGCTCACCTTGGCCGCCGGAGCTGGGGGGCAAAGCGGCCAACTGCTACCGGCTATCTTGGCCTTCGGTACGGCCATGGTGTTGGTCAACGTCTGGAACTTCATGGATGGCATCAATGGCCTGGCGACCAGTCAGGCTGCATTGGCCGCACTGGCCTATGCCGGTCTATTGGTGGGTGGGTGGCATTGGCTTGCCTTCGCATTGCTCGCGGCATGTATCGGCTTCCTGCCCTTCAACTTCCCCAGGGCCCGGATCTTCCTGGGAGATGTGGGCAGTGGTGCATTGGGCTATGCGTTGGCAGGGCTTGCCACCGCCGCCTACCTGATACTGCCACCGGTGAGCGCCCCACTGTTGCTGTTGCCTCTATCCGCATTCCTCGTCGACGCAGGCTTCACGTTATCGGGGCGCATGCTCCGTGGCGAACAATGGTGGACGCCTCATGTGGGGCATCTTTATCAGATCGGCGCGCGTCGATTCGGGCACGCTGCAATAACCGTGATTTACGCAATGTTTGGCGGCGTTACATTATTGTTAACCTATGGCCTGCCGGAGGCCGGGTTGGCGGCGACGTTGGGCGCAGCAATTGCGATCTACGGATCGGGTTGGGCGCTGTGGTTTGTATTGCGCCGTGGATGGCGTGGCGGGTAGCACCGGGAGACGGATCTGATGGAATCGTGGCGGGATCGATTTAGCGGGTTTATGCCACGTCTTCTCGTGGCAGCCCATGACCTGACGATGGTGTGGCTTTGTTGGCAGGTACTGCACCGTCTTCGCTATGCGATGTTGGCCCACGCACCGGCGTTTCCCTTTTGGTCGAACGAAATCGCCATCGTGCTTATGGCACAGGGCGCAGTGTTCTGGTGGATGGGGCTGTACCGCGGCCTCTGGCGCTTCGCCAGTCTTCCAGATCTCTGGAACATCGTGAAGGCGTGTGCCTTGGGTTTCCTTGGCGTCGTGCTTGGTCTGTTCTTCTACAACCGATTCGGTTCAACGCCGCGCGCTGTGTTGGGATTCTATCCGTTTGCCTTGGTGGGTCTGCTTGGGTTGCCTCGGCTTGTTTATCGGGCCTGGAAGGACAGTCAGGTCCATCGCAGCAACGAGAGCGCATCGCGGGTCCTGATCTTGGGCGCTGGGCGGGCAGGGGAAGCCCTGGTGAGGGAACTTCGGCGGACTGGCGTATACCAGCCCGTCGCGTTCCTGGACGACGCGTCGCGACTGCATGGATCAAAGCTGCAGGGCATTCCTGTTCTCGGGGGCTTGGAGAACGCTGCGGCAGTCGCGCGGGAGACGGCAGCCCGGATGCTGGTCATTGCCATGCCGTCCCTGGATGCGCCCGCCATGCAGCGCGTGGTAGCGATCTGCGAGAGCACCGGACTGCCATTCCGCATGGTCCCGCGGCTGGTCAATGTGCTCGAGGGGCAATCCATGCCGGGCGACCTGAAGGAAGTCGCGATCGAGGACTTGCTTGGCCGGAAATCGGTCACCCCGGACTGGAAGCTCATCCGGGGCTGGCTGGGTGGACGGACCGTGATGGTGACGGGTGCGGGTGGATCCATCGGTTCGGAGCTCTGCCGGCAATGTGCTCGCCATGGTGCCCAGCGGATCGCACTGGTTGAAATAGACGAACTGGCGCTCATCACGATCCAGGGCGACCTTCGTCGAGCTTTCCCCGATCTGGAGGTCCTTCCGATACTCGGCAACTGCGGAGATGCGGCCGTCATTGAACATGCGTTGAGGATCGCAGACCCGGACGCAGTGTTTCATGCCGCGGCTTACAAACAGGTGCCCCTGCTGGAAGGACACCTGCGTGAAGCCGTCGGCAACAACGTTCTGGCAACCGAGACGGTGGCGCGGGCCTGCCGTGAAGCCGGTGTTGCGACCTTCGTCCTGATTTCCACGGACAAGGCCGTGGATCCCGTCAACGTGCTTGGTGCGACCAAGCGTCTTGCGGAAATGGCGTGCCAGGCGCTTGACGATGCGCGATCCGGAACGCGATACGTCACGGTGCGCTTCGGCAACGTCCTGGATTCCGCAGGTAGCGTAGTCCCCTTGTTCCGGGAACAGATCCGCAAGGGCGGCCCGGTGACCGTCACCGATCCGGATGTGACGCGCTATTTCATGACCATTCCCGAGGCGTGCCAGCTGATCCTGCAGGCCGCTTCAGGCGCAGCGCATGCATCCATCTATACGTTGGACATGGGCGATCCGGTGCCGATCCGCCTGCTGGCTGAGCAGATGATCCGGTTGGCAGGCAGGCAACCCGGGCGCGATATCGCCATCGTCTACACCGGTCTTCGTCCCGGGGAGAAGCTGCACGAAACGCTTTTCCACGCGGATGAGCGCTACCAGCCCACCTCTCACTCGAAGATCATGAAGGCGCTTGCGCGCGAAGTGGCGCCCGAGTTCATCGAACTGGCCCTGCAGCGCATGCGGGCAGCGCATGCCCGGTACGATACGAACGAGTTGGGAGAGGTGTTGCGGATCGCGGTTCCCGAGTTCACACCGTTGTCAAACGAACAAGACGATTCTTCGGCTAACATCGTGGTATTCCCTGGCCGCGATGCCCGCAGGACCCGATGAGCCACGTCAGAATCCGCAAAGCCGTTTTTCCTGTCGCCGGTCTAGGCACCCGCTTTCTGCCCGCAACCAAGACCGTGCCGAAGGAGATGCTGCCGATCATTGACCGGCCGCTGATCCAGTACGCGGTGGATGAGGCAGTCGAGGCTGGGTGCGACACGCTGATCTTCGTCACCAACCGCTACAAGCATGCGGTTGCCGACTATTTCGACAAAGCCTATGAGCTCGAGCAGAAGTTGGAGCGCGCGGGCAAGCACGAGCAACTCGAACTTGTGCGGAATGTGCTGCCAAGCCACGTTCGCGCCGTCTTTGTGACCCAGGCCGAGGCACTGGGCCTGGGCCATGCCGTGCTGTGCGCGAAGCCGATCGTGGGCGATGAACCATTCGCGGTCCTGCTGCCCGACGACCTCATCTGGAACCGTGGGCCAGGCGCGCTGAAGCAGATGGCCGACGCCGCCGAAACAACGGGTGCCAGCATCATTGCGGTGCAGGATGTGCCGCAAGACCAGACAGGCAGCTATGGCATCGTTGCCACCGACCCCTTCACTGGCCGGGAAGGGCGCATCCGCGCCATCGTGGAGAAACCGAAACCAGACGTTGCACCGAGCAATCTGGCGGTCGTCGGCCGCTATGTGCTCGATTCGCGCATCTTCTCCCTGCTGGAGAATACGGTGCCGGGCGCCGGCGGCGAGATCCAGCTGACGGATGCCATCGCGGCGCTGCTGTCGGAAAAACCTGTGCATGCCTATCGCTTCAAGGGCACCCGTTTCGACTGCGGTACGCACATCGGCCTCATCGAAGCGACCATCCGCTACGCACTCGACCATGAGAAGCTCAGTGATGCCGCCCGCATCATGATGCAGGACGCGTTGAACGAGCTGGGTGTGCAGGAACTCGAGTAGGTTTACGCATCACCGAAGGCCTGATTCGACCCGTCGGTCCCGCACCACTCGATGGATGCCATGTCTGCACCTGACATATCTGGAGCCGGCTACTATCTCGATACCGCCGGCCCGGCCCCGGCGTCGCCTGTATTACAGGGGAGCATCGAAGTATCGGTCTGCATCATCGGCGGCGGGTTTGCGGGGCTCAATACCGCGCTGGGGTTGTCGGAGCGGGGTGTTCGGGATGTCGTGGTGCTCGAGGCGGAGGAGGCCGGGTATGGCGCCTCGGGACGCAATGGCGGCTTCGTGTTCGGTGGATTCTCCCGGGGTGAGGACGCGCTCCTGCGCGAGCTGGGTGCCCAGCGCGCCAAGGCGCTTTACCACGGCACGACGGATGCGGTCGATCTGATCCGGCAGCGCATCACACGCCATGCCATCGCCTGCGACGACACGCACGCCGGGATCATCTGGGCCAACTGGTTCAAGGATCCGGAGGTGCTGCGGAGCCGGCAGCGCCTGCTGGCGGATCATTACGGTCAGGACTGGCGATGGTTGCCGCAGGAAACGTTGCGAAGCCACATCCGGACACATCGGTACCACGACGGCCTGTTCGAGCCCGACGCTTTCCACTTCCATCCGCTGAAGTACGCGCGAGGCATTGCGCGCGTGGCCCAGGAACAGGGTGTCTCCCTGTTCGCGCGCTCGCCAGCGACCGCGCTGGTGCGGGACGGCGCGGGTTGGCGGGTGGTCACGCCACAGGGGCAGGTCAGGGCGCGCCATGTCGTGCTTGCCTGCGGGGGCTATCTTGCGGGCCTTCACCGCCGTGTTGATGCCGGCGTGTTGCCCATCGCCACTTACGTGATGGTGACGGAACCGCTGCATGCGCGGATGCAGGACGCGCTCACGACGCAGGCCGCGGTCTATGACACGCGGTTCGCGTTCGATTACTACCGTCCGCTACCCGACACGCGGTTGTTGTGGGGAGGACGCATCTCCGTGCTCGACCGGTCTGCCGGAGCGGTCCGGAGGCTGCTGTATCGCGACATGGTGAAGGTGTTTCCCCAGCTCGAAGGCGTCCGCATCGACTACGCGTGGTCGGGGCTGATGAGCTATGCCCGCCACCAGATGCCGCAGGTGGGACGTGTGGAGGACGGACTATGGCTTGCGCAGGCGTTCGGGGGGCATGGCGTGGCGCCCACCACGTTCGCCGGGGAGATCCTCGCCAGTGCCATCGCTCATGACGACCCGCGCTGGCGCGAATTTTTGGACTATGGCCTGGTGTCGGCCTTGAAGCCGGCGGGCTTCGTGGGCGCGCAGTTGGGCTACTGGTGGGCGGAGTTCAGGGATGCGTGGAAAGACAGGATGGAACACAGGTGACCGACATGACGGAATCGCAGAACCTTATCGAATGGGCTGACTTCGAACGGGTCGCGTTGTGCGCGGGTACCGTGATGAAGGTCGAGGCGTTCCCCCAGGCGCGCAAACCGGCGTGGAAGCTCTGGGTGGACTTCGGGCCGCACGGCATCAGGAAGACCAGCGCGCAGATCGTCGCGCTTTACGCCGCAGAGGATCTGGTCGGGCGGCAGATCGTCGGCGTCATCAATTTTCCTCCGAAGCAGATCGGAGGGTTTCTGTCGGAGTTCCTGCTGACCGGGTTCCACACCGACGCCGGCGTGGTGATCACCACGGTGGAGAGGCCAGTGCCGAATGGTACGCGGATGGCGTGAGCGAAGGCGCCGCACACAGGGAAAAGGCGCCTTCCAGCGCCTTTTTCGTTCAACACGGAAGTGCGACCTGCTTCAGAGCGACTCGAAGATGCCCGCGGCGCCCATGCCGGTGCCGATGCACATGGTGACCATGCCGTACTTCTGCTGGCGACGACGCATGCCGTGGACGATCGTGGCAGTGCGGATCGCACCAGTCGCACCCAGCGGATGGCCGAGGGCGATGGCGCCGCCCAGCGGGTTGATCTTGGAAGGGTCCAGTTCGCTGTCGCGGATCACCGCCAGGGCCTGCGCGGCGAACGCTTCGTTGAGCTCGATCCATTCCAGCTGGTCCTTGGTCAGACCTGCCTGTTTCAGGGCTTTCGGGATGGCGGCGATCGGGCCGATGCCCATCACTTCAGGACGCACGCCGGCGACCGAGAAACTGACGAAGCGGGCGAGCGGAGTCAGGCCGTAGTCCTTGATTGCCTGCTCCGATGCCAGCAGCACGCCCGCGGCGCCATCGCTCATCTGCGACGAGGTGCCGGCGGTGACGGTGCCCCCGAACTGCGGATTGCGGAACACGGTGCGCAGCTTGGCCAAGCCTTCCAGCGAGGTGTCCGCGCGCGGGCCTTCATCCTGTTCGACCAACAGCTTCTTCAGGCGCACGGTGTTGCCGGCCAGGTCGGGCTGGCGCGAGATCACTTCGTAGGGGCTGATCTCGTCCCTGAACTCGCCGGCGGCCTGCGCGGCCAGTGCCTTCTGGTGCGAAGCAACGGCGAACGCATCCTGGTCCTCGCGCGAGATCTTCCATTCCTCGGCGACCTTCTCCGCAGTGATGCCCATGCCGTAGGCGATAGCCACGTGGTCGTTGTCGAACACGCTGGGCGCCATGGCGATCTTGTTGCCCATCATCGGCACCATGCTCATGCTTTCGGTGCCGCCGGCCAGCATCAGGTCGGCATTGCCCAGACGGATCTGGTCGGCCGCCATTGCCACGGCCTGCAGGCCGGACGAACAGAAGCGGTTGATCGTCTGCGCGGCGATGGTATTCGGCAGGCCCGCCAGCAGCAGGCCGATGCGTGCCACGTTCATGCCTTGCTCGCCCTCGGGCATGGCGCAGCCGATGATGGCGTCATCGATGCGGCCGAGGTCGATGCCCGGCGCCTGCGCAACGACGGACTTCAGTACGTGCGCCAGCATGTCGTCCGGACGGGTATTGCGGAATACGCCCTTCGGCGCCTTGCCGACCGGGGTGCGGGTGGCTGCGACGATGTAGGCTTCTTGGATCTGCTTGCTCATTTCGATGTGTCCTTGTCCGTCGCTTAGTTACGCAGGGGCTTGCCGGTCTTCAGCATGTGCGCAATGCGCGCCTGGG
This sequence comes from uncultured Pseudoxanthomonas sp., assembly GCF_946886695.1. The sequence continues at coordinate 25,521 of NZ_CAMPJD010000035.1, read as the reverse complement.
TCTTTTCCTGCTGGGCCAGTTCAACGAAGTGCTTGCGCTCCAGCTTCAGCAGCCACTCTTCGTCGACCAGGGCGCCGCGATCGACCTCGCCACCGCACAGCACGGTGGCGATGCGTACGGCAATCTCATAGTCGTATTCGCTGATGAAGCGGCCTTCCAGCATGTTGACCAGCATCATCTTGAAGGTGGCAATGCCGACGTCGCCGGCCACCTGGATGCGGCGGGCGGGCAGGGGCGGGCGGTAGCCGCTTTCGGCCAGCGCCAGCACCTGCTGCTTGGCGATGTACAGCTGTTCGTAGGCATTGAACACGACCAGGTCATTCGCGCGTACCAGCCCCAGTTCCTGGGCCTCGACCGCGGAAGCCGACACCTTCGCCATCGCGACGGTTTCGAAGGTCTTCTTCAGTTCGGCGAACACGTCACCGCCCGGGCCCACCGCCTGCGAAGCGCGTACCGCGATTTCCTTCAGGCCGCCGCCAGCGGGCAACAGACCCACGCCTGCCTCGACCAGGCCGATGTAGCTTTCCAGCGATACCACGGCCCTGGCGCTGTGCATCTGGAATTCGCAGCCGCCACCCAGTGCCAGGCCGCGTACGGCCGCGACCACCGGCACCAGCGAATACTTGATGCGCTGGCTGGTGGCCTGGAAGTTGGCGACCATCGCTTCGAACTCGGCGATCTTGCCGGCCTGCAGTGCGCCCAGCGCACCCGCCAGGTCGGCGCCGGCCGAGAAGGGCTCCTTCGGCTGCCAGATCACCAAACCCTTGAACTTCTGCTCGGCGATGGTGATCGCCTGCTGCATGCCTTCCAGCACGGCGTCGGACACGGTGTGCATCTTGGTCTTGAAACTGACCACACCGATGCCGTCGCCATCGGTCCACAGGCGCACGCCGTCGTTCTCGTAGACGGTCTCGCCCTGGGCGAAGGTTTCACCGAGCAGGGGATCCGGGAAACGCTGGCGCTGGTAGACGGGCAGGGCCGACCGCGGCAGCTTCGTATTCCGGGCGGGGCTGTAGCTGCCCTCGGGCGCGTGGACGCCCTCCCGGCCATCGAACACCCAGTTCGGCAACGGCGCACTGCTCATGGTTTTGCCGGCGACGATGTCGTCAGCGATCCACTGCGCCACCTGCTTCCAGCCCGCCGCCTGCCAGGTTTCGAACGGACCCAGCGACCAGCCGTAGCCCCAGCGGATGGCCAGGTCCACGTCGCGCGCGGTATCGGCGATGTCGGACAGGTGGTAGGCGCTGTAGTGGAACAGGTCGCGGAACACCGCCCACAGGAACTGCGCCTGCGGATGCTGGCTTTCACGCAGCTTGGCGAACTTCTCGGCAGGATTCCTGATCTTCAGGATTTCGACCACTTCCGGCGCGGCGGCGCGGTCGGCCGGCCGGTAATCCTGCTTGGCCAGATCGAGCACCACAATGTCCTTGCCCACCTTGCGGAAGATGCCGGCGCCGGTCTTCTGGCCCAGCGCGCCCTTGGCGATCAGTGCCTCCAGCCACTTCGGCGATTTGAAGTAGGCATGCCACGGGTCGTCGGGCAGGGTATCGCCCATGGTCTTGATGACGTGGACCATGGTGTCCAGGCCAACCACGTCGGAGGTGCGGTAGGTAGCCGACTTCGGTCGGCCTATCAGCGGGCCGGTGATGGCGTCCACTTCGTCGAAGCCCAGCTTGAACTCGGCCGTGTGATGGGCGGTCGCCAGGATCGAGAACACGCCGATCCGGTTGCCGATGAAGTTGGGGGTGTCCTTCGCATACACCACGCCCTTGCCGAGCGTGGTGGTCAGGAAACCTTCTAGGCCCTCGAGCACCGACGCGTCGGTGGTTTTTGCCGGGATCAGTTCGGCCAGGTGCATGTAGCGCGGCGGATTGAAGAAGTGCACACCGCAGAAACGATGGCGAAGTTGTTCCGGAAGAACTTCCGCCAACTTGTTGATTCCCAAGCCTGAGGTGTTGCTCGCCAGTACGGCATGGTCGGCCACGAACGGCGCGATCTTCTTGTACAGGTCCTGCTTCCAGTCCATCCGTTCGGCGATGGCTTCGATGATCAGGTCGCAGCCCTTCAGGTGTTCCAGGCCCGTTTCATAGTTGGCCGGCGTGATCGCCTCAGCCAGTGACTTGCTGGCCAATGGGGCGGGGCTCAGCTTGGCCAGACCGGCGATGGCCTTCAGCACGATGCCGTCGGGGTGACCTTCCTTGGCAGGCAGGTCGAACAGCACGGTGTCGACCCCGGCGTTGGTCAGGTGCGCGGCGATCTGCGCGCCCATTACACCGGCGCCCAGGACGGCCGCCTTGCGTACAAGCAGTTGGTTGGACATGAGGAATCCTTGCGATTACAGGGGTTGTTTGACGTGGTCGGCGCGCAGGCCGGCCTCGGCGAAGCGGATGAGTTCGCGGGCGGCGCGCTCACGATGCGCCGTCTCCGTGACGCCCGTGGGGCGTTTGATCAGGCCGAAGTCGGCCATGGCGTAGGTCAGGGCGCCAGAGAAGAAGTCCAGCCGCCAGTAGAGCTCTTCCTTGCTGAGGCCCGGCACGCAGGCGGCGATCGCCTTGCCGAACTCTCGCAGCACGTGACCGTAATGGTCGGACAGGAACTTGCGCAGCCCGTCGTTCTTTTCGGCGTAAGCGCGGGCAATGACCCGGACGAAGGCGCCGCCGCCGTGACGGTCCTGGGCCAGCGCAAGGGCAGGCTCGACGAAGGCGGCCAGGATCGGCTCCAACTGGCCCGGGCGGTCGGCCAGCGCCTTCTCGAGCAGGGACAGGCGAGCGGCCGTCATGTCGTCCATGCGGCGCCGGAAGACTTCATTGACCAGGTTTTCCTTGCTGCCGAAGTGGTAGTTGACGGCCGCGATGTTCACGTCCGCCCGGCTGGTGACCTGGCGCAGCGAGGTGCCGGCGAACCCGTGCTGGGCGAACAGCTCTTCGGCTGCCCCCAGGATGCGCTCCTTGGTGGAGAAATGCGTGGTGTTGCCCATGGCCCCTCCGGGACTGAATCAAACGCTTGTTTGATTTATTCTCCGCCGACCTCCTGCCGCTGTCATGTTGCGGGGCAGCAATTTGCCGCATCCCTGCTGCATCGCGATGCCGTATACGTTAGAATCTCTCTACGCTTTCTGGTCTAAGCCCGCGTTTCAACGCGGGTTTTTCATGTTAACCTTGGGTCTTTAGTGGCCCGCCCAACGGAGAAAATCCCCATGGCGCTGGAGCGCACCCTGTCAATCGTCAAGCCCGATGCCGTCGCCAAGAACGTCGTCGGTGAGATCTATGCCCGCTTCGAAAAGAACGGCCTGAAGATCGTCGCCTCGAAGATGAAGCACCTGTCGCGCCGTGAGGCCGAAGGTTTTTACGCCGTGCATCGCGAACGCCCGTTCTTCAATGCGCTGGTTGAATTCATGATCTCCGGCCCGGTGGTGATCCAGGTGCTGGAAGGCGAGAACGCCGTGCTGAAGCATCGCGACATCCTCGGCGCCACCAACCCCAAGGACGCCGCACCGGGCACGATCCGTGCCGACTTCGCCGATTCGATCGACGCCAATGCCGCGCACGGTTCGGATTCGGTCGAGAACGCGAACATCGAGATCGCGTACTTCTTCGCGGCCACCGAAGTGTTCTCGCGCTGAGCGAACCGTGATGAGCAGCCACGAACTGCCACCGATCGAACTGAAAATGGCCACGGACGCACCGTCCGTGGCCATCGGTGCACCCGTGCCTGCGAAACAGAACCTGCTGGACCTGGATCGCGAGGGTCTGGAGCATTTCTTCATCGAGAAGCTGGGTGAGCAGAAGTTCCGTGCTCATCAGGTGATGAAGTGGATCCACCATCGCTACGTCACCGACTTCGAGTTGATGACGGACCTGGGCAAGAACCTGCGCGCCAAGCTGCAGGAGCATGCCGAAGTCGTTGTTCCGCAGGTGGTGTTCGACAAGCCCTCCACCGACGGCACCCACAAGTGGCTGCTCGGCATGGGCGTTGACGGCAAGAATGCTGTCGAAACCGTGTACATCCCCGACAAGAGCCGCGGGACGCTGTGTGTGTCGTCGCAGGTGGGCTGTGGCCTCAACTGCACGTTCTGCTCGACCGCCACGCAGGGCTTCAACCGCAACCTGACCACCGCCGAGATCATCGGTCAGGTGTGGGTGACGGCGCGCCACCTGGGCAACGTGCCTGCGCAGAACCGCCGCCTCACCAACGTGGTGATGATGGGCATGGGCGAGCCGCTATTGAATTTCGACAACGTCGTGCGTGCGATGAACATCATGCGCGACGATCTTGGCTACGGCCTGGCCAGCAAGCGCGTCACCTTGTCTACGTCCGGCCTGGTGCCGATGATCGACCGGCTGTCCACCGAAACCGATGTGTCGCTGGCCGTCTCGCTGCATGCGCCGAATGACGCGCTGCGCGAACAACTGGTGCCACTCAACAAGAAGTATCCGATCGCCGAACTGATGGCGTCGTGCGTGCGCTACCTGCGCGCGAACAAGAAGCGCGACTCGGTGACGTTCGAGTACACGCTGATGAAGGGCGTCAACGACCAGCCCGAACACGCACGCCAGCTGGCCCAGCTGATGCGCAAGTTCAGCAACGCCGCGCAGTTGAAGGATGCCGGCAAGGTCAACCTGATTCCGTTCAATCCATTCCCCGGCACGCGCTACGAGCGTTCGCCGGAAGAAGAAATCCGTGCGTTCCAGAAGTTGCTCCTCGACGCGCAGGTGCTGACCATGGTCCGCCGCACGCGCGGTGACGACATCGATGCGGCCTGCGGTCAATTGAAAGGGCAGGTCATGGACCGCACGCGCCGGCAGGCTGAGTTCCGCCGGCAATTGCAGCAACAGGGCATTGACGATGCGGCATAAGGCACTCTGCCTGCTGCTGATCCCCATTCTGCTGGGCACTGCCTGCAGCCGCCTGACCTTTGTACGCCCCAAGGGCAAGATGGAGCATCTCTCCGGGCAGCAGATAGCGCCCGAGTACTCGGTCAAGGACAGTCCTGAGGTCAAACGCCGCCAGTCGGTGCAGACGATGCTCGCTCGCGCCACGCAGCGTCTGCATGCAGGTGAGCTCGATGCAGCGGAGAAGGATGCGCGCGCTGCGCTGAAGCTGGATCCCGTCTCGGTGGACGCGACAACGCTCATGGCGGTGATCGAAGATCGGCGCGGGCGGGTGCAGGAGGCGGGCCAGCTGTATCGGCGTGCCGCAGAGCTGGCGCCCGGACAGGGTGGGGCCCAGAACAACTACGGCACGTGGTTGTGCAGCAACGGGGCGGCGGCCGAATCGCTGGTCTGGTTCGACCGTGCCGTGCGGGCGCCCGGCTACACGACGCCAGCGCTGGCCATGGCGAATGCCGGCAGTTGCGCCCTGGCCACCGGACAGACCGAGCGGGCCGAACGCGATCTGCGTCTGGCGCTGTCGCGCGACCCGTCCAATACAACCGCCCTTGGCGCGATGGCGGAGTTGGAATTCAACCGGCAGCACTACCTGTCGGCACGTGCCTTCATCGAGCGCAGGCTGGCTTCGGGGCCCGCCAGTGCCGTGGTGTTGAAACTCGCATCACAAATCGAGGATAGACTCGGCGACAAGGCCGCTGCCAGTCGATATGTTCAGCGGATTCGGGCGGAGTTCCCCGACGCGCAGGACGTCAACTCTGGGGGAAATGCAGGGCCATGATGGACACGGTAGGTGGGGGAGTGGCGCCGTCGCAGGGGTGCGGCGAGGCGCTGAAGCTGGCGCGTGAGCAGGCCGGCCTGTCTTTGCAGGAGGTCAGTCAGCGCCTCAAGATGCCCTTGAAGGTGTTGCACGCCCTCGAAGGCGGGCAGTGGGACCAGTCAGGCGGGGCAGTGTTCGTGCGCGGCCAGCTGCGCAGTTATGGTCGCCTGCTGAAAGTGGACGTTGAACCGTTCCTGCAGCAGGCGGAAGCGGTGGTGTCGAAGCCGGCCGAACTGGTCAGTCACAGCCATACGCCGCGTTTCCAGTACTTCTTCGAGAGCCTCAAGCGACGCGCGGTTTACGTGGTGCTGACGCTGGTCATCGCAACCCCGGTGTGGATGGCCTTGCGGCCAGCCTCGGGCCCTGCGCCGGATGCTGCGACGGCATCGTTGGACATCGTCCCGAGCGTGCAATATTCGCCAGACAAGGCGGAAGGCAGCCGCCCGGTCGGCAGGCCGCAGGCAACGCCCTATGTCGCTTCACTGGCGCCAATCCCGCGTGCGACGACATCCTGGCTGACGCTCACGTTCAAGGGAGACAGCTGGTTCGAAGTCAATGATCCCGATGGCCGCAAAGTAGAGCATGCGCTCGTCCGGGCGGGCGAAGAACGCAGGTATGCGAAGGGCGAGGTGGGTCGCGTCAAACTGGGAGATGCCACGGCGGTCGAGGTTCAGCATGCCGGTAGTACGGTGAGTCTGGCGCCGTACCAGCGAGCGAATGTTGCACGCTTTACGGTATCCTCTGAGGGTTCCCTAGCGCCGGTCGGAGACTGACCCGCGCGCGGGTTTGTCCAACAAAGACCAAGACCCCGCCTCGACGGGGCAAGAGAGCGCATGGCGATTGATGATCTGCTCGACGAGCACGAACAAAGCGAACGCGTCCGTAGCTGGCTCCGTAACAATGGTGCCGGCCTTCTGGGAGGCGTGATCCTGGGGCTGGGTGTCATCTTCGGCTGGCAGTGGTGGCAGAAGAGCCAGGCGGGCAAGAAGGAACAGGCGTACCAGGCGTATCAGGCGGCTGTCGAGGACCTGTCGAAGGGCGACCTGAAGCAGGCCAAGGGCGCCGTGGATTCGCTCATGAAGGAAGACGAGCTGTACGCCGATGTGGCTGGCCTCCAACTGGCCAAGGCGCAGATCCAGGCGGGTGAGCGTGATGCCGCCATCGCCACATTGCGCGGCCTGACCCCTGTCGATTCGCTGCGGCCGCTTGTGAACCTGCGCCTGGCGCGCCTGCTGATCGATACCGGCAAGCACGATGAAGCGTTGAAGTTGCTGGACAAGGCCGATGATGCATCGAGCCTGGAAGTCCGTGGCGACGCGCTGCTGGCTGCAGGCAAGTTGAAGGAAGCACAGGATGCCTACACGCGCGCGTTGACGACGCTCGATGTGGTATCCCCCCAGCGTCGGCTCGTGGAGCTGAAACTCATCCACGCCGGCGGCACGCCGCCCAAGAGCGGAGACGCCGCATGAAGCTCATCCATGGTTTTCCCGTTCGTGTCCTGACGACAGCATTCCTGATCGGCGCCCTGGGGGGCTGCAGTACGGTAAAGGGATGGTTCGACGGCGACGACAAGCCGGACGAGAAGCCCACCGATCCAGCCGAACTGGTCGACATCACGCAGGCGGTGTCGGTGTCCGAGCTCTGGAGCGCGAATGCCGGCAAAGGCGAGGATCGACTCGGCATCCAGCAGGCGCCTGTGGTGGACGGTGGCCGCGTGTATGCCGCTGCAGTCGAAGGCGGCGTGCGTGCCTTCGATCTCCAGACGGGCAAGCAGGTGTGGCAGTACAAGTCCGATTTGCGACTGTCGGGTGGGCCGGGCGCGGGCCAGGGGCTCGTGGTGGTGGGCACGCTGGACGGTCAGGTCATCGCCCTTGATGCCGCCACTGGTGCCGAGAAATGGCAGGTGAAGGTGCCGAACGAAGTCATCGCGGCGCCATCGATCGGAACGGATCTGGTTTTCGTGCGCAGCAATGACGGCCGTGTCACCGCATTGAGCGCCGCAAACGGCGAGCGTCGCTGGTTCTGGACCAACGAGCTTCCCAGCCTGACCGTTCGCGGCAACGCGCCGGTCGTGGTCGGTCCCGGCGTCGTGTTCGCAGGCAGCGACGACGGCACCGTCACCGCACTGTCGGCCAACGATGGTCGCCCGATGTGGACGCAGGCGGTAGGTACGCCTGAAGGCCGCAGCGAGCTCGAGCGCATGGCCGATGTGGATGGTGCCCCCGTGCTGGAAGGCACCACCCTGTATGCCACCAGCTACAAGATGGAAACCGTTGCGCTGGAAGGCCCTTCGGGCCGCCCCCTGTGGACGCGGGACAACGGTGGCGCGGGTGGCCTGGCGGTCACCAGCAGCGCGGTCATGGTGGCCGATCCGGCGGGTACCGTCTGGGCGTTGGACAAGTACAGCGGCAGTGCATTGTGGTCCAACACCACGCTGGCGCGGCGCTCGCTGACGGCACCCACCATCCATGGCGATTACGCCGTGGTCGGTGACTACGACGGCTACCTGCATTGGCTGAAGACAGACAATGGCGAGGTCGCGGCGCGCGCCCGCGTGGGGGGCAAGGCCCTGCGTGGCAAGCCTGTCGTCGCCGACGGCATCCTGCTGGTACAGGATGTGGAGGGCGGCCTGACCGCCTTCGGGTTCAAGTAACCCCATCCGGAGGAGTGGGTCGGCCCACTCCTGATCTTGCCGGAAAGGGCCGCATTGCGGCCCTTTTTCGCGGAAGGGGGCGTATTCCGATACCATGGCGGCCCGTTGCCAGACCGGAGCGGCCGTGCCCCGCGCGCGGCGACACGCCTCCGGCAACATTTTCCTTTCCGGTTGCCTCTGCATGTTGCCCCTCGTCGCCCTGGTGGGTCGTCCCAACGTCGGCAAATCCACCCTGTTCAATGCACTGACCCGCAGTCGTGACGCCCTGGTGCATGACCAGCCCGGCGTAACGCGTGATCGAAACTACGGTGTCTGCCGCCTCGATGAGGACGACCCTTTCCTTGTCGTCGATACCGGCGGCATCGCCGGTGAGGAAGAGGGCCTGGCGGGCGCCACGGCACGCCAGGCGCGTGCGGCGGCCGAAGAGGCTGACCTCGTGCTGTTCATCGTCGATGGCCGTGAAGGTGCTTCCGCGCTCGACGACGAGATCCTGGCCTGGCTGCGCAAGGCGGCGCGTCCCACGCTGCTGGTCATCAACAAGATCGACGGCATCAACGAGACCACCGCGCTGGCGGACTTCGCCCGCTACGGTTTTTCGGATGTCATCACCATCTCGGCTTCGCATCGCCAGGGCATCGACGACCTGCTGGAGGAGGTGCACCAGCGGCTTCCCGAAGAAGGCGCGACAGCCGGTCTGGACAACGATCCTAACCGCATGCGGGTGGCCTTCGTAGGCCGCCCCAACGTGGGCAAGTCCACGCTGGTCAACCGCCTGCTGGGCGAAGAACGCATGATCGCGTCCGAAGTGCCGGGCACCACGCGCGACTCGATTGCCGTGGACATGGAGCGCGACGGTCGCCAGTACCGCCTGATCGACACCGCCGGCCTGCGCCGCAAGGGCAAGGTGGAGGAGGCGGTCGAGAAGTTCAGCGTGGTCAAGACGCTGCAGGCGATCGAACAATGCCAGGTCGCCGTGCTGCTGCTGGATGCGACCGAAGGTGTCACCGATCAGGACGCCAGCGTGCTGGGCGCCGTGCTCGATGCGGGACGCGCCCTGGTGGTGGCGATCAACAAGTGGGACGGGTTGACCGCCTACCAGCGCGAACAGGCCGAGGCCTTGCTCGCCCGCAAGCTGGGATTCGTCGAGTGGGCCGAGGTGGTGCGCATTTCCGCGCTGCACGGCTCCGGCCTGCGCGAACTGTTCAAGGCCATCCACCGCGCGCATGCGTCGGCGACGAAGGAGTTCGGCACCAGCGAGGTCAACAAGGCGCTGGAAGTCGCGTACGAAACCAACCCGCCGCCGAGCATCCGCGGCCATGTCTCCAAGCTGCGTTATGTACACCCGGGCGGCGCCAACCCGCCGACCTTCATCGTCCATGGCACGCGCCTGAAGGTGCTGCCGGAATCGTACAAGCGGTACCTGGAGAACTTCTTCCGCAAGCGCTTCAAGCTGGTCGGCACGCCGGTGCGCTTCGTCTTCCGCGAAGGCAGCAACCCGTACGAAGGCAAGAAGAACGTGCTGACCGAGAAGCAGATCGCCAAGAAGCGCCGCTTGATCCGGCACGTCAAGCGCGGCAAGTGACGGCTTACCCGACCCGCATCGATTTCGCTTCTGCCCGCGACATCGTCCGCGAGGTCGCCGGCAACCGGATGCTTAAGGCAGAGCGGGTTCCGGTGACGCGTGCCAGCGGCCGCGTACTGGCCGAGGACATCACCTCGCCGATCGCGCTCCCGCCGTTCGACAACAGTCGCATGGACGGCTTCGCGTTTGCCCATGCCAGCTTGCCGAAGGAGGGTTCGACCACGCTGTGCCTGATGGGCCAGCAGTTCGCGGGGCGACAGCAGGATCTGGAGGTCGGTGCCGGCGAATGCGTCCGCATCACCACCGGGGCACCGTTGCCGCGCGGCACCGATACGGTCGCCATCAAGGAAGACTGCGCCGAAGACAAGGGGGCGGTCCACATACCTGCCGGCATCGCGCCGGGTGCGGATGTCCGCCGTGTCGGCGAGGACGTGCAGGCGGGCGTCCGTGTCCTTGAGGAAGGACAGTGGCTGACGCCGGCGCGCGTTTCGCTTGCCGCGGCGCTGGGTATCGCATCGCTGGCCGTCACGCAGCGCCCGACCGTGGCCGTGTTCACCACCGGTGACGAATTGGTGGAGCCCGGATTGCCGCTGGCACCGGGCCAGATCTACAACAGCAACCGCGACCTGCTCATGGGCCTGCTGCGTGCAGAGGGCCTCGAGCCGACGGCATGGCCGACCCTGCCCGACGATCCAGAGCGCATGAAGACCACGCTGGCCGATGCCGCGGCGGCGTTCGACGTGGTCATCACCTGTGGCGGCGTATCGGCGGGCGAGAAGGATCATGTGCCGGGTCTGCTGGCCGCGAACGGCCGTATCCATTTCTGGAAGGTGCGGATGAAACCAGGCATGCCGGTGCTGTTCGGTGAGTTGGACCGTGCGCTGTTCCTCTGCCTGCCGGGCAACCCGGTATCGGTGCTGGCCACGTTCCTGACGCTGGGTCGTGACCTGCTGGACGGCCTGCAGCGGCGGCGCGAGCCGCGCCCGCGCTGGAAGGCGGTACTGGGTGCGCCCTGGCGCAAGACGCATGAGCGCCTGGAGTTCCTGCGCGGCTGGCTCGACGGTACGCCAGACGGCCGTCTGCTGGTCATGCCGAATGCCGCCGATGCCTCGCATCAGCTGCGCGCGGCGGCCGACAGCAATGCGCTGATCGTGCTGTCCGAGGGTGCGCGCGACTATCGCGCCGGCGATGTCGTCGACGTGATCGGCTGCTGAGGCAGGCGGCGTTGCGACTTGCGCGATAATCGCCGCATGGCCATCCGCGAAATCGAACCCCGGGACGTTGCCGTGCTGCTGGCGCAGGGCAGTGTGTTCATTGATGTGCGCGAGGACCACGAACGGACCAGCGGGCAGGCGGAGGGCGCGCGCGGCATCAGCAAGGCCGTGCTGGAGCGCGATCCCGCAGCGCACCTGCCGGACCTTGATGCCAGCATTGTCCTGATCTGCCAGAAGGGCGGACGCTCGATGGAGACCGCACGCGTGCTGGAAGCCGCCGGCTACACCCGGCTGGCCTCCGTCGCAGGTGGTACCTCACGCTGGATCGAAGAGCATCGCGCCATCGTCATGCCGGCGTTATCGGCGGAGGCGCGCGACTTCAACGAACGCTATTCGCGCCACCTGTCGCTGCCCGAAGTCGGCGTCGCGGGCCAGCAGCGCCTGCAGCAGGCGCGGGTGCTGATGATCGGCGCGGGCGGGCTGGGATCGCCGGCGGCGTTCTACCTTGCCGCCGCCGGTGTTGGGCACATGCGCATCGCGGACGATGACGTGGTCGACCGCAGCAACCTGCAGCGCCAGATCCTGCACACCGAGGCCCGTATCGGAGAGCCGAAGGTCGCGTCCGCACAGGCGACGCTGGCCGCACTCAATCCGCGCACGCAGGTGGAAGCGGTAGAGGAGCGCGTCACGGCAGAGAACGTAGAGCGGCTGCTGGACGGTGTGGACGTGGTACTGGATGGTGCCGACAACTTCCCCGCCCGCTACCTGCTCAACGATGCCTGCGTGAAGCTGGGCAAGCCGCTGGTCTATGGCGCCGTGCAGCGATTCGAAGGGCAGGTGAGCGTGTTCGATGCGGGTCGCCATCGTGGCGAGCAGCCTTGTTACCGCTGCCTGTTCCCGGAACCGCCACCGCCGGAGTTCGCACCCAACTGCGCCGAGGCCGGCGTGCTGGGCGTGCTGCCCGGCGTGATCGGCCTGTTGCAGGCCACCGAAGTGCTCAAGCTGCTGCTGGGTACCGGCGAAACACTGGCGGGCCGGTTGCTGCACTTCGATGCGCTCGCCATGCGCTTCCGCGAAACCCGCCTGCGCCACGATCCGGACTGCCCGGTCTGCGCCGCTGGTCGGCCGTTCCCCGGTTACATCGACTACGCAGCGTTCTGCCGCGCGAGCTAGTCAATCCAGCGGACGCATCCGCAGGCCGTCGCGGAACTGGCGGGGCGTGATGCCGGTATCGCGCTTGAAGGCAGCACTCAGATGGCTGTGGCTGGCGAATCCGCAGGCGAGGGCGATGTCCGTGATGTCGTCGTTGCGGTTGAGCAAGTGCCAGCGCGCACGGCGCAGTCGCTGCGCCAGGATGTATTGCGCCGGCGTGGTGCCGAAGGTGCGGCGGAATGCGATCAGCAACTGATGCACGCTCATGCCGGCGAGCGCCGCGAGCGTGGACAGGGCGATGCGTTCGCCCAGGGTGCTTTCGATGTGGTCGCTGAGCTGTCGTGCGATATGGGGCGACAACACCATCGGCGCGGTGGCTGGCGTGGCGGGCAGCCGATAGACGTCATACAGGTGCTGGCGCAGCAGCAACTGCAGGCGCTCGGCCATCATCGCCGACAGGTCGTCGTCCCGCTGGCTGAGTCGCCCCAAGCGGGCAACGCTGTAATGCAGGAACTCGTCGCGATGGCCCAGCCTTGGCATCAGGGCATCGATCGCGGCACGCCGGTCGGCGCCCACGTCCACGTCCGCCGTGGGAGAAACGCGCAGTTCGGCATAGGTGATGACCTGGCCAGACGCCTGGCTGGCATAACGCTTCCCGGCGGGGACCAGCCAGATGTCGCCCGGTGAAGGGGGGGTGTGGGTGGCGCCGACTCCATCGATCTCGGTATCGAGTTCGCGCATGGTGCCGCCGAGATGGACGATGACGGTATGGCGCGGCTCGTCGATGGCCCAGAGCGTGCGTTGCCGGATGTCTTCCTTGCAGAGCAGCACCTCCACGCCCGGCCAGCGCGCCTGCGTCAACACGCGGTACTGCGGTGTCTGGCCGGGTTCCGGATCGGCAGCGGTCGCTAGGGCATCGTGCGGCTCAGTAATGTGAGTTGAGGTCGGAGAATTTGACAGCGGATGGGACATCGTGAAAGCCCGCCGGAGTGCGTTCACCTCATCTTAGACGTGCCTCGCGGCGCTTGCCCAGTCTGTTATCCGGCATCGCCGCGAGGTTCCGTCCCAAGCCAGGAGCATTCCCATGACTGATCATTCCATCCAGGGCAAAGTCGCCCTGATCGCCGGCGGCGCCAAGAACCTCGGCGGCCTGATTGCCCGCGACCTTGCGCAGCAAGGTGCTGCCGCGATCGCCATCCACTACAACAGCGACGCGAGCCACGCCGACGCCGAAAAGACCATGGCCGCGATCCGCGATGCAGGCGCCCGCGCCGTCGCGTTGCAGGGCGACCTGACCACCGCGGGTGGCGTCGAACGGCTCTTCGCCGATACCGTCGCGATGGTGGGTCGGCCGGACATCGCCATCAACACAGTGGGTAAGGTGCTGAAGAAACCGATCACCGACATCAGCGAAGCCGAGTACGACGAAATGAGCGCGGTGAACGCCAAGGCCGCGTTCTTCTTCCTGAAGGAGGCGGGGCGGCACGTCAACGACAACGGCAAGGTGGTCACGCTGGTGACCTCACTGCTCGGCGCTTTCACGCCGTTCTATGCATCGTACGCAGGCACCAAGGCGCCGGTGGAACATTTTACCCGTGCTGCTGCCAAGGAGTTCGGTACGCGCGGCATTTCGGTGACCGCGGTAGGTCCCGGTCCCATGGACACGCCGTTCTTCTATCCGGCCGAGGGCGAGGATGCGGTGGCGTACCACAAGACCGCTGCGGCGCTGTCGCCTTTCAGCAAGACAGGATTGACCGACATCCAGGACGTGGTGCCTTTCATCCGGCACCTCGTCAGCGACGGTTGGTGGATCACAGGGCAGACCATCCTCGTCAACGGTGGTTACACCACCAAGTGAGCGTGGCCGGGAGCGGGCTGCGTGACCCGTTCCCGGGTCGAAACTCTGGTAATGGATTGCGGTAATGTTGGCGCGCGGGCTGGCCCGCGCGAATCCCCTGCCGGGGAGGATCACACCGTGCGGACCTTGATCTTCATTGTCGTCGGCCTGCTGATCGCGGGCTTCGCCATGCGGCTGGCCAAGCCGGCCAAACGTCGTGCCGCGGCGGCGTTCTTCAGCCTGGGCTGGTTGCTCGCCGTGCTGTGGAACCTGCGTACGGGCATGTCGCACGGCTACTCGCTGCAGGAAGAGTTGCCCATCCAGTTGCTGATCTTCGCGATACCGGTGGCAGCAGGTGTATGGCTGGCGATGAAAACGCCGCGCCGTTAGAGCAGGCGCGTCCATCCGGTAGACTGCCGGCATGAGTGCAGAATCCGGTGCCAGCCAACTGGTCAGTGTCGTCGCCCTCCTGGGCGCCGCCGTCGTCACCGTCCCGATCTTCCGGCGCCTGGGCCTGGGATCGGTCCTGGGCTATCTCGCCGCCGGCCTGGCGATCGGGCCCTTCGGCCTGAAGTGGTTCTCCGATCCCCAGTCCATCCTGCACGTCGCCGAACTCGGCGTGGTGATGTTCCTGTTCGTCATCGGTCTGGAAATGCGACCCAGCCACCTGTGGAGCCTGCGCAAGCAGATCTTCGGCCTGGGAACGCTGCAGATCGCGGTGTGTACGGTGTTGCTGACCGGCGTGGGACTGGCCTTCGGCTATCCGTTGGCGATTTCGTTCATCGGTGGCATGGGCTTCGTGCTGACCTCGACGGCGGTGGTCATGCAGTTGCTGGCGGAGCGCGGCGACGTCGCGTTGCCGCATGGCCAGAAAGTGGTGTCGATCCTGCTGTTCGAGGACCTGCTGATCGTGCCACTGCTGGTGCTGGTGGCCTTCATGTCGCCCCAGGTGGTGCAGCCTGAGGAGGGTTCGCGCTGGATGGCGATCGGCATCGGTGTCGCATCGCTGGCCGGGCTGATCGCAGCCGGTATCTGGCTGCTGAACCCTTTCTTCCGCATCCTCGCTGCGGCCAGGGCGCGTGAGGTGATGACGGCGGCGGCCCTGCTGGTGGTGCTGGGCGCGGCGCTGCTGATGCAACTGGGCGGCCTGTCGATGGCGATGGGCGCTTTCCTGGCCGGCGTGCTGTTGTCCGAGTCGACCTTCCGTCACCAGATCGAGGCGGACATCGAACCCTTCCGCGGCATTCTGCTGGGACTGTTCTTCCTGGGCGTGGGCATGGCGCTGGACCTGGGCGTGGTGGCGGCCAACTGGCCGCTCATTGTCAGCGCAGTGCTTGCGATGATGGTGGTGAAGGCCGCCTGCATCTACATGGTCGCGCGCGTCACTCGCAGTTCGCATGCCGAAGCGCTCGACCGTGCGGTGCTGATGGCGCAGGGCGGCGAGTTCGCCTTCGTGCTGTTCGCCGCCGCCGCCGCGGCCGGCATCATCGATGCCACCGTCAATGCCAACCTCACCGCGATCGTGGTGCTGTCGATGGCGTTGACGCCGCTGTTCGTGCTGTTGTTGCGCCGGTTCACTCACCCGGAGCAACCCTCGATGGAAGGTATCGAGGAAGCGAAAGGCCTCAGCGGCAGCGTGCTGATCATCGGCTTCGGCCGCTTCGGCCAGGTGATGAGCCAGTCGCTGCTGGCGCGCGACGTGGACGTGACGATCATCGACACCGATATCGAGATGATCCGCAGCGCCGAGGAGTTCGGCTTCAAGATCTACTACGGCGACGGCACGCGGCTGGACGTGCTGCGTGCGTGCGGCGCGCAGACGGCCCAATCCATCGCCATCTGCATCGACGACAAGGAAGCGGCCAACCGCATCGTGGAACTGGTCAAGCACGAGTTCCCGCAGGCGCAGGTGCTGGTGCGCTCGTTCGACCGAGAGCACTCGCTGGCGCTGATCGCCGCAGGCGTGGATTTCCAGATCCGGGAGACGTTCGAATCCGCGGTGGAGTTCGGTCAGGCCGCGTTGATGAGCGTGGGCATGTCGCGCGAAGATGCCGAGACGATCGCTCAGGAAATCCGCCGGCGGGACGCCGAGCGTCTCGAACTGGAGATCGCGGGCGGCGACCTCAGATCAGGTATCCCGGCGCTTTACGGCAACGCCAGACCCACCAAGCCTACGCCGACGCCGTTCACCAAGCCCAAGCGCGAGGCGAAGGCGCTGAACGAGGAAGCCGCCGAGATCATCGGCGAGGAAGAAGAGGAATAGCGCTCCGGATCAGTCGGCGCGGCTGAGGAAGTCGCGGATCGCCGGCCAGTAGGCGGGATCCGCAGACAGATCGTCATGGCCTGCGAGCGGAAAATCCACCACCTGCGCCGGCCCTTTGAACGACGCCAGCAGGCGGTCTGTGTGCGGCGGTGGCACCACCACGTCCTGTCCGGCGCGCAGCACCAGCACCCTTCCTTTGTATCCGGGCAGCCGTGCGACGGAATCGTAGCTGTCCTTCAGCAGCAGGCGGACCGGGAACATCGGATAGTGCGACTGGGCGACCGCCGCCAGGCTGTCGAATGGCGTGACCAGGATCAGGTTGGCGACGTCGCGCTCGGCTGCCACGTGGACCGCCATGCCGCTCCCCAGACTGCGACCGGTGACGGCGATCATGCCGGTCGGATGGCGCCTGGCGACGTCGTCATGCAGCGCCAGGGCATCCGCGAGCAGTGCGGTCTCCGACGGGTCGCCGTCGCTTGCGCCGTAGCCCCGGTAGGCCACCAGGTACACGGTTTGCGTCGGCAGCCAGCGGGCGAAGGCGTCACGGTTGGCTTCCACCGATTCCGCATTGCCGCCGAAGTACAGCGCGGCATCCGTGCGGCCGGGATTGATCACCCAGCCCCGCAGCACCGCATCCGGTCGCGCTAGGACGAAGTCCGTCTGCTCCGGGGCGACCTGGGTGAACTGCGGGTAGTAGATCAGGCGGCGCTGCTGCAGATAGAGCAGGGCACAGAGGGCGAGATAGGCGGCGAGCGCGAGCGCAGCGATCCACAGGGCCATGCGACGGACGCGATGTTCAGCCATGGCGTTCTTGGGCCGCCTTGAACGCGGCCAGCTGTTCCGGTGTCGCCTCCGCCTGGTGCCGTGCCTTCCAGTCGGCGAACGGCATGCCGTAGACCCGCTCGCGCGCTTCGTCCTTGTCCATCGCGATGCCCGACTCCGCAGCCGCTTCGCGGTACCAGTCCGCCAGGCAGTTGCGGCAGAAGCCGGCCAGGATCATCAGATCGATGTTCTGCACATCGGTGCGGTCCCTGTTGAGGTGCCTGAGCAGGCGGCGGAACGCGGCGGCTTCCAGGGCGGTGGTGTCAGTCATGGTCTCGGTCCATAGGAGTGCCCCATGGGCGCGATGCCTTCGAGGCTAAGTGGAACAGCATCGCGCCGATGGGGCGCTCCTACAACATGGGGATGGAATCGGGGACAATGTGCACCGACTCTACACCGCACTTTCCCCATGACTGCCCGAATCCTGGACGGCCGCCGCATTGCCGAAAACCTGCTCGACCAACTGAAGGTCCGGGTGGACGTGCGGGTGGCCGCGGGCCAGGCGCGCCCCGGCCTGGCCGTGGTGCTGGTGGGCGGAGATCCCGCTTCCACCGTTTACGTGCGCAACAAGCGTCGAGCGGCGGAAAAGGTGGGCATCGCCGCCTACGACTACGACATGCCGGAAGGCACCTCCGAGGCACAGCTGCTGGGCCTCATCGACCAGCTGAATGCGGATCCGAAGATCCATGGCATCCTGGTGCAGCTTCCGTTGCCGGGCATTCCGGACGCCACGCGCCTGATCGAACGGATCGATCCGCGCAAGGACGTGGACGGTTTCCATCCAGCCAACGTCGGCCACCTGGCCCTGCGCCAGTTCGGCCTGCGTCCGTGCACGCCGCGCGGCATCACGACGCTGCTCGGGTATACCGACCAGCCGGTGCGTGGCCGCAACGCCACCATTGTCGGCGTCAGCAACCACGTCGGCCGGCCGATGGCACTGGAACTGCTGATCGCCGGCTGCACAGTGACCAGCTGCCACAAGTTCACCCCGCGCGACGTGCTGCAGGCCCGGGTCGGCGATGCCGATATCCTGGTGGTCGCGGCGGGCAAGCCTGGCCTTGTTCCGGGCGAATGGGTCAAGCCCGGGGCCGTGGTGATCGATGTCGGCATCAACCGGCTGGATGACGGCCGACTGGTCGGCGACGTGGGCTTCGATGCGGCCGTCGAGCGCGCCAGCTGGATTACGCCCGTGCCGGGCGGGGTAGGTCCGATGACCGTGGCCACGCTGATGCAGAACACGCTGGAAGCGGCTGAAGCACGCGCCTGAAAGGGCGGCCGAGGGGCTTTGTGGGAGCGACGTCAGTCGCGACAGGGCCACCGGTAAAGCCCCATCGCGACTGACGTCGCTCCCACATGCCAATGACGGGCACCGGGAAAGCATCGTTCCAGTTGCGGCGGCAGGCGGAAGCCCCGCCGATCAGGGTATAATGCCGCGCTTCCCCAACTCTCCCGGGCCCGCCGATGCTGCGCATCCAGGCTGAAGCACTGACGTACGACGACGTTTCCCTCGTCCCCGCCCATTCCACCGTCCTGCCCAAGGATGTCAGCCTGGAAACGCGCCTGACGCGCGACCTGCGGCTGAAGCTGCCGATCGTCTCGGCCGCCATGGATACCGTTACCGAAGCCCGCCTGGCCATCGCCATGGCCCAACTGGGCGGCATCGGCATCCTGCACAAGAACCTGACCGTAGAACAGCAGGCCGCCGAAGTGGCCAAGGTCAAGAAGTTCGAAGCCGGCGTGATCAAGGAACCTTTCACCGTCGGGCCCGAAACCACCATCGCCGAAGTGCTCAAACTCACTCGCGCGCGCAACATCTCCGGCGTGCCGGTGGTCGACGGCGGCCAGCTGGTCGGCATCGTCACCAGCCGCGACATGCGCTTCGAGAAGAAGCTCGACGATCCGGTGCGCCACATCATGACCAAGAAGGATCGCCTGGTCACGGTGAAGGAAGGCGCCAGCGACGACGAAGTGCTGCAGCTGCTGCACAGGCACCGCATCGAGAAGGTGCTGGTGGTGAACGACGCCTTCGACCTGCGCGGCCTGATCACCGTCAAGGATATCCAGAAGAAGACCGACAATCCCAACGCCGCCAAGGACAGCGCCAGCCGCCTGGTCGTGGGTGCCGCAGTGGGCGTGGGCGGCGACACCGACCAGCGGGTCGAGGCACTGGTGGCTGCGGGCGTGGACGTCATCATCGTCGACACCGCGCACGGCCACTCGCAGGGCGTGCTGGACCGCGTGGCGTGGGTCAAGAAGCGCTTCCCGCATCTGCAGATCATCGGCGGCAACATCGTCACCGGCGATGCCGCACTGGCGCTGATGGACGCCGGCGCCGACGCGGTGAAGGTCGGCGTGGGCCCGGGCTCGATCTGCACCACCCGCATGGTGGCCGGCGTGGGCGTGCCGCAGATCACCGCGATCGACATGGTGGCCGAAGCCCTGCAGGACCGTATCCCGCTGATCGCCGACGGCGGCATCCGCTACTCGGGCGATATCGGCAAGGCGATCGCCGCCGGTGCGTCCACGGTGATGATCGGCGGCCTGTTCGCCGGCACCGAGGAAGCGCCGGGCGAAGTCGAACTGTTCCAGGGCCGCAGCTACAAGAGCTATCGCGGCATGGGCAGCCTGGGTGCGATGGAAAAGGGGTCCAAGGACCGCTATTTCCAGGACGCCAGCGACGCCGACAAGCTGGTGCCGGAAGGCATCGAAGGCCGCGTGCCGTACCGCGGTTCGGTCGGCGGCATCATCCACCAGCTCGTCGGCGGCCTGCGTGCCACGATGGGCTATGTGGGCTGCGCCACCATCGAGGAGATGCGCGCCAAGCCGAAGTTCGTGGTGATCACGGGCGCCGGCCAGCGCGAGAGCCACGTGCACGATGTGCAGATCACCAAGGAACCACCGAATTATCGGATGGGCTGATCGTTGCCAGAGAAGGGAGACGCCAGCGTTTCCCTTCTTCGTTTATAGCCGCAGGACACCATGACGAATATCCACACCGACAAGATCCTCATCCTAGACTTCGGCGCGCAGTACACGCAGCTGATCGCCCGCCGCATCCGCGAGATCGGCGTCTACTGCGAGATCTGGGCGTGGGACCACGACCCGGACGAAATCGCGAAGTTCGGCGCCAAGGGCATCATCCTGTCGGGCGGCCCGGAATCGACCACCCAGCATGGCGCCCCCGCCGCGCCGCAGCAGGTCTTCGATAGCGGTCTGCCGATCCTGGGCATCTGCTATGGCATGCAGACGCTGGCCGCACAGCTGGGCGGCGCGACGGAGGCCGCGGACGCGCGCGAATTCGGCCACGCCGAAGTGCAGCTGGTTGCACACGACGCGCTGCTGGGCGGCCTGAGCGACCACCAGGGTGAGCCGCGCATCGATGTGTGGATGAGCCATGGCGATCACGTCGCGAAGGCGCCGCCGGGCTGGACGATCACCGCCACCACCGACCGTATCCCGGTCGCGGCGATGGCGCTGGAAGAAAAGCACTGGTACGGCGTGCAGTTCCATCCGGAAGTGACGCACACCAAGCAGGGCCAGACGCTGCTGCGCCGCTTTGTTGCCGACATCTGCGGTTGCAAGACATTGTGGACGGCAGCCAACATCATCGAGGACCAGATCGCCCGCGTGCGCGAGCAGGTGGGTTCCGATGAAGTGATCCTTGGCCTGTCCGGTGGTGTCGATTCCTCTGTGGTTGCGGCACTGCTGCACAAGGCCATCGGCGACCAGCTGACCTGCGTGTTCGTCGATACAGGCCTGCTGCGCTGGCAGGAAGGCGATCAGGTGATGGCGATGTTCGCCGAGCACATGGGCGTGAAGGTCGTGCGCGTCAACGCGGCGGACCGCTATTTCAAGGCGCTGGAAGGGGTTGCCGACCCGGAAGCCAAGCGCAAGATCATCGGCAACCTGTTCGTCGAGATTTTCGAAGAGGAATCGAACAAGCTGAAGAACGCCAAGTGGCTGGCGCAGGGCACGATCTATCCGGACGTGATCGAGTCGGCCGGCAGCAAGACCGGCAAGGCGCACGTCATCAAGAGCCACCACAACGTCGGCGGCCTGCCCGAGCACATGAAGCTGGGCCTGGTGGAGCCGCTGCGCGAGCTGTTCAAGGACGAAGTGCGCCGCCTCGGCGTCGAACTCGGCCTGCCTCGCACGATGGTCTACCGCCATCCGTTCCCGGGTCCGGGCCTGGGTGTGCGCATTCTCGGCGAGGTTAAACCCGAGTACGCGGAGCTGCTGGCCAAGGCGGATGCCATCTTCATCGACGAACTGCGCAAGGCTGACCTGTACGACAGGACCTCGCAGGCCTTCGCGGTGTTCCTGCCGGTGAAGTCGGTGGGCGTGGTCGGCGACGCGCGCGCGTACGAATGGGTCATCGCGCTGCGTGCGGTAGAGACGATCGATTTCATGACCGCGCACTGGGCGCACCTGCCGTACGACTTCCTGGGCACGGTGAGCAATCGCATCATCAACGAACTGCGTGGCGTGTCGCGCGTGGTCTACGACATCTCGGGCAAGCCACCCGCGACGATCGAGTGGGAATGATGGATGGCGGCGGCGCATGGCCGCCGCCGCGAGGAAATCCGCCGGAATCCCTTCCGGCGGTCTGACGCGTCACTGGATGGTGGTGTTGTCTGCGCGCACCAGGCAGGACTCGAAGCCCGACACGGCAATGCCTACCGAGGTGTTTCCCTTGCAAAGTGCGGGTTGGCCCGAGAGTCCCGACACCCCGGGCTCGCGCATCATCAATGCATTGTTGATCAACTGGCCGCCCGTGGTGGACGCGCCCTGCGCCCAGCCGGTGAACCAGATTCCGATGGCATTCGTGTCCGTGCGGCGACGCAGATCAAGGACATGATTGTTGACCAGGCGAGGGTTGGTCGAGCCGGAGATCATCATGCCCACCAGCATGTAATCGGCCGTCAGGCCCGCGACGGTGTTGTTGATGGCTTCCTGGCCGGTGGCTGAAACTTCGGGCGAAAAGGGAAACAGGCTGATCCCGACAACCTGGTAGGCGGTGTCGGGGAGGATGTTGGACACGCGGTTGTTTACCACGCGGGCGTCGTGACCCCAGACCGCAATGCCGTTGGACAGCACGTTCTCGACGCGATTGTTGAGGACTTGGGTATTGCGACCCTCGTAACCCGCGGTGATCCCCCGGTCGAAGTTCCTTACCACGCAATTCTGCACGGTCACGTTCTCCAGTCCGGGCATGCCAGCGATACCGTCCGAGCCGGCCGACAGCGTCTCTGCCTGGATGCTACGGCCCCGACAGTTGAGTACCACGTCACTGGAGGCGATGTGGACGCCGTAGTGGCTCTGGATGACAGCATCATTGCGCAGACAGTAGTTGCCGGGCGCGGTGATCGTGTATGGCAGGGATGTGATGATGGTGGAGCACGTGGTCGTACCCCCCTCCTGCGCGAGGGCGGGGGCGCCGAAGGTGGCCAGGGCGAGCACTGCAATGAACTTGTTGAACATTTGCGCATCCTTGTGATCGATTGATGGAATGGGGCACGCGCTAGCCCTCCACTTGAAAAGGCGAGTCGGTGGTATCGGCGGAGTCCCCACGACGATTCTATTCAATGTCGTCTCAATCGCTGTGACGAGCGCCATGTTCCCGTGCACCTCACCGTTGTGCGTCGAGGGAGCTGCAGGCGACAATCCCTGAGCTGGCATGGGACGGGCGATCAGGACGCGAAGACGTGGATGACGAATACTGGATGCGCCACGCCTTCGCGCTGGCCGACCGCGCCGAGCGCGAATTCGACGAGATCCCGGTCGGCGCCGTGCTCATCGGCGCCGATGGACAGGTACTGGGCGAAGGCTGGAACCGCAACATCGCCGACCATGATCCCAGCGCGCACGCCGAAATCGTGGCTATGCGGCAGGCAGGCGGGGCGCTGGGCAATCACCGGCTGGTCGGCTGCACGCTGTACGTCACGCTCGAGCCCTGCGCCATGTGCGCGATGGCCCTGGTGCATGCGCGGGTCGCGCGCCTGGTCTTTGGCGCTTCCGATCCCAAGACCGGCGCATGCGGCAGCGTGTTCGATCTGGTCGCGGATCCGCGCCACAACCATCGCGTCGAGGTTGTCGGTGGCGTGCTGGGCGACGAAGCCGGTCGCCGCCTGACCAACTACTTCCGCGCCAAGCGAGGACGTCCGCTGGTCTAGTTCGATGAGACCGGCATCTTCCGCTTCACCTTGCGGTGGTCCATCTCTTCGTTGATTGCGGTGACGGCCAGGGTCGATTCACGGGCCAGCAGCAGGCTTGCGGCCAGCATCGCCACCACGCCCAATGCTGCGAGCCAGGTAGGCAGCGAGCCCAGCCTGTGCCCGGTGAACGTATCCACCGCCACCGCCAGGCTGGTGCCGACGAAGCAACTGATCGCGCCATAAAGCAGCTGGCCCGCGCGCAGGATGATCAGGCTGCGCTGGCGCTGCAGCGCGATCCGCTTTTCCAGCAGTTCACGCCCCGCGTCTTCTTCCACCTCGGCCAGCTCACGCAGCAGCGTGCGCGCCCGGTCGATGATACGTGCGAGACGGTTGTTGGCTGACAGCAGCAGTGAGGCGGTCGCGGTCAGGAAGAACGCCGGCGCCAGCATCGCGGTGAGCACGGTGTGGTCGGTGGTCGGATTCATGGGCCGGTCGCGAGAAGGGTCTGCGTTATGATGACATGATGCGGCACGCCCGCATCCCCGGTGCGGATATCCGGGCCTTCTTTCCGTCACGGACTGCTGCATGGCATCGCAAAACACGCACAACGACCGCCTGATCTGGATCGACCTGGAGATGACCGGTCTGGACACCGATCGCGATTCGATCCTGGAGATCGCCACCGTGGTCACCGATTCCCGCCTGAACGCACTCGCCGAGGGGCCGGAGTTCGCGATCGCGCACCCGGTCGCGGTGCTGGAGGCGATGGACGACTGGAACCGCAACCAGCATGGCAGGTCGGGCTTGTGGAAGCGCGTGGTGGAAAGCCAGGTGACCCTGGGCCAGGCCGAGGCGCATACGGTTGCGTTCCTCAACGAGTGGGTGCCCGCTGGCGCCTCTCCGATGTGCGGCAACTCGATCTGCCAGGACCGTCGCTTCCTGCATCGCCTGATGCCGCGGCTGGAGAAGTACTTCCACTACCGCAACCTCGATGTCAGCACGCTCAAGGAACTCGCGCGCCGCTGGGCACCGCAGGTGCTGGAAGGCGTGCGCAAGCAGGCCAGCCACACCGCATTGAGCGACGTGCGCGACTCCATCGAAGAGCTGCGTCACTATCGCAGGCACATGGCGGCGCTCGCCGGCGAGTGAGGCGTCGGGCCGAGCTTGCTCGGCTTCACGACAGGTTCCAGCGGAGCAAGCTCCGCCCTACAACGCGGGCTTCGCCACGTCGCCGTCGTCCACCACGCCCTTGGTGATGATGTCCGTGAGCGGCGTACCGTCGGCGTTGTGGTGGTATACGTGCAGGTCGCGCTGCGGGTAGGGGATGTTCAAGCCGTTGCCGATGATCTCGGTGCGCACGGCTTCCGTCAGGTCGCTTCGTGCCTGGCCGAAATCCTTCGTCTTCGCCCAGGCGTAGAGCGTCAGGTCGACGCTGCTTTCGCCCAGTTTCGACACGAAGACGAAAGGCTCCGGGTCCTTCAGCACCATCGCGTTGGCGTGCGCGATATCCAGCAATACCTGCTTGGCCTGCTTGAGGTCGTCGTCGTAACCAACGCCTACCAGGATGTCGATGCGGCGCTGGGGCTTGGCGGTGAAATTGATGATCGGTGCGGTAGTGATGAGGCTGTTCGGCAGCACGATCAGGCGATTGTCGAGGGTACGCATGCGGGTCTGGAAGATTCGCACTTCTTCGATTACACCCTCGAGCCCGGCCGCCTGCACGAAATCGCCCTCGCGGAAAGGCCGTAGCACGATCAGCATGACGCCCGACGCGATGTTCGACAGCGAGTCCTTCAAGGCCAGGCCGACCGCGAGGCCCGCGGCACCCAGCACCGCGAGCATCGAGGTGGGATTCACGCCCAATGACGTAAGCACGGTAATGATGACCAGCACCATCATGGCCGCGTAGCTGACGCGGCGCAGGAATCCGCCCAGGGTCGTGTCGGCCTGGGTACGGACCAGGACGCGCTCGAGCCCAGTACTCAGTCGCTTGGCCAGCCACATCCCCACCAGGAAGATGACGGCCGCAGCGAGCAGCTTGAGGCCCCAGGTTTCCAGCAGTTGAAGCCAGTCGATGCCACGCAGCTCGTTGAGCAGCACCGTCGGTTCGGTGGGGATGTCGGGGAGGGCAGGGGGC
>NZ_CAMPJD010000034.1 GCF_946886695.1 uncultured Pseudoxanthomonas sp. | reverse complement strand
CAGAGCAACGACAACCCGGTGTTCTACGTGCAGTACGCGCATGCCCGCGTGTGCAGCCTGCTGCGCCAGGCGGGCGAGAAGGGTTACGCCTACGACCAGGCGAACGGACTGGCGAACCTGGCTCGCCTGGACGACGAGACCTCACTGCAGCTGATGGTCGAGCTGTCGCGCTATCCCGAAGTGGTGGAAGCGGCCGGCGAATCGCTGGAGCCCCATGTTGTGGCGCAATACCTGCGCGACTTGGCCTATGCTTTCCACACCTGGTACGCCGGCACGCCCGTGCTTACCGACGACGCGCAGGCACGTGATGCGCGGCTGGCGCTGGCACTGGCGGTACGCCAGGCGCTGGCCAATGCACTGGACCTGTTGGGCGTAAGCGCGCCCGAAAAGATGTGAGCGGAGAGCAGTAGATGGCAGCAAGGCGCGGCAAGAGTCAGGCCACACGCAATTCCAGTCAGGCCACGCCCGCGTGGGTCTGGCTGATCCTCGGGCTGCTGATCGGCTTGGCGGTGTATTTCGTCGTGCCGGGGCTGGGCAAGAAGGACGGCGACGGTTTCTTCCGTCCCACGCCCAACCCTGACGCGCAACCCGCGCCTGTCGACAGTGCCGATGTGGAAGCCGTGGTGCCCGACGCACCGAGCAACGAGGCACCGGCCACCGCCGCGACGACGGACGATGCCGCCACGAAGGAAACCCAGTACGACTTCTATACCTTGCTGCCCGGCAAGGAAGTGCAGATGTCCGACGCGGAGCTGGCCGCCAGCGCGCGCGAGGAAGAAGCACGCAGGGCGCGCGCCGCCCTCAATGGACAGGCCACGACGCCCGTCGCGGTTGCGCCGGCCGCCGCCGCCACCCAACCGACACCGATCAACGAAACCGCGCCCGCCCGCCCCACCGAAACGCCGCGCACCGCAGACGCCGCACCCGCACCCAAGCCTGCCGCCACCGTGGCCAGCGCGGACACCGGCGCACGCTACATCCTGCAGGCCGGCGCGTTCGGCGCATCGGGCGATGCCGAGGCCACCAAGGCCAAGATCGCCATGCTGGGCCTGAGCGCCCGCGTGGAGTCGGCGCAGATCAACGGCAAGACCGTCTATCGCGTGCGCATGGGCCCGTATGGCACGGCGAGCGAACTCGCCGAGGCCAAGCAGAAACTCGCCAGCGGCGGACTGCCTGCGATGGCGGTGAAGGCCCAGTGAGTGCCACGCGGCCGACGCTGCAGCGCCTGATCGTGGCGACGGCCGCGGCGATGGGGTCGCTGCTTGTCGCCTCGTGGCTGCTCGGCCTTGTCCTGCCCGCACACTGGCAGGAGGTGGTGCAGACACGCTGGGGATTCCTGGCGCCGGTCAGCTACGTCGTGACCGCCCTCTGCATGGGGCTGGGTGGCGCGCTGGCAGGCCATCGCTTCCTGATCGTCGCCGTCGGCCTGACGCTGGCGGTGTGGATCGCGACGCTGTCGGTGCTGGCCGGCATCGCCGGTGCGGCCTCGGACATGTCCTATCCCCTCGGCTTCCTGCTGCGCACGAACGCACTCAGCGCGACGCTGTCCGTGGTCGCCGCCGCGCTCGGTACCTGGCTGGGCGCCCTCTGGTACGCGCGCCGCTGACCGCGACCGTTTTCCCCTCTCCAAGGAATCCCCATGACCCGCACCGCCCTCATCACCGGCGCCACCTCTGGCTTCGGTGCCGCCGCCGTCCGCCGCTTCGCCGCTGCCGGCTGGCGCGTGATCGCCACGGGCCGCCGCGCCGAGCGCCTGCAGGCGCTGGTGGATGAGATCGGTGCCGACAGGGTGCATGCCGCGGTGTTCGACATCCGCGACGAAGCGGCGATGGACGCCGCGCTGGCTGCATTGCCTGCAGGGTTCCGCGACATCGACCTGCTGGTCAACAACGCCGGTCTGGCGCAGGGCACGGCACCTGCGCAAAGCGCGCTGCTGTCCGACTGGCGCACGATGATCGACACCAACATCACCGCGCTGGTCACGCTGACTCATCGATTGCTGCCGATGCTGGTCGAACGCAAGGGCGCCATCATCAACATCAGTTCCGTCGCCGGCGTGTATCCGTACCCCGGCGGCAACGCGTACGGTGGTAGCAAGGCGTTCGTCAGCCAGTTTTCGCTGGGCCTGCGCAGCGACCTGCACGGCACCGGCGTGCGCGTGACCACGATCGAACCGGGCATGGCTGAAACCGAATTCACCCTGGTGCGCACGCATGGCGACCGGCAGGCATCGGACAAGCTCTACACCGGCGCCGCGCCGATGACGGCCGACGACATCGCCGACACCATCTTCTACGTCGCCACGCTGCCACCGCACCTCAACATCAACCGGCTGGAGATCATGCCGGTGACGCAGTCGGTGGCGGGCTTCCAGGTATATCGCGGCACCTAGGCTGCCCGCGGGCACCGGTCGCCTTGTTCTTTCTCCGCCCCGGATTGAACCGTTCTCCTTCACTCCGGCACCTTGATTCCCGACAGACGGAGACAGGGGCACGCGCGTGCAGCGGGACACGGAACGGATACTGGACGAGTACCTCGCCGCAGCCGCCCGGACGGGTGACCGTGCCGCATGGGAGCGTCTGGTCGCGCGCTGGCAGCCACGCCTGCTGCGCCATGCGTGGCGCCTGACTGGTCACCCGGATCTCGCACGCGACATGGCCCAGGAAGCCTGGGTCGAGATCCTGCGCGGACTCCGCCGGCTGGACGACGTGGCAGCGTTTCCTGCCTGGGCCTTCCGCATCGTCACCCGCCGGTGCGCGCGCGCGATCCGCGGACGGCAGTTCGAGCGCATCCACTTCGTCGAGGTCGAGCTTGAGGCGATGCTGCCGGGCGAACAGGACGCGGCGGGCGAACGCGCGTCGGAGCTGGCCGTTGTCAGGGCGGAAATGCAGGCCCTGCCCGCGCCCCAGCGCGCGGCGCTGTCGCTGTTCTATCTGGAAGACCTGAGCGTGGCGGAGATCTCCGTGGCGCTCGACGTGCCACCGGGAACGGTCAAGACCCGGCTGATGCATGCGCGGCGCAAGATCCGCGCGCGACTGGAAGGAAACACCGATGAACAAGACTGATGACCTGATCAAGCAGACCCTCTCGGCCGAGGACCGCGACCTGTTGGCGCGGCACGGCGAACCCGGCTATTTCTCGCAGGCGTTCGGACTGTTCCGCGGCTCGCTGGGCTGGGTGGTGTGGGTGGCCTACCTCTGCGGCATCGCCGCCTTCGCGGGCTTCGGTGTTTCGCTGTGGCGGAGCTGGCATGCCACCGAGGCACTAATTGCCGTGCAATGGGGCGTGCTGGCGATCGTGCTGTTCCAGTTCACGATGATCATGAAGTCGTTCCTGGGCAGCCACATGGAAGCCAACCGCATGCTGCGGGAGCTCAAGCGCGTGGAGTTGCAGCTCGCCCTGCTCCGGCAGGACAAGGCCGACATCTAGGCACGAGCGCGCATGCGTAGCGTGCGCCATGCGCGTGTCACGTGGGATCGGGCATCGCGATGCCGTGCGCGTGGCGCACGCTAGGCCAGCGGTTCGTCCGACAGGTACGTGTAACCGGTCAGCCCGGCTTCCAGCGCATCGGCCAGCCGCTTCGACTCGTCTGCGGGCAAGCCTGCTTCCTCCACACGCTGTTGGTACACCGCGCGCAGGTCGTCCAGCTTGTAGCCCACG
The DNA here is from genome assembly GCF_946886695.1 of uncultured Pseudoxanthomonas sp. The sequence goes on along the minus strand of NZ_CAMPJD010000034.1, from coordinate 46,375 downwards.
TAGTCGAGCATCACGTCGGTGGTATCGCCGCGGCGCTGTTGGGTGAGCAGGTAACCGGTGCCGGCGTCAGCGCTGACTTCCACCGCATCGGTGTCGCCAAACAGGTTATGGATGTCGCCGAGGATTTCCTGGTAGGCGCCGACCAGGAAAATGCCCAGCCGGTAGCTCTCGCCGTGCTTCATCGCATGCAGCGGCAGCGAAGAATCCAGACCTTCGTTCTCGACATAGGTCTTGACCATGCCATCCGAGTCGCAGGTCATGTCGGCGATGATGCCGCGACGCGTCGGCGCTTCGTCCAACCGTTCAATGGGCACGATCGGGAACACCTGGTCGATCGCCCACACGTCGGGAATGGATTCGAACACGCTGAAGTTGACGAAATATTTGTCGACCAGGCGCTCGTTCAACTCGTCCAGCAGGTCGCGATGGCTGCGTTCGTCGCTGCTCAAGCGCGCGCGTACCGCATGCGCGATGGCGTAGAACAGGTCGTCGATGCGTGCGCGGTGCACCAGGTCGATCTGGCCCAGCGCGTACAGCGACAGGCCTTCGCTGTGGTGGTGCTGGGCCTCGTGGAAGAGTTCCACCGCCGGCCGTGTATCGAGTTCGCCATGGATCTCGCGCAGGTGGCGGATCACGGCCGGCTCGTCGTCGTGTGCGGGCGGCACGCGGCCTTCCGGCGCCTGTTCGACTTCCGACACGTTCACCACCAGCACCGCGTGATGCGCGGTCATCGCGCGGCCGCACTCGGTGACGATGCGCGGCGGAGTGAGTCCGTTCTGCTCGCAGGCTTCAGCCAGCGGCTGCACGATGTTGTTGGCGTACTGGCTGATGCCGTAGTTGATGGAACAATAGCTGCGCGAACGCGTGCCCTCGTAGTCGATGCCCAGGCCACCGCCGACATCCACATGGCTGATGGTCGCGCCCAGCTTGGACAGCTCGATGAAATAGCGGGTCGCTTCGCGCATGCCGTTGGCGATGTCGCGCACGTTGGAAATCTGCGAGCCCATGTGGAAGTGCAGCAGGCTCAGCGTGTCCTGCAGACCGGCCTCGCGCAGCTGCTTCCACAGGTCCAGCACCTGGCGCGGGGACAGGCCGAACTTGGCCTTGTCGCCGCCGCTGTTCTGCCACTTGCCCGCGCCCAGCGTAGCCAGGCGCATGCGTACGCCCAGGCCGGGCTTCACGCCCAGCGCGCGCGATTCCTCGATGACCAGCGCCAGTTCGGAAGGCTTCTCGATGACGATGAAGGTCTGTAGCCCAAGCTTGCGGCCGATCAGCGCCAAGCGGATGTACTCACGGTCCTTGTAACCATTGCAGACGATCAGGCCGCCCGGGCGCGACAGTGCCAGCACCGCCATCAACTCAGGCTTGCTGCCGGCCTCCAGGCCGAAGCCTTCTCCGGCATGTGAGGCCAGCGTGCCGGCGACGCCGCGATGCTGGTTGACCTTGATCGGATAGACCGCTGTGTAGCCGCCCTTGTAGTCCCAGTCGGCCTGCGCCTGCGCGAACGCGGCCTGCAGCTTGCCAAGGCGGTCGCCAAGGATGTCAGGAAAGCGCACCAGCAGCGGCAGCTGCGCGCCCTGCGCGCGTGCGGCATCGACCACCTCGGGCAGCGGGATCAGCGGACCCTGCGCACCCTTGGGCGACACCACGATGCGGCCGGCGGCGTCCACGTCGAAATACCCTTCGGCCCAGTGCGGGACGGAGTAGGTCTTGCGGGCGTGGTCGGTGGACCAGGACATGGCGTTTTCCAAGGTGAGGCGAGCGGACGCGCATTCTACAGGCTGCGGTCACATGGGTCCGTTACAATGCGCGCCCTCAGCTTCTGCCCCTCTCCCCGCGGGAGAGGGGTTGGGGTGAGGGGCAACGGAAGTCCGGGCGATCCAGCGCCCTTACGTCATTCGCCCCTCTTCCGGCGCTGCGCGCCACCTTCTCCCGAGGGGAGAAGGGAACAGCCTCAATCCTTCACCCGCAGGACACCACCCCATGACCGCCAACGACACCTGGTTCATCGAATACTTCTCGCACACCGGCTCCGCCATCGGCTTCCGTACGACCGGCAAGCTGGACGAGGTGCAGTCGCCGTTCCAGAAGATCGAGATCTACGACAGCACCCACTGGGGCAAGTTGATGGTGATCGACGGCGCGATGATGCTGACCACGCGCGACAACTTCTTCTACCACGAGATGATCAGCCACCCGGTGCTGTTCACCCACGCCGCGCCGAAGCGCGTGGTGATCATCGGCGGCGGCGACTGCGGCACGCTGCGCGAGGTACTGAAGCATCCGGGCGTGGAGAAGGCCACGCAGTGCGACATCGACGAACAGGTCACGCGCATGGCGGAGAAGTATTTCCCCGAGCTGTGCGAGTCCAACAACGACCCGCGCGCCGAGCTGCTGTTCGACGACGGCGTGGCCTACATGGCCAACTGCGAGCCCGGCAGCGTCGACGTGGTCATCGTCGACTCGACCGATCCGGTCGGCCCGGCCGAAGGCCTGTTCAACAAGGCATTCTTCGAAAGCTGCTTCCGCGCACTGAAGCCGGACGGCCTGCTGGTGCAGCAGTCCGAATCGCCGCTGGCGCTGCTGGACCTGATCAAGGACATGCGCGCCGAAATGGGCAAAGCCGGCTTCCAGTCGTTCAAGACGCTGCCGTTCCCGCAGCCGTGCTATCCGACCGGCTGGTGGAGCGTGACCTTGGCCAGCAAGCAGACAGGCTTCGGTTTCGACTTCCGCCAGGCGGATGCGGCGGCCAAGCCGTTCGACACGCTGTACTACACCGCGCACCTGCACACGGGCGTGCTGGTGGCGCCGCCGTTCGTGGCGAAGGCGCTGGGGGAGTAAGCCTCCACGCGTGCAGCAACAGAAAAAGCCCCGCGATGCGGGGCTTTTTCATGTCGTGCTCAGGCCTCAAACTCGCGCCAGTGAGGAATTCCGTGCTTGCGCGCCTGATGCCGCAGGTACCAGGCCATGGTGAGGCCGAACAGCAGGCCCGCCAGCAGCGCCGTGGCGGCGCCGACAAACACGGGCATGCCTTGCCTGCTCCACATCAGCAGCCACATGAAGAGGCCCCAGAACACGCCGAAGAACCCACCCATCAGCGTCGCGTTGATGGCGAAACCGGCCATGTGCGGGGGTGGCAGCTTCAGGCCCATCTTCCACATCAGCCGGAACAAGGGCGGCGCGTACGTGCTCCTGCCGAGCTTCTTGGACTCCAGCATCGCAAGCGCCCGCCGCAGACGCGTTTCGAAGACATCCGTGGTCATCGCAGCCGTCCCCTACAGTGCATCGGCGTCGAGCTCGCCCGTGCGGATCCGCACCACGCGCTCCAGGTCGTAGACGAACACCTTGCCGTCGCCGATCTTGCCGGTGCCGGCCGCCTTCACGATGGCCTCGACCACCTGTTCGGCCTGATCGTCGGTCACGGCGACCTCCAGCTTCACCTTTGGCAGGAAATCGACCACGTACTCCGCGCCCCGGTAGAGCTCGGTGTGCCCCTTCTGGCGGCCGAAGCCTTTCACTTCCGTGACCGTGATGCCGGCGATGCCGGCTTCGGCCAGCGCTTCGCGCACGTCGTCCAGCTTGAACGGCTTGATGATGGCCATGACCATTTTCATGCAGCTTGCTCCCGTGGATGCTTCACGCAGGATAGCGCGGCGCGACGGCATGCGGTTGCGGCAACCGGTAATGTCGCGGTTCAATGGCGGCCTCGCCGCCGGACTTTTCCGACAACGCTGCGCAGCGAACGCCGATGGCATGCCACCGGCATCGCCCACAAGCTCGGTGCACTGCCGGAGAACAGACATGATCGACCTCAACCACATCGACGACCTCGCCCGCCGCCTCAGCCAGCTGGTGCCGCCCGGCCTGCGTGATTCGCAGGAAGAGCTGCAGCAGACCTTCAAGTCCGCGCTGCAGGCGGGGCTTGCGAAGCTTGACCTCGTCACGCGCGAAGAATTTGACGTGCAGCAGGCGGTGCTGCTGCGCACACGCGAGAAGCTGGAAACACTGGAACGCACCGTGGCCGCGCTGGAAACCCAGCTGGCCGACAAGCCCGCCCAGTCCTGACCCCGCCGCCATGAGTCTGGCCCTGGTGAACAGCCGGGCACGGGCGGGCGTGTCCGCGCCGCCCGTGCGCGTGGAAGTCCATCTGTCCGGCGGCCTGCCGTCCACGCAGATCGTCGGCCTGCCGGAAGCCGCCGTGCGCGAGGCGCGCGACCGCGTGCGCGCCGCGATCCTGTGCGCGCAGTTCGAGTTCCCGACACGCCGGATCACGGTGAACCTGGCTCCGGCCGATCTGCCCAAGGACGGCGGCCGCTTCGACCTGCCCATCGCACTCGGCATCCTGGCCGCCAGCGGACAGATCCGCCGCGAGACGCTGGCGGAGTACGAATTCCTCGGTGAGTTGAGCCTCACCGGTGAACTGCGGGCGGTGGACGGCGTGCTTCCGGCAGCGCTTGCCGTGGCTGCGACGGGTCGAACCCTCGTCGTGCCTGAGCCCAGCGGCGCCGAAGCCGCACTCGCGCAACAGGGACGCGCATGCACCGGCCGCACGCTGCTGGAGGTCTGTGCCCTGCTCGAAGGCCGCAAGGTGCTGCCCGCCGCAACGGCGCCGCCTCCGCTGCCCAGCTCCATCCCGGACATGACCGATGTGCGAGGACAGGCCCACGCCCGCCGCGCGCTCGAAGTGGCCGCAGCCGGTGGCCACCACCTCCTGCTGATCGGATCACCTGGTTGCGGCAAGACCCTGCTCGCCTCGCGCCTGCCCGGGCTGCTGCCGGTGGCGAGCGATGGCGAGGCCATGGAAAGTGCCGCCATCGCCTCGGTCAGTGGACGCGGGCTGGACCCCGCTCGTTGGCGCCAGCGCCCGTATCGCGCACCGCACCACACCGCGAGCGCAGTCGCACTGGTGGGGGGCGGAGCGCAGCCGCGACCAGGCGAAATCTCGCTGGCGCACAATGGCGTGCTCTTCATGGACGAGCTTCCCGAGTGGTCGCGGGCGGCGCTCGAAGTCCTACGGGAGCCCTTGGAATCCGGCACCGTCACCGTGTCGCGGGCGGCGCGCACGGCGGAGTTCCCCGCCCGTTTCCAGCTGGTCGCGGCCATGAATCCCTGCCCATGCGGCTGGGCTGGTGACCCCTGCGGGCGTTGCCGCTGTGGCCCGGACCTCATCCGTCGCTACCGCAGCCGGTTGTCGGGGCCGCTGCTCGATCGCATCGACCTGCATGTCCATGTGCCGCGGCTGCCACCCCACGAACTGAGGCCGGATGCACCGGACGGCGAATCCACGGCCTCGGTGCAAGCCCGCGTCGTTGCCGCGCGCGCACGCCAACAGGCGCGCGCCGGTTGCGCAAACGCACGCCTGGGTCAGGCCGACACCATGGCGCACTGCCGACTGTCGGCGCGTGACCAGGCGCTGCTCGAACGTGCCGTCGAACGCCTGCAGCTGTCCGCGCGCAGCCTGCACCGCATCCTGCGGGTGGCGCGCACCATCGCGGATCTCGCAGGCAGCGACTCCATCGCCACCCCGCACCTGACCGAGGCGCTGGGCTACCGGGGCATGGACCGCGGCAGCGCAGCATGACCTCCGGCCACGGCGGGCGAGGGAGTGGTGTGGTCTACTCGGGTCACACCTCCGGCTGGCGGACGTCCTGTCCGCTGTCCCTTCCTCGCATCCAGGAGTCTTCCCATGCGTCATGCCGCATTCCGTCTCACGCTGTTGGCCTCGACCGTCGCCGTTGCGCTTGCAGCGCAGGCGGCACCGTCCGCCGCCGACCGCATCGCCGGCACAGAACTGATCGCGCGCGACGCATTGTTCGGTAATCCCGAACGCGCCAACGTGCAGATCAGCCCCGATGGCAAGTACCTCAGCTGGGTCGCCGCCGTCGACGGCGTGCTCAACGTCTGGGTCGCCCCCGCGGACAATCCTGCGCAGGCCAAGGCCGTCACCCAGGACAAGGCCCGCGGCATCCGCAGCTACTTCTGGTCCTACCAGCCAGATACGCTGCTGTACTTGCGCGACAGCGGCGGCGACGAGGATTTCCATCTGTACGCGGTCGACCTGAAGACCGGGCAGGCGAAGGACCTGACGCCGTTCCCGAAGACCACCGCGCAGGTCACCGGCCTCAGCCCGAAACACCCCGGCACGATCCTGGTCGGCATGAACGACCGCGATGCGCAATGGCATGACGTGTACAAGGTCGACCTCGCCAGCGGTACCCGCACGCTGCTGGAGAAGAACGACGCGCAGATCGCCGGCTACATCGCCGACGCCAACTACACACTCAAGTACGCTCAGCGCTCGCGCCCCGACGGCGGCGCCGACGTGCTGAGGCGCGGCGCCAACGGCGGTTGGGAGAAGTTCGACGACATCCCGTTCGAGGATGTGCTGACCACCAGCCCGGGCGGCCTGACGCTGGACGGCAAGACGCTGTACTTCACCGATTCGCGCGGCCGCAACACGGCGGCGCTGTTCGCGATCGACGTGGCCAGCGGCACGCGCACGCTGGTGCTGGAAGACGCACGCGCCGACGTCGGCGGCACGCTGGCGGATCCGGCAACGGGCAAGGTGCAGGCCGTGTCCGTGGATTACCTGCGCGACGAGTGGAAGGTGGTCGACCCCGCGATCCGCGCGGACCTGGAGAAGCTGGAGGCGCTCGGCCCCGGCGATGTATCCGTCAACACGCGCACGCTGGACGACAGGACCTGGATCGTCGCGTACTCGGCGGCCGAAGCGCCGCTGGTCTACTACCGTTACGACCGCGGCGCCGGCACGCTGACCAAGCTCTTTTCCGCGCGGCCGAAGCTGGAAGGCAAGCCGCTGGTCCCGCAGTGGCCCGTGGAGATCGCCTCGCGCGACGACAAGACGCTGGTCAGCTACCTGACCCTGCCGCGTAGTGCCGATGCGAACAACGACGGCAAGGCCGATGCGCCGGTGCCGCTGGTGCTGCTGGTCCACGGCGGTCCGTGGGCACGCGATTCCTATGGCTACGGCGGCTACAACCAGTGGCTGGCCAACCGTGGCTACGCGGTGCTGTCGGTCAACTTCCGCGGTTCCACCGGCTTCGGCAAGGCCTTCACCAACGCCGGCAACGGTGAATGGGCCGGCAAGATGCACGACGACCTGATCGATGCCGTGCAGTGGGCGGTGAAGCAGGGCGTCACCACGCAAGACCAGGTGGCGATCATGGGCGGCAGCTACGGTGGCTACGCCACGCTGGCCGGCCTGACCTTCACGCCGGACGCGTTCGCCTGCGGCGTGGACATCGTCGGCCCGTCCAACCTCAACACCCTGCTCAGCACGGTGCCGCCGTACTGGGCCAGCTTCTTCGAACAGCTGGCCAAGCGCATGGGCGACCCGCGCACGGATGCCGGCAAGGCGTGGCTGACCGAGCGCTCGCCACTGACCCGCGCGGACCAGATCAAGAAGCCGCTGCTGATCGGCCAGGGTGCGAACGACCCGCGCGTGAAGCAGGACGAGAGCGACCAGATCGTCAAGGCGATGACGGCGAAGAACATCCCCGTGACCTACGTGCTGTTCCCCGATGAAGGCCACGGTTTCGCGCGGCCGGAGAACAACAAGGCGTTCAACGCGGTGACCGAAGGTTTCCTCGCCCAGTGCCTGGGGGGTCGTGCCGAGCCCATCGGCAAGGACTTCACCGGTTCGAGCATCAGCGTGCCGACGGGCGCCAATGACGTGCCGGGCTTGGCCGAGGCGCTGAAGGGGCATACGCAGGAAGTGAAGAAGTAAGCGCGCGCTTTCTTCCCGCAACGCTGGAAGAAGAAACGCCGGCGAAAGCCGGCGTTTCCTTTGCTGCATCCTTGCGAGCAGCGGTCAGGCCGCCTTTTCCTTTTCGTAGAACTGCTCTTCCTCGGTCGATCCCTTCAGCGCGGTGACGCTGGAACTGCCACCCTGGATGACGGTGGTGACGTCGTCGAAGTAACCGGCGCCCACTTCCTGCTGGTGCGAGACGAAGGTGTAGCCCTTCTCGCGCGCGGCGAACTCCTTCTCCTGCACCTGCTCGACGTAATGCTTCATGCCTTCGCCACGCGCGTAGTCGTGGGCGAACTGGAAGCTGTTGAACCAGTTGATGTGGATGCCGGCCAACGTGATGAACTGGAACTTGTAGCCCAGCGCCGACAGGTCATCCTGGAAGCGGGCGATCTGCGCGTCGTCCAGGTTCTTCTTCCAGTTGAAGCTCGGCGAGCAGTTGTACGACAGCAGCTTGCCCGGATGCTTGGCGTGCACCGCCTGGGCGAACTCGCGGGCGAACCCGATGTCCGGCGTGCCGGTCTCGCACCACACCAGGTCGGCGTACGGCGCATAGGCGATACCGCGGCTGATCGCCTGCTCCAGGCCGTTCTTCACCCGGTAGAAGCCTTCCGCCGTGCGCTGGCCGGTGACGAAGGGCTGGTCGTTGGCGTCGAAGTCGGACGTCAGCAGGTTAGCGGCTTCGGCGTCGGTACGGGCCAGCACGATGGTCGGCACACCCAGCACGTCGGCGGCCAGGCGCGCGGCCTGCAGTTTCTGCACGGCCTCCTGCGTGGGCACCAGCACCTTGCCGCCCATGTGGCCGCACTTCTTCACCGCGGCCAACTGGTCTTCGAAATGCACGGCCGCGGCACCGGCCACGATCATGTTCTTCATCAGCTCGTAGGCGTTCAGCACGCCGCCGAAGCCGGCCTCGCCGTCGGCGACGATCGGCAGGAAGAAGTCGATCGCGTCGGCCTCGTTCGCCTTGCCGTCGCAGATGTTCTTCCACTGGATCTCGTCGGCGCGCTGGAAGGTGTTGTTGATGCGGCGGACCATCGTCGGCACGGAGTCGTACGCATACAGCGACTGGTCGGGATACATCGTCTCGGAGGTGTTGCCATCGGCGGCGACCTGCCAGCCGGACAGGTAGACGGCCTCCAGGCCCGCCTTGGCCTGCTGCATCGCCTGGCCGGCGCTGATCGCGCCGAACGCGTTGACGTAGCCCTTCTTCGCTTCGCCGTTGACGAGAGTCCACAGCTTCTCCGCGCCGCGACGGGCCAGCGTGTACTCCGGCTGCAGGCTGCCGCGCAGGCGGACGACATCTGCGGCGGCATAGTCGCGCTTGATGCCGGTCCAGCGCGGGTTGCTGTCCCAGTCCTTCTGAATGGCGTCGATCTGCTGTTGCTTGGTGCTCATGGCGGACTCTCTTTCGTGATGGGGCGTCGTGGGTGGGGGTGGATCAGTCGATGCGCTCGTACGCGGGCAGGGTCAGGAAGTCGGCCAGCTCCTCGGCGCGGCTCAGGGCATCTAGCAACGCGATGGCTTCGGAGATGCGTTCGCCGCCCGGCAGCCGCGAGTGATCGCCCAGCTTCGCGGGCAACGCAGCCAGCGTGCGCTGCAGCAGCGCGTAGTCGATCTGGGTGCCATCGCACAGATGCACGTCGGCGGTGTGCAGCCACTGCCAGATCTGCGTGCGCGAGATCTCGGCGGTGGCGGCGTCCTCCATCAGCCAGTGGATCGGCACGCAGCCGTTGCCGTCCAACCATGCGGCCAGGTAGCGCACGCAGACCTCCACGTTGCCTTCGAAACCGGCGCGCGTGATGGTGCCGGTGGACGGGCGGATCAGGTCGTCGCGGGTCACCGCCACGTCCTCGCGCAGCACGCTGCGCTGGTTCGTCTGCGGCATGTGTTCGTCGAAGATCGCCTTCGCCACCGGGATCAACGCCGGGTGGGCGACCCAGGTGCCGTCATGGCCGGCGGTGACTTCGCGCAGCTTGTCGGCGCGCACGCGGGCCAGCGCCTGTTCGTTGGCGGCCTCGTCGTTGCTGATCGGGATCTGCGCGGCCATGCCGCCCATCGCATGCGCGCCGCGACGATGGCAGGTCTGGATCAGCAGTTCCGAATACGCCTTCAGGAACGGCTGCGTCATCGTCACCTGGCCGCGCTCGGGCAGCACCTTGTCGGCGTGGCGGCGGAAGGTCTTCAGGTAGGAAAAGATGTAGTCCCAGCGGCCGCAATTCAGGCCGACGATGCGATCGCGCAGCGCATGCAGGATCTCGTGCATCTCGAACACCGCCGGCAGCGTCTCGATCAGCACGGTGACCTTCATCTGTCCGTGCGGCAGGCCCAGCGCGGCTTCGATGTGCGACAGCGCGGTTTCCCACAGCGCGGCCTCTTCCATGCTCTGCAGCTTGGGCAGGTAGAAGTACGGGCCACGGTCACGGGCCTGCAACGCGCGGGCGTTGTGCCAGGCGAACACGGCCACGTCGAACAGGCCGCCGGCGATCGGCGCGCCGTCGATCAGCACATGCTTCTCGTCCAGGTGCCAGCCGCGCGGGCGCACCAGCAGCACGGCCTGCTCGTTCTGCGGCTTCAGCGCGTAGTGCTTGCCGGTCTCGGACGTGAAGGCCAGATCGCCAGCGACGGCGCCGATTAGCGCGCGCTGGCCGGTCAGCAGGTTCTGCCAGGTCGGCGAGGTGGAATCCTCAAAGTCGGCCATGAACACCTTCGCACCGGAGTTCAGCGCGTTGATGACCATCTTCGGGTCGACCGGGCCGGTGATCTCGATGCGGCGGTCCTGCAATGCGGTCGGCACCGGGGCCACCGTCCAGTCGCCATCGCGGATCGAGCGCGTATCGGTGCGGAAGTCCGGCAGGCCACCGGCATCGAAGAAGGCCTGGCGCTCGCGGCGAGCCGCCAGCCGGGCTTGGCGCTCCGGCTCGATCGCACGGTGCAGCGAGACGAGCAGGGCCAGGGCGCCGGGCGGCAGCAGTTCGTCCTGGCCCGCCACGTTGGCGGTCAGGGCGATGCCGGGGGTGGGACGGTCACCGCGCGAATCGCGTGGCGGCAGGGCGAAAGCGGTAGCGGACATGGGGAACTCCTGGCGTCTTGCTGGACTGGCACAGTGCTCCCCGCTTCAATTATTTGACAAAACAGTTTTGTCAATGCATTAAATAAGCTTTGCTTATAGTTAGTTAGAACGTGAACTCTAAAGAAGCGCCAACTCCGCGATTTCCCTATAAATCCGACCGACTGAAGCCCCTGCGCGCGTTCTGCCAGACGGTGCGGCTGGGGTCGGTTTCGCGGGCGGCGGAGGCACTTTTTGTCAGCCAGCCGGCCATCACCCTGCAGCTGCAGGCCTTGGAGCGGGAGCTGGGAGTGACCCTGTTCGAGCGCAGCGGTCGACGGCTGGCACCGAGCCGCGAAGGCCAGCTCCTGTACGAGATGGCCCAACCGTTGGTTGCGGGACTGGACGGCCTGGATGCGAGCTTCCGGGAGAAAGTGAGTGGGCTGGAGGCCGGTGAACTGAACGTTGCGGCCAACAGCTCGACCATCCTGTACCTGCTGCCGAAGATCGTGGAGCACTTCCGCCAGCAACACCCCGAGGTGAAGCTGACCCTGCACAACGCCGCCAGCGCCGACGGCACCGACCTGCTGCGCTCGGATGCGGTGGACCTGGCGGTCGGCTCGGTGCTCGATGTGCCGGCCGACCTCAGCTACGCGCCGGTCTACCGCTTCGAACCGATGCTGATCACCCCGCCGGACCATCCGCTGGCGAAGAAGCGCGACCTGCGACTGGAAGACCTCTCACCTCACGCGCTGATCCTGCCGCCGAAGCGGCTGGTCACCTACCGGCTGGTGGACCTGGTGTTCCAGCAGGCGCGCGTGCCCTACACCGTGGCGCTGGAAGTGGGCGGCTGGGAGGTGATCAAGCAGTACGTCAGCATGGGCATGGGCATCTCGATCATCGCCTCGATCTGCCTGACCGAGGCGGACCGCGACCGGTTGGCAGCGCGCTCGCTGAGCCAGTGGTTCCCGTCGCGCAGTTACGGCGTGGTGGTGCGCAAGGGCAAGTTCCTGTCGCCGCAGGCGCGCGCCTTCATCGAACTGATCCAGCCCCACCTGTTCGAGCGCCGCGACTACGATGAGAGCGGACATTCCGAACGCTGACGCCACGCCACGATGAGCGGCCGCTATCGACAACACGACTTCGCGCCCGTCCAGTCGCTGCTGTGTCGCTGGGACTACGTGCAGGGAACGGAGGCAAGTCCCGCGCTCGTACTGCCCGACGCCTGCGTCGACCTGCTGTGGGATGGCGAGCGCTTGAGCATCGCCGGGCCCGACACGCGGGCGCAGTACGCCCAGATCGCGCCGGGTCGCCGGGTACGGGGCCTACGGTTCGCGCCCGGCGCGGCAACGCGCTGGCTGGGTGTTCCGTTGCACGTCCTTGCCGACCAGCGTGTGGACCTGCGTGATCTCGGCAATCCGCGCCTGGCGACGCTGGCCGACCGGATGGCGGAGCGCGACGCCGATGCGACAGCGTGGCTCGCCGACCGGATCCTGACCGACACACCGCTGCGTCGCGACGCGATGTCGGCCGTGCATGCACGACTGTCGCGCGCACGACCCGACACGGTCGCGCAACTGGCGCGCGCACTCGGCATCACCGAGCGCACCCTGCTGCGCCGGTGCGACGAAGCATTCGGCTACGGACCGAAGCTGCTGGCGCGCATCCTGCGGCTGCAGCGCTTTCTGCGACGGCGGCACCACCATGCCAACCTCCTGGAAGCCGCACTCGACGCGGGCTACTACGACGCCGCGCAACTGGCCGGCGACACGCGCCGGCTCACCGGCTTCACGCCCACGCGCCTGCTCGCGCAGGTCCTGGACTGACTGTCCGATTTCGCCAAGACAGACCGCAAGGACTTCGCCAGACTGGCGGCCTCTTCCACGGACACCCACCATGAGCACCGCCGAACAGCATCACCGCATCGACTACATCGAGTTCACCGTCGCCTCCATCGCCGCCTCGAAGGCGTTCTACAGCGGGGCGTTCGGCTGGACGTTCCAGGACTACGGTCCGGACTACTGCGAGTTCCGCGATGGCCGGCTGACGGGCGGCTTCGCACACGGCACGCCACAACCGGGCGGCGCGCTGGTGGTGCTGTACTCGACGGCACTGGAAGAAAGCCTGGTGAACGTCAAAGCCGCGGGCGGAAAGATCACCAAGCCGATCTTCGCCTTCCCCGGTGGTCGCCGCTTCCAGTTCACCGATCCGGACGGTTACGAACTCGCCGTCTGGTCGACCACCTGAGTCAGCGCGCGTCGTAGCGCGCAAGCAGTGCACGGTGGCCGGACTGCCAGCGTGCCAACTCGGCAGTAGATTGGCCGTAAGCCGTATCGATGAACGCCAGCGACAACGCTTCGGTCGCCTGCTTGACCTGCTCGCTGACCTCGCGCGAATCGAAGTAGCGGTGATCGGTGAACACGTTGTGCGTGCCGTGCCGGTACACGGCCAGCACCTTGTGTGCCCCACCAATGGCGTCGAACACCTTCAGCCGGTCGTCCACGCCGGAACCGAAGCCGGGGATGCGGATGATGTCGTCGGCCGTGGTCACGTGCAGGGTGGGGATGGTGATGCCGGAAAGGATGGGACGGAAATCGTCATCACCATAGAACGGCGGCGCGGAGATCACGATGGCGGCACTGAAGCGCGGATCGCGGAGATCGATCGCCTTGCCTTCGCGCACCACCCGCGCGCCGGCCGACATCAACGTGGTATTGGCGCCGTAGGAATGGCCGGCGGCGACGATGCGTGCGCGATCGACATGCGTGCCCCATTCGCCCGCGAGCACCTGGTCGAGTGCGAACCGCTGGTCGCGCACGCGCGCCACGGCTTCGGCTTCGCCTGCGGCCTGTTGGAAGCGCGACACCAGCGTGAGCGGATTGCCCTGCCACAGCGCGCGGTCGCTGCCGACGTGCTGCACGTGGATGCTGGCGATGCCATGCCGCGCCCAGTAACGGCCCAGGTAGGTGTAACCATCGCGCGCGCTGCCGATGCCGTGCGAGAACACCACCAGCGGCACCTTGCCGCTGCGCGCCGCGTCTGGCCAGAACAGCTTCACCGGCACGGCGCGACCGCGCTCGGGATCCGTCCATTCCAGATCGCGCACGCTGTAGCCCGCCTGCGGCTCCTGCATCACCGCGCGTACCGGCGCATGCGTCGAGGCCACCAGCACGGGGGCCAGCAGCAGGACGGACAGCAGGGCCACCCAGCGGTGGCGGCGGAGGATCGCGGCAAGGTTCATCGATGGCACTTCGGGTAGGAACGGGAGGACGGCACGCCGACTGGCGGATGCCGTGATCAGGTCAACGCACGCCGCGCGGAGGCGGCGTCTACTTCTTCTTCGGACGACCGGCCTTGACCGGTGCCAGCGCATCCAGCGCCTTGGTCAGCGCCTGCGGCGACAGCGCGGACAGCGCATGCAACCCAGCTCGGAGCAACTCGCTCTTCTTCGCGGGCCGCTGCATCTGCAGCGCACGACCTTTCAGCACGGCCACCAGCGCGAAGTCGCCGGCCGGCATGGTGAAGCTGTCGCGCACCAGCTTCGCGGGCGCTCCAATGCCTTTGGAGAGGCCGTCGACAGCACCGGCGTCGCGCGTTTTGCGGGACTTGACCATGGCAAGCTCTTAAATCGTATAAACGATTTATACCTTTTCTGTCGTGCGCCGCCAAGGGGTGCGGACCGACGAACGGTGCACGTTCAGGCGGCGCGAGGGGGATGGCGGGCGGCGACGCGGCCGTAGACTGGCAGTCCCGCCATGGAGGCCGCCCATGTGCCCCCGCGCCACCTCCCGCACCGGCGAACGTGCCGCCGCGCTCGCGACCGACGAAGCGCGGGCGCTGGTCGCGGCCCTGGCCATCGCGCCGGGCGACCCGGCCGGGGTGCACGAAGCGCGCAAGAGCCTTCGCCGGCTGCGCTCTTTGCTGGCGCTCGCGCGCAGCGCGCTCGGCAAGGAGGTGGTGGCCCCGGTCGACAGCGAACTCCGTGCGCTGACCAAGAGCCTCTCCGCACTCCGCGACGGTCAGGTGGTGCTCGACACGGCACAGCGCATGGCGCGCGATGCCAGCACCGCCGATGAAGCGGCGAGCTGGGACGCGTTGCTACCGCTGCTGTCGCAACAACAGGAACACCGACTCGCCGACGTCCTGAGCGACGACCCCGGTTTCGTGCGCCGGCAGGCGCAGGCGCACCGGCAGGCGGAACGACTGCAGCAGTTGCCGTGGCACCGGCTGCATGGGGGCGATCTGCGCAATGCGCTTGCCCGCTCGGTCTACCGACAGGAACGTTCGCAGGCCACGGCGCTGACCAGCGGACGCGTCGATGACCTGCACGCCTGGCGCCGCAGGTCGCGCCGGCTGCGGATGCAATTGGCCGCGTTCCGCAAACTCCACGTTCGCCGTCAAATGAACGGGCATGCCCTGGCCATCGCACCCCGGCATATCGCTGAACTGGTCGATCAACTCGGCGTGCTGCAGGACCTCGCGTTGCTGCAGCAGGCACTCGCCACGCTGGAGCGGGCACAGGCACGCGCGGCCCCCGTCGCGAAGCGCCGGCGCCCGGCCATTCCGTCACCCATTCATCCACTGACGTAATCCGCTTTACTTCCGCTTCCCGTCGTCGACCATGCCCGTCAAGTCCGCCCTGCTGGGGCCGATAGTGACCCATACGGTCCCTCTGGTCGGCGTATGGAATGCCGGGCAAGACTGGAAGCCCCGGAAATCCGGTCTTTCCCCACGCGGGACGCTTGGCACGAAGTCTGCATTCCTTTCGTAGATCGATCCCGTCGCAGCTGGACCGCCCTCTCATCACGCAGGATCAAGGCCCGCAGGTGGACTCCCTCCACGCAGCAAACTCCGGCGACGCCATGGCGGCCCCGGGTTCGCCTTCCCGCCGCGTCGGCCTGCCGCCGCTGGTGTGGGCATCGGCCGTCCTGCTGGTGGGCCTGCTGTGCACGGTGATCGTCGCCCATCGGGAGTGGCGCGGGCTGCAGGAAAGCGCGGAAGCGTCCCGGCGCGCGCTGGCGGATGCCGGCGCCACGCGCCTGCGAGTGCCGCTGGAACAGGCGGCCTCCACGTTGCGTGCCATGCAGACCGTGTTCCTGTCCAACGACCAGATGGACCAGGCACGCTTTAGCCAGTATCACGCGAGCCTGCGCAGCCCGCTGGCACCGACCGCCTATACCTCGGTCGCGTTCGCACGCCGCACGCCCGCCGGACAGCCGCTGGCCGATCATGTCTCCTATCGGTACGAGTTCGTCACGCCCTACGAAAGCAACGCGGCGCTGGTCGGCTTCGACATGGTCACCCAGCGGGCCAACCTGAGCGCCCTGCTGCGCGCACGCGACACCGATACCGTGGTGATCTCGGCGCCGTTCGCATTGCGCCAGACCACGCCAGCAGGCCAGAACCCCCTGGGCATCACCCTGCGTCTGCCGGTGTACTCCGACGGCCCCACGCCGACGTCGCCGAATCAGCGGCGCGCACGCGAGATCGGCGCGCTCGCCATCGGCATGCGCCTGCAACCGCTGGTCGAAACCGCATTGTCGGGGTCCGTGCTGGAGGGCTTCCGCGTGCGCGTCTACGACGCGACGGCGCAGGCGCATCCGTTCTACGACTCCGGCACCCCGGTCGAGGCCGGATTGCCGATGCAGGTGCGGCGACTGGACTTTGGCGGCCGGCAATGGCGTATCGAAATGGAACCGCGCCCGCATCCGCTGGATCTCGGACGACTGCAGACCATCCTTGCCGGTGGCAGCGTCATCAGTCTGCTGCTGGCTGCGCTGGTGTGGTCGCTGGCCACCACGCGGCGGCGGGCGATGGCACTGGGCGAGCAGATGAGCCGGCGCTACCGCGAGAGCGAACTGCGCTTCCGCGCGCTCAACGAACTGTTGCCCGCGCTGGTGCTGCTCGCCGACGCACGCGATGGCCGCATCGTCTACGCCAACCAGGCGGCGCGCCTGCGCCTGGGCGATCCCACCGGCCTGCCGCTGTCGGCCCTGTTCTCCGATCCGCAACTCCAGCACCGCGCCCGCGACGCCGATACCATCGGCAACGACTGGGGCAACCTGGAAGCCGTGTTGATGAGCCCTGCCGGCGACGCGTTCTGGGCGAGCGCCTCGATCGCGCAGGTGGACATGGACGGTGAGGCGCACCTGCTGATGGTGGCCACCGACATCTCCGAGCAGCGCGAGCTGACCGAACGCCTGAGCTACCAGGCCACGCACGACGCGCTGACGGAACTGTGCAACCGGCGCGAGTTCGAGCGGCGCGTGGAAGAAGCGCTGCACGAACGCAAGGGCCGCGCGACCAGCGACCCCTGCGCCCTGCTCTACATCGACCTGGACCAGTTCAAGCTGATCAACGACGTCTCCGGCCACATGGCGGGCGACCAGCTGCTCGCACAGCTCGCGCTCGCCATGCGCCAGCAACTGCGCGGCGGCGACGTGCTCGCGCGGCTGGGCGGCGACGAGTTCGGCCTGATGGCGTTCCACGTGGATGCCGAAGGCGCACGCGCACTGGCCGAGCGCCTGCGCGAATGCATCGAAGCATTGATGTTCGTCTGGCAGGACCGCACCTACACCGTCAGCGCCAGCATCGGCGTGGTGGTGGTGGACCAGCAGGAGCCCACCCTGAAGGACCTGCTGGCGTGGGCGGACACCGCCTGCTACCTGGCCAAGGAGAACGGCCGCAACCGCGTGCACCTGTATCGCGAGGACAACGAGACCACCCGCCGCCACGGCGAAATGGAATGGGCCAGCCGCCTGCGCTGGGCGGTCGAACAGGACCGCCTGCTGCTCGACTACCAGGAGATCGTGCCGCTGGACGGCAGCGACACCGCGACCAGCATCGAATTGCTGCTGCGGCTGCGCGACGAGGACGGCGGCGTGGTGCCGCCCGGCGCCTTCCTGCCCGCCGCCGAACGCTACGGGCTGATGCCCGCGATCGACCGCTGGGTGATCCGCAACGCGCTTGCCCACTTCAGCCTGCTGCACGAATCCGGCATGCGCCTGGGCACCTGCGCGATCAACCTGTCCGGCGCGAGCATCGAGGACGAGGGCCTGGCCGACTTCATCCTCGCCCGCATCACCGAATACGCCGTGCCCGCGCACACGCTGTGCTTCGAGATCACCGAAACCGTCGCGGTGCGCAACCTGCTGAAGGTCGTGAGCGTGATCGAACGCCTGCGCCGCGCGGGCTGCCGCATCGCGCTGGACGACTTCGGCGCCGGCATGTCGTCCTTCGGTTACCTCAAGAACCTGCCGGTGGACCTGATCAAGATCGACGGCAGCTTCATCCGCGATCTGGAAACCGATCCGATGAGCCGCACCATCGTCAGCGCCATCGCGCAGATCGGCCACCAGCGTGGCCTCAAGGTGGTCGCCGAATGGGTCAGCAGCCCGCGGATGTGCGAAGCACTGCGTGCGCTGGGCGTGGACTACGGCCAGGGCTACGCCCTGCATCGTCCGGAACGCGTGCTGTTCCAGCGCGAAGAGCCGCCGCCGCGCCGGCTGGCCCTGGTGCGCTGACGTCCTGCCCAGGGGAAGCGACACCCGTCACCATCATGGGTGCCGGTTCCATCCGGCCCACTGTGTCACCTCGCGACCGATCTCGCTCCCCAACGGACGTGATCCGCATGGTTGATGCCGGCAGCGAGACCAGCACCCGCCCGCGCGCTCCTCTTCAATGCGACGTGCGATCGCCCTCCACCGCCAACGGCCGCACGTGCTCCAGCAAGCTGACGAGCGTCCTGCCCGGCTCCTCCCACGGGATCATGTGGGCGGAACGCTCGAACCACACGCCCTGTTTGTACGGCGCACGCACCTTCGCCAACCATGCCGCAGTGGGTTCCGAGGGCGTGGTGTAGTCGTGGCGTCCCATGAACATCACCACCGGGATGGGGAATGCCTCCACGCCGGTGAAGTCCACCCGCAGGAATTCGTCCAGCAACCGCCCCAGCGTGAACACGCTGCCGGCATTGATCGCACAGCGCGCGGCATCGTCGTAATCGGGTGACAGGCGCGGGCCTTGGAAATAGTACGTCGACTCGTCCCGGTACGCGGTCAGTCCGCCATAGAACTGCGGCCACTTGCGCGCGATGATGATGCGCTCGCGCGTGATCGGCTTGTCGCCGGGATACGGCGCGATGGATTCCATCTCGCGCACCGCCTCGGCATTGCCCTGCGCACGCGCGGTGCGCAGGCCGTAGTCGAAGCTCACCTGCTCGTTGGTGCGCACGTTGATGACCTGGCCGATGCCGACATAGGCATGGAACAGGTCCGGCCGCTGCAGTGCCGCGTGCATCGCCACCACCGTGCCCCAGCTGTGCGCCATCAGCACCAGCTTGCGCTTGTGGTAGCGCGTGCGCAGGTACTCGGCGAGCGCGATCGCATCGTCCACGTAACGCTGCACGTGCAGGGTGTCGGCGACGGCCTCCTGCGGGTTCAACGTCAGCGTCTTCCCCGCGCCGCGCTGGTCGTAGTTGACGACGGTGAAGTATTCCTCCAGCGGGCGCTGGAACTGCCACAGCGTGGGGATGACCGGCGACGCCGGGCCGCCATGTACGAACAACACCATCGGGTTGTCGCGATCCTGTCCGCGCACGTTCACCCACTGGCGGATGCCGCCGATCTCGACCGCGTAGTCTTCCTGCACGCCGGTGGGCGCGACGATGCGACCGAGGTCGGCGACGATCTCCCGCGCCGGCGCATACGCCGAGCGATCCGGACAGGCGTCCTGCGCGCGCGCGGCATGCGGAGCGCACAGCACGGCGACCATCACCAGCGCGGACACGGTGTTCCTCATCGGCATTTCTCCAAGCATCACATGGACATGACCAGTTTCATCGCGTCTGCACGCACCGGCGTGTGTCTTTGGTCCTGCACGGGTGGCGCGCCGTCACGCTTCCTGCGCAGGCCTGGCGTACGCACCGATTCCGCCGACCGCCCGATTGCGCTCTAATGCCCCTGGGAGCAATGGGGGCATGCGTGCGGATGAAGGCGTGGATAGGGGCGGTCTTCCTGGCGGCCGCAAGTCATGGCGTGCTGGCGCAATCCGCCACCTCCGCGACCGCACACGACGCGCATCACCAGCAGCCCCCCTCGGTGTCGGCCTTCAGCAAGCACGGCCCGCCACCGCGCGAGAAGCGCAAGCAGGGCGTGTCGCCGGCCTACGCGCGCCAGTGGCGCGATGCGCTGGCGTTGGGCGACCAGGGCGACGCCGCCGATGCGGACCGCGCACTCGCCCGGGTGATGGCGCATCGGGAGTTCACCACCTTGGTCCCGGGCGACCAGCGAGCGACCTGGTCGCGCGCGGCGTGGATGGCGACCCGCCTCGGCGACAACACGCGTGCGCGCCGCTGGGTCACCCGCGCCGTGGAGGCCGGCTCCGATGATCCGGACGACGTGTACCTGCTTGCGCAACTGGACGACCGCGACGGCGCGCACGAAGCTGCGGCGCGCCACCTGCGCGACTTCGCGGTGCGCTGGCCGCGCATGCTCCGCTATCTGGATACGGACTTCGTGCTGGGCGTCGCCCGGCAGGCGCCGCAGGATGCGCCCATTCGGCTGCACCTGCTGGAGGCGTTGCTGCAGGCCGGCTGGGATGCCAACGGGCTGGGCGTTGGCGATCTGTGGTACCAGCTCGCCCTGCTGTACCAGGCGCGCGACGATACCGAGGGCGTCCGCCGCGCCATCGCCCTCACCACCTCGCCCGACGCACTGGTGAAGTTCCGCGTCGACCGGCGCTTCGATGGCATCGTGGACCGCGACACCGAGGCACTCGACATCGAAGCCGCCGCACGCCGGCGCGTGGCATACCTGCGGGCGCTGGCCGACAGGCGGCCACGCAGTCTCGAAATCCGCATGGAACTCGGTTACGCGCTGTTGGCGACCGGCCAGCATGCAGAGGTGGTCACGCTGGCGAACCAGACCCTGTCCTCACTGTCGGCCGCACCGGCGGACGCCCCCGCGTTCGAAGATCCGCACTACGCCGTGTGGGTGCTCAACAACCGTGCGATCGCACAGCGGCGGCTCGGCAAGCTGTACGACGCGCAGGCCGACCTGTTCCGCGGCACGCTGATGGCCGAATCGGGCGGCGCCAACGTCAGCCAGGTACTCAACCTGGGCCAGTTCCTCTGCCAGCGCGGCCGTCCTGACGAAGCCCTCGCCGCGGTCGGGCGGGTCGGCAACATGAGCGGTTACGGTCGCATGGTGCAGGCCTCCGTCCAACACTGCGCCGCCATCCAGCAACAGGATGGCACCGCCGCGCGACGCGCACTCGACTACCTGCGCGACCATCGCGACGACGCGCAGGAGATCTGGATCCGGGCGCTGGTCGAAGCCGATCGCATGGACGACGCGGCGCAGGCCCTGATCGCCGCCCTTGCGGCACCGGCGAGCCGCGGCGACATGCTGGCGGCCGTGCAGGACTGGCGCGAACCCTCCGCGCTGCCCGCGTTCGTGTCCGTGCAGGACCGCTGGCGTGCCCTGCTGACCCGCGAAGACGTGCGCCGGGCGGTGGCAGCGGTCGGCCGCATCGAACGTCAACCGATCTTCACCCTCGGCGGCATCTGACGCGAAGCACCCACGTCAGACGTGGGCCATCCATTGCCGCAGCAGCGCCTGCAGCGCCGCCGCGTGCACGTCCACATCCTGCGTGCTGCCGAACGACGCGGTTGCGCGGTCGGCAGCCATCCAGGTCAGCAGTCCATCCGGATCGTGGATGGCGCCATCAGGCATCGCGCGCTTCGCCGCGCCCAGGTGAAGCACCAGCAGCACACTGTCCCGTCGGCGCAGTTGCATCGTGGCGAAATGATGCCCGTCCACGTGGAAACTCGGCGCATTCCACTTGATGCCTTCGCCGATGCGCGGATCGGCCGCCTGGATCACGGCGCGCAACCGGCGGATCGCGGCGTCCTGCGGATGCTCCAGTTCCCTCAGAAAAGCGTCCACATCGGTCGATGGCGTGCGTGAGGGCATGGGGAGTGGCCTTGCTGTCGTCGCTGCGCGGATGGCGCCACGACGACCGTACAGCGTGTTGCAGCGGATGCCCAGCGGGATTCCTGTCCAACGGGCGGCAGCGGGTGCGCCGGCGGAGTTGATCGGAATCAACGTGCCCCTCACGCCACCGGCGTAGGGTGAAGCTTCATCAGGTACAGGAGCATCGATATGGACAGCACCATGAAGGCCGCCGTCGTGCGGGAATTCGGCAAGCCGCTGGTGATCGAGGAAGTGCCCGTGCCGCGCCCTGCGGCAGGCGACATCCTGGTGAAGATCGAGGCCTGCGGCGTCTGCCACACCGACCTGCATGCGGCCGAAGGCGACTGGCCGGTGAAGCCCAGCCCGCCCTTCATTCCCGGACACGAAGGCGTGGGCCACGTGGTCGCGGTAGGCGCCAGCGTCAGCCACGTGAAGGAAGGCGACCGCGTCGGCATTCCGTGGCTGTATTCCGCGTGCGGCTATTGCGAGCACTGCCTGGGCGGCTGGGAAACGCTGTGCGAGGCGCAACAGAACACCGGCTATTCGATCAACGGCGGCTTCGCCGAGTACGCTTTGGCCAACGCCGGCTACGTCGGCCACCTGCCGGACAACATCGGCTTCGTCGAGATCGCGCCGATCCTGTGCGCCGGCGTCACCGTGTACAAGGGCCTGAAGGTCACCGACACCAAGCCGGGCGACTGGGTGGTGATCTCCGGCATCGGCGGACTCGGCCACATGGCCGTGCAGTATGCGAAGGCGATGGGACTGAACGTGGCCGCCGTGGACGTTGACGACACCAAGCTCGATCTCGCACGCCGGCTCGGCGCGACCGTCACCGTCAACGCGAAGACCACCGATCCGGTCGCGTACCTGAAGAAGGAGATCGGCGGCGCGCACGGCGCCCTGGTCACGGCGGTGTCGCCGAAAGCCTTCGAACAGGCCATCGGCATGGTCCGCCGCGGCGGCACCGTGTCGCTCAACGGCCTGCCGCCGGGGCAGTTCCCGCTCGACATTTTCGGCATGGTGCTCAACGGCATCACCGTGCGCGGTTCCATCGTCGGCACGCGGCTGGACCTGCAGGAGTCGCTGGACTTCGCCGCGATGGGCAAGGTGGCGGCGACGGTGGCGACCGACCGGCTGGAGAACATCAACGACATCTTCGCGCGCATGCATGCCGGCCAGATCGAAGGCCGCGTCGTGCTGGATTTCGCCGCCTGAGCGGCGGGCGGCTTCAGTCGGCGACAGGCAGCGGGGCAGGCATTCGATCGTCCTGCACCGCCATCCTGCCGTTCGCGCCGCGCGCAGGCAGCGGCTGGATGCGCAGGCCGCGATGGCGGCACACATCAACCGCCGGATACAACGCGCGACGGCCGTTGGCGAACTCCACCCGGATATCGTGCACGCAGGCGTCGCTGGCGACCTGCACGGTCACCGCACCTCCGCCGCCCGCCACTGCGTCGCCCAGCAGCAGTTCGTTCCACGCCGCGCCACCCGCCGGCGTGGTCGCGACCGAGACGACCCGGTCATGTGCACGGTTGATCAGGTCGAGGTAGTGGGTGCGTTCAACTGCGTGGGCGTTGGCGACGGACAGCGTGGCGGAAAAGAGGGCGATGACGGACAGGCGGCACATGGCGTGATCTCCGGAGGGAAGGGTGCCAGCGGCAACGCAGTGTGCGTGCCGGGGCAGCCGCATCTCGCGCCGCGTCGACTCGCGCGGCAACGGATCCGGGACGGATCGTCGTGCCGGCGGGGCGAATCGTAGTCCGTGACGTTCGCGCCTTCCCGGCCGTCGCGGCGGGGCCTACGATGCCCGCACCTTCCGGGAACACGTGCATGAAGATCCGACTCGGCAGCATGGAGGTGCGACTGTCCCGCTACCTGGGTCTCTGGGCGGTCGTGGTCTTCGTGTTCGCTGCGCAGGGCTGTGTCAACGACGCCGTCAACGGCCACCTGTGGTCGCCCGGCGACTACCTGCGCTGGTGGTCGATCCAGTGGCTGACCTGGGCGGGACTCGCGCCGCTGGTGTTCCGCCTGGGCGAACGCCATCCCATTCCATTCCCGCCCCGGCTGAGCGCGTTGGCCCGGCACGTGGGCTACAGCCTGGCCGTGACCCTGCTGGCGGTGGTCATCGGCGCCCTGGTCTCGACGCTGTTCGAACCCAGCAGCTTCGGCCAGCAACTCATACAGTTCATCAGCAAGCACTACGCCATCGGCCTGCTCGCCTACTGGACCCTGCTGGCCGTGCAGCAGCTGCTGCATTTCCAGGCCGAGAAGGCACGGCGCGAGATCGAGGCCACGCGTCTGGCCACCGAGCTGGCGCAGTCGCGGCTGCAGGTGCTGAAGACCCAGCTGCAGCCGCACTTCCTCTTCAATACGCTGCACGCCATCATCACCCTGCTCGACGAGGACACGCTGTCGGCGGAAGACATGCTGCTGCGGTTGAGCGAACTGCTGCGCGCATTCCTCGAGGACTACGACGGCCAGGAAATCCCGCTGCGGCGCGAACTGGAACTGCTCGAACTGTATCTCGGCATCCAGCGGCGACGCTTCAAGGACCGCCTGACCACGCGCATCCACGTAGCGCCGGACGTGCTGGATGCGGCCGTGCCCAGCCTGGTGCTGCAGCCGATCGTGGAGAACGCGATCCGTTACGGCATCGGCCAGCATGTCGGTGACGACTGCGTCGAGATCGACTGCCGGCGCGAAGGCGACGCGCTGTGCATCGACGTGCGCAACTACAACAGCACGCTGGACGAAGGCGGCCATGCCGGCGGCCACGGCATCGGCCTGTCCAACACGCGGCTGCGCATGCGCGAACTCTACGGCGATGCCGCCAGCCTGCGCCTGGACCTGATCGTGCCGCGCGGCGTGGCCTGCCGCCTGCGCGTGCCCTTCCACGAGATGGAAGAGGATCCGTTGACGGAGCACGTGCCCGCATGAGCCTGACCGCCCTGGTGATCGACGACGAACCGATCGCGCGGCACGCGGTGGTGCGGCTGCTGCGCGAGGACCCGGACATCGAGGTGGCGGGCGAATGCGGGGACGGCGTTTCCGCCGTGGCGGCGATCCGCGACCTGTCGCCGGACCTGGTGTTCCTGGACATCCAGATGCCGGCGATCACCGGCCTGGACGTGGTCGCCACCATCGGTGCGTCGCGCATGCCGGCGACGGTGTTCGTGACGGCTTACGAGCAGTTCGCGGTGCGCGCCTTCGAGGCGAACGCGGTGGATTACCTGGTCAAACCGTTCAGCCGCGACCGCTTCGCCGACACACTGCGCCGTGCGAAGCAGCGACTGGCCACCGCGCGCGGCGCCGATGCCGACGCCACCGCCCGCATCATGCAGGCCCTCGCATCGCTGCAGCAGCGCGATGCCTACCTGGAGCGGATCCCCGTGCGCGAGGACGAGCGCGTGGTGCTGGTCGACGTGGACGACATCGTCTGGATCAAGGCCAGCGGCAACACCGTGCGCCTGCACCTGGCCGACCGCGTGCACGAACTGCGCGAGACCATGGCCGCGCTGGCCGCGCGACTGGACCCGCGCCGCTTCGCGCGCGTGCATCGCTCAGCCATCATCAACATCCGCCGGGTGAAGGACATCCACCCGTGGTTCAACGGGTATCACGTCGTCACCATGGACACCGGCCAGCAGTTGCGCATGAGCCGCTACCAGCACGATGCCTTCCTGAAACTGGCTACCCTGCGCCGCGAGGACTGACCGCCGCATCGCCGTCGATCATGCGTGCTGCCTGCGCCTTCCCCGCGGCCAGCGCGTCATGGCAGGTGAAGTAGCCGCGGCTACCGTCCACCCAGGCCTCGCTCCACGCACCGCCCTGCACGGCGCGCACGCGCACCGCGAGCGACCATGGCTGGCGGTCGTCGGGCCGCTCGATCACCACTTCCACCAGATGCCCGCGAAGGGTCGACAGGTCCACCTTCTTCTGCATGCGCGTGTTTCCGGCAACGTGAGGTTCCGCCCTGCCTGGCCTGCGCTCCGGTCCACCCTGGTCCATCGGGACCAACGCGGAAACCCGGCGCCGCGGGCCAGCTATTCCGATGCCACGCCCGCCAGCGCCAGCACCCATCCGGGCACCACCGGCTCGCCGGCATAGAAGTCCTTGGGCTTCTTCTCGGCCATCGCCCAGCGGTGCAGCCAGCTGGGGCCGAAGCGGCCGTTGTAGCCCTCCTCGCCGCGGGCGTACGCGGGGTCGCGCAGCGCTTCGTCCAGCGTCACCACCCGGTAGCCGCGCCGCTGCACGCCGGCCACGAGCTCGGCGTAGGCCACCGCGTTGAGCTCGTTGGCATGCAGCAGCCACACCTGCGGCAGCGCATGGCCCAGCAGCGCCTGCGATTGCCGCTCGTAGTAGTCGACCTTGTTGAGCATGTAGGGAATGTAGCCGCGGCGCAGGCGCTCCAGCGTGGCGGCGCGCGCCGGCGTATCCGGCTGGCCGTCCAGCACGTTGGCATAGGCGAAGGCCCAGACCCATTCGCCGTTGTCCACCGTCACCGGCGCGATGCGGTAACCGTGTCCGCCGAGGAACGCGGAGAGCGTGGCGCGGTCCTCCGGCGTGCGCCCCGCGCGCAGATAGGGATGGCGGAACCAGCGCGGCACCTGTCCGCGTTCCGCCAGCAGCGGACGCAGCACGCGCTCGCCATCCAGGATGTCCTGCTGGAACGCAGGCAGGCCGACCGCATGCAGGTCGAGGTGGCCGTGGGTGTGGTTGCCCAGTTCGAAGCCCGCCTCCAGCCAGTCGCGCAGCATCGTCACGCGCGCGGGCTGCACCTGGCCATCGATCTCCAGCTTGCCTTCGTTGACGAATCCCACCACCGGCACGCCGGCCTGCTCCAGCTGCGCCATCAACTGCGCGTGCCGTGCCGGCAATTCGGCTTCCGGCGTCTTGCCCATGCGCTGCCATGGCAGGTCGTCGATGGTGATGGCGATGCGGCGGTCAGGTTCGGCGGCGTGCGCGCTCAACGCAAACGCAGACACCAGCAGTACACGCAGGAGGAAGGACACGCACGATCCAGGGCAGCCGGCGGAGCGGCGAGCTTACCGTCCGCCATGGCCCTACCGCCAGACGGCTCAGGACGTGACCGTTGATTCCGCCCGCAGTCGCGCATCGAGGGCGGCACGCAGGCCGGGATGGTCCGGCACGCGGATGCCGAATTCATCCTGCAGCACCGCGATCACGGCATCGGCATCCGGCAGGCTGCGCCGTTCGCTCGCATGGCCGAGGCGATGGAGCGCGAAGCTGCCGTTGTTGAGCGTCCTGCGCCAGCCCGGCCCGGTGCGCGCGGCGCGCAGCTGGCCCAGGAACGGCGAGTCCGGATGCGTGCTGACGTACCAGTTGCCGACGATGTAGTCGATCTCGGCCTGCGGTTGCAGGTCGAACACGTACATCGCCCGCCACTCGCCGGCCACCTGGGCGCGCAGGGTGTGCAGACCGTCATGCCGGGTGATGCGGTATGGCTCGTGCGGCGTGGTCTGCACGTCCTCGGTGTCCAGCCGCAGCGGTGCGGTGGGCACCATGCCGCCGAAGCCGACATCGGCGATATGGCGCTGGCCGTCCACGGTGACCAGCACCAGCAGATGGGTACGCGCGGTCAGTTCGTCCTCCGGCCCTCCCATCACCACGCGCGCCGTCAGGCCGCGTGCGTCGAACCCCAGGTGTTGCAGCAACGCCAGGAAAACGCGGTTGAGTTCATAGCAGTAGCCGCCGCGACCTTCGTGCAGCAGCTTGTGCTGGATGGCCGGCAGGTCGAGCGGCACGGGCAGGTGCAGCAGGGTGGACAGGGTTTCGAACGGGAACGTGGCGGTATGCCGCTGCTGCAGCGCGCACAGGGTTTCCAGCGTGGGCGGTGGCGCGCGCTCGTGACCCAGGCGTTGCAGGTACAGCGCGATGTCGGTGAGGGTGTCGGTCACGGCGGACTCCTTGTTCGGCAGGCGGCCACTGTGCGACCTCAAGCGTGATTGAGGTCAAGGCGGCGCGCCATGCGCATCATCGATGACGGCGATCCGCTTACCATTTCCATACCTTCAGTCCGCGTGACGGCAGCGTGTCCTGCGGATGCGGCATGATGCGTAAGAGGATCACGGACCCCGAAGGATGTGCTGATGCGTGCATGGTTGTTGCTGCCGTTCCTGTTGTTGTCTTCCGGTGCCGCGTTCGCGGCCGACGCCTGCCCGCAGTTGTCGCAGCAGACGCCGTCCGACGTCGCCACCCGCATCGCCGCGGTCGCTTGCCGCGAGCACCTGATGTGGTACCGCCCCTTCATCGACCGCGAGGGCAAACTGGCGAACGCGCCGATGGCGGAGGCGGAGTCCTCGCTGTTGTCGATCGGCGACGACCGCGCCTGGCAACGCGTCGCGCGCTACTGGCGCGACAGCGGCCTGCTCGGCGCCATCGGCCATCGCCGCGGTGCGACCGACTGCCTGTACGCCTCCGCCACCGGTCCGCAGGCCGAAGCCTGCCGCGGCTTCGTGGTAGACACGCCGTGGTCGGCCGCCTTCATTTCGTGGGTGATGCGCGAAGCCCGGGTGCCCGGCTTCCGCGGTTCCAGCCGCCACTTCACCTATGTGCAGGCGGCGTTCCAGAACCCGTCGACGAATGCCTTCGACGTGATCGACGTGGCGAAGGCCAAGCCGATGGTCGGCGACATGATCTGCTACGTGCGCCAATCCGGCCGCCTGTTCGGCCATGAGGGCCTGCTGCCGGTGCTGCGCAGTGGCGGTCCGCTGGACATGCATTGCGACATCGTGGTGGCGGTGAACCCGGGCAACGACAACACCGCGTACGCGATCGGCGGCAACGTGCAGCAGGCCGTGACCATGCGGATGCTGCCGCTGAACCGCAATGGCGAGTTCTGGGGTGGCCTGCCGCTGCGGATCGGCGACGGCACGCTGTGCGCGCCGGACAACGAGGCCGCATGCAGCATGAACCGCCAGGACTGGGCGGCGATCCTGCGACTCAAGTCGCCGGCGGAACTGGCGAAGCTGCCGGGCGCGCTGCCGCCGGTGCAGGACGCGCTGGGCAGTGGATCACCCGAGAAGGCGGAATGCTGCATTCAGTGCGTCGTCGGGTCGGGCGTGCCAAGGTGCCCGGCGGAAGCCACCCCGCCCGCCACCACGGACACCCCATGAAGACCCTGCCCCACCTCCCCGTCGCATGTCGTCTCGCGACCCTCGCCGCGACCGTGATGCTGGCCGCCTGCACGACCACGCCACCTGCCTCCAGCCCCACGCTCGCGGCCGGCCAGCAGGCCACCGTCAACGGCACCGTCGTCAGCGTGGACACCACGCCGTGGACCTACGACGGCAGCGCGGTGGTGAAGATCGCGGCGACCAATGGCCAGGTGGATGTACACCTGCCCGCCCGCTGGAACCTGTGCAAAGCCCCGCCACCGGACAATGTGCAAGCGTTGAAAGCGGGTGATCGCGTGCAGGCCACCGGTACCGTTACCGAGGATGGCGCGCTGGTGGTCTGCGAACGTGCGGAGCATGGGTTGCGCAGGGCAGACTGAGCGCGGCACGTGAACGCATGACAGCAAGGCGGGCAACAATCTCCGCGACCGTGATCCCGGACTGCAACCTCATCAAGGAATGGGCTACGGGCTGGTGACCGGGCGTGCGTCATGCGCGCCAAGAATCTGAGATGAAGATGGCCGCCATGGCCCCCTTCCTGCCTGCTACTCTCGCCACCGTATCGCTGCAGCCGGCCGGCGATGCGGCCTGCCGATGAGGCACGGCTGGGGAGTCCGGCATGCCAATGGGGAGGGAACCACCGATGCGTATCCGTTACGCGGCGCTGCTTGCCGCGGTCTTCATACTTTTTCTGTTTTCCGGCTCAGCCAGTGCGCAGGAAGACACCGCGCCGAATCCGATCGGGGACCTGCCGTGGCAGCTCGGACCGACCGTCGGCAAGATCGGCACTCGGGCCACGGTCGATGTGCCCGAGGGTTACGCGTTCCTGGATGTCGACGGCACGCGCCGACTCAACCAGTTGCTGGAGAACCCGCCGGACGGGGACGACACCTACACGCTGGCGCCGCATGACCTGTCGTGGATCGGCTTCTTTTCGTTCCAGGAAATGGGCTACGTCAAGGACGACGAAAAAGTGGATGCCGACGACGTACTCGAGAGCGTCCGCAAGGGGACCGAGCACGGCAACGAAGAACGGCGCCAGCGCGGCTGGGAGACCATGCGCATCCTCGGCTGGTCGTTCAAACCCCAGTACGACGAGCAGCTCAAGGCGCTGGAGTGGGCCATTCTCGCCGAGACCGAGACCAGCAAGAACAAGATCGTCAACTACAACACGCGTGTGCTGGGCCGACGTGGCGTGATGGAGGTGATCGTGGTGGCGGACCCGGAAACGCTGCAGCCGGCCATCGCCGATTTCAAACGCCTCATGCCAGGCTACAGCTTTACCGCGGGTGAGAAATACAGCGAGTTCCGCGCCGGCGACCATGTGGCGGAAGTGGGCTTGGCGGCATTGATCACCGGCGGTGCGGCGGTGGTGGCGTCGAAGAAGGGCTGGCTGGCCGCCGCCGGTGCCGTGCTGGTCAAGATGTGGAAGCTGCTGTTGATCGGCTTGTTTGGCGTGGCCGCCGCGGTGCGCGGCCTGTTCAAGCGCAAGCAGAAGGACAAGACGGTTCGGTGAGTGTCAGCAGCGAGTGGCTGCTGGCCGCGGGCATCCTGGCGTTCTACGTCCAGGATTCCGCCCGTCTGGCCTACTTCGACGATGTGGTCGTATCGGGTGGGCGGACATGGCGCGTCGCGGTCGAGGCGGTCACCGAGATGCGGGGCCGTTTCCTCTGGATTCCGTCTCTGCTGATGCCGGCACGCACCACGCTGCACGCGAGCTGGCTCGCACCGGTGGGCGGCGCGGTCGCTGACACTGCCGAGGACCTACGCGCCTTCGCGCGCCAGCTGTGGCCGGTCCGCGCGGGATGCGTGGTGGTGGGACTGGTCGTGCTGCTGGCCATTCCGTATCTGTTGCTGACGGGCGCGCCGCCGACCTGGCTGCTCGGTGGCCTACTGGCCTGGCTGGCGGTGACGCTCGCGATGCTTGCATGGCTGGCCGTGCGATCACGCCAACTCGGCCTCACGCGCCGGCGCCTGGCCACGCTGGCCGCCGAGTGCCTGCTATGCCCGCCGTACGCGGTCAATCTCTACCGCAAGCTGTGCGACCAGCGCGGCTTCCACGGCGATCCCGTGGCCTTTGCGGCGGACAACCTGCCGCCGCCGCAGCGGCAACGGTTACTGGACGCCATCGAACGACGCATCGCGCTGTTCGCGCAGTCGTCCGACGAGGAGAAGCTTCTGCGGCTGCAGCAAGCGCACGTCCGGATACGCGGCACGCTGGACGCGGCCATCACGCCAGAGACCTAGAGCGCTGGGCTTTCTTCGCGCGGCGCGTTCCCGGCACCAGCATCGGCACGCGCCGGCGGTAGTCCGCGTACTCCGGCAGTGCGGCGACCAGATCGCGCTCCTCCCAGCGGATCGCGAGCAGGATGTAGACCGTCGTCATCACCGCGAACAGCAGGTGCGTCATGGTCATGGTCGGCGTGGCCCAGAAGGTCAGCAGCCACGCCACATACAGCGGGTGGCGTACCCAGCGGTACACGGTCGGGGTGCGGAATGGCAGCGAGGTATAGGGCCGTCCGCGGAACTGCAGCCAGACCTGGCGCAGGCCGAACAGGTCGAAGTGATTCAGCAGAAACGTCGTGTACAGCAGCAGCATCCAGCCGACCGCGAAGAGCGTGTACAGGGCAGTGCGCGCGGCGGGGTGCTGCACGTCCCAGACCGTGCCGCCCAGTGGACTCCACAGCCAGAACAGCAGGATCAGCGCGACGCTCGACAGCAGGGTATAGGTGCTGCGTTCCGCCGATTCAGGTATCAGCCGCGTCCATGCCCGCTTGAAGGCGGGGCGCGCCATCACGCTGTGCTGCACTGCGAACAGGGCGAGCAGGCCGAGGTCGATCAGCAGCGCGGTGGCGAACGGCGCGGTGGGCGGGGAATCCATGCCCTTCGGCACCCAGAGGTTGCCGATGAAGCCGATGGCATACAGGAACGTGGCGAAGAACACGGCGTAGCAGGCCACGCCGTAGAGCAGGATCAGGGTGCGTTTCATCATGGCCTCGTGGTGGGCGCGGCGCAGCCGGGGGCCGCTGCGGGCGCGCGGGATGGGTTAGGGCAGCGTGGCCGGTCCATGCCGTCTGCGGCAGAGGAACAATGTCCCGACGCACGGCATCGTCCGCGCCAGGCGGGGGAACAATGTCCCGGCTACACTGCGGGCCGGTTTCCTTCCGGGATGGCCGCATGCAGCAGGCGATCCGCTACCTGACCACCGGCGACGGCGCGCGTCTGGCGTGGGCGTCGATGGGCGGCGGGCCCGTGCTGGTCAAGGCGGCGAACTGGCTCAGCCATCTGGAATACGACCTGCAGAGCCCCATCTGGCGGCACTGGTACCGGTTCTTCGGCGAGCACTACCGGCTGCTGCGCCATGACGAACGCGGCTGCGGCATGAGCGGCGGCGATGCGCGGCATCTGACCCTGGATCACTGGCTGGGCGACCTGGAGGCGTTGGTGGACGCGGCGGGCCTGCACGAGCCCTTCGCGCTGATGGGTATCTCGCAGGGGGCGGCGGCCTGCGTGGCGTATGCGGTGAAGCATCCGCAGCGCGTGTCCCGGCTGCTGCTGTACGGGGCGTACGCGCGCGGCCCTTACGAGCGTGGCAATGAAGAGGCGGCGCGGTTGTACCGGGCCATCATCGACATTGCGCGGGCCGGCTGGGCCGACCAGAACCCGGTGTTCCGGCAGGTGTTCACGTCGCGCTTCATTCCCGATGCCACGGAAGCCCAGGTGCACTGGTTCAACGAGTTGGCGCGTACCACGACCACGGCGGACGCCGCCACCGCACTGCTGGAGGCGCGCGCGCGCA
Source organism: uncultured Pseudoxanthomonas sp. (assembly GCF_946886695.1). Next base: position 13,647 of record NZ_CAMPJD010000034.1, on the reverse strand, counting down.
TCAATGTCACCGCGCTGCTCGACCAGGTCCGCGTCCCTACGCTGGTGCTGCATGCGCGCCAGGACGGTGTGGTGCCGCTGGAGGAAGGGCGGCTGCTGGCGGCCGGCATCCCGGGCGCGCGCTTCGTCGAGCTGGAATCGCGCAACCACGTGCTGCTGGAACACGAGCCGGCCTGGCAGCGCTTCCGCCAGGAAGTGCTCGCGTTCCTCGGTGGCGCACCGCAGGGCGAGGAACGCCTGGCGGAATTGACGCCGCGTGAGCGCAAGATCGTGGCGGAGCTGGTGGCCGGCAGGACCAATGCGCAGATCGCGGCCACGCTGTTCATCAGCGACAAGACCGTGCGCAACGCGCTCACGCGAATCTACGAAAAGCTGGGCGTGCAGTCGCGGACTCAGGCGATGGCGTTATTGCGGGGGTCGGCGGCGGACTGAGCGGGCATGACGAATGCTAGTCCGCGATCACCCACCGCCCATTCTCCTGCAGCACCACCTCGAAACGTGCCCACTGCCGGAATGCATCGACGCTGGACGCGCCCGTGGTGCCGGTCTGTTCGCCGGCCACGACGTGGTACTGCAGCGCCGGGCCCTCGCTTTCGATTACGTGCCGCACGCTCCACAAGCGGCCGAGTTTGCCGTTGCTGTAGAAGCGCCCGCGGACGATCGCATCCGGATGGGTGATGTTGCGCTCGGCGTGCTGCTTGGCCAGTTCCAGCAGTTCGGTGAGGTTCTCGGTGGTGATGTCGACGTAGGAGTTGAGTTGCTCCATCGCCGCGGAGAAATCTTCCTGGGTCAGTTCGAACTGGCGTTGCGCGGGCTGGGTGATGCGCGAGGCCTGGCGGCGGCGGTGCAGGTGGGCCGGGTAGCGGCGCCACGGAAACAGGGCGTTGAAGGCGATGGCCATGGAGAGGATCGCGATGACATTGATCAGGATCGGCATCAGCACGTAGTGGTAGCCGAGCGCGTGTACGTCCGGGCCGCCGATCACCGCGGCCAGGGCGGTGGCGCCACCGGGCGGGTGGATGCAGCGCAGGTAGTACATGCCCAGCACGGCGAGGCCGACCGCAAGGGCGGCGGTCCAAGAGTGGCCGGGGAACAGTTTCTGGCAGCTCACGCCGATGACGGCAGACAGCAGGTGGCCGCCCACCACGGCCCACGGCTGCGACAACGCGCCCTGCGGTACGGCGAACAGCAGCACGGCCGAGGCGCCCATCGAGGTGACCATCAACGCGCCGCCCACGGCCGCCGCGGCTTCGGTCGGGAACGTCCACCGGGTCAGCCAGTACACGGACACGATGCCCAGCAGCGCGCCGATGCCCGATATCCATTTCTCGCCATGGCGGGTGGTGTTGCGCTCGATGCCCAGCAGCAAGCGCAACTCGGTCAGGCGGGAGGGCGGGCTCATGGGCGGATGCGCAAGGGAAATGGGCGCCGCAGTCTATGCCAAGACATGTGCCCGCCCGTCATCGTAGGGCGGGCCCAGGCCCGCCACCTCGCAACGTCAGGCGCGCGGGCTTAGCAAACCGATCCGGCGGAACCACATCTCCAGCGGCACGGTCACCAGCGGCGGCACGGCGGCGATCAGGGCGAGCAGCGTGGCCCACCACGGCCAACGCAGGCGCAGCGCGGACAGCACGGTGGCGACGACGTAGAACAGGAAGGCGCCGCCATGCAGCGGCCCGAAGATCTTCACGCCCAGTTCGTTGCCCACCGGCCCGTACTTGAGCCACATGCCGATCAGCAGCCCGGCCCAGGTGAAGCCTTCGATGAAGGCGGCGACAGCGAACAGGCGCCCGGCGGGCGCGAGGGGACGGGACATGCAGGAACTCCAGTGAGGGATGCCGGGTGCGATGGCGGCGGCGACGCTCGCTGGCGTTGGGAATTTTAACGGTTCGGGATGCATGCCTACAGAGCCCCCGTGGTCATCGGGCCCCAAGGTTGGGGTCATCTCGCAGGTGATTGCAGCAAGTCTCAAACCGCAGATACTATGAAGCTGCTATCTAGCTGGGCTCAGGTTGCTGCTGGGTTCCGTGCCGGGTGTACAGCCAGGCCGATCAGTTTGAACGACATCGTTGCGGCGAATCCCTTTGGGGTTCGCCTACGGCAAACCCCAAAGGGATTCGCCGCTATCAAGGTAGGTAGCGCTTGCAAGTAGTTAAGGAAAACAAAGCATTTGACCCCCCGCGCTCAAGGATTGTGAGCTTCTTCAAGCGGGGGGACTTGCATTTCAGTACCGGCGTGCATCTTTGCTTTGTCTGTGGCGCAGCAGATCCCCAGCCCGGCGCGCCACCCAAAATTCGTCGGCAGTTTCTTACGTGGATCGAGGAAAACGAGCAAAAGATCGTTTGCGTGCAAGCAGAGAATGCCGTAACTGATCTCCTCCGGCAGGTAGACGAGCGCAGAGCCTCAAGAGATCTTGCAGTCATTGAGGAGACGATTGCCAATACAGTTGACAGCCTTCTGCTCTTTCCAGAAAGCCCAGGATCCATCGCAGAATTGGGGCTATTTTCTGCAAACGACAACATAAGCAGAAAGATGCTCGTGGCCGTCGCACACGAGCACCAGGGAGATTCTTTCATCATCCTGGGTCCCGTAAAAAAAATAAACGCTAACAGCTCATTCTCCCCGCAGCCAATCATCATCACTGACGATGTTGCTGCGTCGTTCGATCAGATTCGAACAAGACTTCTTGGAGAAGAGAAGCGCGCAAGAAGCTATGCCAAGCGCTACTCTCATAGCGATTGGAAAGAGTATTCACCACGCGAACAGCTTGCGATCATCGACAAGATGATCGATCTGGCAGGCGTAGTCACCGAAGACGACCTGTTCGATCTCGTCAACAGAACCTTCGGGAAGTACGAAAAGACAGATATTCGCCTTCTCGTGGCACTCCTAACCACAATGGGTCGCGTTGCGCGCACACACATGGGCGACATGATCCGAGTCGTTGGCAAATCGAAGATGCCATTCATTGACGGAGGCGGGCAGGAAGCAACTGAAGTTAAGGCAGCTTGGTCTGAAGCGTACCGCCAGCACGTTCCAGAAGCTTTGGAAGAGATCGAGAGTAGAAATCATGAACTACTCTGAATTTCTACTGGAGCTGTCGAAGCTACTAAGAACCTCTGGCATTGAGGCAGAGCGCCTCATCATCAACGCACCTCATAGGTACAAGCACTATAAGATTCCGAAGCGGAATGGCGAGCTACGAGACATACATCATCCTAGTCCTGCACTGAAGGCGGCACAGCGCTGGATAGCGAACGATCTTCTCAGAAACCTGCAAGTCCATGACTGCGTCTTCTCCTATAGAAAAGGACGCAACATTGCAATGCACGCTGCTACGCATATCGAGTCTAACTACATAGTTAGACTCGATTTCTCCAACTTTTTCCCTTCCATAACTGGCTCAGTTGTGCGAGCTTTCTTGCTGCGAGAGATCAATAGAGGCAATGTTGATTTAGACGCTCGCACAATTGAAGCGATCATTCGTATAGTCTGTCGCTATCAGAAGGAAACCAACAAGCTCGTCCTAAGCATTGGCGCACCCTCGTCACCACACCTCTCAAATGTGCTCTTGCACAGTTTCGACGAAGCGATGTCTCGCGCATCGCGTCGACGTGGCGGCACTTACACACGCTATGCAGATGACATCTACATTTCATCAAGGTCGAAGGAGGCGGCAGCCCTTCTTGAGAGAGATTTTTTTGAGATCGCTACGGAGATCCTTCCGTACCTACAAGTCAACATAAAGAAAACGCAGCATCTTTCTCGTAAGCGGCGAATGTCTGTCACAGGCGTGAACATCACGCCTCAGCGGAAAATTTCAATCGGAAGGGACACCAAAAGAAGTCTGAAAACCAGAGTGTTTTTAGCTCTTCAGGGAACGCTTCCGCCCGAGGATCTTCCTGCATTGAAGGGCATGTTGGCCCATGTTGCAGCTGTCGAGCCAGCATTCATCACTGGCCTAGGCAGAAAGTACGGCATTGAGCGAGTAGAGGCCTTCCTGTCATCGAGAATCACTGAGTTAACGCCTGCCTAGTTGCACTCAAGCGCAGTGTGCAGACCCACTAGCTACTATCCGGCGTTATTTTCCAAACCCAAGAAGATGCGGATACGACCCACCTCTGCTTTAAGAGCAGAGCCCAGCGCGGCATCCCGAGTATCTTTTCCATCCACATACCCGAACGTCGACCGCAGCTCCCCATCGACCACACTCAGATTCGCCCACCCAATCACCCGATCACCCCACAGCACCGGTAGCGCGTAATACCCCAGCTTCCGCTTCGGCGCCGGCGTGTAAGCCTCGAACCGATACGTCCAGCCCCAGAACATCTCGAACCGCCGCCGGTCCCAGACCACCGGATCGAACGGCGTCAGCAGCCGCACCTGGTCGCCCGGCTTCCAGCGCCGGGAGCGTGGATCCTCGTCCGCCGGCCAGTACCAGTCCACCCCATCGACCCGGGCCGTGCCCAACCGCTGGCGCGCACGCTTCAGCGCTGCCGCGCGCAGGTCGGTCCATTGCGGCACGCCGCTGCGCAGATAGCCCAGCAACTGGCCCAGGCTCGCGGCCGGCAACGGTGCGTACTTGCGCACGATGATGTCGAGCAACGCATCCAGCCGCGCCTCCGCATCGGACGTCGCGACAGGTGTCGCGTCACCGACACGCGGCGCATAGACCCGCGTACCACCCTCGCGGCGCGCCACCCGCAACAGCCCGCGGTAATGCATGCCGTCCAGCAACTGCGTGCTCGCGTTCGACGAACCACCGAACCAATTGGTCGTCTTGCCATGCCCGAAGTGCGCATCCACGTCGCGCGGATGCGCGGTGCCGCGCTCAGTGACGAAGGCCAGCACCGCCTGCGCCTGCTTCCAGCGCGCGGGCGTCCACGCCTCGCGTGCCTTGCGCGGATGCATCAGCTGGTGATGCTCGCGCGGCAGGAAACCGTAGTTGACGAAGAAGTCCTCTTCCAGCGCCAGGCGTGGATACCGCCGTTCCAGATCACCGGCGCGATAGCCGGCGACACGATGGCGCAGCGTCAGGTCCTGCGCGCGTGCCGGCGCCCGGATCGGGTCCGCTTGCACGAAACCCAGCCGCTGGATCGCACGCGGCAGGGTCGTCGGCTTGAACAGACTGCGGGCGACGGCATAGCGGCGCAGATGGTCGAGGGTCAGCGTCATGCCGAAGGCGCACGCTGCTGGACGGTGCGCGGTATCGCCTGGTCACTGGCGACCCGCGATGGCCGGATGCGAGGACCGCCACTCATCCTTGCTTGGCCCGCGCGGCACTCCGCTTGCCTGCGCCGGTCGGCGCATCCGGCGCTACGGTCCGCTTGCCCGCCCTGCGGCTCGGCTTGGCTCGCTTGCTGACCAGCGCAAACCGGTAGCCCATCGCACCGGCCACTTTCAGCACCGTGCCGAAGCTGGGATTGCCGTCGCTGGACAGCGCCTTGTACAGGCCCTCGCGCGTCAGTCCAGTGTCACGCGCCAGCTGGCTCATGTTGCGTGCGCGCGCCGCCACACCCAGCGCATGCACCAGGAAGGCTGGATCATCGCCAGCCTCTTCGAAGCACGCGTCCAGATAGGCGGTGATGTCCGATTCGGTTTTCAGATACTCCGCCGAATCCCAGAGCGTGGTCTTCAGTGCCATGTCAGGTCTCCAACTTTCTCGCCAGCGCTAGCGCCGCCCCGATGTCCGCGCGTTGCGATGCCTTGTCGCCGCCGCACAACAGCAGCACCCACGCGTCGCCATGCCGGCTGTAGTAGATGCGATAGCCCGGGCCACAATCGATCTTCATCTCGCCTATGCCACCCGCCAGCACGCGATGCTGACCCGGGTTGCCGAATGCGAGCCGATCGATCCTCGCCTGGATGCGCATCCTCGCGTGCCGGTCGCGCAGCGAAACAAACCAGTCCTCGAATATCCGCGTCTTCCTGACCTCGATCATGCAGCGTCATCCATGACGTCGACCTCGCGGGAACTGTGAACCTTGGTTCACAACGTGTCAACCGGTCGGCCAACAAAAAAAGCGGCCGAAGCCGCTTGCGTGATCGAGGGCGCGCTGGCCGTGCCGGCCGCCTTGCCTCACTTCGTCAGGGCGCACTCACGCCGCGACGTCGATGTACTCCACCTGGCTCGACGGTACCGGTATCACCAGCCCATCCTCGCGCATTCCCGCGAGGTGCAAGGCGATAGCATCGTGGATCAACGCTTCCACCTCGGCCTTGGTCGAGCCCGTGGCCATGCAGCCGGGCAGATCCGGCACATAGGCGGAATAGTTGCCGCCCGCTTGTTCGATGACGATGGCGTAGCGCATGGAAGTCACCTTTTGATCCCGGCCTGTTTCTCAACCCCGGCCAAATTGCCAGAGATCACATCATCGCCCTGCTTGCAGCAGACCGTCGGCCCGCTCGATCCTGGGCAACATTGAGATCAACGGACCGACCCCGGTGAAGCCTTCAATGAAGATGGCGATAACAAAAAAAGCGGCTGGCGGACGCGAGAGGACGGAGCTTGCAGGAGCTCCAGCGAGGGGATATTGCGACAGGCTGGCAACAGCGACACTCGCTGGCACTGGGGCTCTAAGAGACTACTAACTCGATGTTTCGCTGACTAAACTCTGGCGGTGCCAGCATCTTCCGCTTCAAACCAGACATGGTAAGCATCAGCATCATAAAAAGATGCCGACTCAATCTCTTTAATGGATATGACTTTCATCCAATCCGATGGATCGAAGCCGATCGGCTCACCGAACTGATGGATTACCGCCTTCGCATCCGCGATCTCCGCTTGAATTTTCTCAATCTCAGCTTTAATCAACCCAGTCGGAGGCGCATAGCCATACCTTGAAATTTCAAACATAAACGCTTCGAGCATCTTTTCACGAGAGAATAGATACTGCTTAGCCTCCCACAACGCGATTACGGGGTAGTCAGTCTTCTCTTTCCCCATGCGTAAAGTGTCTTTTTCCCTGTAGGAGGAGAAAGAAGGGAGCAACTCTACGCAAGCATCCTCTCGCTCAATATTTGGCGGAACTTCGAGAATTCGACCGCAGTAAATTTTTCGTGACTTTAAGGTCAGCATGACCAATTTTTGCTTGTCGGCCGCTTTCCGAAGCAATTGGCAAAGAGGATTGCCAAACGAGTCTGTGAGCTTGTTGTAAACCCTCTTCGCTGTCGGGCGCCTCCCTCGACCATACGCTAGCCAAAGGATGCAATTCAGGAAAAAAGCTGCCGCAATTGAAAAAAACAGCGTCGCTAGCAGGCGGCACGCGAACGGCACAGGAATTGAACTGTCGATGTCCTTGGCAAACTCGTGAAGCGGACTTCCAAGGAATGAGTCTGGCGTCTTCACAGCGCCAGTAATCAGAAACACCGTGCTCCCAAGCAACAGGCCCGAACCTGCTGCCATGAAAAACAGCCTTTGGCCATCTGCTCGATTACTAAAATATCTGAGCGGATAAAATATGAGATTGAACAGATAGCCGCTGATCAGCAGCGGAAGTAGGATTAGCGCCGCGCCTCCTGCGCCCATAAAGCCTACTTGGCCTTGAGCAGGCGACTAGAGCTCATCTGCCTTAAATGCTCAAGAGCACGCTGACCATCTTTCTTGTCAACGAACACCTTGTCCAACTTTATCCGTAGCGTTCCGTCAAATGTCTGCGTTGATTGCAACTCACGAAGGCGCTTACCAACCAACTTTTCGACGTCTCGCACCAAGGCGGCTTCATCTTTGCCAGATTTGTTCATGGCCTGTAAGTCTCCAACCCAGGATGTCCGTGTCCGCACATTGCTTCCATAGCATCTCAAATGCTGCGACGCAACCATTTTTGCGTCGCAGCATCCTTCTTATACCCCAACCGGGTTCGCCTTCTCCACATCGATCTTGTACTGCTTGATCGCGCGGGATACGTCCTTGGCGGTCATCTTGCCTTCCTTCGCCAGCGCGGCGATGGCGGCGTGGGCGATGTAGTAGCGGTCCACTTCGAAGTGGCGACGCAGGTTGGCACGCGTGTCGCTGCGGCCGAAGCCGTCCGTGCCCAGCACCGTGTACGACCCCGGCACGAACGCGCGGATCTGGTCGCTGTAGGCGCGCACATAGTCGGTCGCCGCGACCACCGGACCCTGGCGGCCTTCCAGCAGCTCCGTCACGTACGCCTTGCGCGGCGACTTCGCTTCCGGGTTCAGGCGATTCCAGCGCTCCGCATCGAAACCGTCACGACGCAGCTCGTTGAAGCTGGGGCAGGACCAGATGTCGGCGGTCACGCCGAAATCCTTGTCCAGCAGCTCGGCCGCCGCGATCGCCTCGCGCAGGATGGTGCCGCTGCCCAGCAACTGCACGCGCAGCTCGCCCTTCTTCGGCTTGCCGGCATCGGTGAGCAGGTACATGCCCTTGATGATGCCCTCGGCCGCGCCTTCCGGCATGTCCGGGTGGGTGTAGTTCTCGTTCATCAGGGTGACGTAGTAGTACTCGTCCACCTGCTCCTGCAGCATCTTCTGCATGCCGTGCTGCAGGACCACCGCGACTTCGAAACCGAAGGTCGGGTCGTAGCTGCGCACGTTCGGGATGCTGCCGGCGATGACGTGGCTGAAACCGTCCTCGTGCTGCAGGCCCTCACCGTTGAGCGTCGTGCGGCCCGCGGTGCCGCCCAGCAGGAAGCCGCGCGTACGCATGTCGGCCGCCTGCCACGCGATGTCACCGATGCGCTGGAAGCCGAACATCGAGTAGTAGATGTAGAACGGCAGCATCGGCACGTTGCTGACCGAATAGCTGGTGCCCGCCGCCATCCACGACGACATCGCACCCGGCTCGCTGATGCCCTGCTGCAGCACCTGACCGGACTGGTCCTCGCGGTAGTACATCAGCTGGTCCGCATCGACCGGCTTGTACTTCTGGCCGAACGGCGCATAGATGCCGATCTGGCGGAACATGCCTTCCATGCCGAACGTGCGCGCCTCGTCGGCGACGATCGGCACCAGGCGCGGACCGACCTGCTTGTCGCGCAGCGCGATGTTCAGGCCCTGCACGAACGCCATGGTGGTGGAGATCTCGCGGTCGCCGGTGCTCTTCAGCAGGCGATCGAAGGCTTCCAGCTTCGGCGTCTCGAACGACTCGCTGGCCTTGCGGCGGCGCTGCGGCAGGTAACCGCCGAGCGCGGCGCGGCGCGACTTCAGGTACTGGATCTCCGGCGAGTCCTCGCCCGGGTGGTAGAACGGCACCTGCGCCGACTCTTCCAGCTGCTTGTCGCTGACCGGAATGTTGAAGCGGTCGCGGAACGTGCGGATGGCTTCGTCGTCCAGCTTCTTGGTCTGGTGGGTCGGGTTGAGCGATTCGCCCGCCGAGCCCATGCCGTAGCCCTTCACCGTCTTGGCCAGGATCACCGTGGGCATGCCCTTGGTGTTCACCGCCTCATGGTAGGCCGCATAGACCTTGTGCGGGTCGTGGCCACCGCGGTTGAGGCGCCAGATGTCGTCGTCGGACAGGTTGGCGACCATGGCCGCCGTTTCCGGGTACTTGCCGAAGAAGTTGTCGCGCGTGTACTTGCCGCCGAACGCCTTGCAGTTCTGGTACTCGCCGTCGACGGTTTCCATCATCAGCTTCTTCAGCACGCCGTCGGTGTCGCGCGCGATGAGCGGATCCCAGTAGCTGCCCCACAGCAGCTTGATGACGTTCCAGCCGCCGCCGCGGAACACGCCTTCCAGTTCCTGGATGATCTTGCCGTTGCCGCGCACCGGGCCATCGAGGCGCTGCAGGTTGCAGTTGACCACGAAGATCAGGTTGTCCAGGCCTTCACGGCCGGCCAGCGCGATGGCGCCCAGGGTTTCCGGCTCGTCGCTCTCGCCGTCGCCGATGAAGCACCACACCTTGCGGTCGGACTTTTCGATCAGGCCGCGGTGCTCCAGGTACTTCATGAACTGCGCCTGGTAGATCGCCGCCAGCGGGCCCAGGCCCATCGAGACGGTCGGGGTCTGCCAGTAGTCCGGCATCAACCACGGATGCGGATAGGACGAGATGCCCTGGCCATCGACTTCCATGCGGAAGTTGTCGAGCTGCTGCTCGCTGATGCGGCCTTCCAGGAACGAACGCGCGTAGATGCCCGGCGCGCTGTGGCCCTGGATGAAGAGCAGGTCGCCCGGATGACTGTCGCTCGGCGCGCGCCAGAAGTGGTTGAAGCCCACGTCGTACAGCGTGGCGCCGGAGGCGAAGCTGGCGATGTGGCCGCCGAGGTCGCCGGGCTTGCGGTTGGCGCGCACGACGGTGGCCATCGCGTTCCAACGGATGATCGACCGGATGCGCCATTCCAGCGCGGCGTCACCGGGGCTCTTGGCCTCGTTCTGCGGCGCAATGGTGTTGACGTATTCGGTGGTGGGCGAGAACGGCAGGTAGGCACCGGCGCGGCGGGTGACTTCCACCATGCCTTCGAGCAACTGGTGAGCACGCAGGGCGCCGTTCTTCTCGATCACCGCCTGCATGGAATCGATCCATTCGCGGGATTCCTGCGGGTCCGGATCGCTCTGCAACATCTCGTTCAACCAGTTCATTCCCACTCCTGTTGCGCCGCGCGTGGGGCACGGCATTGCCGATACTTTCAGAGCCCTGAAGTGTAACGCACGCACCCGCCGCGGGACCTGGCTACGCAGGCGTATGGAGCGGATGCAGCGTATCTGTCCCGGGACAATGACCACACCAAAATCAGACCTTTGCCGTATTGCAATGCAGCAAGCAAAAGTGAGCTTATGATCCGCTTCCGGGGGGAACGCGACGATCAGGGTCGGCATGCGAAACGCAGTGCCCAGCAGTGTCGTGCCAGAGGATGTCGCCGGTGCCGCGCACTGGCGCAGCAGTCTGCGCACGCGCATCGCCCTGTGGGCCGGCCTGGTCAACGTGGTGCTGGTGTTGCTGCTGGTGCTGGGGACGGCATGGTTCGCGCGCCGGCTGATCCTGGACGACGCGCGCCGCGACACGCACGCCACCGCACAGGAAGCCGCACAGCGGCTGGACAACGCGCTGCACGTGGTGACGATCACCACGCATGGCATCTCCGACCTGGTCGGCAACGCACAGCTGTCGCCGGACGAACTGACCACCACCCTGCGCGCGATGGTGAACGCCACGCCCGGCTGCGTGGGCGGACTGCTGATCCTGGAGCCGCGTACGCGCGATGACGCACCGTTCGCACGCTACGTGGCCGGCAATGGCCGCGACCGCGACTTCGTCGCCGACGGGTATCCGTTCCGCGACCAGGGCTGGTACCAGCGCACCGTGGCATCGCCGGGCGGCTGGTGGTCCGAGCCCTACCTCAACCAGACCGCGGGCGGCGTGTGGATGGTCACCTACAACATGCCGCTGCGCGAACCCGGGCGCGGCGCGCGCACCCGCGGCATGGTCAGCCTGGACCTGCCGCTGGCCAACCTGACCGACCTGGTGGATGCGCTGGCGCACCTGCCGGGATGGCGGGTGACGCTGGTGGCACCGGCGGGCACGCTGGCGCTGAATCCGGAGGTGGGCGTCGCACAACTGGAAACCCTGGACGAATACATCCAGCGCGTCGGTCGCACCGACCTGCACGAAGCCGCGCAGGCGGTGCGGGTCCGGCAGCCCCTGCAGTACGCACACGTGGATACCGTCAACGGCGAGCGGCGCTATACCACGGTGGAGCCGGTCGGCGGCAGCGGCTGGAACCTGCTGGTCGCGCAGTCCTACGAGCTGATCATGGCCCGGCTGACCGAGGCGCTGTGGATGCTGGCGGCGGTGGGCGCGTTGCTCGCGCTGCTGTGCATGCTGATGGTGCGCAAGCTGGCGCGCCACATCAGCCAGCCGGTGGAAGGGCTTTCGTCGTCGGCGGCGCGGCTTGCGCAGGGCGACTACAGCGCGCCGGTGCCGTTCCTGCAGCGGCGCGACGAGGTCGGCCAGATGGCACGCACGCTGGAGCATGCGCGCGGCTCGATCCGGCAGCAGCTCAGTGAGATCGAGGACATGACGGCGGCCCGGCAGAAGCTGGAGAGCGAGCTGTCCATCGCGCGCGAGATCCAGCAGGCCATGCTGCCGCCGGGCCGCGTGATCGACCGCGAGCACGCGCACCTGGAGGCGTATGCACGGCTGGAGCCGGCCAAGGCCGTAGGCGGCGACTTCTACTGCTTCATCGAAACCGACGCCGACGGCCTGTGGTTCGCCATCGGCGACGTGTCCGACAAGGGCGTGCCGGCGGCGCTGTTCATGGCACGCACCGTGACCGTGCTGGAAGTGGCCGCCAGCACGCATGCTTCGCCGGAGCGCGTGCTCGCCGAGGCGTCGCGCCGGCTGGTGCAGGGCAACGATGCGTGCATGTTCGCCACGGTGCTGTGCGGGCGCGTGGACGTGCGCAGCGGCGCCTGCGTGCTCGCCAGTGCGGGTCACGACGCGCCCCTGCTGCTGCATGCGGATGGACGCCACGAGGAGCTGCCGCTGCAGCCCGGGCCGCCGCTGGGGTTCGAGGTGGGCGACGCCTTCCCGCTGTGGTCCGGGCAACTGCCCGCGGGCGCCACCTTGCTGGCGTGGACCGACGGCATTACCGAAGCCTTCGATGCCGCGAACCAGGCGTTCGGTGCGGAGCGCATTCCCGGTGCGCTGCTGCCGGGCGCGACCGCGCGCGACCAGTGCGAAGGCCTGATCTCGCAGGTTCACGCGTTTACCGGTGCCGCCCCACAGTCGGACGACATCACCGTGCTGGCCATCCGTCGCCGGCTGGACAGCAGCACCACTTCATCCGAAGCTCCGCCATCACAGGAGGCCCCGCATGCAGATGCGACTGTTCATTCCACGTGAGCACGCCCGCGTGGACGATCTCAACGCGTCGTTGGAGGCCGTGCTGGCCAACAACGGGGTCAGCCGTGCGATCCAGTGCGACGTGCGGCTGATCGTGGAGGAGTTGGCCAGCAACGCGATCGAGCATGGCGATATGGCGCGCGTGGATGCCCAGGAGCACGAGCTGTGCGTGGACATCGGCATCCGCGTGAACCGGCTGACCCTGGAGTTCCGCGAAAGCGGCGCCGCGTTCAATCCGCTCGACCAGCCGCCCCCGGATCTCGACGCCGACATCCTCGACCGGCCCACCGGCGGACTGGGCCTCCATCTGGTGCGCCAGGTGGCGGAAGAAGCCGTGTACCAGCGGATGGGCAACTACAACGTGCTTCGCCTGACCCTGCGCATCCCGACCGAGGAGAACGACGCATGAGCCTCAGCATCGATATCCACCCGACCGGCAAGGGCAGCCAGCGCGTGACCCTCGTCGGCCGGCTGGACACCCACACCTACGAAGACCTCGACGAAGCGCTGGCGCCGCTGCTGACCCGCCAGCTGCACTCCCTGGTGCTGGACCTGTCCGGGCTGGAGTACATCAGCAGCGCGGGGATCCGTTCCATCTTCAAGGCGCGCAAGACGCTGGCACCGCATAGCGGCAAGGTGCTGCTGGTCAATCCGCAGCCGCAGATCCAGAAGGTGCTGGACATGGTCAAGGCCGTGCCGTTGAACGAGATCTTCTCGTCCACCGCCGAAGCGGATGCCTACCTGGACATGATGCAGCGCAAGGTGCTGCGCGCCGGCGAAGAGGACGACGACTGACTCGGCCACGCGCGGGTCATACGCCCAGCGCGCGATTGATTTACGATCCAGCGT
>NZ_CAMPJD010000033.1 GCF_946886695.1 uncultured Pseudoxanthomonas sp. | reverse complement strand
CGACCAGCACGCCGTGCGTCCAGTCGCGCGCCTCGAACACCAGCGGCACCAGCGAGGCGCGGCGTCCGCCGAAAACGATCGCGCTGATCGGCACGCCCTGCGGATCCTCGGCCTTGGGCGAATAGCTGGGGCACTGCCGCGCGGAGACGGTGAAGCGGGAGTTGGGGTGTGCGGCCGGGCCATTGGCCGGGTCGTACTTGCGGCCCTGCCAGTCCAGCGCGGGCGTGCGCGAGTCCAGCCCTTCCCACCACGGCTCCTGGTCGTCGGTGACGGCGACGTTGGTGAAGATGGTGTGGTGGCTGATGGTGGCCAGCGCATTCGGGTTGGAGCTGTCCGAGGTGCCGGGCGCCACGCCGAAGAAGCCTGCTTCCGGATTGATCGCATACAGGCGCCCATCGGCGCCGGGACGCATCCAGCAGATGTCGTCGCCGATCGTCCACACCTTCCAGCCGGCCTGGCGGTAGCCCTCCGGCGGGATCAGCATGGCCAGGTTGGTCTTGCCGCAGGCGGACGGGAACGCGGCGGCGATGTAATGCGTTTCGCCCTGCGGGTTCTCGATGCCGACGATCAGCATGTGTTCGGCCAGCCAGCCTTCCTGCCGCGCCTGGTGCGAGGCGATGCGCAGGGCGTGGCACTTCTTGCCCAGCAGCGCATTGCCGCCGTAACCCGAGCCGAAGCTCTTGATGGTCAGCTCCTCGGGGAAGTGCATGATGAAGCGGCGGTCCGGGTCCAGCTCGCCGGTGGAGTGCAGGCCCTTCACGAAGGTCCCTTCCCGCTCGATGCGCGCCAGCGCGGCCGCGCCCATGCGGGTCATGATGCGCATGTTCGCCACCACGTACGGCGAATCGGTGATCTCCACGCCGCAGCGCGAGAGCGGCGAGTCGATCGGCCCCATGCAGTACGGGATCACGTACAGCGTGCGTCCGCGCATGCAGCCGGCGAACAGCGCATCCATTTTCGCGTGCGCCTCGGCCGGGGCCATCCAGTGATTGTTGGGGCCGGCGTCTTCCTGCTGCGGCGTGCAGACGAAGGTCAGGTGCTCCACCCGCGCCACGTCGCTGGGGCTGGAGCGGTGCAGCCAGCTGTGGGGGTGGGTTTCCGGGTTCAACGGCAGCAGGGTGCCGTCGGCCAGCATCTGCTGGGTCAGCCGCGCGTTCTCGGCGTCGCTGCCGTCGCACCAGTGGATGTGGTCCGGCTGGGTGAGCGCGGCGACTTCCGCAACCCAGGCGTTCAATGCGTCCAGCGAACTGCCCTGGAATTCGTTGCGTTTGAAAACATCGACCGCTGCGTTCATTCCACGCCCTCGAAAAGTGAGACCAAAATGATACCAATGTCTTGTCCTCTAGACGAGGAGAACGACGACGGGCGGTCAGCACGGGGCGAGGAAGGTCGGTGCAGGCGACCTCGTCTCATCCATTGCTGAGAAATCTCTACATTCGGGACTTGGCGTCGCATCAATGGGGCTTTCGGGGCCGCCGATCGCGATCAGCGCGCCATCGACGGGGCCCGGAAGCCCGACGATGGGCCTGGGAGCGCCATCGACGGGGCTCGGAATGTCAACATCGCGCGCATACGCGGCCACCGATGGCTTTCGGAGAGCCATCGGTGGCGCTCGCCGTGCGATCGACGGAGCGCCACGTCACATCGATCGGGCTGCGAGTGTCATCGATGGGGCTCGGAGACCTATCGACGGGGCTCCGAATGCCAGATTGATCGGGCTCAGAGGGTGATCGAAGGAGCTCAACGGACGATCGATGAGCAAAGAGGGCCATCGATGACATTCCGGGCCCGATCGATGGCACTCCGAGCTCGATCTCCGCCACAGCGCTTACGCGTCGCGCGACCGCCGGTAGGGATTGAACAGCTGCAGCAACCAGGGTTTCTGCGCCAGCACCAGGCTGACGCCGACGCGGTCCTCCGCCGGCAGCGTGGCGTCGCGGGCCAGCAGCGCATCGAACTCGCGCGCGACTTCCTCCAGCCGCTGCCTCACCTGCTTCACGCCGTCGATGCTCAGGCTGCCGCTGAGCAGCAGCAGTGCGTCCTGCTCGCCATCGAACGGATCGGCGAAGTAATCGGACAGCAGGGTCAGGCGGAAGTAGCGTTCCATCGGGCCGTCGGCGCGCCAGCGGAAGTTGCGCGCGGTCAACGCGCGGCCGCGGTTGCCGGGCATCAGTTCGATGATGCCCAGCCGGTCCAGCTTCACCAGCAAGCCGGTCCATTGCGCGGGCGTGAAACCGAAGTGGCCCATCACATCGTCCTCGCGCCAGCGATTGAGCGTGAGGAACAGCGCCATCAGCAACGGCGGGTCGTCCACCAGTGCCTGTTCCTGCGCTTCGCTCAGCTGCGCCATCGCCTTGCGCCCGCGCGAGGCTTCGGCGCTCAGCTCGGCCAGGCCCACGTCCAGCACGTCGCAGACCTGCTCCAGCCGCTGCAGGCTCATCGCACGGCGGGAGAACATGCGCTTCACCGCCGCCTCGCTCATGCGGATGCGCGCGGCCAGGTCGCGGTAGGTCATGTCCTGCGCGCGCAGGCAACGCTTCAGTGCATCAATCAGGTCCACCGAGACGGCCATGGGTAGCGGATTCCTATACCTGTCGTTCCGCCAGAGCTTACCTTGTCGATGATCCTTGAATCCTTGCGAAGCCTGCGCCCACCCTCCGGCGCCACTGGAGGAACCCCGCATGCACCGCCTGATCGCCCGCTCACTGACCCTGGCCCTGGCCACCGCGCTCTCCGGCGGCGTCGCCCTGCCCACCCGCGCCGCGCCGCAATCCGATGGCGCCAGCCGGATGTCGCAGGCCAGCCTGGAGGCGTCCATCGAGGTGCCGGTGGCGGTGATCCATGCCCTGGGCCACGGCGCCTCCGCCGTGGTCACCGGCGTGGCCGTGGTCGCCGGCAGCGTGGCGGTGACGGTCTCCGTCGCCGCGGCGGGCGTGGTGGCGGGCGCGTCGTTCGTCGTCTACCTGAGCGCGGAGGCGATCCGGCGGCTGGGCATCGCGGTGGGCACGGCGATCAGCGTCACCGTGGTGGCGACCGGATGGATCCTCAGCGCCGCGGGTGAAGCGCTGTGCTTCATCGCCAACGACGCCGCGCGCCCGCACATCCACAGCCATCGCTACGGCGGGTGATCGCATGCACCTGCGCGCGTTGATGGCCTGGTTCGTTTTCGCCCTCGCGCTGCCAGGGACGGCACGCGCGGGCGATGCCTGCAGGCAATTGGACATGCCACCGCACAAGGTGGCTGAGGCCGCGCGCACCGCCCTGCTGGCCGCGGAACAACTCGACGAAGTGGACGCGCCGGTCGCGCTGCTGGCGCGCGTGGGCACCGATCTGTCGAAGCAGGGCCTGGTCTACAGCCACGCGGGCTTCGCCGTGCGCGACCACGCGCAGGGGCGCTGGACGGTGGTGCACCTGCTCAACGAATGCGGCAGCGACCGCTCCGGCCTGTATGCGCAGGGACTGGTGAACTTCTTCGCCGACGACCTGGTGAACCAGGACCTGCGCATCGTGTGGTTCGCGCCCGAGGTGGCCGACCGGCTCGCCGCGCGCCTGCAACAGATGCCGCGCCACAGCCTGCACCACCCGCGCTACAACCTGATCGCGCGGCCCGGCAGCGAGGACTACCAGAACTCCACCGCGTGGATCGTGGAAGTGATGGCCGCCGCCCTGGCCGACCGTGGCATCTACGACCGCCGCAGCGCGTATGCGTTCGCGCGTGGCGACGGCTTCGTGCCGGACACCGTGCATATCGCCTATTCCAAGCGCGTGCTGGGCGGCCTGTTTTCCGCCAATACCGACTTCACCGACCACCCCGTCGGCACGCGGCTGTCAGGCGACTATCCGGTCGTCACGGTGCGCGCGATCTTCCGCTGGCTGGAGCGTAGCGGGTATGTGCGCGAGCAGCGGGAATGGCGCGGTGGTGCGCGGCAGCGGGCGATGGGGCCGGCGTGAGGACATCCCATGACTGACATGCTGGCGCTGTACGCGTTGTTCGCGATCCCTGCGTTGGTCGTCGGCGCGCTGCCCTGGGCCTTCGTCTCCCGACACGTGCGCTTGCAGGTCGTCGACGCACTGCAGTTGATCGCGCCATACCTTGTCTGGGTCGGGCTGACTTTCGCCGACGGACGCGACAAGTCGCTCTCGAATCTGATCGAGCTGCCGATCCTGGGCGCGGCGACCGCCCTCGTCTTCACGTGTCGTGTCGCACTCAGCGTCATGCGTCCGCACTGCACATCACGTGCACCGCTGCAGGCGCTGGCCTGCAGCTGCATCGTGGCGATCGCGTTCTGGGGATTGTTCCCGGGGTTGCCCGAATGACAGCGCATGCGACGGCCCTCGATAGAGTCCACGTAACGCCATGAGGAGACCGACATGTTCCTGACCCTGCTCGCCGTCACGCTAGTGCTGTCTGCCACCGTCGCCTGGTGCGTGACGTGGATGTTCTCCAAACCCATCGACCGCATCCTCACCCGCATCATCGCCGATGACATCAGCAAGGCGTGGTTGCGCTACATGCAGTTCGCCACGCTCGTGGTGGGTGTGTCATCCGGCGTTCGCATCCACGAGTTGGAGCGCTACATCACCGCCCCGCAATGGATGGACAAGGACAAGGCGCAGATCATCGCGCTGACGACCGAACGCTGGGTGCTAGAGGTCTACCGCACCATCATCGAGACGTTGCAGGGCATCGCCTGGATGCTACTGGCGTTCTTCGCCGTGGCGTTGCTGGCGTATGTGGTGGTGCGGCTGTCGGAGCTGAAGCGGGCGGCGTCCTCCGCGGCTCCGTAGGGTGGGCCTTGGCCCACCATCGACGACACGATCACGCGCGGTGGGCCAAGGCCCACCCTACGATCAAGTCGGAATCAGCGTCGAGATGACGTGTTCGAGGTAGGTCTCGAATTCTTCCGAGGTCATGCGCGGCTGCTGCAGTTGCAGCGACAACTGCAGGAAGCCCACGTAGGCCGCGTACGTGAGGCGCGCACGGTGCGTGGCGTCGGTACGCTGCAGGCCGGCCTGGCGGAACATGGCGACCAGATAGTCCAGGCGACGCTGGGAGATGCGGTCGATGACCGGCTGCACGGCCGGATGGTCCAGCGCCTTCAGAAGTTCGCTGTAGATGATGTGCGGCTTCACCTCGTGGCCGACCAGCTGGAACAGCGTGCGCAGCCGCTCGCGCGGATCGACGACCTTTTCCAGGCTGCCGAAGATGTTCTCCTGCTCACCCGCTTCCCAGCGTTCCAGCGCGGCCTGCAGCAGCGCGTCGCGCGACGGGAAATGCCAGTAGAAGCTGCCCTTCGTGACACCCAGCCGGCGTGCAAGCGGCTCCACCGCGACTGCCGAGACGCCCTGCTCCGCGATCAGGTCGAGCGCCGCCTGTGCCCAATCGTCCGCGCTGAGGCGGGCGTTGCGGGTCGGAGCGCTAGGGGGTGTTTCCGGACTGGGTGTGCTCATGTGCCGCATTTAACCATACGCCGGGGTGTGTAGCGGTACGTTTGCTGCGCCGCACAACAAATAAAGACAAATCAATCGGTTGCATGTGAAACCCGCAAGGCCGAACCGATTGACTGCTCTAAATGCGACAACCCATACTAGGCCGTATGGTAACCCGTGCCTCCCCTGCCTCCATAACTCCCTCCAGCGTCGACCACGCCGGATCGGATCGCGTGGTGAACGGGCAGGGCGACGTCGTCCTCGCGATCCGCCGCTTCCCGTCACCTCGCGCACTGCAGTCACACCCCGCGCTCATTTACGCGCATGGCTTTGGCCAGACACGGGGCGCGTGGAGCCGCACCGGCGAACGGATGGCGGCGCAGGGTTATGCCGGCCTCGCATACGATGCGCGGGGCCATGGCGAATCCGACCGCAATGCCGCCGAGCTTCCCTACGCCGGCGACCAGTTCGCCGATGACCTGATTGTGCTGGCCGGCGAGCAGCCGGAACCGCCGGTGCTGGTCGGTGCCTCGATGGGCGGGCTGTTCGGGCTGATCGCCGAGTCACGCTGGCCGGGATTGTTCCGCGCGATGGTGCTGGTCGACATCACCCCGCGCTGGGAACACGCCGGCCTGCAGCGCATCCTCGCGTTCATGACCGCGTTCCCGGACGGCTTCGACTCGCTCGACCACGCCGCCGACACCATCGCCGCCTACCAGCCACAGCGGCGTACGCGCAAATCCGCGGACGACCTGCGCGAGCTATTGCGCGAAGGCGCCGACGGTCGCTGGCGCTGGCACTGGGATCCGCGCCTGGTGGACGAACTGGCCCGCGACAGCGCACAGCACCAGGACGCCATCGCCGAAGCGGCGCGCCAGGTCCAGTGCCCCGTGCTGCTGATCAGCGGCGGCCGCAGCGATCTGGTCTCGGAGCAGACCGTCGAAGAGTTCAAGACACTGGTGCCGCATGCGCGCCACGTGCACCTGCCGCTGGCCACGCACATGGTGGCCGGCGACGACAACGACGCATTTACCGCCACTGTGCTGGAATACTTGGCAAGCCTGTCGGCCGTGCCGGGTAATGCCGAATCCGATGTAACCGAATCCGTGTCCGGAGCAACCCCATGAGCATCGTCATCCCCTTCCTCGCCTTCCTGCTGGCGGGCGCATTCGCTGCCTACCACCGGATCCGGCTCGCCTACTGGGCGGCGATCACCGCCAGCCTGCTGGTCGCGTGCTGGCTGCTGGGCGCCAACCCTACCGCCACCGTCGTCGCGGCCCTGGTCGTGGTGGCGATCGCGCTGCCGCTGCTGATCCCGGCGATCCGCAAGCCGCTGATCACCGCGCCGGCGCTTGGCTTCCTGCGCCGCGCGCTGCCGCCCCTGTCGCAAACCGAACGCATCGCACTGGAAACCGGCTCGGTCGGTTTCGAGGGCGACCTGTTCACCGGCGACCCGGACTGGAACAAGCTGCTCGCCTACCCGAAGCCGCAGCTCACCGCTGAAGAACAGGCCTTCCTCGACGGCCCGGTGGAAGAGCTGTGCAAGATGACCAACGACTGGGAAATCACCCACGTCCATGCCGACCTGCCGCCGGAGCTGTGGGACTACATCAAGAAGAACAAGTTCTTCGGCATGATCATCCCGAAGCAGTACGGCGGCCTCGGCTTCTCCGCGCTGGCACACCACAAGGTGATCCAGAAGATCGCCTCGGTCAGCAGCGTGGTCAGCTCCACGGTCGGCGTGCCCAATTCACTGGGCCCGGGTGAACTGCTCAACCATTACGGCACGCAGGAACAGAAGGACTACTACCTGCCGCGCCTGGCGATCGGCCAGGAAGTCCCGTGCTTCGGCCTGACCGGTCCATTCGCCGGTTCCGACGCGACCTCGATTCCCGACTACGGCATCGTCTGCAAGGGCGAGTGGAATGGCGCCAACGTGCTGGGCCTGCGCCTGACCTTCGACAAGCGCTACATCACGCTGGCCCCGGTCGCCACGATCATCGGACTGGCGTTCCGCATGTACGATCCGGACGGCCTGATCGGCGATACACGCGACATCGGCATCACCCTGGCGCTGCTGCCGCGCGATACCCCCGGCGTGGACGTCGGCCGTCGCCACTTCCCGCTGAACTCGCCATTCCAGAACGGCCCGATCCACGGCAAGGACGTGTTCATTCCGCTGAGCCAGCTGATCGGCGGCGTGGAGATGGCCGGCAAGGGCTGGAACATGCTCAATGAGTGCCTGGCTGTCGGCCGCTCGATCACCCTGCCGTCCACCGCCAGCGGCGGTGCGAAGGCCGGCGCGCGCGTCACCGGTGCGTATGCGCGCATCCGCAAGCAGTTCGGCCTGTCGGTCGGCCGCTTCGAAGGCGTCGAGGAAGCGTTGGCCCGCATCGGCGGCAAGGCGTACGCGATCAGCGCGCTGTCGCAGGCCACCGCCGCCGCCGTGGACCGCGGCGACGTGCCGTCGGTGCCGTCGGCCATCGCCAAGTACCACTGCACCAACATGGGCCGCGACGTCGCCAAGGACGTGATGGACATCGTCGGCGGCAAGGGCATCATCCTGGGCCCGCGCAACTTCGCCGGCCGCGCATGGCAGGCCTCGCCGATCGCCATCACGGTGGAAGGCGCGAACATCATGACCCGCAGCCTGCTGATCTTCGGCCAGGGCTCGATCCTGTGCCATCCGTACATCATCAAGGAGATGCGCGCGGCGCAGGATCCAGACACCCGCGCCGGCATCCAACAGCTGGACGCCGTGCTGTACCCGCATATCGGCGGCGCGATCTCCAACGCGGTGCGCTCGTTCTGGTTCGGCATCACCGGCTCGAAGATCGGCGCCGTGCCGGGCGATGCATACACGAAGAAGTTCTTCCGCAAGCTGGACCGCTACGCGGCCAACCTGGCGCTGCTCACCGACATCTCGCTGGGCGCGCTGGGCGGCAAGCTGAAGTTCAAGGAATCGCTGTCCGGCCGGCTGGGCGACGTGCTGAGCCACCTGTACATGATGGGCGCGGTGCTGAAGCGCCACCATGACGAAGGTGCGCCGGAAGCCGACAAGCCGCTACTGGCTTGGGCCTTCCACAACAGCGCGTACGAGATCGAACTGGCGCTGTCGCAGGCGCTGCGCAACTTCCCGATCAAGCCGCTGGGCTGGTTGTTGTGGCCGGTGGTGTTCCCGTTCGGCCGCCGCGCCGTGGCCCCGGGCGACCGCCTGAGCCACCGCGTCGCCATGCTGCTGATGGCGCCGAACGAAGCGCGCGACCGCCTGGGCCAGGGCGTGTTCCTGACCCCGTGCGAGAACAACCCCGGCGGCCGCATCGACAGCTACCTGGCTGCGGCCGTCGCTGCAGAGCCGGTGGAGCGCAAGTTCCTGAAGGCGCTGAAGACCAAGGACATCGAAGCCCTGGACTACAGCGCGCAGCTGGACGAAGGC
The DNA here is from genome assembly GCF_946886695.1 of uncultured Pseudoxanthomonas sp. The sequence goes on along the minus strand of NZ_CAMPJD010000033.1, from coordinate 41,226 downwards.
GTGCGCGAGGGCTGGATCACCGTGGAAGAACGCAAGCAGCTTGAAGACCTGCGTGCGATCACGCTGGACACGATCACCGTGGACGACTTCGACACCCACGAACTGCGCGCGGCCAGTTTCTACGACCTGCCGCAGCACAAGCGCCAGCCGCGCGAAGCGGCCTGACGCGCCACCCCGTCAACGATCACGACGGCGGGCATGTCCCGCCGTCGTCGCGACAGGAGTTCCGATGAGCGCCGATGTCCTGAGCATCTACCGCAACCTGAGCCGCAAGCCGTTCGGCGCTTGGCTGTTCTCACGCCTGATCTGCTTCAAGGCGCCCTACTTCGGCAGCATCGGCCCGCGCATGACGCGACTGGAACCCGGCCGCGGCGAAGCGACGATCCGGCATCGCCGTTCGGTCACCAATCATCTGGGCACGGTGCACGCCATCGCACTGTGCAACCTGGCCGAGTTCGTCGGCGGGCTGACCACCGACGTCAGCATTCCGCGATCGATGCGCTGGATTCCCAAGGGCATGACGGTGGAATACCTGAAGAAGGCCGTGGGCACGATGCATGCCGTGGCTACCCCGGCCTTCGAGCCCCGCGAATCGGCGGAAGGTTACGACCTGCCGATGCAGGTGGTGGTCAGCGACGCGCAGGGCGAACCGGTGTTCCGAGCCAGCATTCGCATGTGGGTGTCGCCGCGTCCGCAGAAGGCGGGCTGACATGCTGGTCGCCGCCGCCACGCTGATGATCCTGCTCGGCTTGGCGCATTCGGTGCTCGGCGAGCACTACCTGCTCATTCGCCTGTTCCGCCGTCCTGATCTACCCAGGCTGTTCGGCGGCACCGCATTCACCACGCGGACCCTGCGCTTCGCCTGGCATCTGACCACGGTGATCGCCTGGGGGCTCGCAGCCGTGGTGCTGCAGGTAGGCGAGCTGCCCGATGCCGACGGACGCCGCATCGCCACCACCTTGGCCGTCACCCTGGGAATCTCCGGGTTGCTGCCGCTGATCGTCACCCGCGGGCGCCATCTTTCATGGCTGGTGCTGTTCGCCTCGGGAGGACTGTTGCTGGCGTGGTCGCTGCGTTGAGCGTCGCGCGCCACCCGTTCAGCGCGAGATATCGCCCATCATCAACACGAACAACACCGCCGCCATCGCCGCGATCGCCGGTACGCCCTGCACGAAGAAGATGCGCTTGTTGACGCTCCATGCGCCGTAAAGTGCCGCGACGATGACGCACAGCAGGAAGAACACCACGACGTCCCACTTCGCCGTGTACAGCCCCCAGAGAAGCCCGGCGGCGAGGAAGCCGTTGTAGAGGCCCTGGTTGGCGGCCAGCACGCGCGTGGTCTCGGCCTTTTCGGGCGTGTTGCGGAAGGTCTTCAGACCCAGTGGCTTGGTCCAGAGGAACATTTCCAGTACCAGGAAGTACACGTGCAGCACCGCCACCAGCGCCACCAACACCACTGCGATCACACCCATTGCCGTCTCCCCCCTCGTGTGTGCGCAGCATAGCGGCAGCGCGCGGCAGCGTCTGCCCCGGCCGTATCAGGCCTTCTCCGCCGCCGCATCGTCCGCACCCATGCGCTCGGAGGGCAGCTTCGACTCTTCGCGCAGCAGCCGCCACGCGCTGAAGGTCATGGCGCTGGCCACCAGCAGGCCGGCACCGAACACCACGTTCGACCCGAACGCGGACAGCAACTTGTGCAGCCAGACGAAGCTCAGGTCGCCGCCGCGGTAGATCACCGTGTCGATGGCGGCGCCCGCCTTGTAGCGCCACTCACGGCCGACGCGGGTGTAGATGGTCTCGCGCGCCGGCTTGGCCAGCGAGAACTCGCTGGCGCGGGTGACCACCTGCACGATGGCCACCATCACGGGCAACGGGGACGCGGAAAGGATCGAGAATCCGAGGATGATCGCGCAGCCGGGAATCAGCAGCGCTGGCGCGATGCCGAAGCGGGACAGCAGCGTGCGGGTCAGCAGCAGCTGCACGACCAGCGTCAGCGAGTTGACCGCCAGGTCCAGCGTGGCGAAATAGTCGGCACGGGCTTCGGCCGAGGTGAACAGCGTGCGCGCGATGGCGTTCTGCTCGTTGTAGAGCAACGTGCCCACGCCGACGCCCATCACCACCATGGCGGCGAGCCAACGCAGGAGCGGCTCGCGAGCGATGAGCTTCAAGCCCGCCAGCACCTCGCCCCCCATCGGGATCTCGCCGCTGACCTGGCGCCGCTCGGCTTCGCGCGCAACCGCCCATGTCCGCAGCCGGTAGATGCACAGGACGCAGACCGAGAACAGGAACGCCGACACCAGCATCATGTTGGGAATGCCCACGCGCACGACCAGCATCTTGGTCAGCGCAGGACCGAGGAACGCTCCCACGGTGCCGGCGGCACCGATATATCCGTAGTAACGGCGCGCTTCGACATTGGTGAAGACATCCGCCATGAAACTCCAGAACACGGCGACCGCGAACAGGTTGAACACCGTGATCCACAGGATGAAGGCCAAGCCCCGACCGGCGATGCCGCTGTCGAACATGGCGTAGAACACCAACAGCGTTGCGATGAAGAAACCATAGATCACCGGCAGGAACACCCGCCGCGGGAAACGGCTCACCAGCCAGCCGTACACCGGCTGCAGCACCAGCATGATCAGGAAGACGGCGCTGAAGATGAACTGCAGCGTGAACTCGCCCAGCGCGATGCCGCGGCCTGCAAAGAACGCAATCAGCGCCGGTGGGAACACCGCCTCGATGTCGCTCGATGCCGCCATCGCCTCACGCACCGGTCGCAGCACGTAATAGCCGCTCAGCAGGCAGAAGAAGTAGACGAAGGCCCACAGCAGCGGCGGCGATTCGGTCATCGCGGCGCGGAACCGGCCGAACCGGGTGGTCGCTGGGGAGGACGGGTCCATGCTTTGCGGCCTGCCAATCGCATCATCGGGAGCGGACAAGGCCCGCCTGTGGCGCGCAAGGTATCCGATGCACTGCAACATCGCCAGCCTTTCCCGGACTCGTGCCCACCGCGAATCCGCGTTTGCGCCTACCCGCGGTCATGGCGGTACCAGCCCGAGCATTTGCTCTACCCCTCGCCGCTAGGTTCGGCCGTACTTCGCAACAGGGCTGCATGTGTACGACTACATCATCGTGGGCGCCGGTTCGGCCGGCTGTGTCCTGGCCCACCGCCTGAGCGAAGACCCCGCCTGTCGCGTGCTGCTGCTGGAAGCCGGTCCGCGCGACTGGCATCCCTTCATCCACATGCCGGCCGGCCTGGCCAAGCTGGTGGGGCAGAAGGGCGTGAACTGGAACTACGACACCGCGCCCGAACCGAACCTGGACAACCGCCGCCTGTGGTGGCCGCGCGGCAAGGTGCTTGGCGGTTCCAGTTCGATCAACGCCATGTGCTACATCCGCGGTGTTCCCCAGGACTACGACGATTGGGCGAATGCCGGCGCGGACGGCTGGAACTGGGACAGCGCACTGCCCTACTTCCGCCGCTCGGAGCGCAACGCGCGCGGCGCGGACGCACGCCATGGCGGCGACGGCCCCCTGTCCGTGTCCGACCTGCGCTACACCAATCCGCTGTCCGCCGCCTTCATCGAGGCCGGGGTGCAGGCCGGCTACACCCGCAACGACGATTTCAACGGCGCGACGCAGGCGGGCTTCGGGCTCTACCAGGTCACGCAGAAGGACGGCGCGCGCTGCTCGTCGGCGGTGGCGTACCTCGATCCCGCGCGCGACCGGCAGAACCTGGACATCGTCACCGGCGCACTGGTCCGCCGCGTCCTGCTGGAGAAGGGGCGCGCCATCGGCGTGGCCTACGCCCGTGGCGGCCATGAAGTCGTCGTACGTTGCCGGAGCGAGGTCCTGCTGAGCGGCGGCACGATCAACTCGCCGCAACTGCTGATGCTGTCCGGGATCGGGCCGTCGGAGCATCTGGAGGAGACGGGCATCAGCGTACGCCATGCGTTGCCTGGCGTCGGCCGCAACCTCCAGGACCACCTCGACATCTGCACCCTGCAGCACAGCACCCAGCGCATCACCTACGACCGGGCCAGCGAGCTCAAGACCGCCTTCGACTATTTCCTTCGCGGTCACCGCGGCCCCGGCAGCAGCAACATCGCCGAAGCCGGCGCCTTCGTGCGTTCGTCGCTGGCCCCGGACGACCGCCCCGACATCCAGATGCACTTCGTGCCAGCGATGCTGGACGACCATGGTCGCAACCGGCTGGCGGGCGACGGCTATACCGCACATGCCTGCTTCCTGCGCCCGCGCAGCCGTGGCCGCATCCTGCTCGCCAGCGCGGACCCGCGCGCCGACGCACGCATCGAAGCGAACTACCTGAGCGACCCGGAAGGCTTCGACCTGAAGATGATGGTCGAGTGCGCCAAGCTGTCGCGCGACCTGTTCGCGCAGCCGGCCTTCGATGCCTACCGTGGCGCGCCCATCCATCCCGCGCGCAACGACCTGTCGGACGCCGAACTGGTCGCCTTCATCCGCGCCAAGGCCGAAACCGTCTACCACCCCGTCGGCACCTGCCGCATGGGTGAAGACGAAGACGCGGTGGTGGATTCCGAGTTGCGTGTGCATGGCATCGCGGGGCTGCGCGTGATCGACGCCTCGGTGATGCCCTCGCTGATCGGTGGCAATACCAACGCGCCGACGATCATGATCGCGGAGCGCGCATCGGATCTGATCCGCGGACTGCCGGTGTTGTCCGGCCACCATGCGCATGCGGCGGCCACGGCACCTGCCGCATTCGCCGCCGCCGACTAGGACGGAACGGGCAGCGCGCGCCATTCGCGCATCACGCGCCTCCAGGCTGCCACTCTCCACGGCTGCGGCCAGGCCCCGCATTCAGGCCCGGCCAACTCCCGCCACGGCGCATGACGCAGGTGAATCCGTCGTCGGAGGCGCTTCGACTGCGGACCTTCGAGCCTCCACGACGTTCCGCACGCCCCCGCGCCACAGCGGATCACATCGAAGCGGCGCAGAAGTTGCATGCGAAGGGAGGCAGGTATTCCTGAACGTGCCGCACGTGTTCAGCTGCCTGTTGCAGGCGCCCGCGCCCAACTGAATTGGGACGGCCGCCACACCTGTAATCAGCAGCAGGATGAACAACATGGACATGGAATCTCTCCCTGTTTGTGCAATCGAAAAAAGCGGCGTTATGATCCCGGGAGGCAAGGGTCTTACGCAGGCGTCACGCACGATGAAATACAAGACAAGCCGGCGCTCGCTGCACGTCTTCCGGATCGGCCTGATCGGGTTGATGCTTCCACTGACGCTGTCGTCCACGGCGCAGACGCCGTTGCGCTGGACGTCCAACAACCACGGTGTTGAAACCGCGGCAGTCTCCGCCAACACCGCGGCCAGTGCGGGCGCCTACATCTCGCCGACGCAACCGCGCCCGTACCGAACGGCGTTGGCGGGACAGAACATCCAGCCCCTCGCAGCGGGGTTCGACGTGCGTGCGTTCGAGGCCATGGCCGAACACCTGACCGTGGGGCATCGCGTTCCCGGCCTCGCCATGGCCATCGTCCACAACGGCCGCGTGATGAGTGCGCGGGGCTATGGCGTCACCGACGTGGTCAACCCGCAACAGGTCGACGCGCATACGGTGTTCCGGCTGGCGTCGCTGTCCAAGGCGTTCGCCAGCACGCTGACCGGCCTGATGGTGCAGGACGGCTCGCTGCGCTGGGACAGCAAGGTCAACCAGTACGTGCCGGGCTTCCAGTTGAGCGATGCGAACGCGACCTCCCACGTGACCGTCGCGGACGTGCTGAGCCACAGCGTAGGCCTGCAGGCGCACAACGCCTTCGACCGCGACATCGAAGCCAATGCGGAGTACTACGACGTGGCCCGCAAGCTGGCGTACGCGCCGCTGAAGTGCGCGCCCGGCGAGTGCTATGCCTATCAGAACGTCGCCTTCAGCCTGATCGGCGATGTGGTGTTCGCCGCCACCGGCACCTTCTACGACCAGGCGGTGGACCGGCGCATCTTCAAGCCGCTGGGCATGAACGATGCAAGCATGGGCCTGGCCGGCATCGAAGGCAGCACGCGCTGGGCGCGACCGCATGTGCGCAGCCGCAACGGCTGGGTCTCGCTGACGCCCAAGCCCACCTACTACCGCCTGCCGCCTGCCGCCGGCGTCAATGCCAGCGCCAGCGATCTGGCGCAGTGGCTGATTGCCCAGACGGGCCATCGCCCCGACGTGCTGCCGGCACCCTTGCTGGCGACGCTGCATGCCCCCGTGGTCACCACGCCGGGTGAAATGCGTGGTGGGTGGCGTCGCGAGCGCATCCATTCGGCCAGCTATGCGCTGGGCTGGCGCGTGTTCGACTACGCGGGTCAGCAGGTCGTCTTCCACGCGGGCGCCGTCCAGGGATATCGCGGCCTGGTCGCACTGGTTCCCGGCCAGGATCTGGGCGTGGCAATGGTGTGGAACAGCGACAGCTCACTTCCTTCCGGCCTGTTGCCGACCATCCTTGATCGCGCGATGGGCCTGCCAGGTGAACCGTGGATCGAGACACCGGCGGATTACGACCTGCTGTTGGCCGAGTCGCCTGAGGCAACGCCTGCGGACAAAAAGAAGGACAGCGGCACGTCTTCGCACCGCAGCACCGCATCTCCGCGTTGAGATGCCGATGCACGGCGGACTGCCCGCCGCCGTGCCCGTCGGGTCAGGCCTGCGTGCCTTCCAGCAGTGACTTGAGCTTGCCCAGTCCCTTCTCGTAGTCCGCGCCGATCATCCGGTCGAACAACAGCCCCAGCCAGCGCTTGAACGGGTTCATGCCGTGCTCGGTATCGAACGCCCACGTCAGGCGCGTGCCATGCCCTTCCGGCTCCAGCAGGTAGGCTGCCTGCGCCTGGCTGCCATCGAAGTCGAGCGCCACCACGACACGCCGGTGCGGCTCACTGATGGTGATCTCCTGGCTGCCGCTGCCAACGGACCGATTGCCGGACCATCGCATGCGCGCACCCACACCGCTGGCCGGTCCCTCGAACGTGTACTTCGCCTGCGGGTCGTACTCTGCCCATGGCGACCAGGCACTGAAGCGCTCAAAGGAGTTGAGCGTCGCGAACACCTGCTCGGGACTGCGCTCGATCACCACGCTGCGCTCGACGTGGGTCGTCGCCGGCAACAGCAGCCCCCCAAGCCCAAGCACCAATCCGATGGCAGCAATCGCCGCCAATACCCACTTGAAGAACCTCATTCGCGCTCCCCTCCATTTCCAAAGAATGCAGCCTAGCCATTCTCGCCCATAAAAAAACTCTCCCCCCGCTGGGCACAGGGAGAGAGTCCATGGTGTTACGGCTAATCGGGTTGGCTTAGATCAGCGGAGCCGGGGTTGCCGGCAGCGCGACGGGGGCCGCTTTCTTCTTGGACTTCTTGGCAGGCTTCTTGGCGGCCTTCTTCGCGGCCTTCTTGGCCGGCTTCTTGGCTACTTTCTTGGCAGCCTTCTTCGCGGTCTTCTTGGCAGCCTTCTTCGCCGTCTTCTTGGCGGGCTTCTTGGCTACTTTCTTGGCCGACTTCTTGGTGGCCTTCTTCGCGGTCTTCTTGGCGGTCTTCTTGGCGACCTTCTTCGCCGGCTTCTTGGCTACCTTCTTCGCAGCCTTCTTGGCGACCTTCTTCACTGCCTTCTTGGCCTTGGCGACCTTCTTGGCGACCTTCTTGGCAGCCTTCTTCACTGCCTTCTTCACGGTCTTCTTAGCAGCCGCCTTCTTGGTGGCCTTCTTGGCAGCCTTCTTGGCGGCCGGTTTCTTTTTCGCAGCTTTCTTCGTTGCCATGTGATGGCTCCTCGTCAATGAACTATGGATTTTTACGTCTGGTTACAGCACATCTGCCCGGAGGCAGGCCCAGCTGCAAGAAACGCCGCGGGAGTCGGACCCGTCGGCAGCCGTCGTCGCGACACGCGCGGCGATGCGGATTCCCCAGGGGGCCAGGCGTGCGAAACCCGGCTCCCTACAAATACGAAAACACCCGTGTCGCCAGGCGACACGGGTGCGATGAAAGAGGTGGTTTGCGTTTTTCCGGGGGAAGCGAGGCCTGCGTCCACCGTGATCCCGGTGCGGACGATGGGCTGTGTTGTCTTTCGCGCTGTCGTGTTGATTCGACTCACTCGCTTCCGCAGGACGCTCTGCTTGGGGCGAAACCTAATCACGGTTTTTCAAGGTGTCAACACCTTCGCTCAACTTTTTTTCTCTGGTCGTCATGACCGGACGGCGCCGGCAAGCGCTGATGGTGGCAACGCCGCGCCGCCGATGGGCGCACCCGATTCGACTGACAGACATGCGCCTGAAAAAAAACATCGGTAAAACGCGCTTTTTTTTCTCCGGGGTCCTGCGACCCGAAGGTTGAAGCGACGATGCGATGCGTCCTCGACAGCTGCGCGCCACTGCCCTGGCGGGTTGAACACCGGCTAAAAAAAACTTTCGTCGAGGGTGTCCGATTTCGCGTCGCACAAGTCGGATTGCGCCGATTTGCGCAAACTTTTTTCCTTCCACCTGCGGCTTCGCCGTCATCGCCGGCGCCGGAAAGTCGACGCGCCGAGGCAGCGCATCGCAGCCTCGGCGCGTCACTGCGCGTGCTCGCATCAGGCAGGTGTACGTGCCATTCCGCTTCGCCGCTTGTCGGCCATGACCCTTAGCGCGTGTCGCCCTCCACACGACGCGACGGCGGACGTGGCCCGCCTGGCGGCCGGTGATTCGTCCAGGGTGCGGACGGGGACTCCCTGGCGTCACGCAGCCGCGGGAAACGAAACGGGGAACCGGCAACGGGGAACACCAGGTTCCATCGTTGCCGGTTCCCCGTCGGGGGACAGCCTGTACGGATGCCTCAGTTGTCGTCGTCTTCGATCAGTTCGGCATAGTCGTCGGGCGACAGCAGGTCATTGAGCTGGTCCGGCTCCTCGGCCTCGATCACGAAGATCCAGCCGTCGCCGTAGGCGTCCTCATTGATGGTCTCCGGCTTGTCGGCCAGCGCGGCATTGACCTCCACGATCTTGCCGGTGACCGGGCTGTAGACATCGGACGCCGCCTTCACCGATTCGACCACCGCGCTGGCGTTGCCCGCTTCGATGCGGTCGCCGACGTTGGGCAGCTCGACGTAGACCAGGTCGCCGAGCAGGCCTTGCGCGTGATCGGAGATGCCGACGGTGATGCGACCGTCACCTTCAAGGCGGGCCCATTCATGGGACTTGAGGAATTTCAGATCGCCAGGAATCTCACTCATGGGGGGCTCCGGATCGCTGCTGGGTTCGGGTAGGGAAAGATAGTTTAGCGGAGGAATGCGCAAGTGAAGAATGCCTGCGTGCGTTCATTCCAGCACGCCGGGCTGGGCCTGGCCGTCACGCACGAACGGGAACTTCACCACACGCACTGGCACCTCCTTGCCACGGATGTCCACGCGCACGCCGCCCTCGGCACCGAGCGGGATATCGCCGGCCGGCACGCGCGCGAAGGCGATGGCCTTGCCCAGCGTCGGCGAGAACGTGCCGGACAGGATCTCTCCGTCGCCATGCGCAGTGAGCACTTTCTGGCCGTGGCGCAGCACACCCTTCTCATCCATGACCAGGCCGATCATCTGCCGCGGCGCACCGCCGGCCTTCTGCGCTTCCAGCGTGGCGCGGCCGGTGAAGGCGCGACCTTCGTCCAGCGCGACCGTCCAGGCCAGCGCCGCCTCGTACGGCGAGACCGTGTCGTCCATGTCCTGCCCATACAGATTCATGCCCGCCTCCAGCCGCAACGTGTCGCGCGCACCCAGGCCGGCGGGCTTGACGCCCGCCTCGATCAGCGCGTTCCAGAACGCCACGGCCTGCGCCTGCGGCAGCACGATCTCGTAGCCGTCCTCGCCGGTATAGCCGGTGCGGGCGACGAACAACGGCACGCCGTGGGTGCTGATGGTGTCGGTGGCGGCGAACCGGGCCAGCTTGCCGACCTTCGCACGGTCCTCCTCGCGCAGCAGGCCGTGCACGCGCTCGCGCGCCGTCGGACCCTGCACGGCAACCATCGCGAAGTCGGGGCGCTCGGTCACCTGCACATCGAACGCAACCGCCTGCGCGGTGATCCACGCCAGGTCCTTCTCGCGGGTGGCGGCATTGACCACCAGGCGGAAGAACGCCTCGTCCAGGAAGTAGATGATCAGGTCGTCGATGACCCCGCCCTGTTCGTTGAGCATGGCGGTGTACAGCGCCTTGCCCGGCTTCTGCAGCTTGTCCACCGAGTTGGCGACCAGCTGGCGCAGGAACTCCCGCGTGCGCGCACCGCGCAGGTCGACCACGGTCATGTGGCTGACGTCGAACATGCCCGCGTCGCGGCGCACCTGGTGGTGCTCTTCGATCTGGGAACCATAGTGGATCGGCATGTCCCAGCCGCCGAAGTCGACCATCTTGGCGCCAAGCGCGCGATGGGTGTCGTTGAGGATGGTCTTCTGGGTCATGGCAGCGTCCGGGCGGGCAAAGAAGCGCATTATCCCAGAACGCACCAGCAGGGTGCGCCGTCGCTACAACCCGTAGTACGCCTCGTTGATGCAGTCGACGGTGCGCGCATCCAGCACCTCGAAACGGGCATCGGGCAGGCGCAGGCGGCCCGCCCAGGCGACATCCTTCAACCATTCCGTCGCCGTGTCGTGCTGGCGCACGATGGCCGCGACGCGGGCATCGTCCTGCCCCTTCACGCGACAGGTACCGAACTGCAGGTAGTAGCCGGGCCGGTCGCCCGCGTATGGAACGGCATCGGTGATGCGCCACAGCGCGCGAGGCCCGTCGCGTCCCGCCAGCTGGCCGGCCACCACGAAGCGCGGCACCGGCTCGTCGCTCTCGTCGGCGGCGGGCGAGGCCAGCACACCGACCGAGTACTCGCACACACGGTCAGGATCCCGGGACAGGGAAACGCAACTCCCGCCCAGTTCGTCGAGCCCGTCGGGATACGGCGGCATCACCCGGCCGACGAGGTCCGCCGCCGTGACGGACAGCGTCGCCAGCACGGACATCGATCGCGCCAGCCCCGTCGCACCCACCTAGGCCTCCTGCACCTTGAGCGTCATGCCATTCACCGCGATCACCCTCACGCGCGTGCCGACCGGCAGATCGGGGCCTTCCACTGCCCAGAACGCGTCGTCGATCCTGACCCGGCCGCGTTCTCCCACGATGGCCTGGTCCAGCACGGTCACCGTGCCGACCAGTTGCTCCGCGCGGCGGTTGAGCAGCGGCTTGTCGCTCTGGCGACCCTTGCCGCGGAACCATGTACGGTAGATCTGGATGGATACGAAACTCAGCACGACGAAGGCCGCCACCTGGGCCAGCAGCGGGATGTCCGGCACCACCAGTACGCCGACGAACACCACCACGGCGGCAAAGCCCATCCACAGCATGAAGGCGCCTGGTGCCATGGTCTCGGCGGCGAACAGCAACAGCGCCACCGCCGCCCAACCCGCAACGTCCCAGCGCATGGCTCAGCCCCCCACCCGCGGCGGCACGCGCGGCGGCGCGGCCTGCTGCTTGCCCAGGGCCTCCTTGGCCAGTTCGGCGATGCCGGCGATGGAGCCGATGATGCCGCTGCTCTCCATCGGCATCAGCACGAACTTCTGGTTGGGCGCCGTGGCCAGCTCCTTGAAGGCTTCCACGTACTTCTGCGCGATGAAGTAGTTGATCGCCTGCACGTCACCCTTCGCGATGGCGTCGCTGACCATCTGGGTGGCCTTGGCTTCCGCTTCGGCCAGGCGCTCGCGTGCCTCGGCGTCGCGGAACGCGGCTTCCTTGCGGCCCTCGGCCTCCAGCACGGCGGCCTGCTTCTCGCCCTCGGCACGCAGGATCTCGGACTGGCGCGAGCCCTCCGCTTCGAGGATCTGGGCACGCTTCTCGCGTTCGGCCTTCATCTGTCGCGCCATCGAGTCGATGAGGTCGCGCGGCGGCTGGATGTCGCGGATCTCGATGCGGTTGACCTTGATGCCCCACGGATTGGTGGCCTGGTCGACCACGCTGAGCAACTGCGCGTTGATGGTCTCGCGCTGGCTGAGCGATTCGTCCAGGTCCATCGAACCGATCACGGTACGGATGTTGGTCTGCACCAGGGCGATCGTTGCGACCTCAAGGTTGGACACCTCGTACGCCGCCTTGGCGGCATCCAGCACCTGGAAGAACACCACCCCGTCGACCTTCACCACGGCGTTGTCCTTGGTGATCACGTCCTGGCTGGGCACGTCCAGCACCTGCTCCATGACGTTCACCTTGCGGCCCACGCCATAGATGATGGGCACCAGGAAGTGCAGGCCCGGATCCAGCGTGTGGGTGTACTTGCCGAAGCGCTCCACCGTCCACTCGTAACCCTGCGGCACCATCCGCACGGTCTTGAACAGGATGATGACGCCGGCCACCAACAGGATGATGGCCACGAAACTGGTCTCGAACATCGATGTTCCCCTCTTGGTCCCTGATGCGACCCAGTATAGACCTGTGGGCACGGCTGTCCGGGACAGCTGGGCGCGTCGGCGAATGAACTTTCGGCACGCTGCGACGGTATTGCCCTCTGCCGCATCCCTGTATGGGACGACCCGACGAAAACCCCCGCTTGAGCCGATCGCAGTTCGCCATCGACGTACCCGACAACCTGGTCGCCCGTGCGCGCACAGGATGCAGGGAAGCGTTCGAACAGATCTATCGACGGTTCGAGCGCCCGGTGTTCACGCTGGCGCTGCGCATCTGCGGCGACCGGGAGCAGGCGGGCGATGTGTTGCAGGACACCATGCTGAAACTGTTCCACCATCTGCCCGACTATCGCGCCGACTGCCCGTTCTGGGGTTGGCTGCGCCAGATCGCGGTGAACGAAGCACTGCTCCGCCTGCGCAGGCAGAAACGGCTGGTGGCCGAGATTGCGGTCGACGAAGACGACCTGCCAGAAGACCAGGGCCTGCCACCCACGGCGGCAGCCGACGCCTTCCTGTTGCAGCGCGCGCTCGACACCTTGCCGGCCGCCACCCGCAGCGTGCTGTGGCTGTACCACGCCGAGGGTTATACCCACGACGAGATCGCTGCATTGATGCAGCGCACGCCCAGCTTCTCCAAATCACAACTTTCGCGCGGCACCCGTCGCCTGCGCGCGTTGCTGCAGATCGAGGAACCCGTCCATGCCTGATGTCCGGACCCGCGATGCCATGCCGCGTGACTGGGGGGACGCCTTTGCAGGCCTGCCCCTGGAAGCAGCACCCGCAGATAGCTGGGCGACGCTGGCTGGCCATCTCCCTCCGCCCGTGGTGGTACGGCCTCATCGCTGGCCGCGGCGCGTGGCCATGGCCGCCGCGCTTGCGCTCGCCGTGGTGCTGCCCCTGCGATGGACGAACCCAACCACGCCTTCACCCGCACCCCCGACCACCTCGACACATCAACCCGCCCCGGCGGCGGACACGGATTCGCCACCTTTATATGCAGAGGCCGCGAAGGGCCTGCACACCCCGATCGGCGCGCGCGCCACGGACGCCGCAGCTGCGCCGTCCACACTCCAGCGCGGCACCCTTCCGGTCGCCCCGCAACGCGCGGCACGTCCCACCGGTGACGTCGACCCTGCGAAGGTCGCCGCCCTCCCCGCTCCTGATCCGCTGGACGCGCTGTATGCCGAATCGGCACAACTGGAAGCCGTACTCGCACGGCTGCCCGAATCGCGCATGGTCAACGCCGCCACGGAAGCCCTGTCCGCCGGTCTGCAGGAGCGGGTGGCCAGCATCGACGTGGCGCTGTCGCAGGCCGCCTTGCCCAACGACACGCAGACGGAACTTTGGCAGGCGCGCGTGGACACGCTTCGACAGTTGACCGGCGTGGAGACCACGCAGCGCTGGCAGGTGGCGCGCGGCGAGTCCTATCTGCACCCCGATACCGCGATTTACTGACCCGACACCGACCCATGCCGGAGGCACGCATGAAACCCGCCCTGCTTACCGCTTCGTTGCTGATCATCGCAGCGGCATTACCCCTCGACAGCCTCGCCCGCCAGGACGAAAGCGCCGTGCAACAGAAGGAGCTGGAAGCGGCACGTGCCGACCTGCAACGGGCCGCCAGGCGCGTGGCCGAACTGTCGCGGAATACCCCCGTGCCCGCGGATGCCTTGCATCCGGGCACCCCGCTCCAGCGCAAACCACGCCTGGGCGTCCTGCTGACCGGCGATGACGACACCGGCGTGCGTATCACTGGCATCACGCCCGACAGCGGCGCGGCGAAAGCTGGCCTGAAGGCCGGCGATCGGCTGATCGGCGTCGGAGGCAAACCGATTGCCGGCGCCAGCGCCGACGAGCGCCTGGCCAACGCGCGCGCTGCCCTCGCGGACTTGAAAATCGACGTACCCGTGTCGATTTCCTACCAGCGCGACGGTCGGGACCACGATGCCAAAGCCACTCCCATCCCGATCAACCCGCAGTTCGCCTTCTCCACCTACCGGATGGCCGGCCCGGGCGCGCTCGGCGGCCTCGACGAAGCCCTCACCATCACGCTCGATGATCTGCCGGTGGGCATCGCACCGGAAGTGCAGCGCGAGCTCCGACAACTCGGCACGCTCGGGGATTGCAAGGAGCAGGACTGCAGGCTGCCCGTCCTGGCCGAAGCCTTCCGCTGGAGCAACCTGAATCTCGCCCGCGTCGATCCATCGCTGGGGCGCTACTTCGGAACCGATACCGGCGTGCTGGTGCTCTCGGTGGGGGAAGAACTTAAGGAACTGCAGGCGGGCGATGTCATCCGCAGGATCGAAGGCAAGCCGGTGACCACGCCGCGCGAAGTCATGCAGGCACTGCGTGGCAGACCCGAAGAAGCCAAGGTGCCGATCGAGTACCTGCGTGACCGCCGAGCGCAAACCACCACCCTGACAGTCCCCGAAGCCACGTCGTTCCGCCTCCCTGCCATGTCGCGCGCAATGACACGGCCGCGTGTCGGTGCGATGCCAGGCAAGACACCGAATGTCCTCGAAAGCCGGCGTGTGATGATCATCGACCAGGACGGCAACGTGCGGACGATCGATGACGGGAAAGCCGCCCCGTTGCCGCCGCCCGCTCCCCCTGTTCCATCCACCGGCAAGAGCGGCGCTCTGCTCTGAGCCGCACTACAACAAGAGACTCGCTGAATCCCCTGCCCCCGCATCTGCGGGGGTCTTTTTCCCAAGAAGAACGGCACGTCCCTGTGCCGGAGAGAACGTCAGCGGACTGTGTCCTCGGTGTCGGCGTGTTCGGGCGGCGCGGGCTCCACCCAATCGGTGAACGCCTTGGCGATGTCCGCGTCCGCCACCGGCTTGCCAGCCTGCACGTCAGCGGCCTGGGTGAACAGCGGGATGATCATGGCCATGCCATCGACCTTGGTTTTCAAGCGCACACCCGGCGCCTTCGACAGGAAGCCGTTCCAGTGCGCCCGCACCTTGGCCCAATACCCGGCCGTGGCCTGCCAGTAGTCACGCGCGGGTTTGAAGTCGACCTCGGTGGTCTTCACGTAGTCGTTGAAACCGAACTCGCGCGCCAACACCACCTGCGTACCGTCCGGCTTGCGCAGCACCTTGGTGTTGAACTGTTCGTGCGTCCAGCCGTTCGGTGTCAACGTGTGGCGGTTGACGACCGACAGCGCGTTGTAATCGCTGCGCTTGGTGTATTCGCGTCGCGGCAGCGGCCGCCAGATGAGATCGCTCGTCCAGGTGGCCACGCCGTGGGCGTAGTCCCAGCGGCCGGTGCCGCAATAGCGCGGCGCATCGCTGACTTCGTAGACGCACTGGGTCCAGGCACCGCGGGTCACCTCGGCCGGGACCGGACGCACGCTCCAGGTCTGGTCGGCACTGAAATCGAAGCGCGTTGGCGCCTGGTAGACCCAGTCCTGACGCCAGTGTTTGGTGACATGACCGCTCCTGGCGTCCACCAGGATGTGCTGCAGGACGATCTTCGTCGGCGTGTCTTCGACGACGATCACCGTCTCGTCGCCGCCACTGCGCATCGCTGCCTGACGTTCGTAGCCGGGTTGCAGCAGCACGGTTTCGTCGAAAGCGAAATCGACGATGTAGTCGCCCTGCATCGCCAGGATCGACTGACGGTCACGGACAGGATCGGCCGCTGCGGAGGCGGCGAGGAACATGGCGACAATCGACAGGGTGGTGGCGACCGGCTTCTTCATGGTGGCTTCTCTCATTGCAATCTGACCAACGGAACGACGTTGTCGTCCGCCTCCTTTTCATTCCGTGCATCTGCGCTCATCGGACGCACGGATTGCGCGCAGCAGCAATCGTGCAGTCCGCTTTCAAGTTCGGCACCTTCGGCGCGCGCGATACGGCGGGCGGTGGCCACGCCGAGCGCGGACATCAGCGACAGGCTGGCCGCCAGCACCGGCAGCGAGGCAGGCTGCGGCACCGCATGCAGTTGCAGCGCGCAGGCGCGCCACTGGCCTCCCAGAAGGCGGCCGGCCAGTCGCTGCCACAGGCGATCGGCCAGTCCGGCCGTGCCCTCGTCGCACCCCTTCGGCAACGAGGCCACCAGGCGGTCCCAAGCCACGAAATCGCTGTCCGGAAGCAGGCAAAGACGCCAGCAGCAACGTCCCTGTGCATCGAAGAACAGCAATCGCTCATCCAGGCCATCGCTGTCGAGTCCCGCATGTGCCTGCACGCGCACGGCCTGCTGCCAGCCCGCGAGTTCGCTGCCCTGCTGCGTGCGGTACAGGCACAGCACCGGACCCAGCGCCGCCATCTGGGCTGCCGTGGGAAACGCATCCCGTGACGCGCCGGTGATCAAGCCCTGGAGTGCGCGCAGTGTCGGCATGGCGGCTACCAACTCACCGCCACGCTGGCCGACAGCGAGCGGCCGGACGCGGTGTAGCGATCGAGCGTGGTGCTGTCCGCTGCAACCAGTGCGATGTCGCCCGCTTCGATGTAGCTGCGATCAGCAAGATTGAAGACGCCAACATTGAACTTGGCCCCGGGCGCGAAGTCCCAGTGCGCGTACAGGTCCAGCACGCCGTAGCCCGGCTGCCGGTAGTAGCTGGCATCGGATACACGTTGCTTGCGCTCGACGAACCGGCCCGCCAGCTCCAGGCCCCAGGCATCGGCGTCGTAAGCCAGGCCAAGCGTCGCCGTGAGCGGATCCACACTGTCCAGGTCGCGGGTGATGACCTGTTCGACGGTGTTGCCGTTGCCCGGATCCACAGACTCCGGCCCCCTGCCCTTGCCCCGCGACCATGCCATCGCACCACGCAACGACCATCCCTGCCAGCGCCCGGACAGCGCACCGAAATCCATACCCGCCTTCATCTCGATGCCATGGATGCGTGCTTCGGCGATGTTCTGCGACTGGTACACGGACAATCCTGCCGGTCCCAATGTCGGGTCGAACCCGATGTTGCGCATCGAGGCGATGAAATCTTCGTACTCGTTGTAGTAGCCGCTCAATTCGGCATACATCACATCGCCCGAGTAACGCACGCCAAACTCGAGCCCATCGCTGGTTTCCGGCTTCATATCCGGGTTGGCGATGGCCGTGTAGCCGAACTGCACGTTGGTGAAGCCGATGTTGACGTCGTTGTAGGGCGGCGAACGGAAACCGTGCGCATAGCCGCCGAACAGCGACCAGGCAGGCGCGAATTTCCACACCATGCCCAGTTTGGGTGACACGCTGGTCTCGCGGATATCGGCCAGCACCACGCCGGGATTGTCGGCATCGAATATCGCGTCATGCCGCGGATCCAGCCGGTAGTGGTCCACGCGCAGGCCCGGGACCAGGCGGAAAGCGCCCTCGGCGAAGCCGATTTCGTCCTGCACGTACAGCGCCGCCGTGGTGGTCCTGCTGACCGGGAAGTCGCGCACGGGAAACACATCCGGCAGCATCACCGGCGTGCTGGCGCCCGTCAGCGGAAAGGTCCTCAGACCGTCGCGCTTCTGCCGTGTCTCGCTGCGAGCCACGTCCACGCCGTAGACGAGGTCATGCCGCACCGCCTCACCGAACGCCTTGCGGAAGTTCGCCTGCAGGCCATACGTCCTCTGATCGAAGTTGAATTCGCGCTCGCGGATGTCGCGCAGCGTAGGCGCCGCCAATGTGCGCTCCTCGCGCGTGTACTGGGTGGTCTCGCTGTCCTGGCGATACACCTGCCAATCCAGGCTGTCGGCGAAGCCCGTCGACAGACCGTCCCATTCATGCGCAAACGCCACCCGCGCGCGGGTCTGGTGGTCGCGGGCGATGACGCGATCGTTGGTGGCGCGCGTGAGCGACTGGTAGCCCTGCTGGTTCAGCAGGTCGGTATCGACGCTGTCTTCATTGTCTTCCACCGTCAGCCTGAAGCGCTGACCCTCACCTGGCGCGAAAACCAGCTTGGCCAGCAGGCTGCGGCCATCACGCTCCTGCGGGTTCGGCAGCGTACGCGTGGCGCCGGTGCCGCCGACATCGGCCTGGTTCTCGGTTTCCTGGCCCTGGCGATGGCTGACGTTGACCAGACCGCTCCAGCGCTCTCCTCCGAAAGCGGCAGTGGCATTGCCGAACAGGCCATTCCAGCTGCTGTCATGACCGAGGCGGAAGCCGAAGTAAGCGTCCTTGCCGTCATCCAGATAGTCGGACGGGTCTTTGGTGATGAAGGACACCACGCCGCCGAGCGCATCCGAACCGTACAGCGAGCTGGAAGGACCGCGTACGATCTCGACCTGCTTCAGCGTATCGAGATCCACGAAATCGCGGTTGGCGTTCGAGAAGCTGCCGATGGAGAACGCGTCGGACACGGCGATGCCGTCGGTCTGGATACGCACGCGATTGCCTTCCAGTCCGCGGATGCGGAAGCCCCCCAGGCCGAAACGGCCGAAGCTCGACGTGACGGTCACGCCGGGTTCGTAGCGCACCAGATCCTTGATGTCACGGACGAGGTGATCATCCAGTTCCTCGCGATCGATGACGCTGACGGCATTCGGCACATCGGCGACCGCGCGTTCGCTGCGCGTGGCGGTGACCTGGATGCGCTCCAGTTCATGCGTGCCGGCATCGGCGGAAGCGGGCGAGGCCGCGGTGGCGTCGGGTGCGGCGTAGGCGGGCCCGGCAAAGGCCAGCCACACGGCCGCGGTGAGCAGCGTGGGGCGCATCATGGCGTACAGCATTCCTGTGGGTGGTGGAAAACCCGGAAGGCTGGCGGCCGGAGAATCCTTGGCTGGCGCCCGGTGGAGAGAGGGAGGTGATCGCAGGACGACGGCCTACGACGGGCATCGCCTGGAACGGCGACGCCGGATTGCGCAGCTACTTGGTAAGGATCAGCTTGTCGTTGCTGGTGTGGCGCAGGCGATAGAGGCGATCACCATGGCGGATCAGCACTTCGCGCTGGCCTTTGAGCAGTGCCTCGCTATCCAGCGTTTCCTCGCCACGAGGCGCAGCCTGCGGCAGGGACAGGCGCTCGCGCAGCGCCGGCGTGTCGATCGTGGGCAAGGCAGTGACGTTCGAGATCATCGGGAAGCTCCGTGGCGGAACGGAACTTGATGATAATGATTCTTATTACGGAGTCAACAGGTGCCTGCCGGGTTCCATTCAATTCAATCGGCCGCCGCGGTCAGCCGAGCCCACACGGCATCGTCGTAGCGCGCCGCCAGTTCGAGCGCCGTGAGGTTCTCGCGCAGTTGCTCCGGGCGGCTGGCGCCCAGGATGACGCTGGAAACGTGCGGGTTGCGTAGACACCAGGCGATGGCCAGCGGCGCGGGCTTTTCGCCCAGTTCGCCGGCGACCTGGGCGTACCGCCGGGCGCGCTCCCGCCTGCGTGCGCCTGCGGCGCCGAAGACCATGCGCTGGAGTTCCTCGTGCCCGGGCTGGCCAAGTCGCGTGTCAGCGGCCACGCCTGCGTCGTACTTGCCCGTCAGCAGACCGGACGCCAGCGGCGACCAGGTGGTGGTTCCCAGTCCGAGTTCCGCGTACAGCGGCGCATATTCCAGTTCCACCCGCTGCCGATGAAGCAGGTTGTACTGGGGCTGTTCCATGGTCGGCCCGTGCAGATGATGCCGGCGCGCGATCGAGGCGGCCTCGCGGATGCGGGCGGCCGGCCATTCCGACGTGCCCCAGTACAACACCTTGCCCTGCCGCACCAACGTATCCATCGCCCATACCGTTTCCTCGACCGGCGTGTCCGGGTCGGGACGGTGGCAGTAGTACAGGTCCAGATAATCGACCTGCAGCCGCCGCAGCGCCGCGTGGCAGCCTTCGACCACATGTTTGCGCGACAGTCCGCGCTGGGTCGGGCGCGGGTTCTCCACGGCACCGAAGCAGACCTTGCTGGACACGCAGTAACCGTCGCGCGGCAGGTCCAGGTCTCGCAACACTTGGCCCATGACACGCTCGGCTTCGCCATGGCCGTAGACCTCGGCGTTGTCGAAGAAGTTGATCCCCTGGTCCCAGGCCAACGCGATCAGTTCGCGCGCCTCCGCGCGTCCGACCTGTTGCCCGAAGGTCAACCAGGCACCAAAGGACAGTGCGGAGATCTGCAGGCCAGAATTGCCCAGGCGTCGGTAGTGCATGGCGTGCTCCGGTGACAACGACCCATCCTAGCGCCGTTCGGCCGCGCGACCATGCGATGCCCGGACAAATGAGAATGACTCCGCCGCTGCGGGCGGCGCCTCCGTACAATGCGCGCACTTTCCTCCTCCGGGGAGTAGCCCACCCGTCCTGACGGGGTCCGCGCGTCAACACACTTGGTCGCCGACCATGGTGCGCGGGACGAAGCGATCCGCTTCGCCGGGCAAGACCGAAGGCAGGCGTCGCGCTTACCCGGGCCGGGCAGTGCGTCGTTTGCCTTCGCGCTCGACGCGAATGCCTGGCCCCGGAGTTGTAGATGCTCTCCCTGCATGCCCTGCTGGCTTCCACCGGCACCGTCACCCTGGCCGAAATCGGCGACAAGACCCAGTTGCTTGCCCTGTTGCTGGCGGCGCGTTACCGCAAGCCATGGCCGATAGCGCTGGGCATCCTCGTCGCTACGCTGGTCAACCATGCGATCTCGGCGTGGCTGGGCGCGGAACTGACCGAATGGCTGTCGCCCGAGGTGCTGCGCTGGGTCGTGGCGGCAAGCTTCCTGGCCGTGGCCGTGTGGACGCTCAAACCCGACACGCTCGAAGACGAAGCCGACAAACTCCCGGCCCGCGGCGCCTTCGTGGCAACCACCGTGGCCTTCTTCCTGGCCGAGATCGGCGACAAGACCCAGGTCGCTACCGTCCTGCTGGCCACCCGGTACGACCCGCTGTGGCAGGTCATCGCCGGCACCACGATCGGTATGTTGCTGGCCAACCTGCCGGTGGTATGGCTGGGCCACCGCTTTGCTGACAGGCTGCCGCTGAAGCTGGCCCGCAGCCTGGCGGCGGCGGTATTCCTCGCCTTGGCCGTGTGGGTCGCCGTGCGGGGCGTTGGCTGAACAACCGGGGCCGGGCCGGGCGCTGCTAGACTCCGCGGTCAGAACAATATGCAAGGTCTGGGGGAATACATGCTGGAAGTCTTGGGGCGGATCGGCTTCGGCCTGTTCGGTCTGGCGGTGCTGATCGGCATCGTCTGGCTGTTTTCCAACAACCGGAAGGCCATCGACTGGAAACTGGTCGCTACCGGCATCACCCTGCAGATCGCCTTCGCCGCCCTGGTGCTGCTGGTACCGGGCGGGCGCGAAGTCTTCGATGCGCTGGGCCACGGCTTCGTGAAGATCCTGAGCTTCGTCAATGCCGGTTCCAGCTTCATCTTCGGCAGCCTGATGAATACCGAGACCTACGGTTTCATCTTCGCCTTCCAGGTGCTGCCCACCATCATCTTCTTCGCCGCGCTGATGGGGGTGCTTTACCACCTGGGCGTGATGCAGTTCATCGTGCGGATCATGGCGCTGGCGATCACCAAGGTGATGAAGGTGTCCGGTGCAGAGACCACCAGCGTCTGCGCCAGCGTCTTCATCGGACAGACCGAGGCGCCGCTGACGGTGCGCCCGTACATCCCGAAGATGACCGAGTCCGAGCTGATCACCATGATGATCGGCGGCATGGCACACATCGCCGGCGGCGTGCTCGCCGCGTACGTGGGCATGCTCGGCGGCGGTGATGCCGAGCAGCAGGCCTTCTACGCCAAGCACCTGCTGGCCGCCTCGATCATGGCGGCGCCGGCCACACTGGTCGTCGCCAAGCTGCTGATCCCGGAAACCGGCACTCCGCTGACCCGTGGCACGGTGAAGATGGAAGTGGAGAAGACCTCCAGCAACATCATCGATGCCGCCGCCGCCGGCGCGGGCGACGGCCTGCGGCTGGCGCTGAACATCGGCGCGATGCTGCTCGCCTTCATCGCCCTGATCGCGCTGCTCAACTGGCCTCTGACATGGTTCGGTGAAGCGACCGGCCTGGCTGCGGCCATCGGCAAGCCGACCGATCTGGCCACCATCTTCGGGTACCTACTGGCGCCCATCGCATGGGTGATCGGCGTGCCGTGGCAGGATGCGACCACGGTCGCCTCGCTGATCGGCCAGAAAGTCGTCATCAACGAGTTCGTCGCCTACCTGCAGCTGGCCGACATCGTGAATGGCAAGGTCGCTGGCGTGACGCTGTCGGAGGAAGGCAAGCTGATCGCCACCTATGCGCTGTGCGGCTTTGCCAACTTCAGCTCGATCGCCATCCAGATCGGCGGCATCGGCGGGCTTGCGCCCGAGCGGCGCTCGGACCTGGCGCGCTTCGGCCTGCGCGCCGTGCTGGGCGGCACCATCGCCACGCTGATGACGGCCACCATCGCGGGCGTGTTGTCGCACTTCGGCTGAATCGGGAGGCGGCCTTCCGCGGCCGCCTTTCCGCTCTCGTTTACGTTCCCCTCCCGTGACCGTGGCGCTGCCGCGGTCCGGACCTCAGGTATCACCGCATGAATACGCCTTCCTCCGCCCTGCCCCGCGTCGTCGTCGTGGGCTCCTGCAATGTCGACCACGTCTGGCGCTGCGAGGCCCTGCCGTCCGCCGGCGCGACCATCGCCGGGCGCTACTCGACCGGCCCCGGCGGCAAGGGCTTCAACCAGGCCATCGCGGCGGTGCGGGCCGGGGCGGACACGACCTTTGTCTGCGCGCTGGGCGACGACGCCGGTGGGCGGCTGGCACGCGACCTGGCGGACGCCGACGGCTTGGCGCTGCGCGTGCAGGCGAGCGACGAGCCCACCGGCACCGCCGGCATCTACGTGGACGCGCACGGTCGCAACACCATCGTCATCGGTGCCGGCGCCAACGCGGCGCTCGATACCGCATTCGTGTCGCAGCAGGACTCAGCGTTTGCCAACTCCGCCGTCGTGCTCGTGCAGCTGGAATCACCCACGGATGCCGTGCTGTCGGCCCTGCAGGCCGCACGCCAACAGGGTGCGATGACGGTACTGAATCCCGCCCCCGCGAACGCCGCCACCACGACCGACCTGCTGTCGCAGGCGGACATCGTCACACCCAACGAAACCGAATTCGCCGCCCTGCTGGCTCGCCACCTGGGAGAGCGCATCAGTGCCGACGATGTCGCCACGCTGGATGGCGTGACCCTGCACCAGCATTGCCGCCTGCTGCTGCCGCACGGCATCGTCGTCGTCACACTGGGCGCCACCGGCGTCTACGTATCGCACCCCGACGAGCAACTGCGTGGCGATGCGCGTGCGCACTACCGGGTGGCGGCGGAGAATGCCAATGCCATCGACACCACCGGTGCCGGGGATGCCTTCAACGGCGCGCTGGCCGCATCGCTCGCGGCGGGAGGGTCGCCGGTATTCGCCGACCACGTTCGCTTCGCAAACCGCTACGCGGCCCTTTCCACTGAACGGAACGGAGCGGCGCTGGCCATGCCGTTGTTGAGCGAGCTGCAGGCGCGCTTCGAGACTGCGTCCGGCTGAACATGGGTTCCGGTTGGGAGGTGCGCCGGGTGGCCGCCTGCGCTCACCTCTAGCTACTGATAACCATTCTCATTTAAAATGGACGGGTCCGATATCCCAGACCTGTCCCCCATGCCCCTTCCGCTTCGTCTGAGCCTGCTTTCGCTCGCCCTCTCATCTGTCCTGAGCCCCATCGCCGTTGCGCAGTCGAATGACGCTGTCAAACTCGACCGCGTGACGGTCTCGGCAAGCACGAGCCGCATTCCGGACTCAGCCGCGGCACTGCCGAATACCATCACGATCATCGACCGCCAGCAGTTGGATCAGCAGTTGGCGCTGACACAGGACCTGTCCCAGGTCCTGGCCAACCTGATTCCCGCCTTCACCCCTTCCCGCCAGAAGCTGACCAACGCCGGTGAGAATCTGCGCGGCCGCAAGCCGCTGTATCTGGTCGACGGCGTACCGCAGTCGACGCCATTGCGCGAAGGCGGGCGCGACGGCCACACCATCGATCCGGCGATGATCGAGCGCATCGAGGTGATCCATGGTGCCAATGCGCTGCAGGGCCTGGGCGCCTCTGGCGGCATCATCAACATCATCACCAAACGCGCGCCCCGGAAAGACGGCGAGACGTTCCAGGACGTCAGCGTCAGCGGAAGTGTCGCGGCCCCCAGAGAAGACGACGCCGCGGGCTACAAGGCCTCCTACGTCTTCGGTACACGCCGCGGCGAGGTCGACTTCGTCGGTGGCGCGTCCCTTGCCAGCGAGGGGCTCTACTACGACGGCGATGGCCGGGCGATCGCCGTCAACGATGTCCAGGGCGACCTGATGGATGCGCGCAGCCACAACCTGTTCGCCAAGGTCGGCTGGAATCCCGACGACCAGCGCCAGCTGCAGGTCAGCGCCAACCGCTACACGCTGCAGGGCAACAACGATTACCGCACCGTGCCGGGCAACATCACCACCGGCCAGCTGGCCACGTCCGCGCCCGGCGGCAGCGAAGGCGAAGGCGCCCGCAACCGCTCGACATCGGTGGTGCTGGATTACACCGATCACGATCTGGCCGGCGGCTTCCTGCAGACGCAGCTGTACTGGGTGGATTTCAAGGCCCTTTACGGCGGCAGCTACTGGGGCGATTTCTGGGGCGACGGGCGCGACCCGGACTGGTTCGACCAGTCGCAGAACGCATCCGAGAAACTGGGTGGCAAGTTCAGCTGGTCGCGCGGCGACCTGTTCGGACTGAACCTGCGTGCCACGTTCGGGCTGGACCTTGCCCGCGACAGCACCTACCAGGAACTGGTCTACGCACAGATCGACTGGGTGCCGGAAACGACCTACGAATCGGTCTCGCCCTTCGTGCAGGCGGAATGGCGGTTCGCCGACGCCTGGCTGCTGACGGGCGGCCTTCGCCATGAGCGCGGCGAACTGCAGGTGGACGACTACCTGACCATCCCCGACCAGCGCACCGTGCCGGCCGGCGTGAAGGGAACGCGCTACCTGGTCACCGGCGGCACCACCCGGACCACCGAGACGCTGCCGAACCTGGGCCTGGTGTGGGAAGCCACCGATGCGCTGAAGCTGTATGCATCCTATGCCGAAGGCTACACCGTGGCCGATATCGGTCGCGTGCTGCGCGGCATCACCGCTGCCGGCCAGCGGGTGGACAGCCTGGTCGACCTGCAGCCGGTCATCGCCGACAACCAGGAGATCGGCCTGGACTACGACGACGGCCGCTGGCTGGTGCACTTGGCCCTGTATCGCTCCGACTCCGACCTGGGCTCGCGCCTGGCCTTCGATACCGCGACACAGACGTATGCGGTGGTCCGCGAACGTACCGAGATCAAGGGCTTCGATGGCAGCCTGTCGTACCGCTTCAGCGACGGCATGCGCGCAGGCCTGGCCTACGCGCGCAGCGAAGGGCGCTACGACAGCAATGCCGATGGCCGCGTCGACAGCGATCTGCCCGGCATCAATATCAGCCCGGACCGGGTTACCGCGTTCTGGGAGGCGTCGTTCACGCCATCGGTGGACGTGCGCCTGCAGGCGAGCAAGGCGCTGGACCGCGAATTCGACCTGCGCGGCAACCAGGTGGCCGACTTCGACGGGTACACCACGGTGGATCTGCTCACTCGCGTCAAGCTGCCCGTCGGCACACTGAGCGTGGGCGTCGAGAACGTCTTCTCCGAGCAGTACGTCACCTACTACTCGCAGAGCACGCCACGCAACGACACCTACACCGCCGGACGCGGGCGGGTACTCACGGTGGGCTGGTCGCACCGCTTCTGACCCACGCCGACAATGCCCCGCATGCTCCCTCGCCAGGCCATGTTCTCGCCCCCCGCATGGCGTGTCCGCCCCATGCTGAAGTGGTTGCACCTGTGGCTGGGACTCTCCGCGGGCCTGGTGTTCGCGGTGGTGTCGCTGACCGGCACGGTGCTGGCGTTCCAATCCGAACTGCTGTTGGCCGCGCATCCCGAACTGGCACGCGAACGTCTGCCGCCGCTCGCGCTGCAGGGCCATGCGCTGGCGCGAGTCGTGGCAGGTGCGGAGGACAGGGGAATCCGCTCCATCGACCTGCCCTCGCCGCGCCTGCCTGCCTGGCAGGCGTTCGCCGGCAAGGGCGAACGCCACTACTTCGATGCCGCTAGTGGCGAGCCGTTGCTGGTGCGCAACACCGGCAACGACGCAGTGATGTGGCTGCGCGACCTGCACACGCACCTGCTGGCTGGGGAGACCGGCGAGGACGTGCTGGGTGCGTCCGGAATCGTGGCGCTGTTCCTGCTGTTGTCCGGACTTTATCTGTGGTGGCCGCGCCTGGCGTCGTTGGCCCGAAGCCTGCGCTGGCATGCGGCTCCGCCGCCCCGGCGCTGGCTCAGCTGGCACCGCAGCATGGGCGTTTTCCTGCTGCCGTTGCTGCTGATGGTGACGTTCACCGGCGTGGCGATGGTGTACAGCCAGCCGTTCCGGAGTGCGCTTCGCTGGACCTTCGGCGACGGGCCCGAGGTCGTGCCGCCATTGCCGATCGAACGGGAGACCACCTCCATCGATTGGCAGGCCGTGCTGCTCGCCGCAGTGGACGCTGCCCCTCGCGGCAGCGACCTCCGCCGCATCAGCCTGCCCAAGGGCGACGACGCCCTGGTGTCGATCCGCTTCCGCGCTCCCGGTGAGTGGCACCCCAACGGCCGCAGCGTGGTCTGGGTGGATCCTTACCGCGCAAGCGCCGTGCAGGTGCACGACGCGACAGCGCAGGATGCCGGTGCCCGCATCAGCGACGCGATGTATCCGTTGCATGGCGGCTTCGTGGGCGGGCGTGCATGGCAATGGGCCATCGCCGCCGCAGGCCTGTTGCCCGCGTTCCTCCTGGCGACCGGCTTCCTGTTCTGGCGCGCGCGACGCCGCCGGCACTGACCCCGCAGGGCCGGCGGTACAATGCCGCCATGCAGATCGGCCCCTACCGCATCGAACCGGCGGTGATGCTGGCCCCCATGGCCGGCGTCACCGACAAACCGTTCCGCCTGCTGTGCAAGCAGCTGGGGGCGGGCATGGCGGTATCGGAAATGACCATCAGCGACCCGCGATTCTGGAACACGTCCAAGTCGCTGCATCGCATGGACCACGAAGGCGAGCCCAGCCCCGTCAGCGTGCAGATCGCCGGCACCGAACCGCAGCAGTTGGCCAACGCCGCGCGCTACAACGCCGACCACGGCGCGCAGATCATCGACATCAACATGGGGTGTCCGGCGAAGAAGGTATGCAACACCTGGGCAGGTTCGGCGCTGATGCGCGACGAAGCGCTGGTGGGCCGCATCCTGGAAGCCGTGGTGAAAGCCGTCGACGTCCCGGTGACGCTGAAGATCCGCACCGGCTGGGATTGCGACCACCGCAATGGCCCGGTGATCGCGCGCATCGCGCAGGAAAGCGGCATCGCATCGCTGGCGGTGCATGGTCGCACCCGCGACCAGCACTACACCGGTAGCGCCGAGTACGAAACCATTGCCGCGATCAAGGCCGCGCTGCGCATTCCCGTGGTGGCCAACGGCGACATCGATTCGCCGGACAAGGCGGCGCACGTGCTGGCGAAAACCGGCGCCGATGCCGTGATGGTCGGCCGCGCCGCGCAGGGACGGCCGTGGATATTCCGCGAAATCGCACACTTCCTTGCCACGGGCGAACGTCTACCGACCCCATCCCTGCATGAAGTCCGCGACATCCTGATGGGCCACCTGCAGGCGTTGCACGACTTCTATGGCGAACCGCAGGGCGTGCGTATCGCGCGCAAACACCTGGGCTGGTACGCCAGGGACCGCCCCGAGAACCTCGCATTCCGCGCAGTGGTCAATCGCGCCGAGAGCGCGGACGAGCAGGTGCGGCTGACACGTGACTACTTCGATGCCCTGATCGCCGGCGTCGCGCCGGTGTTGCCTGCCGCCGCCTGAGGAAAGCCCCATGTCCGAGTTGGATGAACGTCCCGCCTACCTCCATGGATTCTCGTCGGTTGAACAGGCGCGCCTGATGAAGCAGGCGCGCCTGCTTGAAAGCACGCTGTTCAACCATGTCGACTACACGGGTGCGCGCCGGTTGCTGGAGGTCGGCAGCGGCGTGGGTGCGCAGACCGAAATCCTGCTGCGCCGCTTCCCCGATGTGCACGTGACCTGCGTCGATCTCAACGACGTGCAGCTGCAGGCCGCACGACAGAACCTGGCCACCATGCCCTGGTGCCGCGACCGCTATACCCTGCAGCAGGCGGATGCCAGCCGGCTGCCTTACGGCGCGCGTGAATTCGACGCCGCCTTCCTGTGCTGGATCCTGGAGCACGTGCCGAACCCCGCGCGTGTGCTGAGCGAAGTCCGCCGCGTGCTGGCACCCGGCTCGCCGATCTACATCACCGAAGTGATGAATTCGTCGTTCCTGCTTCATCCGTATTCCCCGAACACGTGGCGCTACTGGATGGCGTTCAATGATTTCCAGTACGACAGCGGCGGCGATCCGTTCATTGGCGCGAAGCTGGGCAACCTGTTGCTGGCCGGCGGTTATCGCGATGTGGTTACCGAGATCAAGACCGTGCACTTCGACAACCGCGAGCCCGCGCGGCGCAAGGACATGATCGCGTTCTGGGAGGAACTGCTGTTGTCTGCCGCTGATTCCCTGGTGCAGGCCGACCGGGTGACACAGGATGTGGTGGACGGCATGCGGCGCGAGATGCACGACGTGCAGAATGACCCGGACGCCGTCTTTTTCTATGCCTTCGTGCAGGCGCGCGCATCGGTTTACTGATGAAGATATACGTGCGCTAAACATGACCTGAGTCACGGTGCTTTCCGGCACTGGGGCGCACGGCCACGCAGCGTGAGGATGGGCATGCCGGTTCCCCCGCCGGTCTGCGGAGTACCGCAGCCAACAAGCGGTAATCACCTCCCCTGGAGGCTGTCATGAACGCAAGAACCCCGCTCCTCGTCGCCTTGCTCGCCCTGCCCTTCTCCGTGCAGGCCGGCGACAGCATCAAACAACTTGCCGAGTACACCGGCATGAGCGAACGCAAGGTACAGATGGTGATCGGTCCCCGGACCGCTTTCCCCGAATATCGTGCGTCCTATCAACGCTCCGTCACCCAGTTCCGTGCCGCCGTCGGTGAACACAATTTCCGGCGTGCGATGAACGGCGAATCGTTCGTCCTGGAACGCCGCTCCGAAGCCGGCGAACAGCAACGCATCGCCGTGGACGCGGCGCCAGCGGCGCAACCCGCAGACCCCGTACGCAAGGAAAGGCTCACCGGCTCCTGACACTCGCCTGCCCAAGGGGCTGACGCGCCGGCTTCCGCGACGCGTCAGCCGATGGCGGACCGCAATGGCTCCGTTGATGGATGACGGATGCGGTGCCACATGGCGGCGACCAACTTCAGCAGCCCTTCCGAGCCCGATACCGGTGCCGACCAAGGCTGTTGCACCGGTGCTACCGGATGCCACGACCCGTCGCGCCGTTCGGCCACCTCGAAGCTGAAGCTGTAGTCCGGCTCCAATCCCATCCGCAGGTCCGACAGCACCAGGCGGTCCTGCTGCACCCTTGCGCGCATGAAGCCCCGGTTGAACCAGGACAGCCGCAGGACCGCCGGAACAGCATGCGCTTCCGCCAGTGCCTGCACGTTGGACGGATAGCCGCGAAACTGCAGCGGGCCGTCATCGGCCAGGACGGATCGCTCCGCCTCCACGTAACCCGACGGCGTCATCGCCACCACGCGCCAGAGCAGCGTATTGAACGGCATCGGCACCGAGAAATACGGCGCCCCACCCAGCCCCATGGAGGCGAGCGTCCGCTCGGCCTCGCGATCCACCATGGTCTTGGCCAGCAGCGACCATCCCAGGTACGCACTGCTCAACACCAGGCCGACGGCGAGCGCGCGTTGCGCCGCGCCGCGTTCGCGCAGGAACCACGCCGCGATGCAGGCCACCAGCAACCACACCGTATACAGCGGATCGATGATGAACATGCTGGACCACATCGTCGGCGGCGGCATCAGCGGCCACCACAGTTGCGTGCCGTAGACGGTGAAGGCATCCAGCAACGGATGCGTGATCAGTGCCAGCTGGATCGCCCAGAACCAGCGCACGGGCGCCGCCGCAACGCGTCCGTTGCCGAACCGCTTGAACAGCCACCAGACCAGCCAGCCGAGCAGAGGCAACACGAACAACGAATGGCTGAAACTGCGATGCACGGTCATCAGCGAAACCGGGTTGTCCGAGAACAACGCGATGGGCAGGCTGTCGAGGTCCGGCAGCGTGCCGAGGGCGGCACCGGCGAGAAGTGCGGCACGGCGTTGGCTGGCGGGGGCGATGGCGGCGGCTACGGCAGCGCCAAGAACGATCTGACTGAGGGAATCCATGCGGCGATCCTAGCAGCCGCCGAAGGGATTCCTCACGCCGCGCGTGGCACGTCCTGCGGGACCAGGCGTAGTCGCGGCGCGACCTCGGCCAGGACTTTGCCGGTATGCGAGAGCAGGCACAGGGTGCCGTCGGCTTCCTCGCTGAGCGCGGTAAGGCTTTCGACCCAGTCGCCGTCATTCGCGTACAGCAAGCCATCGCGCTGGAACAGCGAAGCCCGGTGGATGTGCCCGCAGACGATGCCGTCCAGGCCGCGCCGGCGCGCATCGTCCAATCCTGCCTGCACGAAGCGGGCGATGTAGCGCTCGGCCGCATCGCTCTGTCGCTTCAGGTATTCCGCCAGCGACCAGTAGCGCAGGCCGAACCGGCGACGCACCTGGTTGATCAGCCGGTTGCCGGTCAGGATGCGGTAGTACAGCCAGTCGCCGAACTTTTCCTGCAGGCCACCGAAGTGGGTAATGCCGTCATAGTCGTCACCGTGCGTGACCAGCAAACGGCGGCCGTCAAGCGTGGTGTGGATGGCGCGTCGACGCACCTGCATGATGGGCAGCATCAGGCCGCAGAAGCGGCGGATCGGGCGATCGTGGTTGCCGGGCACGTAGATGAGCTCCGTGCCGTTGCGTGCCAGCGCGTGTAACGCCTCCACCACCCGGTTGTGCGCGGCATCCCAGGAGGCGCGGCGCTGGGCCATCCACCACAGATCGACGATGTCGCCCACCAGATACAGGCGTTTGCAGCGCAGGCCGGCGAGGAAGTCGGCGAACTCCGCAGCGTGGCAATGCTTGGAACCGAGGTGCACGTCGGAAACGAAGACCGCGCGCCGCATCGGCGGTGGCGCGGCCAGCGGGCTCATGCCGCCGTCCCCATGGGACGCCACGCGTCGCCGAGGTAACGCTCCCGCTTCTTCGGCCGGATGCGGTGCAGGTCCACTTCTATCAGGCCGTCGATGGAATCGCTGAAGTCGGGATCCACCCCGAACGCGAGGAAGCGCGCACCACCGGGTTCGCACAGTTCGGTGTACTGCTTGTAGAGCATCGGCACGGTCGCTCCCAGCGTGTCGAGGTTGGTCTTCAGCACGCGGAACGCCGTGTCGGCGTCCAGCGCATCGAAGCAGGGCGGCGTGGCGGTGTAGCGGAACGGATGGCGCGAGCGCGCTTCGCCGTTGGGGTCGCCGTAGTAGTGCGCGTAGTACGCGACAATCTGTTCGCGCGCGTGCAAAGGCAGCGCCGCGCTCATCGACACTGCGCCGAACAGGTAGCGCACACGCGGATGCCGGCGCAGGTAGGCGCCGATGCCCTGCCACAGGTAGTCGATGCTGCGGCTGCCCCAGTATTCGGGCACCACGAAGCTGCGCCCCAGCTCCATGCCGGAGGCCAGGCGCGGCAGCGCGTCGTCGGCGTAGTCGAACAGCGAGGCCGTGTAGAGGCCCTTCAATCCCTGCGCTGCCAGCACCGGCGCCCCACGCGCGATCCGGTAGGCGCCGGCGATCTTCCGCTGCGCTCCATCCCACAGCACGATGTGCTCGTACCACGCATCGAACGCATCCACGTCCATCCGCTTGCCGGTGCCCTCGCCCACGACCCGGAACGTCAGCTCGCGCAAGCGACCGATCTCCCGCAGCAGCGGTGAGCCGCCGGCCAATCGCCCTACGCAGATGCGTTTTCCGTCGGTCGTTTCGCCCAGCACGTCGAGCGCATCGATGCAGGCTTCCAGCATGTCCGGCGCCAGCGCCTCCGCCAGTGGCTCCGGCAAGTCGCCGGCGTCCGGCGCAGGCAGTGCCATCCCGCCGCCCAGCGCATAGAGCGCCTTGCGGACCCGCAGGATCTGGGAGGCGGCGTCCTCGTCCGCGTCCATGCGCAGGAGGTGCCCCACATGCAATTGCAAGCGTCGCTGGTGGCGACGGAACATCTCGCGTGCGAGCAACGCCGTACCCGCCGGCTTGAACAACGCCGATGCGCCGTAGAACAGCGCCGAATTGCGCGCTTCAACCCGGATGGGCAATACCGGTGCGGCCGTCGTACGGGCAAAGCGGAGGAAGCCCCGGCGCCAGCGGGTATCGCGAACGCCACGCGGACCCAGCCGCGACACCTCGCCGGCGGGGAATACGATCACGCACTGTTCGGCCTCCAGCGCCTGCTCGACCGCGCGCACGCTGTCCGCGCCCGGCTTGCCGCCAAGGATGCGGACCGGCAGCAACAGACTGGCCAGCGGCGCGATACCCGTCAGGAAGTCGTTGGCGACGATCTTCACGTCACGCCGCACGCGGCCGACGAGTTGCAGGAGCGCCAATGCGTCCAGCGCACCGGAAGGATGGTTGGCCACGATCAGCAACCGGCCCTGTGCCGGGATGCGCCGCTCCGCGGCGGGATCGACCGTCGGCCTCAGGTTGAGATGGTCGATGGCGGCATCGACGAAGTCGAGTCCGTGCAGGTGACCGTGGTCGGCCAGGAAGGTATAGGCCTGGTCCAGCCGGGACCAGCGGCCCAGGGTGCGCAGCAGTGGCCGGGTCAGCCCGGCGCGACGGCCGCGGAACCAGTGCGGATAGCGTTCGACGATCTGCTGTTCCAGGGGGCGCATGGTCGTGGGCAAAGCCTGGCGGCGGGGTTTCGCCGCGCAGCCTGCGCCTGGCCGGCGACAGCCCGGTTTCCGTTTTCTGGCAGTCCGGTGACAGCAGAGCCGTGATTCCCGCTTAACCCGCGGCAACCCTGAACGACGCAGAATGCACACACCGTCCCCGGCGTGTATCATGCGCGCCCATCTTTTCATCCGAATCAAAGGATATAAGCCTGATGTCCAGCTACCTGTTCACCTCCGAATCGGTCTCCGAAGGCCATCCGGACAAGATCGCCGACCAGATCTCCGACGCCGTGCTGGACGCGATCCTGGCCCAGGACAAGCGCGCACGCGTGGCCTGCGAGACGCTGGTGAAGACGGGCGCCGCCATCGTGGCCGGCGAAGTCACCACCACCGCGTGGGTCGACATCGAGTCGCTGGCGCGCAAGGTCATCAACGACATCGGCTACGACAATTCGGACGTCGGTTTTGACGGCCACACCTGCGCCATCATCAACATGCTCGGCAAGCAGTCCCCCGACATCAACCAGGGCGTGGACCGCAAGAAGCCGGAAGAACAGGGCGCGGGCGACCAGGGTCTGATGTTCGGCTATGCGTGCAACGAGGCGCCGGAATTCATGCCCGCCCCGCTGTACTACAGCCACCGCCTGGTGGAACAGCAGGCCAAGGTGCGCAAGAACGGCAAGCTGAAGTGGCTGCGTCCTGACGCCAAGTCGCAGGTCACGCTGCGCTACGATGGCAACAGCATCCTCGGCCTCGACGCCGTCGTGCTGTCCACCCAGCACGACCCGGACATCAAGCAGAAGGACCTGATCGAAGCCGTGCGCGAGAGCATCCTCAAGCCCGTGCTGCCGAAGAAGTGGCTGGACGCACTGCCGAAGAACAAGGTGCACATCAACCCGACCGGCAAGTTCGTCATCGGCGGCCCGGTGGGCGACTGCGGCCTGACCGGCCGCAAGATCATCGTCGACAGCTACGGCGGCATGGCCCGTCATGGCGGCGGCGCGTTCTCGGGCAAGGATCCGTCGAAGGTGGACCGTTCCGCCGCCTACGCGGCACGCTACGTGGCCAAGAACATCGTGGCCGCCGGTCTGGCCGACAAGTGCGAAGTGCAGGTCTCCTACGCCATCGGCGTGGCCGAGCCGACCTCCATCTCGGTGACCACGTTCGGTACCGGCAAGGTCGGTGACGACGTCATCGAGAAGCTGATCCGCAAGCATTTCGACCTGCGTCCGTACGGCATCACCAGGATGCTGGACCTGGAGCACCCGATCTACCAGCCGACCGCCAGCTACGGCCACTTCGGCCGCAAGCCGCGCGAGATCAGCTACGTGGACAGCGCCGGCAAGAAGCACACCGCGACCGCCTTCTCGTGGGAGAAGACCGACCGCGCCGAAGCGCTTCGCAAGGATGCCAAGATCAAGTGACGGCCTGGCGCGCCTGCGCACGCGCAGGCGCCTTTGCCAGACCGTCATCCCTGCGTAGTAAGCAGGGATCTCGCGACTTGGGATCAAAGAACGGGCCGCTCACGCGGCCCGTTTTCTTTACCGGCGACGTGCCGCACGCCCCGCGCCGGGATCGGTTAGCCTGCGCGCCTCACCTTGCGGAGGCATGCCATGGAATCACTCAAAAGCCACCAGCTCACGATGACGGTGCTGATGACGCCGGACATGGCCAACTTCTCCGGCAAGGTCCACGGCGGCGCCATCCTCAAGCTGCTCGACCAGGTGGCCTATGCCTGCGGCAGCCGCTACGCCGGCAAGTACGTGGTCACCCTGTCGGTGGACCAGGTGATGTTCCGCCAGGCCATCAACGTGGGCGAGCTGGTGACCTTCCTCGCTTCGGTCAACCACACCGGCACCTCGTCGATGGAGATCGGCATCAAGGTGGTGGCCGAGGACATCCGCAAGCAGAGCGTGCGCCACGCCAACAGCTGCTTCTTCACCATGGTCGCGGTGGACGAAGAGGGCCGTACCACGCCGGTGCCCCCGCTGGAGCCGACCACGCCCGACGAGATCCGCCGCTTCGCCGCCGCGCGCCTGCGCCGCCAGTTGCGCGAGGAAATGGAACGGCGGCACGCCGAACTGGGCAGCCGGGTGGCGGAAAACGCCTGAACCGCCGTTTCGGCCAGCGCGCGCCGGCTACAATACGCACATGTCCTTGATGCAATTCCAGCGGGTCGACTTCAGTGTCGGCGGGCCGCTTCTCCTCGAACACGTAGATCTTTCCATCGAACCCGGCGAGCGCGTCTGCATCGTCGGCCGCAACGGCATGGGAAAATCCACGCTGATGCGGCTGATGGCCGGCGAACTGAAGCCCGACGATGGTGAGATCCGCGTGCAGAACGGCGTAATCGTCGCGCGCATGGCGCAGGAAGTGCCGCAGGACACGCAGGGTACGGTGTTCGATGTGGTCGCCGAAGGACTGGGCGATCTGGGCCAGTTGTTGGCGCGCTACCACCATGCCCTCCACGACGGCGACATGGACGCGATGGGCGAGGCGCAGGCGCAGATCGAGGCGCAGCACGGCTGGGACCTGGACCTGCGCGTGCAACAGGTGCTGACGCGCCTTGAGTTGCCCGAGGAGACCGACTTCGCCGCCCTGTCCGGCGGCATGAAGCGGCGTGTGCTGCTGGCGCAGGCCCTGGTGCGCAACCCCGACATCCTGCTGCTGGACGAACCGACGAACCACCTGGACATCGAGGCGATCGCCTGGTTGGAAGGGTTCCTGAAATCCTTCGGCGGCAGCATCGTCTTCGTCACCCATGACCGCAGTTTCCTGCGCTCGCTGGCTACCCGTATCATCGAGATCGACCGCGGCCAGCTGACCAGCTGGCCCGGCGACTACGACAACTACCTGCGCCGGCGCGAAGAGCGCCTGCATGCCGAGGCGCAGGAGAACGCACGCTTCGACAAGCTGCTGGCGCAGGAAGAAGTGTGGATCCGCCAGGGCATCAAGGCGCGCCGCACCCGCAACGAAGGCCGCGTCACCGCACTGAAGGCGATGCGCCGCGAGCGCGCGCAAAGGCGCGATCTGTCCGGCAACGTCAGGATGGAAGCCGCGGCGGCGCAGTCGTCGGGCAAGAAGGTCATCGAGGCGAAGGGCATCACCCAGGCCTACGACGGCCGCGTGCTGCTGGACGACGTGTCGGCGACGATCATGCGCGGCGACCGTGTCGGCATCGTCGGCCCCAATGGCGCCGGCAAGTCGACCCTGTTGAAGATCCTGCTGGGCGAACTCGCGCCGCAGCACGGCGAAGTGAAGCTCGGCACCGGCCTGCAGATCGCCTACTTCGACCAGCACCGCAGCCAGCTGGACGACACGCGCACCACGCTGGAGAACGTGGCCGAGGGCAGCGATTTCGTCGAGATCAACGGCAGCCGCAAGCACGTCATCGGCTACCTGCAGGACTTCCTGTTCTCGCCCGAGCGCGCCCGCGCGCCGATCACCCGGCTGTCCGGCGGCGAGCGCAACCGCCTGCTGCTCGCCAAGCTGTTCGCGCAGCCCTCCAACCTGCTGGTGATGGACGAACCGACCAACGACCTGGACGTGGAAACGCTGGAACTGCTGGAAGAGCTGCTGCTGGACTACAAGGGCACGCTGCTGCTGGTAAGCCACGACCGCGACTTCCTCGACAACGTGGTCACCAGCACGCTGGTGCTGGAAGGCGAAGGCCAACTGGGCGACTACGTCGGTGGCTACTCGGATTGGCTGAGACAGCGTCGCACGCCTGCCGCGACCTCCGCCTCGCCCGCCAAACCGACGCTCTCGCATCAACCCGAGCCGGTCGCCGCCAAGCGCAAGCTCGGCTTCAAGGAAGCCCGCGAACTCGAACAGTTGCCCGCGCGCATCGAAACCCTGGAGGCCGAAGTGGCCAAGCGCACCCAGGCGATGAACGACCCTGCGTACTACCTGCAATCCCCTGCCGACCTGCAGCGCGCGAACGACGAACTCGCCGCGAAACAGGCGGACCTGGATCACGCCTACCAGCGCTGGTCGGAGTTGGATGGGTAAGCAGTGGCATCACTGTAGGAGCGACGTCAGTCGCGACCGCATGCGTTGACCGCCGACATACATCAATACACGCGCCGAACCAAGCGCCATAGCTCTTCTACGCTTAAATCCATTGCAACCGGATAGCGTGCGGTCGCGACTCACGTCGCTCCTACAGAAGACGGCAGCCGCACCTCATCCCGTATTCTGCAC
Source organism: uncultured Pseudoxanthomonas sp. (assembly GCF_946886695.1). The sequence goes on along the minus strand of NZ_CAMPJD010000033.1, from coordinate 3,777 downwards.
ACCCTGCGAGACGCCATTGATGCTGGCCACCAGCGCATGCAGCAGCGCCTCATCCTCGCGATCACTGGCGCGCCACCGCTTCAGCAGGTCGGCCTGCATGATGCTGATCGGGTCGATATAGGGATTGCGCAGCCGGATCGACAGCGCGAGTCGCTGGTCATGCTGCAGCAGCCATTCATTGCCGTTGAGCGTCAGCACCCAGTGCAGCACCGATGCGTGCTCGCGTTGTATCCGCGGGAAGAACGCATCGTGCAGCTCGCCGGCCATCTTCGAGTACATCTCGGCGATGCTCAGGTCGCCCTTGGCCAGCACCATCGAAACGTCGTCCAGGAAGGTCTTGAAGAACGGCCAGTCGCGCGCCATCTCGCGCAGCGTGTCTTCGCCGTAGGCATCTGCGGCTGCCTGCAGGCCGGCGCCCACACCGTACCAGCCGGGGATCACCGCGCGCGCCTGGCTCCAGGCGAACACCCATGGAATCGCGCGCAGGTTGCCGAGTGCCGCGTCCTGCCCAAGGCGTCGCGAGGGACGCGAGCCCAGCGTCATCCGCTCGATCACGTCGATCGGCGTGGCGCTGCGGAAATAGTCCATGAAGCGCGGCGACTGCACGAACGCGCGGTAGGCCTGCGTGCTCTCGCTCGCGACCAGCGCCATGATCTCGCGCCAGTGCGCTTCGCGCGGCTCCGGCGGACGCGGGCGCAGGCTGGACAGCAACACGGCGCCGACGGACTGTTCAAGCGAACGCAATGCCAGCGCACGGATGCCGTACTTGCGATGGATCACTTCGCCCTGCTCGGTCACGCGCAGGCGACCATCGACACTGCCGCGCGGCGCCGCTTCCAGCGCGCGCGAGGTCTTGCCGCCCCCGCGGATGATGGAGCCGCCGCGACCATGGAAGAAGGTCAGCTTGATGCCGAGTTCCAGCGCAGCGTCGACAAGGTCCACTTGCGCCCGCTGCAGGCCCCAGCGCGAGGCGGCGATGCCGCCGTCCTTGCCGCTGTCGGAGTAGCCCAGCATCACCATCTGCACGTTATCGCGCGCGGCGAGGTGGGCGCGGTAGACGGGGTCGGCGAGCAGGTCGCGCAGCACGTCGGTGCCGTGCCCGAGGTCGTCGATGGTTTCGAACAACGGCGCGATATCGAGCGGCACCTGACCTGCATCGTCGACTAGCCCGCCCCGTCGCGCCAGCGCCAGCACGGTCAGCACGTCGGCACGGCTGTGCGCCATGCTGATGATGTAGGTGCCCAGCGCGTCGGTGCCATGGCGCGTGCGCGCATCGGCCAGTGCACGGAAAACCGCATCGAGGCGCTCGTTGCCCTCTTCGCCGCTGGCCGGCAGTACCGCGTCGCCGTTGGCGCAGGGGCCCAGCAAGGCCGCGCGATCGACGCTGTCGCGGTTTTCCCAGTCCGCGTCGCCCAGTGCTGCAGCCACGGCACCTGCGTGCACGCTGGACTCCTGGCGCACATCCAACCGCGCGAGATGGAAGCCGAACGTGCGCACACGCCACGCCAACCGGCGCACGGCGAACCAGCCGGCATGGATGCCGCGATTGGCCTCCAGACTGTGCAGGATCAGGTCGATGTCATGCGCCAGCTCCTCCGGCGAGGCATAGCCTTCCGGGCGACTTTCCAGCGTGGCCTGCAGGCGCGCGCGCATCAGGTCGTTGAGCAGGCGGTAGGGCATGTCGCCATGGCGCGGGCGCGACTTCTTCACTGCCTCCGGCATCAGCGCGCGATAGGCCTCCACGCGCTCGGTCACATCGCGCGATACCCCGATCACGGAGCTGGATTGGCTGAGCAGCGTGGTGAGCTGGCGCAGTTCCTTCAGGTAGCGCGTAAGAATGGCGCGTCGTTGCGCATCCAGCGTCGCGGTAATCGTGCCGGCATCGACGTTGGGGTTGCCGTCCATGTCACCGCCGACCCAGGTACCGAATCGCAACACGCGAGGCAGGTGCGCGGTGATCTGCGGCGCTGCGCCGTAGACTTCGGTGATCGCGTTTTCCAGCGTTTCATACAGTACCGGGATGACCCGGTAGAGCACTTCGATCAGGTAGAAGCCGACATGCTCGCGCTCGTCCTCGACGCCCGGCCGGACAGGCGAAGAATCAGCCGTCTGCCAGGCCGAGGTCAGCGCCATGCGGAAACGCGCGGTGTCGGTGGCCAGTTCACCCGGCGTACGCGTACCGTCCAGCCCGTTGATCAGGCTGGCCACCATCAGCTGCTCCTTTTCCAGCAGCGCACGGCGCACGGCTTCGGTCGGGTGCGCGGTGAACACCGGCTCCACGTCGATGCGCGGCAGCCAGTCGGCCAGCTCTTCCAGCGTCACCCCCTGCGCCTTCAGCTTGGACAGCGTGTCATGCAGGCCATCGGGCTGCGGCCGCGCACTGCCGGCGCGCTGATAGTCACGGCGACGGCGGATGCGATGGACGCGCTCGGCGATGTTCACCACCTGGAAATAGGTGCTGAAGGCGCGGATCAATGATTCCGCCTGCTCGGGCGGCTGGCCATCCAGAAGCCCGGCCAGTGATTGCGGCGGCTCGCCGGCCTGTCGGCGCGCGATGGCGGTGGTGCGCACGCGCTCCACATCGGCCAGGAAATCGGGCGACACCTGTTCGGCCAGCATGTCGCCGACCAGCGCGCCCAGCCGGCGCACGTCTTCACGCAAGGGGACATCGGGCGGAGCGAATTCGAGACTGCGGGGGCTGTTCATGCGCGGCGCGTGGATCCCGTCGTTCGTTTGGCTTGTATTGGTATTGCCAGGAGGGGCAATTGGTCTGCTGCAAGGCAACAATCCAAGCCTACCCGATCAGGGAAATCCGTGCGCCATCGTTTCATCCGGAACAAGCGATATAATGGCCGCCCTTCGCCGAGGGGCGCTGCGACCGTGACATGTGCGGATCCTTCCGCAAAAGCCTGCACATCCTTGTGCAGACTTTCCACATAGTCCGGCCAGGCTCGGTGGAATGAACCTGCAACGGCGCCCGGATAACCTGCGACCCTGATCGCACAGACCGGAGCAATGCCATGAACGCAGTACGCAAGTTTTCCACCGAGGGCGACTACAAGGTCGCCGACATTTCCCTGGCCGATTGGGGCCGCAAGGAACTCGACATCGCCGAGCACGAGATGCCCGGCCTGATGTCGATCCGCCGCAAGCACGCCGCCACCAGGCCGCTGAACGGCGTGCGCGTGACCGGCTCGCTGCACATGACGATCCAGACCGCCGTGCTGATCGAGACGCTGAAGGACATCGGCGCCGACGTGCGCTGGGCGTCCTGCAACATCTTCTCGACCCAGGACCACGCCGCCGCGGCGATCGCCGCCACCGGCACGCCGGTGTTCGCGTGGAAGGGCGAGACGCTGGAGGAATACTGGGACTGCACGCTGGACGCGCTGACCTTCACCCTGCCCGACGGTACTCAGACCGGTCCGGAACTGGTGGTGGACGACGGCGGCGACGTCACCCTGCTGATCCACAAGGGCTATGAGCTCGAAAACGGCAGCGACTGGGTCAACACCGCCTCGGGCAACCACGAAGAGCAGGTGATCAAGGACCTGCTGAAGCGCGTCGCCAAGGAGCGTCCGGGTTACTGGACCCGCGTGGTCAAGGACTGGAAGGGCGTGTCCGAAGAGACCACCACCGGCGTGCACCGCCTCTACCAGATCGCCGAACAGGGCAAGCTGCTGGTGCCGGCGATCAACGTCAACGACTCGGTCACCAAGTCCAAGTTCGACAACCTGTACGGCTGCCGCGAGTCGCTGGCCGATGGCCTGAAGCGCG
>NZ_CAMPJD010000032.1 GCF_946886695.1 uncultured Pseudoxanthomonas sp. | reverse complement strand
TCAGCTGGCAGAACGAGACGCGCCTGCGCTTCGCCATCAAGGACGTGCGCAACGGGCAGCCGCGCGACATGTGCGCGCAGGTCGGCCTGGACGTGGTGTCGATCCGGCGCCTGCGCATCGGCCGCATCCCGATCGGCAAGGGGCCGGAGGGCGCCATGCCGATCGGGCAATGGCGTTACCTGCCCGTCGGCGAGAAGTTCTGAGCATGCGCACCTTCGTCCTGCGCGCGCGCGCAGCGCCTACGGATAGCCAGCGCTTGCTGGCCGGCATCGGCGGCGAGGCGCACCCGGAAATCCTCGCGCACACGCTGATGAACGCCATCTTCGTGGCGCAGGCGCACCGGCCGGACGTGGTGGTGTACCTGGTGCTGGAAAGCACGCAGGACTACTCACGCACGATCCGCTTCGAGGCCAGTGCGATGCACGAGATCGGCGGCTTCGACGAACGCGCGCTGCTGGGCAAGGTGGCGAAGGCGCTGGACGCCTCGCGCGGCATGGGCAAGGAGGAATCGCGGCCCGTCGAGTCCGGCGTGAGCGTGCGCACGATCAGTTTCGAGCGGCTGGTGCAGGAACTGGCCGCGGATCACCAGCTGTTCGTGATGGATCCCAAGGGCGCGCCGATCGGCGAGCAGGCCTTTGGTGACAATCCTTGCTTCCTGCTGACCGACCACATCCCGATGCCGAAGAACACATTCCACACCCTCGACAAGTTGGGCGCGAAACGCATCGCGCTCGGCAGGACCATGCTGTTCGCCTCGCAGTGCGTGGTGCTGATCCACCACTCCCTGGACCAGGTCGAACCGGGCAGATAAGGCCGGTTCAAGCGGCCGGACTACACTGGCGGGACCCCTGGCCGCGTGCCAACGAACGAGGCCCTCCGTGCTCTGGACCGTCGTCATCACCGCCACCCTCACCATCCTGGTGTTCCTGGCGGCGCTGAACTTCCGCAAGCCCCAACAGATCGAGCGCAAGCTCGGCCACAAGTACGCGATCGCCGACCGCCAGTTCAGGCGCGAGATGGGCGTGATGCTCGGGCCGGCGGTGATCGCCGGCAACCGCGTCACCGACCTCGAGAACGGCGACGGCATCTTCCCGGCCATGCTCGAGGCGATCGCCGCCGCCCGCAAGTCCATCACCTTCGAGACCTACATCTACTGGTCGGGCGTCATCGGCAAGAAGTTCAGCCTGGCCCTCAGCGAGCGTGCGCGGGCGGGCATCAAGGTCCACGTGACGATCGACTGGCATGGCGGCAACAAGCTGATGGCCGAGCACCTGGAGGAAATGAAGGCCGCCGGCGTGCAGGTGAAGGTCTACCGGCCGCTGCACTGGTACAACATGGGCCGCCTCAACAACCGCACGCATCGCAAGCTGCTGGTGGTGGATGGCCGTATCGGCTTCACCGGGGGCGTCGGCATCGCCGACGAGTGGATGGGCCACGCGCAGGACCCGGATCACTGGCGCGACATGCACTTCAAGGTCGAGGGGCCGGTGGTGGCGCAGCTGCAGGCGGCGTTCAACAACAACTGGATCAAGTCCACCGGCGAGGTGCTCAACGGCGCCGAGTATTTCCCGGAACTGGAACCGGTCGGCGAGGTGGACGCCAACCTGTTCATGAGTTCGCCCACCGGCGGCAGCGAGAGCATGCACCTGATGTTCCTGATGGTGATCGCCGCCAGCCAGCGCAGCCTCGACCTGTCGGCCGCCTATTTCGTGCCGGATCCGGTGATGATGCAGGCCCTGGTCGCGGCGCGGGAACGCGGCGTCCGGGTGCGCGTGCTGCTGCCCGGCCAGCACACCGATTCGGAAGCGGTGCGGCTGGCCTCGAAATCCTGCTGGGGCGCGCTCATCCAGGCCGGCATCGAGATCCACGAATACCAGCCGACCATGATCCACAACAAGCTGCTGGTCGCCGACGGGGCGATGGCCTCGGTCGGTTCGACCAATTTCGACATGCGCTCGTTCCAGCTCAACGACGAGGCCAGCCTGAATGTCTACGATGCGCAGTTCGCGGCGCGCATGACCGCGATCTTCGAGCAGGACCTCGCGCGCGCGACCCGATACACCTACGAGATGTGGGCGGCCCGGCCGTGGCGGGACAAGCTGATGGAGAAATTCCTGTTGCCGATCCGGTCGCAGCTGTAGCCGGTGGCGCGTCCCCCCAGCATCGACGGATTGGCCGCCAGCACGCTGCAGCTGCCGGCGGGCGCGTGGCCGACCGTGCTCGATTGCCTGTGCGAGCGATTCCCCGCGGTGTCGCGCGCGCACTGGTTGGAGCGAATGGCGCGCGGACGCGTCGTCGGCAGCGATGGCGCCTGCCTGACCCCGGAGACGCCACATCGGGGTGGCCTCGAGGTCCATTACTACCGCGAGGTCAGCGACGAGCCGCCGATCCCCTTCGACGAAGTCGTATTGCACGCCGACGCCCACCTGCTGGTGGCGGACAAGCCGCACTTCCTGCCGGTGATGCCCGCCGGTGCGCATGTCCACGAAACGCTGCTCGGCCGGCTGATCCGCCGCACCGGAAACGAGGCCCTGGCGCCGCTGCACCGGATCGACCGCGACACGGCCGGCCTCGTGCTCTTCTCGACCAACCCTGCAAGCCGCGCCCGTTACCAGGCCCTGTTTCGCGAACGGCGAATCGACAAGCATTACGAGGCGATCGCCGCGCCGCTGCCGGAGATCGCGTTTCCCTGCGCTCGCCGTAGCCGCATCGTTGCCGGTGAGCCCTTCTTCCGCATGCAGGAAACGGACGGACCGCCGAACAGCGAAACCCGCATCGAGGTCGTGTCGAAGGGCGGGCGCCACTGGCGATACGCCCTGGCGCCCGTCACCGGCCGCAAGCACCAGCTGCGCGTGCACATGGCTGCGCTGGGCGCGCCGATCGTCAATGACCCGCTGTATCCGACCGTCGCCCATCGCGCCGCCGGGGATCATTCGGCGCCGCTGCAACTCCTCGCCAAGGGCCTTGCGTTCGACGATCCGCTGACAGGCGAACGGCGCAGCTTCCTGAGCGCGATGCAGCTTGGGCCCTAGCCCGGCTTTCGCAGCTCCAGATGCGTGAGGTACAGCCGCATGTCGAGCTCGAGCTGGTGGTAGTCCGGCTCCATGTGCGTGCACAACTGGTAGAAGGCCTTGCCGTGGTTGGCCTCCTTCAGGTGGGCGAGCTCGTGCACCACGATCATCCGCAGGAACCCGGCGGGCGCGTCGCGGAACACGGTGGCGATGCGGATCTCCCGGCTGGCCTTGAGCCGGCCGCCCTGCACCCGCGACACGGCGGTATGCGTGCCCAGGGCGTTCTGCAGGACCTGCAGCTTGCCGTCGTAGACGACCTTGGCCAACGGCACCGACATGCGCAGGTGCCGGTCCTTCAGCGCCTGCACGTAGTCGCGCAGCTGGCCGTCGGTGCGCACCGCGTGGGACTGGCCGTACTTCGCGGCCAGCACCTCGCCCAGGCGGCCTTGCGCGATCAGCGCGTGGACCCGGTCGAGCACGGGTTGCGGGTAGCCCGCGAGGTAGTCCAGCGGCGTCATCGGTCGCTGCGTCAGGGCGCGTCGCGCGTCGGCAGCAGGCTCGCGCGGTCGACGAGCTTGCCGTCCACGATCACGGCCTCGATCGTCCGCGTGTTGCGGATATCGGCCAGGGGATCGGCGCCCAGGATCAACAGGTCCGCGCGCTTGCCCACCGCGAGCGTGCCGAACTCGTCCTGCTGGCCCAGCATCTGCGCGCCGCCGCGGGTGCCGGCGACGATTGCCTGCATGGGCGTCAGGCCCGCCTGGACCAGCAACTCGAGCTCGCGGTGCACGCTGTAGCCGGGGTACACGTAGGGATTGCCGGTGTCGGTGCCGACGGCAATCGGCACGCCGCGCGCATGCAGCATGCCGACATTGGCCAGCACGTCGGCGCGATGCTGCTTCAAGGCCTCGAGCGGCGCGCGCGCGGGGTCGTTGGCGTTGCGCACCCAGCCCTCGCGGAAGGCGCCGGCGAAGCCAGGCGCGCGCAGTGCCGCCAGCTCCGCATCGGTCACGCTGGCGCGGAAGAAGGGATCGTCCATGTAGCCAGGCTCGTCGGCAAAGCGCACGGCACCATCGCTCAGCGCAAGCGTGGGCACGACATGGAATCCGCGCTTCGCCATCAGGTCGGCCGTCGCCTCGGACGGGAGCGGTCGGTCGATCACCGCGTGCACCACGCCGGCCGCGCCGCCTTCGAGCGAGGCCTGCAGCTCCGCCGGCGATGACACGTGGGCGAACACCGGCAGCCCGTGCTTGCCCGCCTCGTCGACGATCGTCCTGATCATGTCCACCGACATCAGCGGATGGGTGTCGCCGAACGCGAGCGGCCCCGATTCCACCGTGATCTTGATGACGTCCATCCCGCCCGCGGCACGCTCCGCCACGGCCTTTCGCACCGAGGCCTCGTTGCGGACGAAGGAGATGCCCAGGCCCATCGGATACAGGTTGACCGGCTCGTCCACGGGCGTGGCCGCGGTGATCCTGTCAGCCGCCTCGCGCGCCGCGGGCGGGAAGATCGTGTAGACCGGGTGCGTTCCGGGCAAGGTCAGGTGGCCGCCGCTGCCGTAGATGTGCGGCGCGACGAGTGACCCGGCCTCGCGCTCCGCACGCAGCGCACGGATCGACTCCGTGCTGCCGTCGGTCGCCCCGAGTTGCAGGATGGAGGTGACCCCGTAGTAGAGCTGCCGCGCCAGCACCTGTCGCGTCTCGTCCGGCTGCCGTTGCGCCGGCGCCCCGAAGCTGAAGTGCACGTGCATGTCGGCCAGGCCCGGAATCACCGTCTTGCCGGTGGCGTCGATCACGTGCGCGCCGGTCGGTACGGCGAGGTCGCCGGTGGTCCCGATGGCGACGATGCGGTCGCCTCGCAGCAGCAGCGTCGTCGAAGCACGTGGCGCCGCGCCGGTGCCGTCGATGAGCGTGGCGCCGACGATCGCAACGTCGGCGGAAGCCGGATCGCCGCGCCTGCTCTCGCCGGACGCCACCGCGGTCACGGTGACGGCGCCCAGACCTGATGCCACGAGGAGGGACACGAACGACCGCCGGATGCTCGAAGTCATGAGGAGTGCGCCACCCGCGGAAAGTCCCGCCATCTTAACCCTGCCGATCAGGCCAACCCTGCCTTGACAGATATTTTTGTCAAAGGTAGTCTCGGGTCATGTTCGACGTCCACGTCATCGAGGATCCCGCCGCCGCGGCCGCTGCGCTGGAGCCCACGCGCGCCCGCCTGCTTGCCGCGATGGCCGAGCCCGCCTCGGCCGCCACGCTGGCCAACCGCGTCGGGCTCACCCGGCAGAAGATCAACTACCACCTGCATGCCCTGGAGGCACACGGACTCGTGCGCCTGGCCGAGGAGCGCAAATGGGGCGGGCTGACCGAACGCCTGATGGTGGCGACCGCCTCGTCCTTCGTCATCGCGCCCAAGGCCCTGGGCCCGGTCGCGGCCGGCGCCGGTCGCGAGGTGGACACGCTGTCCGCCGACTACCTGGTCGCGCTGGGCGCGCGCATGGTCCGCGAAGTCGGCGCCCTGCTTCGGCGTGCGCATGCCACCGGCAAGCGATTGGCCACGCTGTCGGTGGACACCGAAGTACGTTTCCGTTCTGCCCAGGATCGCGCTGCGTTCAGCCAGGAACTGGGCGAAGCCATCGCCAAACTCGTAGCGAAGTACCACGACGAATCCGCCCCCGGCGGACGCGCGCATCGCCTCGTCGTCGCGGCCCATCCCCTGCCCCATGCCAACGACAGCAAGGACTCCGCATGAACGTGAAGCAGCAAGACGACGGCCGCCGCGCCCTCGAGGTCGAGTTCGAAGTTCCCGGCACGCCCGAGGAAGTGTGGGACGCCATCGCCACCGGGCCCGGCATGTCGGCGTGGTTCGTGCCGACGCAATTCGAGGACCGCGACGGCAAGCCCGCCGTGATGATGTGCAACTTCGGCCAGGGCCTGCATGCCTGCGGCGCGGTCAAGACCTGGGATCCTCCGCGCAGCTGGTCGGGCGAAGGCGAGGTCTACGGCGGCTCGCCGCCGATCGCCACCGAGTGGCACATCGAAGCCAAGGCCGGCGGCATTTGCCGCGTGCGCATGGTCCACAGCCTGTTCGCCAGCACCGACGAATGGGACGACCAGCTCGAGGGCGCGAAGGAAGGCTGGGCGGGCTTCATCAACAACCTGCGCCTGTACATGACCCACTTCCGCGGCCAGCACGGCGCCATCATGCAGGTCAGCACGCCGGTCGCGATGTCGGAGGCTGAGGCCTGGGATGCGCTGACCAGCGCGCTCGGCGTGGCCGCCGCGGGGCAGCGTTGGACCTCGCCCGCGGGCGCACCTTCGCTCGGCGGCGTCGTCGAAGTGGCGACGAAGGAACCCTTCGACGCCCTGCTGCGGCTCGACACGCCGGGGCCCGGTCTCGCGGCGCTCGGCGCCTTCACCTATCCGGGCAGCCCAACGATGGTCGGGATGAACCTGTACCTGTATGGCGACGAAGCCGCCGCCACCGTGGCGCGCATCACGCCGCAGTGGAACGCGTGGTTCGAGGATCGCTTCACGACGCCGGCGCCATCGACCTAGGGTTCGCGCGACGCCGGCCCGCCCACCAGCGCATGGCGATCAGCGCCGCCAGGAACAGCGCGACGCACAGCACGCTGCCCTCCGGCCCCTCGGCGCCGCCCGTCAGCGCATCGGCGCCCTGCGGACGCAGCGCGACGACCAGCGCCGGCAGGTTCGCGTCAATGCCGGTGACGGGCAGCTCGAAGGCGGTGGCGAGCCACCAGTTCCATCCCGCGTGCCAGCCCATGGCACCCCAGATGCTGCCGGCGCGCAGCACCCAGGCGCAGGCGAACAGCGAGAACAGGAAGGTGCTCGCGGTGACGCGCGGTGGCTGTTGCGGCCCGTAGTGCAGCAGGCAGAACACCAGCGACACCACCAGCACCGCCACCATGACGTTGCTCCTGCGCGCCAGCACCGACAACAGCCAGCCGCGGAAGATGATCTCCTCCGTGCCGGCCTGGAAGATGAAGCCCGCCAGCAGCAGCGCGATGTGCCAGAGGCTGCGCGGCTCGCGCCAGGCGGGGCCGATGCCAGCGGCCTCCAGTCCTCCGCCCGCCCAGATCGCGAAGACGAGCAGGCAGATCATCGCCACGCCCACGCCCAGGCCGTGCATGAAGGGCTTCATCGGCGCGGGACCGTTCAGCCCGATGCTGGCGAGCGATCGGCCTTCCACGAGGCGCACCCAGGCGAGCACGGCCAGCAGGGTTGGCGCGAAACCCAGCCACAGCAAGGCATGCAGGCCGGCGATGCCGATCGGATCGCCACGGGGCGTGGACCACTGCTGCGCCTGCATCCATCCGTCCATGGCGATGACGGGCGCCGCGACGAAGAAGATCAGCAGGATCGGCGACAACCAGGCCCAGGGCAGCCACCCACGGGCCACTTCGGGCGAGAACAGGGCAACGGAGGACACGCGGCGCTCCTGCGTGGGGTGACCGGTGCAGCGTGCCCCTGCGGCCGCACGCGCCGCCAGCTGGATGCGACCAAGCAGCCTTTGCCGCCGACGAAGCCTGTCGAGGCGACGATGAACGCGGCGCAGAAATCCGCGACCCGGACTTCAGTGGGTGCGCAGGAAGAGGATCACCGGGTCGCGATCGGCAATGCGCACCGGAACGCGTGCATCGCCGTGGTTGTCCTCGCCGAAGTCGGCGTTGATGCGAGCCATCTCGACGCGGGCCTCGAAGGCTGGCTCCAACAGATCCTGACTCACCAGCACCTTGTCGGCTGCAATCGGCCGGCCATCGCGCACCGCCGAATATCGTTCAACGGCTGGCAGCCGCGCGCCAAGGTCGACCAGTTCCGGCTCAACGGCCAGTGCGTCGACATCACCCATCACCACCAGTGGCAGGCCAGGTTGCGCGCGACGATGGCTCCGGATCACGTCGGCCAAGGCGTCGGCCTGCGCGGCGCGCCGGGCGCGCACGTACTCGCTTCGCGATGGCCAGCCATGCGCCTCGCGACCCGGGGCGCCCGCAGCATGCGCGACCAGCACCGCAAGGTCGAGCGAGCTCCCATCGGCCGCATTGATACGCGCGTGCACGAGCAGGGGCGCAGCGTCGAACAGCGGCTCACGGCCGCCGTCGCGCCAGCCAAATATCTCCGAATGCGCCTGGGCAGTGGCCGACCGCACCTCGACCCGCGCAACGCCAGGCCGCACCGTCGCCGTGCTCGCGAGCACGCCCAGGCCGCGGCCCCCGGGCACCGATTCATCCACCAACGCCACGTAATCCGGGTCCCCTGCGCAACTGCCAGGGAACAGCAGATTGCCTGCGCGGCTGTTCACGGCCGCGGCGATGTCTCCGAGCACGTCAGGGTTCTCGATTCCATGGACACCCAGGATGGCCGGGCTGCGGGCATACGCGCAGATCGCGTTCGCGGTCTTGGCCAGTCGGGTCGCGTAGGCCCCGGGCGACATCACTGGTTCGCCGGTCGCGCGCGAGCTGTCGAAGAAGCGTCGGACATCCATGCTTCCCAGCGCGACTTCGGATGCACCCGCGCCCGCGACGGCTGTCGGACGCGCCCGCGAGGCAATGCGGATCGCCGCCCTCGGGTCGGGCAGCAGTTCGAAGCCGCCTCCGCCCTGGCGCAGCACGCCCACCAGTCCGCTGACGATGTCGCCGGCGTCGGCCGACAGGGCGGGTGCGCCAGGCTGGCCCGTAGACACGATCTGCAGCCGATGCGCAGCGCCCTCGCCATCCCGGACCGAAGCATGGAATCGACCGTCGCTGCGTACGCGGCTGCTACGCTCGTCGATGCTGCCGCCGGAGGCGGCGAGAACGGTCAACGGCGAACCCGAAACCCGCATGCCTTCCAACGGCTCGAGGGAAGATGCGGTCGCCGCGGGCGCTCCGGTGCCGTCGACTAGTGCGACCGGTCGGGGCAAGGCCCGCTCGCGGCCGGTCACCTTCACGGCGTCCGCAATCAAGGTCGTCAGCAGGGCGTCGGGGCTTCCGACGGACGAAACCTCCTGCACGACACCCGATACCTGGACCGCATCGCCTACGGCAACGTTCGAACCTTGCCTCGACACGAACAGGCCTTCGGCCGTCGCCGCGTAGGCGTCCTGCTGGTCGTGCCTTGATTGCAGGAAGAACCCGCCACGCGCAAGCGCGGTGACGACCCCTTCCGTACGCACCGCCTTGCCGACAAGAGGCGACGTGGCGCCGCTTCCCTGGATGTCAGCGATGGAAGCCACCGCGGGCGCGTCGTCATCCTCGATCGTGGCGAAGGCCAGGCCGCCTGCCCAGGCACCGCGGACGATGCTGAGCGAAACCGCGAAGGTCTCATCGGCTTCGACCACGTCATCACCGATGATTGGAACCTCGAACACGGCCCGCGACCGCCCCGGATCCATCAGGCGGTCGACCTGGCTTGTCGCCACGAAGTCCTCGCCGGGCGTGGCCGTGCCGGCGGTCGTGGCGATGTTGTACAGGATCGCCCTTGATACGGGGTGGGACAGCGATACCACGAAGGTCGCCGTACGCCTGCCGTCGTCGCCCTCCTCGATGGTCACTCCATCCACGGAAAGCGTGGGCCAGTCGTTGTCCAGAATGAGTCCGCGGCCCTGGGCCTTGGCCACGGGCGCGCCAACGACGTTGCGCAGGTTGACGGTGAATGCCTCGTCGAGTTCAGTCTCCTCGTCGCCCTTCACCAATACCTCGAAGGTGGTCGAGGCCTGCCCCGCCGGGATGGTCAGTCCGACAAGGGACGTGGAGACGAAATCCACGTCCGGCGCGGCGGTGCCGTAGTCGGTGACCACGTCGAAGGTGACATCGGTCGCGCTCACCTTCGACAGGTAGACGCTGAAAATCATCGGCCAATCCAGGCCGGGATTGCGCTCGCTGGTTTCGGAATTGGAAACCGACAGCGCCGGCAACGCGTCGTCGTTGACGATCGTCCCAATGGCCGTGTCCTTGCCGAGCTTGGCACCGCTGATGCCGTCGATCTTCAGGCAGAACTGCTCGTCGGGCTCGTAGTTGGTGTCGCCGCGCACGCTCACGTAAAAGTTGCCGCCACCCCCTGAGGTCGAGACCTGCACGTTCGTTCCCGAGGCGGACGTGTAGTCACCGGGCTGGTAAGGGAACGCGACGTCGGGCTGGGCCGTGCCACCGCAGGACTCGGTGTGGTAGCTGACGTTGATGCCGACCTTGGACGCGCGGTCGAGCGTATACGGGAACGCCAGGTAGGCGAAGCCCGAGTCACCCTCCACCACGGACGCGTCGCCGATGGAGAACGTGGACGGGCCCAGGTCGTCGTTGATGATGGTGCCGATCGCGTGGGTATCGCCGGGTTGTGCCCCATTGAGCTGGGTCACGTCCACGCAGAACGTCTCGTCCTCCTCCTGCTCGAGATCGCCGTTCACGGACACGCTGACGGTCATCGTCGTTGCAAAAGCGGGGAACTGCTTCAAGGTCGTGTCGCCTGGCCGGGAATAGTCCCCTCCGCTGACGGTGGCCGTTCCGTCGCACGCGGTCAGCATGAAGTTGACGGCACCCTCTACGGTGTTGGACAGCGTCACCAGGAACTGCATGCTGGTGTTGCCGGCGTCGCCCTCCAGCACGGAGGCATCGCTGATGGATACCGTGGCGTCGTCGTTGGGTATGGTCACCACGCCGTGCGGATCGGCGTACTGCACGGCCGCGTTGACGATGTTGGAGAGCGTCAACACGAAGCGTTCGTTGCTCTCGGGCGTGGTGTCGCCGAACACCGTGACAGAGAATGCCTTGCCGGTCTGGCCGGCGGCGATCGTCTGCCCGACCAGCGACAGGGCCTGGTAGTCGCTGCCCGCCGTGGCGCTGCTGTCCTCGGTACAGATGTCGAAGGTGACGGTGCTGGCCGCCGCCTTGGTCAGGCTCACGTAGAAGGTGACGACCTTTGACCCGTTGCTACCCTCCTGGGCGTAGGCATCGCCGACGGAGATCTTCACCGAACTGACGCTGTCGTCGTTGCCGATCGTGCCGGTGGCCTGGCTGCGGCCCAGCACGGCGCCCGCCACGTTCGAAAGGTTCACCTGGAAACTTTCGTCACGCTCCGGGCTGGTGTCGCCAGCGATCGTGACCGACACGGTCTTCGACAATTGCCCGGCCGGGATCACCTGGCCGGCGAGGCTGAGGGCCGTGTAGTCGCTGCCAGCCGATGCCGTGCCGTTGGCGGTAGCCACGCTGAAGTTGACGTCGCCCGCCGCTGGCTGCGACAGCTGGACGGTGAAGTTGGCGATCTTGCTTCCCCCGCTGCCCTCGGCGATCCACAGGTCGCCCACCATCAGGGTCGGGGCGGCGCCGGCATCGTCGTTGACGATCGTGCCGATACCCACGCCCTTCCCCACGGTGGCGTTGCTCACCGCCTCGAGCAGCACCTGAAAGCTCTCGTCGGTCTCCAGCACCGTGTCGCCGAAGATGACCAGGTCCAGCGCCAGGCTGGTCTGCCCGGCGGGAATGGTGCGCGGCGAGGAGTAGAAGTGCTGGAAATCGTCGTTGCCGATCGCGCCGACTTCGGCGGTGCCAACCATGAAACCGACGTCCACCGTGGTCGGTTCGGACAGGCTGACGGTGAAAACGGCGTTCTTGGCGACGCCATCGCCCTCGGCAATGGTGACGTCGTCGATGTTGATCGTCGGCACGACCAGCGCTTCGACCCGGGTGTCGGTGGCCGCGCGCGCGGGGGCGGTGGCGACGAAGCCGACGGCAAGGGCAAGTATGAACAGCCGGGCGAAAGCGCGAGGTACGGAACCAACGACGAGGTGCGGCATGGATGTCCAGATAGCGGCGCCCGATGGCCAGCCATGACCCGTGTCCCCGGCCAGGTCTGGAACGACTGCAGGCGACTGCCCCCGCATGCCCCGCGATTGTGCGGAGGATTGCGTTTCCCGGTCAATCGCAAAGGCAATCGGAAATAGTTCACATAACGGCATTGGTCACGATGACCTTTGTCACTTCACCCTGCGCACACACGCGCCCCACCCTAGCGCCACCCCGTGCCGCGATGCTTGCCGGGATTCCCGAATCCCGACGCGAGCCGCCATGCAACTGACCCTGCGAGACATCAGCAAGCGCTACCCGAACGGCGTCCAGGCGCTGGACAAGGTGAGCCTCACCATCCCGGTCGGCATGTACGGGCTGCTCGGACCCAACGGCGCCGGCAAGTCCACGCTGATGCGCATCCTGGCGACCCTGCAGGAAGCCGACGGCGGCAGCGCGATGCTCGGCGAACTCGACGTGCTCCATGCCAAGGACGAGGTGCGCAAGACCCTGGGCTACCTGCCGCAGGAATTCGGTGTGTACCCGCAGGCCAGCGCCTACGCCCTGCTCGACTACTTCGCCGTGCTGAAGGGCCTCGCCGCCCATGGTGCACGCCGCGAGGTGGTCGAGGCCCTGCTGCAGCAGGTCAACCTGTGGGACGTGCGCCACCAGAAGCTCGGCGGCTTCTCCGGCGGCATGCGCCAGCGCTTCGGCGTGGCCGTGGCCTTGCTGGGCAATCCCAAGCTGCTGATCGTGGACGAACCCACCGCCGGCCTGGACCCGGCCGAGCGAGTTCGCTTCCTGAACCTGCTCAGTGAGCTCGGCGAGACCAGCGTGGTGATCCTGTCCACGCATATCGTGGAAGACGTTTCCGAACTGTGCACGCGCATGGCCATCATCAACCGCGGGCGGATCCTGCTCGAGGCCGAGCCGATGCAGGCGATGGACGACATCCGCGGCCGCATCTGGCGGCGCGTCATCGCCCGCGAGGAACTGCCGGCCGTGCAGCGCGACCACGGCGTCATCTCGACCACGCTGCTGGGCGGGCGCACCGTCGTGCACGTGTACGCCACGAGCTCACCCGGCCCCGGCTTCGAGCCGACCGCGCCGGACCTCACCGACGTCTACTTCAGCACGATGGCCGGGCATATCGGCCAGCTCGGCAGGCCGTCGCAGCCGGCGGCGGCTGCATGAAGCTGGGAACGATCTTCGCCTTCGAGTTCGCCTACCAGCTGCGCCGCCCGGCGACCTGGCTGTTCTTCGCGATGCTGTTCTTCATTGCATGGAGCATCATCCAGTCCAACTACGTGCCGGATGCGCGCGACGGCTGGCTGCTGCTGAACGTGCCGCTGGTGATCGCCTCGACCACGGTGGTCGCCAGCATGCTGTGGCTGTTCCTCGCCGCGTCCGTCGCCGGCGAGGCCGCGGCCCGTGACGTCGAGTCCGGCCTGCACCCGCTGAGCTTCAGCGCGCCGGTGCCGAAACTCCAGTACCTGGCCGGGCGCTTCCTGGCGGCGTACGCACTCAATGCGTTGATCCTGCTGGCCGTGCCCGCGGGCATGTTGCTGGGCATGCTCTGGCCCGACGTGGAGCCGGAGCTTCGCGGTCCGTGGCGGCTGGAGGCCTTCCTGCTCGCCTATTTCCTCATTGCCCTGCCCAACGCCTTTATCGCCACGGCGGTCCAGTTCTGCTTCGCGGCCCTGAGCCGCCGCAGCATCGTCAGCTACTTCGGCAGCGTGCTGCTGTTCTTCGCGTCCATGGGACTGGCCGCGTTCGTCTCGGTGGTGTTCGAGCAGCGGGACCTGGCGCGCGTCCTCGATCCGGTCGGCATGATCGCCATCGTCAGCGGCTTGACCGACACCTGGACCACGCATGAGGTCAACACCCGCCTGGTCGGATTGCAGCCGGTGGTGCTGGTGAATCGTCTGTTCTGGATCGTCGTGGGCGCGCTGGTGTTGGCATTCACCTACCGGCGATTCCGCCTGGCGCATCCCGCGGAGCGCGGTCGCCTTGGGCGTCGCGCGAAGCAGCGTGCCGTGGCCAACGACGAATCGGTGCAAAAACCGGCATCCGCCCCCGTGCGATCTCCTGCCACGGCGGTCGCCGTGCGCAGCTTCGGCGGCGTGTCGCAATGGCGCCAGTTGCTCGCCGTCACCGGCCGCTCGCTGCGCTCGCTCGCGCGCGGCTGGACCGTGTTCGCGCCCCTCGGCGTGGTCGGCTTCCTGACCTGCGTCGTGCTTTCGGCCAACATGGAATTCATGGGCGTGCCGCTGCTGCCGCGCGCCGAATACCTGCTCGGCTACATCACTTCGGCGCTGGCCAATCCCGCCAACCGCCTGTGGATGATCGTTCCCCTGCTGATGATCTTCTACGCTGGCGAGCTGGTGTGGGCCGATCGCGATGCCCGCATGGGCGAGATCAGCGGCGCGGCGCCGGTGCCGGAATGGGTGTTCTTCGTCGCCAAGTTCCTGGCGCTGGCGGTGGTGCTGGTGGCATGGATGCTGGTGCTCGGCGGCGCGGCGATGCTCAGCCAGTCGATCCTGGGCTACGCACACCACGAGCCCGCCGTCTTCGCGAAGGTCCTGCTCGGCCTGCAACTGCCCGACTACCTGCTGTTCGCCCTGCTCGCCCTCTCGGTCCACACCCTCATCAACCACAAGCAGCTCGGCACCCTGGCCGCGCTGGTGATGTACGGGGCGATCGCATTCGCGCCGCTGCTCGGCCTGGAACACAAGTTGCTGGTCTTCGGCGCCAGCCCGGCCTGGTCGTACTCGGACATCCGCGGCTTCGGCGACTCGCTGGCGCCGTGGCTGGCGTTCAAGGCCTACTGGTTCGCCTGGGCCCTCGTGTTGGCCGTGCTGGCGCGGCTGGCCTGGGTGCGCGGTCGGGAATCGGATGCGGGCGCGCGGCTGAAGCTCGCGCGGGCGCGGCTGACGCGTCCCACGGTTTTCGCCGGCGTGCTGGCCGCGACGGTGGTGCTGGGCGTCGGCGGCTTCATCTTCTACAACACCAACGTGCTGAACGCCTATCAGCCGCAGGCCATGCGCCTGGCTCGCCAGGCCGAGTACGAACGCCTGTACGCACGCTACGCCGACGTGCCGCAACCGCGGGTGGCCAAGTCCACCATGCGCGTGGAGATTTACCCGGAACGGCGCGCCGCGCAGTTCAGCGGCAGCTTCCGGCTGGAGAACTCCACCGCGCAGGCCGTCGACACGCTGCACGTCGCCACCTCCACCGGCGTCGGTGTCGAGACGCGCCGTCTCGACTTCGACCGGCCGGCAAGACCCGTCGTCAGCGACGCCATCCTGGGCCACCGCATCTACAAGCTCGAGACGCCGCTGCGGCCGGGCGAATCCATGCAGCTGCGCTACGAGGTCCGGCTCGCGCCGCGCGGCTTCGGCAACGGCGGCGCCAACGAGTCCGTCGCCGCCAACGGCAGCTGGCTGATCGCCCTCGCCTACGTTCCCTCCATCGGCTACCAACCGGTGCGCGAACTGCGCGCGGCGGGCGACCGGCTGACGCAGGGCCTGCCCGCGCGTCCGCTCGTGCCCAGGCTGGAGGACGAGAAACAGCGCAAGGGCGCCCCCGGCGACGTCGGGATGCAGTTCGAGGCCATCGTCGGCACCGCCGGCGACCAGGTCGCCGTCGCGCCCGGCCAGCTGCGCCGCAGTTGGCGCGAGAACGGCCGGCGCTATTTCCACTACGCCACGCAGGCGCCCATCGGCGTCGACGTGCAGTTCTACTCGGCCCGCTACGCCCTGCGCCGCGAGCACTGCCACGGCGTGGACCTCGGGATCTACCACCACCCGACGCACGCCAATATCGTCGACGCCAGCGCACGCAGCGCCTGTGCCGCACTCGGGCTCTACGGCCGCCTGTTCGGTCCGTATGCCAACGAATCCCTGCATCTGGTCGAGGTCTCCGAGCGCGGCATCGGCGCGCACTCCGAGCCGAGCCTGGTGGACTACGGCGACGGTTTCTCGTTGTTGAACCCAGCCGCGAAGGATGGCGACCTGGACCTCGTCAGCGCCGTCACCGCGCACGAGGTCGCGCACCAATGGTGGGGCGGCAACCGCTTCCGCCCCGCCCACGTGGAAGGCGCCGGCCTGCTGATCGAGAGCATGGCCACCTACTCCGCCTTGCAGGTGGTGGAAGCCACGCTCGGCGCGGCGCAACGCGACGCCTACCTGGGCATGATGCGCGACCAGTACCAGGTGCCGAAGTCGCTGGCGATGCCGCCGCTCCTGCGCGCCACCGAGCAGTTCCTCAACTACCGCAAGGGACCGCTGGCGCTGCATGCGCTGAGCCAATACGTCGGCCGCGAGCAGGTCAACCTCGCCCTGCGCCGGCTGCTCGACACGCACCCGCGCGGAAGCGCGAAGCTGGCGACCACGCTCGACCTCTATCGCGAGCTGCAGGCCGTCACGCCGACGCGGCATCGCGGCCTGCTGCACGACCTGTTCGCCGCCAACACCTATTGGGAACTCGCGGCCACGCAAGCGTCGAAGAAGCGGCTCGCCGACGGCCGCTGGCAGCTCACCCTGGACCTGCGCGCACGCAAACTGGTGGTGGACGAAACCGGCGCCGAACAGGACCGGCCACTGGACGAGTGGGTCGAGATCGGCGTCTACCCCGGCGCGACGCAGCGGCTGGAGAACCGGCAGGTAGTCGTCGGCAAGCCCATGTACCTGCGCAAGCACCGCGTGACCCGGGCGGACGAGACGATCACCGTCGTGGTGCCGGACGAGCCGGGACACGTGGGCGTGGACCCGCGATCGCTGCTGATCGACCTGCGGCCTCGGGACAACTTCGTGGAGCCGTAAGGCCTCGCCCCCGAGGGCTTGGCATCCCCTCCGATTTCATCGGAAGATGGCCCGGCCGGCGGACCGCTCGGCGCCGGGCAAGGGGAGCCTGATGAATGCGAGCGCGAGCGCGGCGTCGGTAGCCGGCTGGGACAAGTACCGGAACTTCCACCTGTGGATGCTGCTGCCCTTCGCCATCTCGGTGCTGGGGTTCTCGTACAGCTACTACTTCAACCTGAGAGGCGCTACCTTCCACCAGCACGTGCATGGCCTGTCGGCCACGCTCTGGTACATCCTGGTGGTGGTGCAGCCCTGGCTGATCACCCGGCGGCGCGACGTTCCGCGCCATCGCCTGCTCGGCGCCTTCGCGACCCTGCTCGCCGGCGTGGTCGCCGGCAGCGCGCTCACCATCATCCCCAAGAACATCGACGACGTCGCCACCCTGGACCCGAACGGGTTCTTCAACCCGACCTTCGCCTACTTCGCCGTCATCGTGGACGTGGTGCTGGTGAGCCTGTTCCTGGCCAGCGTGGCGATGGCCATCGTCGCCATGAAGCGCCGCGACCTCGCCGGCCACGTGCAGTGGATGATGGCCTCGGTGTTCTTCGTGCTCTCGCCCGGCCTGGCGCGGATGTTCGGCATCGCCTGGATCATGGCCAACCAGGGCAACATGGCCGGCATCTCGCTGGTGAAGCTGGCGCTGCCGTCCATGCTGGTGATGATGGCGCTGGTCCTCGTGTACTACCGCAAGTTCGGCAGCTTCCGGCATCCCTCGTTCTGGCTGCTGATGGTCGCCCACCTCACCTACCTGTTCGTGGTGCCGGTGGGCGACGATCCGACGGTGCGGAGTATCCTGTCGGCGATCTTCAAATAGGAGGGATTCATGAAGCGCAACGTACTCGCCTTCGCTTCGGTCCTCTGGGCTGCCGGAACCATGGCTTGCTCCGGGCCTGACAGTCCGGCCGCCAGCGAAACCGCCGCGTCGCTCGAAGCGGCTGCGGCTCCCGCAGAAACTGCCAGCGTGCCTGGCGCAAGCGATTCCACCCCCGCCGCCAACGTGCTGCCCCTCGTGGTCGTACACAAGAGCCCGCAATGCGGATGCTGCACTGCCTGGGTCGAGCACATGCGCAGCGCCGGGTTCGAGGTCGAGGTGCGTGACACGAACGACCTGGATCCGATCAAGCGCAGTCTTGGCGTGCCTTCCCACAAGGCGTCCTGCCATACCGCGCAGGTCGGTGACTACTTTGTCGAGGGCCACGTTCCCGCCGACGACGTGAAGCGCCTGCTGGCCGAGAAGCCGCATGCCCGCGGCCTCGCCGTTCCCGGCATGCCGGCGGGTTCGCCGGGCATGGAGGTTCCGGCCGGACACGAGCAGCCCTATGCGGTGGACCTGGTGGCTGCCGACGGGACGTCGTCGGCGTTTGCCCATCACTGAGCCGGGCTGAAGCCCGGCTAAGCGCGCAGGCCTTCGTCAACGGACGGTTCGCAAATGCGGAGCGGCCAGGCGCTAGATTGGAAGCTCGATCCGACCAGGAGAGCTCCATGACCGCCAGGGAAGGCAAGCACGACATCGACAAGGAAAAGTTCGGCTCCGGCACGCCGGGTGACCAGGGCACCCAGTCCGTGGTGGGCGCGCAGCCCGACGGCGGTGGCGCCGGACTCGGCACCCGCGTGCGCAGCGGCGACGGTTCGCCGCAGGACATCGCCGAAGCGGGCGGCAATCCTCAGCATCGCAATGCGCCTGGACCGGACTCGGCCGAGGCCACGGAGTCGGCGAGCGAGTCCTACGACGAAACCGAGCAGGACGGCACGCAGCTGCGCACCGGCTCCGGAGATCGCAATACGGCCAGCGGGTCGTCCACGCAGGACCTCAACGCCTAAAGCGGGTCAGTTGAGCATCGACCCCGGGCTCGGCTCGCCGGGCAGGACGGGCTCGACCGTGGTGCGCCCAGGCACGTGCAGGCGGTCGAGTTGCCCCAGGCGCTCGGCCAGCGCCTCGGCGTCCAGCGCGCCTTCCTCGTGCAGCCAGGCGAAGCGCTTGCGCTGGCGGGCCACGTCTTCGCTGGCGTCGATGAAGTCGTGCCAGCGGCGCAACTGCTCCAGCCTGCGCGCCTCGAGCTCCGCCATCAGCGCGGACTGCTGCGCGTCCTCGATGACGAAGAGCGTGCCGTTTTCGCAAGGGATCTTGACGTAGCGAACCGTGCGCAGCCAGACCCACGCCACGCAGCCCGCGCCGACGAACAGCCAGAACGAAGGAACCAGCGCCTGCGTCTGCGTGTAGCGCATGACGGTCAGCACCGCACCCAATGCGATCCACAACCAGCCAACATTCATCAGCCAGGTATTGCGCTCGATGAAGAAGCCATGGTCGCGCGACAGCGCGGTGTACGAGGTCTTGATGGTCGTGCTGGAGGTCCGGTCGGCAAGGGTGTACTTCAGCTCGTCCTCGGCGAACACGAAGGTCGCGGTGTTGCCCGCCTTCGATTGCGTGACCTGGTGGTCCTGGAAGTCATCGGTGTGCGACATGGAGGGCTTTCTGGTGATTGCGATCCCGCAGGCTGCAGCGAAAGACGATGCCTGTCAACGCAGCACGCCGGCACGCCGCGGTGCTGTAGGAAACGTCCTACACGACCTCGGGCCGAACGGCTGACTAGCGCTCGGAACCGGACTTGTGCCGCGGTTCGGAGGGTTCGCCCGAGCCCGCCTCCGTCGGCGCTTCCGCCGTCGAATCCGGCGCGATCGGTTCCTCCTCCGTGCCTGGCTCCTGGCCGGTCGGCGCCTCCTCCTTCGGCTCTTGCGCGGCCGGCTCCCGCGCCACGGCCTCCTGCGCAGGCTCCTTCACCGGCTCCGGCTCGAGTTGGCCAAGATCGAACTCCGATAGCGGACTCTCGGCTGGACAGGAGGCGTCGGGAAATCCGAAACGCGCACGCAGGCTCAGTCCGCAGGCATTCTGGTCGTCGAGGTCGCTGAGCACGCCGCGGCAGCGCTGGTCGAAGGCGCGCGCGAAGGCGTCGCGACGGGCCACGAAGTCCTCGCCGCATTCGCGCTGCAGGCGCAGCCGGTCGAGGTCGTCCTGCGCCGAGTTGATGCCCTCCAACCCGAAACGCATCAGCTCATCGTCCGTCAACACGCGCAGGCTGCGATTCGGCACCGCCTTCATGAGGTCCGCGATCGCGGTGCTGGTGCCGTTGCGCTCCAGGTAGTCGCGGACGCGGTCGTAGACAAGCTTCAGCTCCGCGTTGAGTTCCGCGCGCGTCGTCGCCGTCGAACTCATGCGGATGATGCGGTGGATGCCGATCCTCCCGGCCAGGTGCCGCACGTCGCCGCCGCTCAGCACCAGCACGCAGGCGCTGTGGCAGACCGAATCCTCGCGAACCCAGACCGTCCAGCGCGAATCGGCGATGACATCGCCGGCCCGGATCGCGTCCTCCACCTGCCCGCCGGCGGAATCCAGGTCGAGCACGCGCTTGCCGATCTTCAGTCCGTCCGCCACGCGCGCGACGCGCTCGACCAGCGTGGCGAAATCGGCGGCGATGCGGCCCCGGTAGCGCAGCCGCAGCACGCCGCGATCCACGCAGTCGCCCAGGGCCGCCTCGAGCGTCTTGCGATCCATGGCGGGCAGCCTCTCGCCGTCGCCATGCGCCGCGTAGTTCAGGCTGCAGCTCAGCGAGGCATGGCCGGACGCGAGCTCGACGGGCGACCAGTCCAGTTTGTCTGGCCCGGACTTGGTGCCGAGCTTCGGCGCCTGAGGCTCGGGCGTGATGGGCGCGACGCTGATGGCGCCGTTTTCCAGGCCCGCCGCCGCTTCCACCGTCGTCAAGGGCGCCGCGGGCGGCGCAGGCGGCGCCTGCCGGTTGCAGGCGACCGACAGAAGCAGGATCGCCAGGGTGCATACACGACGGAATCGAACCAGGAGAGACTTCTGCATGCGTCGATTGTATCGCCACCCCCGCACGCGAAGGCTTCAGAACCCGAGATGCCCCGGGTTCAGTCTTCCCCGGCTGCGTCTTCCGGCAACGGCGCCAGGGGCGGCGGCACGCCATCATGCTTGGCGAGGCGCTTGCGGAACAGCGCCGTGCGCATCAGCAGTACCGTCGTCACCGGCACCGTGATCGCCAGCAACACCGGCACCAGCAAGGGATGCAGCACCGCGCGGTTCTCCAGCACGGAAAAGTAAAGGGCTGCGGCGATGGCGACGCACCAGGTCGCGAAGGTGTAGGCGAGCGCTGGCGGGTGCATCCGCAACACGAAGCCCGGCAGGCGCAGGAAGCCGATCGCCGAAACCAGCAAGAACACGCCGCTCAACGCGACCAGGATCGCGACGGGGACCTCGATCCAGGCGGGCAGCGGCGTCATTCGACCACCTCGCCACGCAGGATGAACTTGGCCATCGCCGCCGACGTGAGGAAGCCGAACACCGCGATCAGCAGCGCGGCCTCGAAGCAGCGGTCGCTCTGGTGGCCGATGCCGATGACCATCATCACCAGCATCGCGTGCAGGTACAGCAGGTCGAGCGCGAACACGCGGTCCTGGGCACGCGGCCCACGCAGCAGGCGCACCAGCACCAGCAGCGATGCCACCGCGTAACAGCCCAGGGCGAAGGCGATGGAGTATTCGAGCAAGGCACTCACTCGAAGATCTCCCGCAAGGGTCGTTCGTAGCGGTCCTTGAAACGCGCGACGAAGGCGCCCTCGTCCGGCACGTCCCACACATGGAGCAGCAGCGAACTGCCATCCACCGCGATCTCCGACCAGACCGTGCCCGGCACGATCGTCGTCACCAGCGACAAGGCCGCCAGTCCGAGCGGGTCGCGCAGGTCCAGCGGCACCACCACGAAGGCGGATCGCGGTTGCCGCCAGCGCCAGAGCAGCACGCCCCGGCCAACCGCCAGGTTCGACAGCAGCACGTCGCCCAACACGAGCAGGACGAAGCGGAAGATCGCGCGCGGCCGGCGCACATGCACCACGGGTGGACGAAAACTCGCGGCGATGATGGGCACGGCAAGCGCGAGCACGGCGCCGACCAGCACCTGGCCCAGGCTGCCGCTGCGCGCGAGCAGCAGCCACAGCACCAGCAGCACGGCCGACAGCAGCGGCTCGGGCATCAGTTTGCGCAGGCGGGTCATGGCGAACCCACCGTGCCGGTGGAACCTGCGGTCGGGCCGGGCCGCGCGCGCGCGCCCAGCACGGCGTCCACGTAGGGCCGCGGCGCATGCAGGTAGTCCGCCGTCTGGCGCGTGTAACGCGCGGCCGGCTCCGCGAACACCGTCAGGGCCAGGCAAGCGACGAGCAGCGTGGACACCGCGACCGCCTCGACCGCATGCACGGGCGGCGCGATGCGCCCGCCCTTGGCCCAGAAATGCCGGATGCCGGCACGCGCCAGCGACACCGTGGCGCACAGGCCCGACGCGAGCAGCAGTCCGATCAACAGCCATTCGGTGCCGGGGATGGCCTCCACCGCCGCTGTCCCTTCGATGACGTCCGGCTGCAGCATCGCGAGCAACAGCGCCAGCTTGCCGAGGAAACCGGACAGCGGCGGCAGCCCGGCCACGAGCAGCGCGAACACCATGAAGGCAAGCCCGAGCGCGGCCACCGATACCGGCACGGGCCGGCCGACGAGCGGCACCTGGTCGTCGTCGAGGATGTCGTCCTCGTCCACCACGTGCGGCGTCTCGGGGCTTCGTCCCCGGCCCTGCGCACTCGTGCGCTTGACCAGTTCCACCATCAGGAACAGGCCGCTCGCCGCCAGCGTGGCGCTCGCCAGGTAGAACAGCGCCGCCCCCAGCACCGACGCCGACCCGATGCCGATCGCGGCCATCACCGTGCCGGAGGAAACCAGCAGCGAAAAGGCGGCGATGCGGTCGACGCGGATCGAACCGAGCAGTCCCGCGGCGCCGAAAGCCAGCGTCGCCACGCCGCCCGCCAGCAGCAAGGGTGCGCCGATATGCGCCGACGCGCCGGCCTCCCAGAAGAACATCAGCGTCCAGATCCGCAACACGGCGTAGATGCCCACCTTGGTCATCAGCACGAACAGCGCCGCCACCGGCACGCTCGCGGCGGTGTAGGCCGGCACCAGCCAGGCATTGAGCGGCCAGATCGCGGCCTTCACCAGGAAGGCCACGCCGAGCATCGCCGCGCCGGCATGCAGCAGCCCGCGGTCCTTCAGGTCAACCTGCGGGACCTTGTCGGCCATGTCGGCCATCGAGAGCGTGCCCAGCACCCCGTAGATCACCGCCAGGCCAATCAGGAACAGCGCCGAGGCCAGCAGGTTGACGGCGATGTAATGCAGGCCCGAGCGCACGCGCAGCGGCCCCGACCCGTGCAGCTGCAAACCGTAGGACGCCGCCAGCATCACCTCGAAGAACACGAACAGGTTGAACAGGTCGCCGGTCAGGAAAGCGCCGTTCAAGCCCATCAGCTGGATCTGGAACAGCGGATGGAAGTAGGCGCCGGCGCGCGACCACCCGGCCTCGGCGTACAAGGCCGCGCCGAGTCCGACCAGTGCGACCAGCAACACCATCAAGGCCGAAAGCCGGTCGGCGACCAGGGTGATGCCGAACGGCGCCTGCCAGTTCGCCGCCAGGTAGACGCCGATGTCGCCGGACGCACCGCCCGCGTCCACGCGCCACAGCAAGGCCGCCGCCACCAGCAGCCCGGCCAGCGTGGCGGCGATGCCCACCCTCGCCTGCGCCTGCCGGCGTTGCTCGCCGAGCAAGAGCATCAGCGCGGCCACCACCAGCGGCAGGATCACCGGCATCACGACCAGCGTGGGCATCAGGCCGGTCACGGCGGATCCTCGCCGCCGTCCACGTGGTCGCTGCCGCTCAGGCCGCGCCCGGCGATCACCACCACCAGGAACAAGGCCGTCGTCGCGAAGCCGATGACGATCGCGGTCAACACCAGCGACTGCGGCATCGGGTCGGTGTAATGGGCGAGATCCGCGGCCAGACCCGGCGTGATGATCGGCGGCCGGTCGATGACCAGGCTGCCCATGCTGAAGATGAAAAGGTTCACCGCGTACGACAGCAACACCAGGCCCATCACGACCTGGAAGGTACGCGGCCGCAGCACGAGCCAGACCCCTGCCCCGCCCAGCACGCCGATCACCAGGGCCAGCAGGACTTCCATCAGGCGCGCTCCACGGGGTGGCGGTGTGCGCGGATGGACTGGTGCGCCAGCGCGGTGAGGATCAGCAGCGTCGAACCCACCACCACCGACGCCACCGCCAGGTCGAAGAACATCGCACTCGGCAGGTGCACCTCACCGACCCAAGGCAACACAAAGTGGGCGGTGTGGCTGGTCAGGAAGGGATAGCCCAGCACCAGGGCCCCCAGGCCCGTCGCCGTGCCCAGCAGCAGCCCCATGCCGATCCAGCGTGCGGGCCGCAGGTTGGTGCGGGCCTCGACGAAGCGCGTGCCGGCGGCGAAGTACTGCATGAGCAGCGCGATCGCCACCACCAGGCCAGCCACGAAGCCGCCGCCGGGTTCGTTGTGGCCACGCAGGAAGAAGTGCGCGGCCACGACCAATGCCAGGGGCAGCACGATCCGCGCCATCATCACCGGCACCAGCATGTAGCCGCGCGCGGGATCCACGCCGCGCTGCGGCTTGGCCAGGTCCGAGCCGCCGTCCACCGGCGCGGATCGCTGCTGCAGGGGCCGCGCGATACTCTCCGCCGGAGGCCGGAAGCGCCGCAGCAAGGCGTACACCGTCAACGCGACCGCGCCCAGCACGGTGATCTCGCCGAGCGTGTCGAAGGCGCGGAAGTCCACCAGCATCACGTTGACCACGTTCGTGCCGCCGCCCTCGGGCAGCGCGCGCTCCAGGAAGAAGGGCGAGATGCTGTGCGGCGCCGGCCGCGTCAGCAGCGCGAAGGACAAGGTCGCCAGGCCGCCGCCCGCGCACACGGCCAGCAGCAGGTCGCGCCCGCGTCGCGCCCGGTCCCTGATCGCCACGCGCGCCGGTCGCTGCTCGCGCATCGGCAGCCAGCGCAGCCCGAGCAGGAACAAGGTGGTGGTGACGATCTCGACCACGATCTGGGTCAGCGCCAGGTCGGGCGCCGAGAACCAGGCGAAGGTCAGGCAGGTCACCAGGCCCGCGCCGCCCATCAGCGTGATCGCCACCAGGCGGTGGTACTTGGCCATCATCGCGGCGCCAATGGCGCAGACCATGCCCACCAGCCACAGCAGCACGAACGGTTGAGAAGGCGCCAGGCGCGCGCGGTCACCCCATTCCAGCGGCGCATCCTTGAAGGCCAGCAGGCCGACGACCAGCGCCGCCAGGATGATGAGGAACATCTGCGGCTGCAGTCGCCGCGTCCCGGCGATGGGCACCAAGGCGCGGGCGCCGCGCGTCAGTGCCAGCAAGGCGCTCTCGAACAGGTGCCGCCCGCTGAAACGCCCGAGCACCGGCGCCACCTGCAGGCGGCCCTGCGCGTGCTGCTTGCGCAGCCACAGGTAACCGGCAATGCCGCAGGCGATCGCGATCAGGCTCATGATCAGTGGCGGCGACAGCCCGTGCCACACGGCGAGGCTGTACTCCGGCAACTCGCCGCCCACCACCGGCCGCGCCGCCGCGGCCAGGGACGGCCCGATGGAGATCGCCGGCACGATGCCGACCACCAGGCAGGTCAGCACCAGAAACTGGATCGGCACCCGCATCCAGCGCGGCGGTTCTTCCGGCTGCCGTGGCAAGCCGGTGGCTGGCGGGCCGAAGAACACGTCGAAGCCGAAGCGCAGCGAATAGACCACCGCGAACACGCCCGCGAGCGTGGCCAGCACCGGCAAGCCCACCTCCACCCAGTCGTGCGAGCGCAGGAACACCGCTTCGGCGAAGAACATCTCCTTGGACAGGAACCCGTTCAACAGCGGCACGCCCGCCATGGCGCCGGTGGCCACCATCGCCAGGATGCCGGTGCGCGGCATGGCATGGATCAGGCCGCTGAGCCGGCGGATGTCGCGCGTGCCCGTCTCGTGGTCGATGATGCCCGCCGCCATGAATAGGGACGCCTTGAAGGTCGCGTGGTTCATCGTGTGGAACACCGCGGCCACCGCGGCGAGCGGGCTGTTCAAGCCCAGCAGCAGGGTGATCAGGCCCAGGTGGCTGATGGTGGAGTAGGCCAGCAGCCGCTTGAGGTCGGACTGGAACATCGCCGCGAAGCTGCCGAACAGCAGCGTCGCCGCGCCGGTGCCGCCGACCAGCCAGAACCACCATTCGGTGCCCGACAGCACCGGCCACAGGCGCGCGAGCAGGAACACGCCGGCTTTCACCATGGTGGCGGAGTGCAGGTAGGCCGACACCGGCGTCGGCGCCGCCATCGCCCGCGGCAACCAGAAATGGAAGGGGAACTGGGCGCTCTTGGTGAACGCGCCCAACAGCACCAGCACCAGGATCAACGGGTACAGGGAATGCGCGCGCACGAGGGCGCCGGCGTCGAGCACCACGTCCAGGTCGTAGCTGCCCGCGACATGGCCCAGCAGGACCATGCCGGCCAGCAGGCACAGGCCCCCGGCCCCGGTCACCACCAGCGCCATCCGCGCGCCGCGCTGTGCATCGGTGCGGTGGTGCCAGTAGCCGATCAGCAGGAAGGACACGAGGCTGGTCATCTCCCAGAAGACGACCATCTGCAGCAGGTTGCCCGACAGCACGATGCCGAGCATCGCGCCCATGAAGGCCAGCAGCAGCGCATAGAAGCGCGCCACCGGGTCCTCCGGCGACATGTAGTAGCGCGCGTACAGGCTCACCAGCACGCCGATGACGGTCACCACCAGCGCGAACATCCAGGCGAAGCCGTCCATGCGCACGACCAGCTCCAGGCCGTTGGACGGCATCCAGGCGATCGATTCCCGGATCACCCCGCCATCGCGCACCTGCGGGAACAGACTCGCGACCCAGGCGGCCGCCCCCGCGGCCACCAGGCCGGCGACGGTGGCGAGCGTGGTGCGCGCGCGCGCCGGCAGCAGGATCATGGCCAGGCTGCCGAGGAAAGGCAGGAGCAGGAGGAGGAAGAGCGACATGCGCGGCGCCCTAGCGCCCGGCCATCAGGCAGGCCGCCCGGTGGCGCGAACGACGAGCACGTCGCCCGGGATCGCGCCGACGATGCGGCGGGAGTTGCCGACCACCGCATCGAACAACAACCCGCGCGGGTGCGCGCCGATCACGGTCAGGTCCGCGCCATGGTCCATCACGACCTGGCGCATGACCGGGCCCGGCGGGCCGGCTTCGGTGCTGGGGTGGATCGAGTCGCGGCGCGCGGCCGGTATCCTGGCCGCCCTGATTTCCTCGCGCAGTTTCGCCAGCTGCGCGCCGGCCCACTCGCGCCCTTCCGGCGTGTCGTCGGTGACGGAGGCATAAGGCATCGAGTACGCATGGATCAGGTGGATGGTGGCGTCCGGGAACAGGTCCACCGCCGCCTCGAGCGCCTGGCGCGACTCGTCGGTGAAGTCGGTGCCGACCAGCAGGTGCCGGTACGGGCCGCCCGCGCGGCTCCTGACGGCGAGCACGGACACCGGTGACATCCGCATGACCTGGTCCACCGTGCCTTCGCGCAGGTCCATCAGCCGCTCGCGCGTTTCGCCGAGCACGATCAGCTCGCAACCCTCGCGCTCGGCCACCGCGATGATCGCCTGGGCCGGGGAGACATCGCCCTCGACATGGAGTTTTGCCTGCGGAGCCGCGTCGGCGAGTTCGCGCTGAAGTTGTCGCGTGGCCAGTTCCTTCGGGTCGCGGTGCGCGCGAAGGTAGAGGTCCGGGTCGACGCCGAACGGCACCGACGGCGGCGCTTCCTGCACGGCATGCACGACGTGCAACTCCGCCTGCCATGCGCCGGCGAGCTGGACCGCCCGCACCAGCGCCCGGTCCACGCGGCTGGTCAGGTTGCTGGCCAGGAGGATGCGGCGCGGCGGCGGATGCGTCGTCATGGCGTCTCCCGTCGGATGGGTTCGACTTTACCGTGCGCACGAGAACCGTGCCACCGACGGCCAGACCGCCAGCGGCCGCGCCCTTGATTCCGGTTTTTCGAGCCCAATACAGGAGGGAAGCAGCAGACCGCCACTTCGACCCCACTTGCCGCGAGGCGAGGAGATTTGCCATGGACCGCCCCGACCTGATCGTCACCACGCACAACGTCCGCCGCCTGGAGGACCTGCTGCAGAGCCCCGAACTGCAGGACTCGCCGATGGCGCAGCTGCTCGAGCAGGAGCTCGCCCGTGCGCGCGTGGTCGAGGACGATCGCATCCCGGCCGACGTGGTGACGATGAATTCGCGCGTGGTCTGCCAGGACGAGGACTCCGGCGCGCGTCATGAACTCGAGCTGGTGTATCCGCACGAGTCCGACCTCGAGCGCCACCGCGTGTCCGTACTTGCGCCCGTTGGCGCTGCGTTGCTCGGATTGGCCGTGGGCAACACGATCGCCTGGCCGATGCCCGGCGGGCGGACGGCGCGGGTGCGGGTGGTGTCGCTGCCTTTCCAGCCCGAGGCGGCGAAGCTGCAGGCCAACCCTACTTCGATGGCAGCGCGTGGAACTCGATGAAGTGCCCCAGGTCGGCATGCGTCGGGGCGAGGATAGATTCGCCGTTGGCGCCGGCATACCGGGTCAGTTCGACGCCATAGCCGCGTTGGACGATGCGCTGCGCGCGGCCGATGTCCTCCACGCCGAGGCTCAAGCCGAT
Organism: uncultured Pseudoxanthomonas sp.; assembly: GCF_946886695.1. The sequence continues at coordinate 23,085 of NZ_CAMPJD010000032.1, read as the reverse complement.
CACGTGGGTGCCGCGTTTCGCCAGCGCCTGCGCGGCCGGTCCGTCGCCCTGCGGCACGAGCACGACGATGGTGTCCGGCCCGACCTGCAGGCGCGTTCCGCGTGCGCCGATCTGCGGCATGTCGATGCCGCCGAGGTTTGCAAAGCCCATCCGTTCGAAGGCCCGGATGTCTGCGTCCGCGTCGGAGCTCAGCAGCCAGATGCCTGACCAGGCCGACGTGCCGTTGGGATGTGTCCGCTGGATCGCACGGTCCGCCTTCCGCTCGGGCGTCGGCGTGTCTTTCGCGTAGTTGATCAGGAACAGGTCGCCGAAGGTGAAAGGCGACTTCGTGAACGTCAGCGTCCTCCAGCTCGAAGGCGCCGCGGGCAGCGGCCCGTCGCCGTCGGGGTCGTAGGTCATGCCCGAGGGCGGGTCGAGCTCGAATCCGCTGTCGCGCAGGAAGCGATCGGCCTCGTCGATGTCGGTCGGGTGTATCGCAAACGTCCTGACCCCCGTACCCGCGCGCAGCTCGGCGAGCTGCGTCCGGGTGGATTCGTTGAGCTCGCCACTTTCCCGGGTGGTGTACAGCAGTTCGAGATAACTCGGGTCGCCCATCATCACGATGCGATTGGCCACGCCGTCGCCGAAGTCTCCGCCCGGGATCACCTGGAACCCGAGCTTCACGGTGAACACCGCGGTAGTCCGGTCGATGTCGTCGGTCCACAGCATGATGTGGTCGAGGCCGTCGGACTGCCATGGCTTCGCCGGGGAACCTGCAACGTTCGTGGAAGCGACGAGGAGCAGAAGCACGAGCAAGCAGCGCATGGGGCCTCCCGGGGAACCTGCCAGAGTCACTGAAGCGCGCAAGGTGCGCCCAGTATGCATGACGCTCCGGGGCTCGGTTTTCGGCCACGCCCGTAGGTCGTGACCCGGGCGCGGGGACCGGGGAGCGTCTCGAAGGCACTTCCACTATGCCCGCCTGGCGGCATAATCCGTGTCATCGAACGACGACCGGAGGTGGCGATGAACCCGTTGGCTCGACTCGGTTTCCTGGTGGCCGCGGCGTGCCTGTTCGTGCCCACGCTGGCGCTGGCACAGGCCGCGCCTCGCGCCCGCGATCTCGGCGTCCCCTTCGAGGGCACGCCGGGCACCCTCAACGCCATCACTGATGTCCCCGGCGTGCTGGTGGGCCAGGTCACGCTCGTCGAAGGCGACGGGCCACATGCGATCCGCACCGGCCTCACCGCCATCCTGCCGCGGGCGGAGCTGGGCTACTACCCGGCCGCCACCTTCGTGCTCAACGGCGATGGCGAGCTTTCCGGCGCGGCCTTCGCCAACGAATTCGGCGCGCTGCGCTCGCCGATCATGCTCACCGGCACCGGCAGCAACGGGACCGTGTTCAACGGCGTGCTGAAGTGGTCGCTGCGAAAGTTTCCGGACTCGCCGGTCTACATCCCGGTGGTCGCGGACACGTGGGACGCGGATCTGAGCGACTTCACCCGCTTTCCGATCACCGAGGCGCACGTGGTCGCCGCGCTGGACGGCGCGCGCGGTGGTCCGGTGGCCGAAGGCAATGTCGGCGGCGGAACCGGCATGGTCTGCCACGAGTTCAAGTGCGGCATCGGCACCGCGTCACGCGTGATCGACGCCGACCAGGGCGGCTACGTCGTCGGCGTGCTGGTGCAGGCGAACTACGGCAGCCGGCGGATCCTGCGCGTGGCCGGCGTGCCCGTGGGCGCGGAAGTCACCGACCGGATGCCGGAGTGGCGCGAGCCCGCCCCATCGCCGGCCACTGCCGCCGAGGACGACGGTTCCATCCTGATCGTGGTCGGCACCAATGCGCCCGTGGGCCCGAAGATGCTCGAGTCGATGGCCCGGCGCGCCGTGCTCGGCCTGGCGCGCAACGGCAGCACGGCCAGCGCCATGTCCGGCGATTTCGTGATCGCGTTCGCCACCACGCCCATGCCGTGGCCGGAGAAAAAGCCCTACGTGCAATCGGTCGAACAACTGTTCTTCTACGCCGGCGACGCGCTCTACGAAGCGACGGTGCAGGCGACCGAGGAGGCGATCATCAACGCCCTGGTGGCCGCGCGGGACATGACCGGCAAGGATGGGAGCAAGGTGTGCGCGCTCCCGCACGCTGCGCTGCGCGATGCGTTGCGCCGACACGGGAGGCTTATGCCATGAGGCCAGCTTCCCTGAGTCGCATCGCCGCAGGCAGGACGGACCTCGTCCTGGACTTCGTTGCCGCAGGTGGCAGTGCCTCGGCCTCCGATTCCAATGGCACCTCCCTCATGCAGTGGTGCGCCTATTACGGCGACGTGAGCGCGCTGAGGTATCTCCTCTCGCAAGGCGAGAGCCTGCAGTCGCTTGGCCCTGGCCTGGGCCTCAACGCGGCAGCGTTTCACGGGCACTGGCAACTTTGCCAATTCCTGCTTGAAAACTCCGCTCCCGTGAATCTTCAATTGCCTGCCACCGGCGAGACGCCGCTTCACTCTGCGCTCTGCTCTGACGACCGGGTTCGCTATGACTCCGTGGCAAGAGTGCTACTTGCGGCCGGTGCCGATCCGAACGCGACTACCGTTGCTGGCGCCGAGACCGGTGCATTCATGCGGGACTGCCGATGCAAGGGAGAAACAACTTTGCACCGGGCGGCAGCGTTTGGAACCGTCGATACGATCCAGGCCTTGCTCGAGGCCGGTGCCCGGCGAGAAACCCGGGACGCAAATGGCGATACATCGCTCGCCTGGGCCAGCTGGTATCGCGGGCCCGCCGACATCCTGCGGCTGCTCTGCTACGGTAGCTTCGGCATCCACCCGAAGCATCGGGGTCTGCGCGCAAATCTTGTCGGGGATCCAATGCCTGATGACGCTCCCTAGCCTATCCGCTTTCCTTTTGGCCGTTTGTGCTTCGGGCACCTTGCTCGCAGCGGGTAATCCGCGGGAGGTGCCGCTATGGCCTGAGGGCTCGCGAGTCCTGCAGGAAGGCATCGCCGCGCTCAGCGACGAAAAATGGGCGCTTACCCATTCGTCATTCCTGCTCTATCGGCCGACGCGCCCTTCAGCCAGATCGGCCGTCCTCGTTTTCCCGGGCGGCGGCTACAAGGCCCTGGCCATCGGACCTCACAGCACGATCGGCCCCGGCGGTGCCGACGTCTGCAAGTGGCTGACCGACGCGGGGGTCACCTGCGTCCTCGTGAAGTATCGGGTACCCAACACCGGGTGCAACTGGAACCCGGAAACCCGACGACATGACGCGCCTGAAATCCCGATGGCGCTGCAGGACGCGCAACGAGCCATGTCCATCGTCCGCCATAACGCCAGCGACTATGGCATCGATCCGGACAAGATCGGCGTCATGGGATTCTCGGCGGGAGGCAACCTCGCGGTCCTTGCCAGCACCGCCTTCAACGCGCGTTCCTACGATCGGGTCGACGGGATCGACCGCGTGAGCGCTCGCCCCGACTTTGCGATCCCGGTCTATCCTGGCCACATGACGATGGAGCACAAGAACAAGAGGCCGAAGGCCGTCGCTGCGCAAGAGCTCAATACCGACATCGTCGTTTCGTCCGGCGTGCCGCCAACCTTGCTTATCCACGCCAGGGACGACGCGGTCGATCCCGTCCATTATTCCCTGGTCTACGAGCAGGCACTGAAGAAGGCCGGCGTCGACGTCAAGCTCATCGTCTACGACACCGGCGGGCATGCCTTCGGGGTCAGCAAGCAAGGCAAGGCGACGGATCGGTGGCCTGATGATGCCCTGCGATGGCTGCGGAAGCTCGGGATGCTTTGACCAAAGGTCGCTACTTGCCGTGCGGCTCCGCTAGAAACGTCCGTGCGCCTGGCCACCCGACAGCCCCACCTTCGCTGCCATCGCCTTGAAGCGCGGCTTGTCGCGCAGGTTGTTCCAGCGCGCGTCGACCTTCAGGAAGGCCATGCGCATGTCGCGCGCCGACAGCGCGCGCTCCAGGTCGTCGAGCGCGGCGTCCTCCTGGCCGAGCGCGTTGTGCACGCTGGCGATGCTTGAAGCGGGGACATACTGCGTCGCGGCACGGCGCTCCAGGTCCTGCAGGGTCGCCTCGGCTCGCCCCCGCTCGCCCGCGGCCACATGGGCGGTCGCCAGTACCGCCATCGCCTGCGTGTTGCCGTGTGAGGTTTGAACGGAACGCCGGAGATCGGCTATCGCCGCCGCGGTGTCGCCGCGGTCGAGCGCCAACCCGCCACGGATCAGCAGCGCGATCCAGAAATCCGGTTCGAGCTCGAGCGCGCGCTGGAGCTGTGCGCGCGCTGCTTCGGGGCGGCCGGCCGCGCCGAGAAAGCCGGCTTCCAGCGTGTTGAGCAATGGCGACAGCGGGTCGAGTTCGCGCGCTTTCCGCATGTGCGCCAACCCTTCATCGAAGCGACCAAGGTTGACCAGCAGGTGGGCGTAGGCGAACTGCGCCTCGGGCAAGCTCGGGTTCAGTTCGATCGCGCGCCGGGCGGATGCCTCGGCGCCGGCCCAATCCCAGTCGTACCAGGATTGGTTCAAGGCCTTGGCCGCCCATGCTCCGGCCGAGGCCGGATCGATCCGGATTGCCTGGTCCGCGGCAGCCTGGGCCAGTGGGAACATCTCGACCGGCGCGCGATCACCGGTGATGACCATGGCCCGGTAGGCCTGCGCCGTTCCGACGTAGGCCGGAGCACAGGCCGGATCCAGCTCGATCGTGCGCTGGAAGGCAGCGATGGCCCTGGCAATGCGCCCGGGGGTCGGTCGCTGCATCAGGTAACGGCCCTTGAGATAGGTGCGAAAGGCCTCGGCGTTCGCTCCTTCGCACGGGCTGGCCGCAATCTTTGCCAGGGGCGACAACGCGAGCGAGGAGAGCACCGCCTCGGCGATCCTGTCCTGCAAGGTGAACACACGGTCCACGTGCTCATCGAACGTGCCGGCCCAGATGGTGGCGCCGTCCGGGGCGGCCAGCAGGCGCACGTTGACGCGAATGCGGTTGCCACGGCGCTGCGTGGATCCTTCGACGACATAGGCCGCCTCCAGCGCGTGGGCGGCGGCCAGCGGACCGGATTTACGGCCGGCGACCCGTTCGGTCGAGGCCAGCGAAAGCACCCGCACGGAGCTCGACCGGCTGAGCCGGGCGATGACGGTTTCGGCGAGCCCCAGTTCGAGCATGGTATCGGGCGATTCCGGCGACAGCGACCGGAACGGCAGCACCGCCAGCACGGCCGGCCCCGTCGCAGGGGGCGGCGGCTCGCGCGTGGACCAGACGATCACCGCGACCAGCCCGAGGGCCGCCAGGGCGCCCAGCAGGACAAACCAGCGGCGTGCCGCGGGCGCCGGCGCGGACGGCGTGGTGCCGGCTCCGGCCCCAGCTGTCCGGCCTTCGTCCGGATCGGCTTCGACGTCCGCCACGAACCGGTAACCCCGACCCGGGACGGTCAGGATGTAGCGATGGTCGCCCGCCTCCGCACCGAGCGCGCGGCGCAACATCGAGACCGCCTGAGTGAGGCTGTTCTCTTCCACGACCCTGCCGCGCCAGACGGTATCGAGCAGTTCCCGCTTGTCCACGACGCGGTCGCAATGCTCGACCAGATGACCCAGCACGTCGAACGCCTTCGCCGTCAGCACGACCGGCGCGCCATCGGGACCGAGCAGCACGCGCGTCTGCAGGTCAAGGCGGTACCCGGCGAAGGCGTAATGGCGGCGCGAAGGCGCGGGCATCATGAAATTTCAGCTTCTGTCAGCCAGGGAAAAGGACTTTCAAAGTGTCTCGTCGGAAGGTAACGCGGGGCCGGCCTGGAAGTGGCCGCCCTGGCGGCTCCTGGACGCGCCACACCGCTCGTCCCCACATCCACAAGGAGTGAAAACGATGATGAAGACACTCAAACTGCCGCTCGTGCTCGTGGCGCTCGTCGCACTGACGGGCAGCGCCGCCCCGCACGCCACAGCCGGCGCGACCGAATCGGCGGCGGCACAAATGCTACTCCCCTTCAAGGGGACGTTGAACGGCCGCCACGCGAGCAGGACGCCCCTCGCCCCGCCATTGGTGTTCGACCGTTTCGAAGCCGGGGGACAGGCGACCGGGCTCGGACAGTTCGCACTGGTCATCGAGTCCACCGTGAACTTCGGGGCCCGGCCGGTGACCGGCGTCGGGACATACACGTTCACCGCCGCGAACGGTGACCGACTCGTGGCCGACCAGACGGGGTTCTCGGCGCTGGTCGAGCCCGGCATCGTCCTGATCACCGAACACGCCGTCATCGACCCCGCCCGCTCGACGGGCCGGTTCGCCGGCGCGACAGGGACCTTTACCGTAGGACGCTTCGCCGACGCCGCCACCGGCGTGGGCGGACTGACTGAGGGAACGTTCCAGGGAACGATCTCGATTCCGGGATCGCCGCCCGTGCTCACCGACTAGCCCAGGCGCGCGCAATGCGAAAAGCCCGGATGCCGCCCCATGGCGGCATCCGGGGTGTTACTTCAGCGTCACCAACTGCTTGAGGACGCCGTCCAGACCGCCGAACACGGTCAGCTGGCCGATCTTCTCGGTCACCTTTTCCAAGGCCTCGAGTTCCTTGAGGCGCATCAGGACCGGGCTCTGCTCGACCAGCTTCGCCGTGTTGAGCAGCGAGCGGGTCGCGTTGGCCTCTTCACGACGGCGGATCACGTTGGCCTGCGCCAACTTCTCCGCCTGCACGACACCGTTGAGGATCTCGCGCATTTCACCCGGCAGGATGACGTCCTTGACACCCACGCCGAGCACCTCCACGCCGAGCGCCTCGACCCGGCCACGCACGTACGCGAAGATCTCCGCGTCCAGCGTCGCCTTGTCGCCGAGCAACTCGTCGAGCGTCTTCGCGGCCACGGCCTTGCGCAAGCCGTACTGAAGCTCGCGGTAGACGTAGTCGCCGTACTTGGCCACCTTGGTACGCGCGGCGACCGGGTCGTTCACGCGCACGCTGGCGGCCAGGTTCACGCGCAGGCTCACCTTGTCGCGGGTCAGCAGTTCCTGCCCCGCCACTTCCATGGACTGCACGCGCAGCTCGACGGTCTCGACCGCCACGTTCTTCTGGAAGTTCCAGAAGGCGTAGCTGCCGGCGCCCAACACCTGCGACAGCGTGTTGTCGACGAACACCAGGCCCGCCGACTCCGCCGGCACCTCGAGCACGACCGCGACCTTGGCCAGCAAGCCGAGCTGGCGCAAACGACGGGCCACGCCGGTCTCGATCCGCAGGTCGGCCGCCATCGCGACGCGCTCGACCTCGACCGGCACCAGCCCACGCCAGTACAGCTTGCGCGAACCCGGGGCCAGCACGTCCTCGAGCTTGCCGTGCTTCGACACGAGGCCGACTTCACGGGTCCCGATGTCGGCGACCAGGAAGGTCTCGTTGACGCGCTCGCGCATCGCCGCGATCAGGCTGTCGGCATCCTTGCCGACGTACTCCGGCTGGCGGATGTCGTGCACGACGACTTCGAGCTGCGCGCGCAAGGCGAACAGGCGGTGGACGCCGGGCGCGAGCACGCGCTCGAAACGACGGTTGCGATACACCAGGCCGCGCTCAGCATCGCCGATCACGACCCGCTGGGTCCAGAACATCATTGGGGTCTCTCCTTGGTGGGTCCTGGTGATCCGGCTCGTTTCAGCGGAGAGCCGGTTGCCGCTGGCGTGCCAGGCGCGGGATGCGCGTGGCGAAAAAGGTGGAACCGCCCCTGACGCGTGCCAGGCGGGCAACCGGGTGGTCGCGGCGGGTCCACCGACGGTGTCGCTCGCGCCTGCAAAAGCGCACGAACGGCATCCTTCGATTTCACCGCCTTGATGACGCGGCTCCGGCGGGACACCCGCTGGCCGGACCGTCCGGCCCTGCGATGCTTTGCAGGACCATCCGGAACCGGCCACGGGGCGGTTCCTGGTGTGGGCTTGCGCCCGGTTACAACACTGCGTTACAGGCAGTTTTCAGGAGCAGGATTCGAACCCGCGACACTCGGTTTATGAGACCGATGCTCTACCCATCTGAGCTATCCAGTGGCGCGGCATGCGGGATCCGAACCCGCGACCTCCGGCTTCGTATGCCGGTGCTCTACCAGACTGAGCTAATGCCGCTATCGTGGAACCCACCCGTGCTGACATCGGCATACGCCACGGCAGCGCCGCGCGCACCGGACGGACCTTGGAATCCGTACCGCTGTTGCCAGTCGTGGTGACCTCCGCATTGCCGCCTCTTGCGAAGCGGCAATCCTGTGGCGCGACGCCGGTCATGGCGCCGCGCGAATCCGTGTGACTCCCAAGCGAATGCCCAAAACAAAAATGCCCCCGGCACGGCGTCCGAGGGCATTCGCGTTTCCTCGGAAGATCGGGTAACCGACCTCCCGTTGTCAGGCCAGGTCAGTCGATGGTGTCGCGTCCTTCGAACACGCATGGCGCGAACGAGACCGCGCCGCGCATGGGCTGCGCGGTGTTGCCGTAGTCGGCGATGAGGCGTTGGGTCGACATGGTCTTGGGGCTTCGTTGACGGATATTCTTCGCGGACGTCGCGAGAGGGTGCGCACGATACTGCGCGTCGTGTGAAAGCGCAAGCGAAATTTTCGAGCGGGGCTACGACTCGGCTCTAAGCGTTCCAGCAGCATGATCCACCGCCAGCCGTAGCATGGATGGCGACACATAGCGCTTGTGGGTGCGATCTATCAGGGCCATATAGATCGCGCCGAACAGGTTGGTCGTGCGTACCCGCGTGCCCAGCGAAACCGTCGCGCTCCCGTCGGGATGGCGCAGCACGCCAACGCAGGAGCGGAATCTAAGGTGCTTGTCGTCGGCGCCGAGGATCACCTCGGCCCGGCGGCCATCGCGGCTCTCGCGCATCTGCAGCACCGGGAAACGACCGACGAACAACTGCGAACCCGAGGGATCGCTCAGCAACGACGACACCGGGCAGCCGAGTGGCGAGGTGCGCAGGCCGAGCGGCTTCACCACCACGTTGCGGAACGCCATCAGGCGCGACACGGCCAGCGGGCGGTTTTCCAGGAAGCCTTCCAGCACCGCAGCCAACAGCGTGGCGCTCGATGCGCCGTCCACTTCGGCGGCCGGCAGATCAACGGTGAAGCTGTCCTCGTGCACCGGCTGGTCGAGCAACTGCCAGCGCAACAGCGAGCCCGCTTCCGGAGCGGCATGCTCCACCACGGTCCGGCCGCCACCGTTGTTGGCGAGGAAGCCGCGCGGCGTGCGCCAACGCGCAAGCAAGGCACGAACCGGACCCACCAGGCGGCGCGTCATCGCGCAGGCACGGGCCTGCAGCGAGGTGGGCGCCTCGTGCAAGGAAAGGGCGATCGTTGGCAGCTGCGTCGCATCGAGTCGCGCCAACAGCTCGCGCAACTGCACCGGCAAGACTTCGGTCAGCGTGGGGATGTTGGCCTGGTTCGCCGCCACGCGTTCGCGCAGCGCATCGTCCAGGTTGCCGCCGAGTTCGTCGGTGTGGCAGGACAGCGCGAACAGCGCCGGGTGACCGCGCCGCCTGTCCAGCGGCACGAACTGGTGCCAGGTCTCGCCTCCGAAGCGCACCACGAACAAGCTATCCGGCGGAATGTTGACCTGCTGCAAGGCCCTCACGAAGTGGCCCGGGTCGGCCTCGATTTGCGCGGGCGATGCCGTGGAAAAACGCAGCTGCGCACCCCCGCTGCCGGAGACCGCGGTGAACACCCGGTGCCCGGCGTGCCGGTGGAACGGGTGTCCGCCCTCGCCGACCGCGAAGGAGTACAGGGACGTGCTGTCACCGCGCTGCAGGTCCATGCCGCCCAGGCGAACCGAGGGCTCGTCCAACTCGTCCATGAAATCTCCGTGGCCGCGCTGCCGGGCCATCGCGCCGGCGATCAGCGCATCGCCCGACCCGATGCCCATCTGCGAAATCAGCGAGACCTCGACGGGCAGGCCCCCGGCATGTGAGGCGATGCGAACGCTGGGAAAGGTCTTGACCGCTTGCGTTGAGGTGAGCATGGACGCTCCTTGCGGATCGATCAGGTTGCGGAGGGTTTGGCCTTGCGCGCACGAGCGCGGCCTTCCCGCTTCAGCGGGCCAGCCACGGGGCAGACTTCGGCCGCCCAGGCGAACAAGGTATTGGCCAGGCGTTCCGGCACCTGGCGGAAGTAGGTGAACTGCCCGCGCTTTTCCCGCGTGATCAGGCCAGCGTCCTCGAGGATCCGCAGGTGCCCGGACAACGCCGGCTTGCTGAAGTCGAATCGCTCGCCGATCTCGCCTGCGGTCAGCTCGCCCTCGTTGAGGTAGGCGAGGATCTTGCGGCGCGGGGCAGAGGCCAGGGCTTCGAAGATGCGGTCCATGGGCGGCAGACAGTTAGGTAATTACTTAACTGTTTACGCCACTGCGGGTGCCGCGTCAAGCGCTTCCTTCAGGGGCAGGCCAGCTGCTCGATGGGCGCCAGCGTGCCCCTCGACTTGAAGCGCTGGACGCGGATGACGGTCCCTGCCAGGGGCCGCTGCAACCACAGCTCGGTCTGGCGACAGATCGTGTCGCCCGCCTCGAACACTCCTGCGTCGCCGAGATCGACCACCGCCAACGGCGGATTCCCCTCGCTGATCCCGGTGACGCGCACGCGCGCGACGCGGCTGGCCAGGCTCGACGCCGAGCGTTGGCGATGCTGCTGCGCCGCAGCGGCGTTGGCCTGCCGCAGTTCCTTGTCCGCAGCCTGCGCGAATTCCCTGACGCCCGCCTCGAGGTCGCGGGCAAGCAGGTAAGCCTGCACCTTGTACGAATACCAGGGATAGGCGAGCGCCACCGCCAGGAATATGGCTACACCCAGAACAAAGCGGTGGTCCGAATCGGGCTGCGACCAGCGCGGAGCGCGTCGGAAGGTGAGGTCCTGCAGGTCGGGGCCCTGCCTGGGTTCTATGCGGTCCATCGCTACTCCATCGTGCCCAGGATGGGCCTAGCCTACCCTCGCAATGGCCGGGCTGCCGACTGCGCGACGCCCAACAACTCCGCCCCCACCGCCTCCGCCAACTTGATCCCATCCACCGCCGCCGACAGGATGCCGCCGGCGTAGCCGGCACCCTCGCCGCCCGGGTACAGGCCGCGGGTGCTGATGCTTTGCAGGCTGTCGTCGCGGCGGATGCACACGGGGGACGAGGTGCGGGTCTCGACCGCGGTCAGGATGGCGTCGTTCATGGCGAAGCCCTTGATCTGCCGGTCGAAGGCCGGGATCGCCTCGCGGATCGCGGCGATGGCGAAGGGCGGCAGCAGAGTGCCCAGGTCGCCCAGGCGCACGCCCGGCTTGTACGAAGGCGTCACGCTGCCCAACGCGGTGGAGGCGCGGCCGCGGAGGAAGTCGCCGACCAACTGCGCGGGCGCTTCGTAGGTGGCGCCGCCGTCCAGGTACGCCTGGCGTTCCAGCCGCCGCTGCAGCTCGATGCCGGCCAGCGGATGGCCGGGATAGTCGGTGTCCGGATCGATGCCGACCACGATCGCCGCATTGGCGTTGCGTTCGTTGCGCGAGTATTGGCTCATGCCGTTGGTCACCACGCAGCCGGGCTCGGACGTGGCCGCCACCACCGTGCCGCCGGGGCACATGCAGAAGCTGTAGACGGTGCGGCCGTTCTTGCAGTGGTGGACCAGCTTGTAGTCGGCCGCGCCCAGCAGCGGATGGCCGGCGGACGGGCCGAAGCGCGCCTGGTCGATGACCGCCTGCGGATGCTCGATGCGAAAGCCGATCGAGAACGGCTTGGGCTCGATGAACGCGCCCGCGTCCAGCAGCATCTGGAAGGTGTCGCGCGCGCTATGCCCGATGGCGAGCACGATGTGCCGGCTGGCGAGCGTCTCGCCCGAAGCCAGCACTACGCCAGTCGCGCGCCCGTCCTCGATGCGCAGCTGTTCGACCCGTTGGCCGAAGCGGATCTCGCCGCCCAGCGCGATGATCTCGGCGCGCATCTTCTCCACCATCGCCACCAGCCGGAAGGTGCCGATGTGCGGCTTGCTGACGTAGAGGATCTCCTCCGGCGCGCCCGCCTTGGCGAACTCGGTCAGCACCTTGCGGCCGTAATGGAACCGGTCCTTGATCTGGCTGTAGAGCTTGCCGTCGGAGAAGGTGCCCGCCCCGCCCTCGCCGAACTGCACGTTGCTCTCGGTGTCGAGCGTGTTCTTGCGCCACAGCCCCCAGGTGTCCTGCGTGCGCGTGCGCACGTCCTGCCCGCGCTCGAGCACGATGGGCTTCAGGCCCATCTGCGCGAGCACCAGCGCGGCGAAGAGGCCGCAGGGGCCGAAGCCGACCACCAGCGGACGCTGCTGCCCTTCGCCGGGAAACGCCGCGTCGGCCCTGCCCACGAATCGATACGACGTGTCGGGCGCAGGCACGACCTTCGTAGCACCGGCAAACCGCGCCAGCACCTCGCGCTCGACCGCGTCAGGCACGACCACGTCCACGTTGTAGATCAGCTGGATCGCCGACTTCTTGCGCGCGTCATAGGCACGACGCACCACCTGCAGATCGAGCAGGTCCGCCTCCGCCAGCCCCAACAGGGCCAGCACCGCGGCGCGCAGGTCGCCCTCGCCATGGTCCAGCGGCAGCTTTATGTCGTTGATCCGCAGGGCCATGGCGTCGGTGGGCTTTCGGGACAGACACAATTCTAGCCGCTAGCGGTCACCTTGTTAGGATCGGCGCGCCACCCCACTGATCGGAGCTGGCCATCGTGAAGCTCAAGGACCTCGCGTTGATCGCGGCGACGGCCAGCTGCCGGATCCAGGTCGGCGCTCAGTTGTAGGCGATCCTCGTCATCGTGCGCACGCTCACCGCCGCTCCGCCAAAGTCCTTCGCCATGCTGCAAGGCGAGCACGGCTACGACAGCAGCATCGTCTGGAACACCGTGCCGATGATCACCCTGATCACGGTCCTGGTGGCCCTGGTCGCCAACTGGATCGTCTCGCTCGCAGCGGGCATCAGCCTGCTGTGCGCGCGGGAACGACCTGCCGCAAGCCGCCAGGCGGCGTTGGCCGTTCGGCGCAGGAAGCGCCGTTGTGCTGATCGGGCCCTGAGTCCGCCACAACGCGTCTGGAGGTCACGAATGAACGTCGGCCGCTCGAATCGCATTCCCGCGATGGTCCTTGCTTGCCTTGCCTGCCTGGCCATTCCGGCGAAGGCGCAGGCGGAGCGCCAAGCTCCGGGCAGTCTGGAACTGGCGTCGAATTCCTCAGGGATGGTGATCATTGCCTGGCAACACCCGGACCTTGTGCCGCAGCCTGATCTTCCGATGGACGAACGCCCCGCCGGCTACAAGATCCTTATGGCGACCGACGCGGGTTGGAGGCTGGTCCAACCTGTGGATCGGAGTATTTCCATGCATACACAGCCAGGGCTGAGCGCAGCGACCACCTACCAGGTGAAGGTGTGTGCCCTCTTCGAAGATGCGGCCGAAGACGATTACTGCACGGCCGAACAAGCCATCACCACCCTGCGTACGGGCGTGGGTGAAATGGTGCCATCCACGCCATTCAAGGTGACCAGCATCGACGCTGGCACGACGTGGATCCGGTTCAGCTGGGTGGGTTCGCATGAGCGTTACATCATCGCCTTCAGCGCCGAAGGCCAGGCGGCGACGGAACGCTCTGCGGGATTGTCCGACGCCCGCCAGTTCACGTTGACCGACCTGCGCCCGGGCACCACCTACGACATCACGCTCAAGGCTTGCAGCCTGCAATTCCTGATGCGCCAGTGCCTGCACGAACACAAGGCCAGGCCAACGACCGGCGCGCCCCGGCTCCGACCGCTCCCGGGCACGGAGCCGATCGCCGTTCGGCTTGCCTGGGAGCCACTCCCGGACATCGACCGGGTCAGCTTCACGGTCGACGGCGCGCCCGCCCAGGAGGCGACAGGCCCTGCGGCCGGAACCCTAGGCGAAATTTCACTGCCCGTTACGCCCGCGAACCGTGCGTACACCGTGGGCATGTGCTGGCAGCAAGGCGCTTTCAGTGGCTGTGGCGAAGCCCAGGCCCGCCCACTCCCGACACTTCCGTCGGCACCGACCGGGCTGCTGGTCATCATGCGCGGCGGTGGTGGCATCAGCACCGAGATCGGCCAGGTGCTCCGACGTCAGGCCATCGCGCAGTTCGACGCGGGCGGCGTGGCAGGCGAGACCCTGGTGCTCGAGCGCGAGTATGCAGGCAGGCGCGGCGGGCTGTCGCAGCACGTGATGCCGCGTACTTGGCGCGAGATTGCGCAAGCGCCCTGGAAGGCTGGACGGAGCGCCCTGGTGGTCACGCCGCCCGGTACGACGCTCGGTTCGGGCACGCCAACGGGCCGGATCCGCGCCTGCGCGGTCGTGGGCTCACTGGGCGCGGCCGGACGTGCCTGCGGGGAGCCTGTACAAGCCCCCTAGACCCTGCGTTGGCAGGGACCGCCGACAAACGGTCTAGACTGGCTCCACACCGGCATGGGGATGCGGGTGGCAGGACGTGAACTCAGGGGAAAGCCGATGACGGATGTATCCGCAGGGCGCACCCAGCGCCTCCTCGGCCTCGCCGCCATCCTCCTGCTCTCCCTGCTCGCCGTCTGGCGTTCCGCCGTCGGCACCGCGCAGGACGGGTTCACCATCGACGAACCCTGGCACATCGTCGCGGGTGCCAGCTATGCGCGCGGTGAGGGCTACCACCTCAATCCGGAGCATCCGCCGCTGGTGAAGCGCTGGGTCGGCGCGGCGATGCCCGCCGACTTCAAGCTGCGCCCGCACAAGGCACTGCACGAGAAGCAGGAAGAGCGGAAGTGGGTCCAGGAAACGATGTACGCCGACAACGTGCCCGAGCGCGCCCAGGCCGTGTCGCGGCCGGCGATGTGGGCGCTCAACGGGCTGCTGCTCGCGGCCCTGGGCCTGCTGCTGTGGCGGGCCTTCAGCCTGCCCTGGGCGATCGGCACCCTCGCCTTCCTTGCGCTCGAACCGACCGTCGCCGGCCACATGCCGGTGGTGATGACCGACCTGCCGCTGGCCCTGACGCTCGCCATCGCCGCGATCAGCGCCGGCATCCTCGCGACCCGGTGGCAGTGGCGCTGGGCGCTCGCGACCGGTCTGGCGATGGGGCTCGCGCTGACCGCCAAGCACTCGGCGCTGGCGGGCCTGGGCGGCATCGGACTGGTGGTGGTGTGCGCCGCGCTCTGGCGACCGCGTGCCACCCCGCGCGGCGCCGCGCGCGGGCTCGCGGTGGCCGCCAGCACCGCCGCACTGTCCCTGGTCGTGCTGTGGGGCGCCTACGACTTCCGCTTCAAGGCCGACCCGGACGGAAAGGATCGTTACAACGTGCCGATCGCCGGGAAGATCGACCAGCTGCGCCTGCCGCACTGGAAGACGACGCTCGCCTTCGTCGATCGCCACGCCCTGCTGCCGGAATCCTACGTCTGGGGCCTGGCCGACACCGTGCGCACGGGCGTCGAGGGGCGCAGCGGCGGGCTGTTCCGCATCTGGGGCAAACTCTACGAGGGCGCGCCGCCGTGGTTCTCGTGGCCGGCGATCATCGTCTCGAAAATCCCCCTGGGCCTGCTGGCACTCGCGCTGGCCGGCCTGGTCGCCAGCGTGCGGGCCGCGCGGGCGCCCGCGGTGCCATGGCCCTTGCTTGCCGTGGCGGCGGCCTGCGCCTTCCACATGGCCGCGCTGGTCGGCTCGGGCGGTGTCTGGGGCGGCGTGCGGCATGCCTTGCCGGTCGTCGTCGGCCTCGCCATCGTGTCCGGCGCCGTACTCCACTGGGCATGGGCGCGCCGCTCGCGCGCGTGGCTCGCCGTCGTCGCCTTGCCGTACGTGGTCACGTTCGCGATGACCATCCGCGAGCCGAGCGCCTGGGAGTACCACAACGAGTTGGTCGGCGGAACGTCGAACGCCTACCGCTACTTCGACAACGAGGGACTCGACCTCGGACAGCGCTATCCGCAGTTGCGCGACTACTACCGACGCGTCATTGCACCCTCGGGCCTACCGCTCTACTCGCGCCTTGCGGACGAGGAAATCCTGCGCGCCGACGGCGTCCGCTTCCGCCGCCAGGTCGAGACCCTCGACGACACCAACACCGAGGGCAAACTTACCGGCTGGTTCCGGATGCGCATGGGCGACCTGTTGCCCGTGCCGCAGGAGGACTGGGATCCCAAGCGCGATCTGCGCGGACGCGAACTGGTCGCACGCTTCGGCAACACGGGCATCTGGAAGGGCACCCAGAACAATCCGAAAGGCCGTGCCTATGCACTGGGCAGCCGCGTGGGGGAGTACATCTACAAGGAAAACGGCAAGGACTGGGCGAAGGTCGCATTACGGCTGGAGGAAGTCCTGAAGGTACTACCCACGGCAGTGCCCGCCTCCTTCGAACTCGGCAACGCCTACGTGCGGCTGGGCAAGCGCGAGGACGCCATCCGCGCCTACAACTTGATGTTCGTGCAGAAGAAGATGCCGATTGATCCGCTGGTTGCGAAGCAGGTGCGGGGGCAGATTGAGTTGCTGAAGTCAGGGGCACCGATGGAGAAGATGCAGCCGTTGCATAGTCCTTGGTTGGAGTGAGTGTACTTACACCGGCCTTTCCGCGATTGGTCGAGCTAGTACACCTTGATTTTCAAAGCTCCGTTTCGACTTCTAGTAACGACCGCGCCACGCCTAGGGTGATTGCTGATTATCGGTAGTGCGCGATTTTCCGCGAGTGGAAACTTCGGACCCTGCTCGCTTGCAACCCTTGAAGACGGCCTGATCTCAAGGACAACTTCCCTCGGTCGACGCCTTGCTGAGGAAGCCACCGCAGCAAAATCGTCATGCAATTGGCGTCTGATTGTGTCCGCCGACTGGTGAGAAAATTCCGCATCACCGTCCAACCCGAGCGCGCCTATCGCCGCCTCTGTCGCATCGGCAGGACTTAGCCGACCCTCCTCTACTTCAGCTATAAGCCTTTTCATCTCCCCTGGTACGCCCAATCGCCGCTCAACATACTCCGGATCATCCGATCCAAGGCCCAGTCTGTCCTTAACAACAGGCAAGACTTGATCTGACACCCATTTTGCGTCCTGGATTAGGTAGTCGACACTTTGCCGCAAGCTTCCGTAAAAGATAATCGCATTTGCCAACGTAATGACTGTCACCCAAACTTTAGTAGATCCTTGCTCTACTCGAAGCTCAATGTCGACAGCTAGCCCGGTCCGTTCCCGGTAGTGGCCAACGATATCTCTTTCCAACTCCGCGAATAAGCCGGGTGTTGTCCGCTCGATCTGACCCACCGAAACCGTGTCGCGAAACCTGAAATAGGGATTCGCAATGATGATCAAAGAGATCTCCCTTTCTGACCCGCGCAAAGTACGCAATAGCTAATCAAGGATGGCCTCAACGACAATCTCATTGAGCTCCACATCGTAGTCATCCGCATTGCACCAGCGCTCTAAAGCATCCCCGTCCATCAGCACAATAACCCGATCTTCCATTGCCAGCTTTAGGACCTGTTTGTGGGCGTCACTCGTAAAGCCAGAAAGTGAAACGACAAACCCGATCTTGCAGGCCCCACGCTTCACAGCCATTATCGTGTTGAACTTGCTAACAATTCCCTGACTCGCTTTGGCGACTTGGTTCTTGGCCTCACAGAGGATTATCGGCCCGCGGGAGGCCCAGCACTTTGACGGATCATGGTTGCTGAGCTGAACCACCACATCTAGCTCTTCCGTGGCTGTCCGGTAATTGCACTGTTTGACTCGAAAGTCCTTCACTTGCGAAAACATGAAGTGCAACAACCATTCGAGGCGCTTTCCCTTCTGATCCTTCGTGGTTGCCGCCTTACAAGCCGCGAGCCCGTCTCGGATCAGCTGGCTTCTCGTACCTGGATCAATTGCAAGCTCTTCTTCGCCTAACAGCTTTAGAAGGGGATATGGAGAGCCAACGACGCCCTCAGAGATCAGTACTACGCGGGCATCGACCTCCGACAAAAACTTCACAACAGCCGGCGTCGCAATTGCTTCTAGCGACACCACGCAAAGAATTGCGACGCCAGCCGCTTTGGCCGACCTCATCCGTTTACCAAGGAAGCCCGGGATGATGATTCCGGTAACTATGCATAATGCCCCCTTGTCGCCAACAAAATCTGGCGTCCATTTCTCGGCTCCGACCGATATCGGAGCACTTGGCCGCCTCCAATTCTCCGAAACAAAGAAGCCCGTTGCCTCCACCGACGCCAGGAGCTCATCGCGCTCGACTGAGGCGTCTCGACTGTCGAGAGTCATAGGCGCTTACACCAGCGCCTGAAGGTGGGCTATCAGCCGGCGGGCAATATCCTGTAGCTGTCGCGTCTCGTCCTGATTTGCGGCACGCGCGAGAAGGCGCTCAAAGGCCGATACCAAATTATTGGCCCGCCCTTCCAACTTGTCGGCCTCAATCGCCACCATTACTGTTTCTTCGTAGGCGTCTTTTACAGACAGCTCGTCGTCCGCTAGAAGTCGCGCGATCGTGTCATCCAGCGGGCCAGGGTTATCGCTGTTCGGGTCGTCCTCCGACGCCTTTCTGATGATGTATTTGGCGTCGCGCACGCTCACAACGTCGGAGATTGCCCCCGACTGCCGTTTGGCGAGGAACCTCTCGAGAATTCCCTGCGCACCAAACTGCGCGAAAAGGACTGGGCGATCCGATTCCAGCGGCTTTACGATGGCCCTGTAAACTTCGTAGAAATAGTTTAGCGGGACGTCACCCGATTCAACAGCGTTCCACACTGCTCCGCGCAGATCCAGAGCGAAAAGATATCGATTCACTTGTTGCGAAGAGATGCCAGTCATTTCTGACAGTTCTTGCGAAGTGGAAACCCCCGTGGCATCCATCAACTTCTTGAGTGCGAGTGCGGTTGGAATGTCCTGCCATTGTTCCCGCACGAGATGGATATTGAACATCTGCTTAAGCCGCTCGGCCTCGTCCGGCGGGTCGACAATAACGGCAGGGATGTACTCCAAACCGAGGGTGGCAGCGCACCGCCACCGCCTC
The DNA here is from genome assembly GCF_946886695.1 of uncultured Pseudoxanthomonas sp. The sequence goes on along the minus strand of NZ_CAMPJD010000032.1, from coordinate 4,152 downwards.
TCGCCATCCAACAGTCGAAAGCCACCATCTTCCGGGTACACAACCACTGGGACTAGTATTCCGACCTGATCGATTGACTCTGCAAGTCGGTCCAGCTCTTCCTGCGGAAACCGCTCTCGCGGATTATTAGGATCCGCGTGAATTTGATTCACTTTAAGTTGGTCGAGTCGCTGTGCCATTTCTATTTTCTGCCGGGAATTCGGGAAGGATCGTTCGTGATCAAGACTTCGACCGCCTTTCGACGTTGATGGGAGAAACCAGCGATGTTTCGCTGCGCAAGCTGCCTTAACGCGTACCAGTCTTTCGCAAGTACCGCTGTTTCTTTGCTCAACGCATACGAAACAACGAAAGTGGCGCCAACGTCATGAATGTGACGCATGAGCGACCGTAGTCTTAGCAGGTCTGATTCGCCGAATTCCGTGGCAGAGTACTGCTTAAAAACTCTGCGATTCGACACGGCGTAGGGAGGGTCGAGGTAAACAAAGTCTCCCTTACCAACGTTAGCCCTAACCACACCTTCGAAATCCGATGAGTAAAGTTTGGCCGACTTTAGTGCAGATGCTGCTTGCAGCCACCGCTCCAGCGACGGAACCCCGCCAGTCTTGTACGAGCCAAACGGCACATTGAAATCGCCCATCTTGTTCGTGCGATATATCCCGTTAAAGCAAAATCTGTTCAGATAAAAAAACCGCACCGCTTTCTGGAATTCTGACCTCGGGCGAGATGCCCTGGTGAGGTAGTAGGTCTCGGAATTGGCCGCCAACGAAGAAATGGCGGCGTGAATCCTAGCCGGGTCCTTTGCGAGCATCTCGTAGGATGAAATTAGTTCGGCGTTCGAGTCATTGAGAACTGCGATCTTGGGCTGCAGATCGAAAAACAGACACGCTGAACCAGCAAAAGCCTCAATGTATTTCCGATCGGTTTCCCGCCAATATTGCCTCAGCACGGGAAGTAGCTTGCGTTTGCTGCCGGCCCAACGCAGCGGAGATTGCTGCGAATGCGCAGATCGTGCACCGCTAGAGCTTGGCTCAACAGCTTCCATTACATGTTCCGCCGATATTCCCCACCAACCTCATAAAGCGCATGGCTAATCTGGCCCAGGCTGTGAGTCTTCACCGCCTCCACCAACGCCGCAAACACATTCCCCCGCTCCCGCGCCGTCCCCTGAAGCGGTTTCAGATCATTGCCCGCTAGCGCGTTCCGCGCAACCTGGAAATTTTTCACATTGTCGATCTACTGGGCCTTTTCAGGCTCCGTGGACCGGATCAGCTCGATGGTCGTGGCGATCTCGCCCCCATGCTCCCTCGGCAGGAAGGTATTTACCCCCACCAGGGGCAGGCTGCCGTCGTGCTTCTTGTGCTCGTAGTACAGGCTTTCTTCCTGGATCTTGCCGCGCTGGTACATGGTGTCCATGGCGCCGAGCACGCCGCCGCGCTCGGACAGGGCCTCGAACTCCTTGTACACGGCCTCCTCGACGATGTCGGTCAGCTTGTCGACGATGAAGCTGCCCTGCCAGGGGTTCTCGCAGAAATTCATGCCGATATCATGAGCCATGCCCTCGCCCCGTTCCATCCTGCAACTTCGCATTGACCTGGCTGGCGCCGACCCGTCCATCTGGCGACGCATCCAGGTTCCAGCGGACTACAGCTTTTGGGACCTGCACGTGGCCATCCAGAGCGCCTTCGGCTGGAACGACACCCACCTGCACGAGTTCCAGGTGCCAGGCGGACGTTGGCCTGAGCGGCTGTTCGGCATCCCGGACGTCGACTTCGCCATCGCTGACCGGCCGACGCAGCCAGGATGGGAGCATCGGATCGCCGATTTCCTGACGCCACAGTCGCCGCGGATCCGGTACCTGTATGACTTCGGCGACATTTGGTTGCACGAGGTGATCCTGGAGAAATGCGGGCAGGCGGAACCCGGGAAGCGCTATCCACGCTGCGTGGCCGGGGCACGTGCTGCTCCTCCTGACGATAGCGGCGGCGTACATGGGTACGCGCACCTGCTCTCGGTACTGGCCAACCCCGCGGACGAAGACCATGAGGCCATGCAGGAGTGGATCCGCGGGGTCCGTGGTAAACGTGGACGCTTCGACCCGAATGCCTTCGACGAACAGACCGTCCGCTTCGCCAGCCCTGGGCCGCGGTTGAAGCGCGTGCTGGCCTGGCTTGCGGATGCGGGAAGCGGGCGCTGAGCGGACTGTTCCAAAACGTCGGTACTTGGTGTATATCTACCGCCATAATGGAACGCCCAGACCCCTCGCTGGCTCGAGCCACCGCGCTGATCCGACGCAGCGGCACGGCGCGCGCGCGCGATCTCGAAGCGGCGGGTGTTGCCCGCGCGCAGCTCACTCGCCTCGTGGACCGCGGCGCGCTCGTGCGCCTCGCCCGCGGCCTTTACGCACTACCCGGTGGGCCTTCCCCAGCGGATGAGGGGCTGCTGATCATCGCGCGGAGGGTGCCTTCGGCCCGCCTGTGCCTGCTCACCGCCCTACGCCTGCACGGGCTTACCACGCAGACGCCCTCCGAGGTCTGGATCGCCATCGGAAACAAGGACCGGGCCCCTCGACTCGACTGGCCTCCGCTGCGCGTGCTTCGCTTTTCCGGCGAAGCGCTGGATGCCGGCCTGGAAACGCGGCAGTTCGATGGCGCAAGCCTGCGCATGACGAACGTCGCCAAGACGGTGGCGGACTGTTTCAAGTTCCGCACGCTCGTCGGCCTCGATGTGGCCGTGGAGGCGCTGCGCGAGGCGCTGCTGCGTCGCGCCGCGAGCCACGGCGAGATCATGCAGTTCGCGAAGGTTTGCCGGGTCACGCGCGTCATGCGTCCCTACCTGGAAGCGCTGCAATGAGAGCCGAGCCGGGGCCGAACCGCGTGGCCTCGATTCGTCAGCGCCTGCTCGATGGCGCTCGCGCCCGCAACGACGAGTTCCAGTTCGTGCTGGATCGGTATGCCGTCGAACGACTGCTCTACCGCTTGGCGCAGTCACCGCACCGGGATCGTTTCCTAAGCCGACCTAGAGATGGCCAAAATGCTCCCCAGATTCGACGAAAAGAGATTGCACGGCGAGCTGAAGTGCTTGGGCTCCCAAATGCAACTTGCATTTGGAGCACTGTGCTCCGAAAGGCTGTTGCCAAACTACGAAGTCTTCAGCGCGGAAACCGGGCACGGCGATAGTAGTGTCTTGCGCAACGCGCTCGAGCTGGTTTGGGACAAGGCCCTCCATCCTGCGCTTGAAAACACGGTGCTGCGAGAGACTAATGTCGCATGTGAGTCCCAAGCTCCAAGCTCCGAAACTTATGAATCGCTAATGGTCACTGCGGCTCAAGACGCCTGTTTCTCGCTATGCGCCCTCATGGATTTTGTTGAGAGCGCCGACGTAGAGCGAGTTGTAGTTGCAGCTCGATACGCTGTCGACTCGATCGATTTGTATGTGCAAGAAGTTGAGAAAATGGATCCGGCCGATTCGCGGCTCGAGGAAAGAATCCTAAATCACCAACTGATGCAGGATGAGCTTCTCAGACAGCGAAACAGTTTGTTGGAGTTGAAGCGCATCGAATTCCTGAGCGCCGAAACAGTCGCCAATTTGAGGTCGCGATTCGCGGTCAGAGCGTTGCCGCTGACCGAAAGCTGACAAAGGGTGACGCGGGAGGCTACATATTGCGTCGGTACTCTCCGCCGACTTCATAAAGCGCATGACTGATCTGGCCAAGACTGTGGGTCTTCACCGCCTCCATCAACGCCGCAAAGATATTCCCCCGCTCCCGCGCCGTCCCCCGCAGCGGTTTCAGATCATTGCCCGCTAGCCCGTTGCAAGCAACCTGGAAATTTTTCACATTGCTGATCTGCTGGGCCTTTTCGGGCTCCGTGGACCGGATCAGCTCGATGGTTGTGGCAATCTCGCCCCCATGCTCCTTCGGCAGGAAGGTGTTCACCCCCACCAGGGGCAGGCTGCCGTCGTGCTTCTTGTGCTCGTAGTACAGGCTTTCTTCCTGGATCTTGCCGCGCTGGTACATGGTGTCCATGGCGCCGAGCACGCCGCCGCGCTCGGACAGGGCCTCGAACTCCTTGTACACGGCCTCCTCGACGATGTCGGTCAGCTTGTCGACGATGAAGCTGCCCTGCCAGGGGTTCTCGCAGAAGTTCAGCCCCA
>NZ_CAMPJD010000031.1 GCF_946886695.1 uncultured Pseudoxanthomonas sp. | reverse complement strand
CGATGCCCGACTTCGACATCGACTTCTGCATGGACCGGCGCGACGAGGTGATCGACTACGTCGCGCGCAAGTACGGCCGCGACCGCGTCAGCCAGATCATCACCTACGGCACGATGGCGGCCAAGGCCGTGGTGCGCGATGCCGGCCGCGTACTCGGCTTTCCGTACGGTCTGGTCGACGGCGTGGCCAAGCTGATCCCCAATATCCTGGGCGTATCGCTGAAGGATGCGATGGGCGAAGGCAGCAGCGAGGCCGCCTCGCAGGAGCTGATCGACCGCTACCGCGACGAAGACGACGTACGCGACCTGATCGACCTCGCGCGCCAGCTGGAAGACCTTACCCGCAACGCGGGCAAGCATGCCGGCGGCGTGGTGATCGCGCCGTCGCCGCTGTCGGACTTCTGCCCGCTGTTCGCCGAACACGACGAAGACGGTCGCGGCAAGAATCCAGTCACCCAGTTCGACAAGGACGACGTGGAAGCGGTCGGCCTGGTGAAGTTCGACTTCCTGGGCCTGCGCACGCTGACGATCATCGATTGGGCGGTGAAGGCGATCAACCAGCGCCACGCGCGCGCCGGCCTGCCGCCTGTCGACATCACCACGATCCCGCTGGACGACGCCAGCGTGTATCGCGACGTGTTCGCCAATGGCAACACCGGTTCGGTGTTCCAGTTCGAATCCTCGGGCATGCGGCGCGCACTGAAGGAAGCCAAGCCCGATCGCTTCGAGGACCTGATCGCGCTGAATGCACTGTACCGCCCCGGCCCGATGGACATGATTCCGTCGTTCGTCGAGCGCAAGCATGGGCGCGAGGAGTTCGATTATCCGGACCCGCGCACCAAGACCATGCTGGAAGAGACCTACGGCATCATGGTCTACCAGGAGCAGGTCATGCAGATGGCGCAGATCGTCGGCGGCTACTCGCTGGGCGGCGCCGACCTGCTGCGCCGGGCAATGGGCAAGAAGGTGCCGGCCGAAATGGCCAAGCACCGCGAGATCTTCCGCGAGGGTGCCGCGAAGGGCGGCGTGGACGAGCGCAAGGCCGACGAAATCTTCGACCTGATGGAGAAATTCGCCGGCTACGGCTTCAACAAGTCGCACGCCGCCGCGTACTCGCTGGTCGCCTACCAGACCGCGTGGCTGAAGAAGCACTATCCCGCCGAGTTCATGGCCGCCACGCTGTCGTCCGACATGGACAAGACCGACAAGGTGGTCGGCTTCCTCGACGAGGCACGCGGACTTGGCCTGACCGTGCTGCCGCCGGACGTCAACCATTCCGATTTCATGTTCGTCGCCACCGATGCCCGCACGGTCCGCTATGGCCTGGGCGCGGTGAAGGGCGTCGGCCAGGGCGTGTGCGAGAGCATCGTCGAGGCGCGCCGCGATGGCGGGACGTTCCGCGACCTGCTGGATTTCTGCAAACGCGTCGATTCCTCGAAGCTCAACAAGCGGGCGCTGGAAGCACTGATCAACGCCGGCGCGCTGGACGCACTCGGCCGCAACCGGGCGTCGCTGGCGCTGCAGTTGCCGGAAGTCCTGAAGGCCATCGACCAGATCAGCAAGAACCGCAGTGCCGGCATCGTCGACATGTTCGGTTCCAGCAGCGGCGGTGACGACATCCACGTCGATCTGCCCGAAACCGACGAATGGCCGCTGACCCAGTTGCTGCACGGTGAGCGCGAGACGCTGGGACACTATCTCAGCGGCCACCCGATGGATCCTTACCGCGAGGACCTGCGATCGCTGGTCGGCAACGACCTGGGCAATCTGGACGCGATCTGGGCCAACCAGTCGCCCGGCGAGAAAAAAGGCTGGCGGCCCGAAGTGTCCTGCGTGATCGCGGGCCAGGTGGTCGGGGTGCGACGCAAGGGGGACAGCCAGGTCTTCGTGCAGGTGGAGGACGGGTGCGGTCGCATCGAATGCAGCGCGTTCTCCGACGCGCTGGCCGAGTTCGGCCCCCTGCTGACACGCGATCGCGTTCTCGTCATCAAGGGCGGCCTGCGCGAGGACGAGTTCAGCGGTGGCTACAGCCTGCGCATCCGCCAGGTATGGGACTACACCCAGCTCTGCCAGCAGCACGCGCAACGCCTGCAACTTCGCCTGGACCTGCGCGTGCCCGGTCTGTGGCAGCGCGTCGATGCCCTGCTTTCGCGACACCGACCCGGCGGTACGCCGTTGCGGCTCGACCTGTTGATGGCGGCGGGCACGTCCGCCATCGCCGGCATGCTGGACCTCAATGGGCAGAAGGCCGTGCGCGTGGACACGGAGCTGCTGGATGCGTTGCGCGCCCTCCCCGGCGTACGCACGGCCAAGCCCGCGTTCCATCGGCCCTGGACGCACTGACACAGCGCGTGCGCCGCATCACCACGGCCCTACACCCCCGTACGTGACCGTCCGGACGCTTCGGCTACACTTTCCCCCTTTCCGGCCCCTGGCCCGCAGATGAATCCGAACTACCTCGATTTCGAACAGCCCATCGCCGATCTGGAAGCCAAGATCCAGGACCTGCGTACCGCCAGCACCGGCCCGGCGGTGAATGTCGATGCCGAGGTGCACGCGCTGCAGGACAAGCTGCGCATCCGCACCGCGCAGATCTTCCGCGACCTGTCGCCGTGGCAGGTTTCGCAGCTGGCCCGCCACCCGGCGCGCCCGTACACGCTGGACTACATCAAGGTGTTCTGCGACGAGTTCCAGGAACTCGCAGGTGACCGTGCGTTCGCCGACGACAGCGCCATCGTGGGCGGCCTGGGCCGCATCGACGGCCGCAGCGTGATGATCATCGGCCACCAGAAGGGCCGCGACACCAAGAGCAAGATCGCCCGCAACTTCGGCATGCCGCGCCCCGAGGGGTATCGCAAGGCGCTGCGGCTGATGAAGATGGCCGAACGCTTCAAGCTGCCGCTGCTGACCTTCATCGACACGCCTGGCGCGTACCCGGGCGTGGGCGCGGAAGAGCGCGGCCAGTCCGAGGCCATCGCCCGCAACCTGATGGAAATGGCCGAACTGAAGATCCCGATCATCTGCACGGTGATCGGCGAAGGCGGCAGCGGCGGCGCCCTCGCCATCGGCGTTGGCGACCGCACGCTGATGCTGGAGTACGGCACCTATTCGGTGATCTCGCCGGAAGGCTGCGCGTCGATCCTGTGGAAAGACGCCGCCAAGGCCAAGGACGCCGCCGAACAGCTGGGCCTTACCGCCAAGCGCCTGCATGGCCTCGGCTTGGTCGACAAGGTCGTGCGCGAGCCCATCGGCGGCGCGCACCGCAATCCCCGCCAGATGGCCGTGCGCCTGAAAGCCGTGCTGCTCAACGAACTGGATGCGCTGGAGCAGTTGCCGGTCGAACAACTGCTGCAGAAGCGTTACGAGCGCCTGCGTGGCTACGGCGCGTACGAAGCCGCCTGAGCGCTGCCCTTAGCTCCACTGAAGCGCCGGTAGACCCGGCGCTTTTTCATTGCGGTCGCTCGCGTTCAGAGTGACCTGAGGAAATCCACCAGCGCGCGACGGTCCTCGGCACTCATCGCCTCGAAGCGCTGCTTCGCCGCCGTGCCCTGCCCGCCGTGCCAAAGCACGGCTTCTTCCAGCGTCGCCGCGCGGCCGTCGTGCAGGTAGCGGACATTCGGATCGATCGTAGCTGCCAGGCCGAGGCCCCATAGCGGTGCCGTGCGCCATTCGCGTGCGGTGGCGCGGCCTTCGACATAGGTGTCGGCGAGCCCGGGGCCCATGTCGTGCAACAGCAGATCGCTGTACGGCCGGATGGTCTGGTAGCGCAGCTCGACGAACCGGTGATGGCCCGTGCGCAATTCCGGCGCGTGGCAGGTACTGCAACGGGCGGCTTCGAACAGTTGTGCGCCGCGCTTGACGCGCAATTGCCGGGCGCGCGCCTGCGCATCCTGCTCCAGCGGGTTGTCGAAGTCCCGTTTCGGAGGCACGCCCAGCAGGCTCAGGTAGAGCGTGGTCTGGTGGATGTCGGCTGCGGTCAGCTTCGCACTGCCGCTGTTGACCTCCGCGCAAGCCGCGCCCTCGCTGCCACGCGCGCACTCCAGCGACGACATCAGCGGCGAAGTGACGCCCATGTCGGTGTTGAACGCCAACGAGGTCTGCTGTTCCAGCGTGGCGGCAGCGGCCTTCCAGCCGAAGCGACCCACGCGACTGACACCGGCGTCGCGTGGATCGGCCACGATCTGCAGCCGGCCGGCCACGCCGTCGGGATCGCCCTGTTGCGCCAGCGCCAGGCGTTCGAGCTGTTGTTCGGGCACTGCTTCCAGCAGGCCCAACCCTGTCAGCGAGGGCGCCACGCGTACCGACAAGGCGCTGGGCAACGCCAGCGGCTGGCCGGCACGGTCGCGCAGGGCGTAGTTCGGCCGGCGCAGCACGTAGCCTATGCCATCGGTGTAGCGACCCGGCAGCTCCGTGTAGCCGGTGAGCACCAGCTCGGCTTCACGCCCGTCCACGTTGGCCCCGGCCTCGCGATAGGTGCCCTGCTGCAGGCGCAGACCGAAGCGCGCATCCGGCGCCTGCGTGCCTGCCCCGGCCACGCCGACGAACACGCCCAGCCGGTCCAGGGGTACACCGACGACGGGTGAACTGCGTCCATTGCCCGCATGACAGTCCACGCAGCGCGTCTGCGAGAAATGGGGGGCGGTCTTGCCCGCATGCGCGGCGAACACCGTGTTGCTTTCTTCCGAATGGCGGCCGCTCGCGAACGAGGTATGGATCAGCCGGCGCCCTTCCGCCCATGGCTGCATGTTGTAGCCGGCAATGTTGTGCGAGGCCTGCTGCAGCATCCGGAACGGCTCGCTGGAGGTGTCCTCGTGCAGCGTCATCCACGGCCCGGCGCTGAGCGCTTCCGCCGGCATGGCCAGCGAGTCCAGCGGCCGTTGCACGCCGTAGCCGGGCCCACGGAACCAGGACACGATGCCGTGCGATCCCGCACGGTAGACGAGTGCCTCGGCGTAGTAGTTGAAGCGACCGATGAGATCCGGGTTGCCCGCCAGGAAGATGCCCAGCTCGAACTCCACCAGGTCGCCCTTGCGCAAAGGCCGATGGGCGTCGTTGGCGGCCGTGCGGATCTCCTTCACCAACACGAAGGCATTGCCCGGCGTGCCGGCCGGCGGGGTGTAGTTGGCGTTGGGATCCTGCCCGAGTTGCGCGTAGTTCGCGATCGGCGTCTGCGCCGCGATTCCACCGGGCAACAGCTTCATGCCGCCGTTGTCGGCATAGAGCGCGACCGAAGTAGGTTCCAGCGGATCCTCGCTGCGGCGCCCGATGTAGCCGTGGCGGAAATTGGTGCCGTACCAGTAGTGCTGTGGCCTGACGACGATGGTCAGGATGCGCTGCTCACCGGACGTGCCGGGCACCGCATCGTCGTGGATCACGATCTCGTGCGTACGCCGTTCGAAGTACTGGGGCGGGAAGACTTGGTAGCTGTCATCGACGATGGGCTCGCGCGCGTGGCGGTCGCGCACGCGGCCGCCCACATGGGTGATCAGCGTGCCGTCGTCCTGGATGTACTGGATGGGGGCCGCATCGTCGGGCCACAGCAATGGCTGGTAGCTGGCAGAAGGCGGCACCTGTGGAGGCGGCGGAATCAAAGGCTGCGATCCGTTCTGCCGCACCGGTTGAGGCTCACCGGCACCGAGGTGGAATTGCTGCGCGGGCACGGCGGCGCAGGCTACCTGCTCGACAGACGCACCGGCCGTCGTCGACGCACCCACGATGCCCAGGCACTTGCCGCTGTTGACGTTGACGATCCGGTAGCGGTCGCTGGTGTCGACGCGCTGCAGGCGGAAGCGTTGCGCGCCGCTGCCGTTGTCGTCCCATTGCTGCACGATGACGTGGTCGGCGCCCGAGCCCGCGGGAATGTCGGCCGACTTCTGCGTGTGCAGGTTGCGCAGGCGGTACTGGCCGGCCGCCGTCTCGGCGATGTCGAAGAACTGCCGGTGCAGCGTGCCCTCGCAGGCAGCCTGCACCAGCGGCGTGCCGTTGGCTGTGCTGCCGTCGCGGACCTCGATGCACAACCCGCTCAGCACGCTGGCGATGCGGTAGCGGCCCGGCGGCACAGGATCGACATTGATGTTCTGGGGTGGCGCGACCTGCGCCTCGGCAGCAACGACCACACCTTGCTGGTTCATCGCCTGACTGGGCGGGGATCCCGAAGTGGGTCGTGCGGTGCTCCAGAAAGGGGCATCACGCGCTTCACCGGGCTGCGCGGAACAAGCCGCCAGCGACATCGAGGCCAACACGATGAGCGACGCCAGCACGCGGCGATGCAGGAAGACTGCAGGACAGGGGCGATGCATCGGGATACCGATTCCTTGGGGACGCGTGGGGTACGTCGGCGGCGCCACGGCGTCTCTCCCCGAGACGCGGTGGCACGCCATCCAATGGCAGGACGCGGCATGGTCGCAGAGGCACAGCCATGCCGCTGTGACCGATGCCGCACAACCCGCCGGCCCGCACGCGGGTGGCCGCGGTCGTTTCAACGTTTCCCTGCCACCGGCTGGCGCAGGCCACGTGGATGACGGATGCTTGGCGTTCCGCCGACGGCGCCGCGCTACCCGCATGAGTCCACTCCTCCTGCTCTCCTTCGCCCTCCAGATCGCCTGCTGCGTGCACGTGGTGCGCACCGGGAGACCGCTCTATTGGGTCTTCATCCTGCTGGTGTTCTCGTTCATCGCGGTGATCGTGTACTTCATCGCCGAGATCCTGCCGGACCTGCGGCACAACCCCTCGGCGCGCCGAACGGTGCGCAACGTGCGCAACCGGATCGATCCCGAGCGCGACCGCCGCGACGCAGCCAGGCTGCTGAAGGCCGCGGATACCCCGGAGAACCGTCGCCGACTGGCGGAAGAAAGCCTGCGCAGCGGCGATTACACGCACGCCGCCGAACTGTACGAGCAGGCGCTCAAAGGCCTGTATGCCACCGATCCGGACCTGATGCTGGGACTGGCGAAGGCGCAGTTCGGCATGGGCGACGCGCAGAAGGCGCGCGATACGCTGGATGCACTGATCACCGCCAATCCGGGTTTCCGGTCCGCCGACGGCCACCTGCTGTACGCGCGTGCCGTGGAGGACACCGCCGATGCTACCGCCGCCATCCACGAGTACGAAGCCGTGGTACAGGGCTATCCCGGTGAGGAAGCCCGCGCCCGCTTCGGCCTGCTGCTGAAGCGGCATGGAGATCAGGCGCGCGCACGCGCGGTGTTCCAGGAGATCCTTGATCGGTCCGACGCGGCGCCACGCTACTACCGTCGCGAGCAGCAAGACTGGATCGCCGTGGCGAAGCGCGAACTCGCGACGCTCCAGGACTAGCCGGGCCCGCACGATGCGACGGACGGTTGATCGCGATCAATGCAGGGGTGACGATGGACACGCGATGATGCAGGCAGTGATCGGCGCATCGCCGATCCACGCGCAGGAGGATGGCCATGGACCTGCTTTCGTTGCCCTGGTGGCTGCTGCCCACCGTACTCTTCGTGCTGCCCGTGCTGGTGGCGCTGGCAGTGAACCGCTGGCGCTTCCACCACACCGGCGTCAGCCAGCATCTCGTGCTGGGTCTGTTCGTGGGTGCCTGCTGGATCGCCGCGCTCATCGTCATCCTGCAGCAACTCCGATGAGCATCCGGCATCCGCTCATGCCGCCTTGCGACGATCCGCAAGCGCATCCTTGCGCAGGCTGAGGTCTTCCTCCGCGCGCAGGTAGACGTGCAACAACGCCTCGTCGACCGCAGAAGCGGTGGCCGTGCCCACCAGCAACTCCATCCCGTGTCGCTGCCGCGCAGCATGTGCGGCCGCACGCAGCGCATCGATCCGTGCCTCCATGCCGGCTCCCTTCAGCAGCACGACGAACTCGGCGCTGTCGGTGACGCGACTGACGTGATCGCCGAGATCGTGGCGCACGCAAGCGTCGAAGATGGACGCGAGTTCCTGCAGAGTCCGCTCCAGCATGCGCTCGCCCAGCCGGCGAGCCTCCTCCGCCATGCCCTGTGCCTCCACGATCAGCACGCACCACGGCTCACCCGACGCCACCGACGCCTCGCCATGGCCCTTTAAGGCCACCACCGCCTGGGTTTCGTGGTGCACGCGATGGACATCCAGCAGCGCGACGGTGATCCGTGCGAGCGCCCGCAACGAAGCCTTCTGCTGGTTGCTCAGGCGGCGCGGGTGGGTGTCCACCACGCATACCGTGCCCAATGCCTCGCCCGTGCCGGCCACCAGCGGCATGCCGGCATAGAACCTCGCCCTGACATCGCCCGTGACGATGGGGAAATCGGCGAAGCGCTGGTCTTCGCTCAAGTCGGATATCTCGAGCAGTTCATCCGGTTGCCGGATGGCGTGGTCGCACACCGCAGTGTCGCGGGTGGTTTCATGGTCATCCAGGCCGATGCGCGCCTTGAACCACTGGCGGTCGCGGTCGATCAGCGACACGACGGCGATGGGCGTGCCGCAGATCGCGGCAGCCAGCCCCACCAGATCGTCATAGGCCGTGCCGGGGAGAGTATCGACGGCATGGTAGCGATCCAGCGCATGTTGGCGCCGACGTTCGTTGTCGCGGGTGTCTGTGGAAGAAGGATTCACGGCGGCTCCTCGTGTGCATGCGTGCACATGGTCGAAGCGCGCCGGTTCAGATCCCGTCAACGGCCGCGAAAACCGCAACACCCATCACATTGTGCTGCAAGCCGCGCGCATCGTCGCTAGCATGCGTGCATGGATGCCGCACCATCGCCCCTGCCCCTGTTGCCCGCACGCGCCGAGAGCCGCGTATGGGTCGCGTTGAGTGGCGGACTGGATTCGACGGCATTGCTGCACCGGCTGGCCCACGACACATCGCATCGTCGCCACGGGCTTGCGGCGATCCACGTGCACCATGGCCTGCAGCCCGACGCCGATGCGTGGGCGGCGCATTGTTCGGCGCTGTGCGCCGCGCTGGACGTACCGCTGCAGGTACGGCATGTACAGGTGGACACCACGCGCGGCGAGGGAACCGAAGCCGCCGCACGCCGCGCGCGTCAGCAGGTGTTCGCCTCTGTCATGGGTGCCGGCGATATCCTCGCCACGGCGCATCACCGCCAGGACCAGGCGGAAACCTTCCTGTTGCGCGCGCTGCGTGCCTCCGGTCCCGATGGCCTGGCGTCCATGCGGCCGTGGCGTGCGTTTGGTCCGGGCTGGCAATGGCGTCCGCTGCTGGAAACACCACGCGAGGCATTGCTGGCATACGCCGACAGGTTCGCGCTGGAATGGATCGAGGATCCCAGCAACGCGCACACCGACTTCGACCGCAACTTCCTGCGCCACGAAATCCTTCCCTTGTTGCGGCATCGCTGGCCGCACGCGGACGCGGCCTTCGCACGCAGCGCGGTGCTCAGCGCGGAAACCCTCGAACTGCTGGAGCCACTGGACGGGCAGCTCCTGGCGGCCGCCGCCACTGCGGATCCCGCCGCCTTGAACGTCACGCCGCTGCGCGCAGCCGGCCCCGCGCAACGTGCACGCGCACTCCGGCGCTGGATCGACGCACTCCGCCTCCCGCCACTCCCGGCCGAAGGCGTGGCGCAGATCGAGGCACACCTGCTGGAGACACGGGCCGATGCGCAGGCGGAGTTCGCCTGGCAGGACGCGATCGTGCGGCGCTGGCGTGGCCTGCTTCACGCCGAACGGCAGCGCCCCGCCTTGCCGGTGCACTGGCAGACCCCGTGGGATGGCGTGGCGCCCATCCTGTTGCCTGATGGCGGCACGCTGTCGCTGGAGGGCGGGCGCCACGGCTTCGGGACGCCGCTGCGGCTGACGGCGCGCCGGGGCGGCGAACGCATCGCGCTGCCAGGCCGCTCGCACCGGCATGCGCTGAAGGACGTGCTGCAGTCGCTCGGCATTCCCCCTTGGGAACGCCGGCAGCTTCCGCTCGCCTGGCAGGGCGACCGCCTGTGGGCGGCTGGCGACGTAGCGCTGTCAGCCGAATGCGATGCCTGGCTGCGTGTGCACAGCGCCCGCCTCGTCTGGCAACGCGGCTGAATCCGCGTCGCGTTGACCTGACCGCCACCGATCCCCACACTTGCGGCATGGCAAAGAAAACCTCCCCTGACGCCTCGCCTGTCGCCCACTTCGAGCAGTCGCTGGACGAACTCGAACAACTGGTCGAGAAGATGGAGCACGGCGACCTGAGCCTGGAAGCATCGCTTGCGGCCTACGAACGCGGCGTGGGCCTGTACCGGCAATGCCAGGCGGCGCTCGAGCAGGCCGAACTGCGCGTACGGTTATTGAGTGATCCGGAACAGCCCGGGGACGGCGAAGCATTCGCTCCCGCGCCCGATGGCCGCTGATCCCCGCTTCGCCGCCTGGGCGGCGGGCTTGGAAACCCATCTCGACCGCGTGCTGCCGGCGGCCGATGCGGCGCCGCAGCGCCTGCACGCCGCCATGCGCCATGCGGTGCTCGGGGGCGGCAAGCGCATGCGGGCCTTGCTCGTCTATGCCAGCGGCACGCTGCTGCAGGCGGATGAAGCCACGCTGCATGCCCCTGCCGCCGCGGTCGAACTGATCCACGCCTATTCACTGGTGCATGACGACCTGCCGGCGATGGACGACGACGACCTGCGGCGTGGCAAACCCACCGTGCACATCGCGTTCGACGAAGCCACCGCCATCCTCGCCGGCGATGCACTGCAGACGCTGGCGTTCGAGCACCTGGCGTGCGCCGATGCACCCGCCCTGCTGCGCGTGGACTGGCTGGCCACGCTGTCGCGTGCGTCCGGCGCCGCGGGCATGTGCGGCGGGCAGGCGCTGGATATCGACGCCACCGGTACGCAGCAGACGCTGGACGCACTCCAGCGCATGCACGCACTGAAGACCGGCGCACTGATCCGCGCCGCGGTGCGGGTGGGCGCGCAGGCCGGCGCCGCCGACACGGACACGCTCGCGCGACTGGATGATTTCGCCACCGCGCTGGGCCTCGCATTCCAGGTGCGCGACGACATCCTCGACATCGAAGCCAGTTCCGAACAGCTGGGAAAGACCGCAGGCAAGGATGTGGCCCAGGCCAAGTCGACCTATCCCGCACTGCTGGGCATGGACGGTGCGAAAGCCAAGCTCGAGGAACTGGCTGCCGCGATGCGCGATGCGCTGGTGGGCCATGACGCGCGTGCCGATGCGCTGCGCGCACTCGGCGAACTGGCGATCCATCGCGCGCATTGACCTGCCGGGCCTGCCGGCGCGAAAAGAAAAAGCCCGGCGTTGCCGGGCTTTTTCATGCGACTTCAAGCGCGTTTTACTTGATCAGGCGCAGCGCGAACGGGTAGCGATACGCTTCGCCGTTGTTGGCCTTCACGCCACCGATGATCGACAGCACCAGCGCGGCGATGCCGATCAGCGGCATCAGCAGCAGGCCGATCAGGACGAACGCCAGGATCCACGAGATCACGAACGCGATGAACACCGTGATCTGGAAGTTCAACGCTTCCTTGGACTGGTCGGTGACGAAGCCCTTGGAGGCGTCATCCTTGCTGATCAGCCAGATGATCAGCGCGCCGATCGGCCCGGTGACGATGCCCAGCAGGTGGGACAGCAGCGCCATGGTGCGCTGGTCCTGCGGTGCGTCGCCCGCGGTCGGCGGCGGAGGCGGTGCGGTGACGTTGTCGAATTCGCTCATCTGGTGGATCCCCGAAATGGTGAGGTGGGCGGTCGAGCGCTGCGAACCCCCGCAGCACTCCGCGTGCCAAGCATAACGGGTAACGGCGTCACCGTCGGCCACGTCGTGGCCGATGGGCGTCATTCGCCCGCCACGGTCATCCGGCCGACCAGGATCGACCCGACGCCGACATGGGACCGGCGGTCCACATCGCGTCCCACGGCCTCGATGCCGGCGAAGATGGCCTTGAGGTTGCCGGCGATGGTGATGCCGTCGACCGGGTACGCGAGCGCGCCGTTTTCCACCCAGAAGCCTGCCGCGCCGCGCGAATAGTCGCCCGTCACCGCGTTCACCCCCTGCCCCATCAGCTCGGTGACCAGCAGGCCAGTGCGCATGCCGGCGAGCAGGTCATCGAAACCTCCCGCGTTCGCCTTCACCTGCAGGTTGTGCACGCCGCCGGCATTGCCGGTGGTCTGCAGGCCGAGCTTGCGCGCCGAATAACTGCCCAGCACGTAGCGCTCCAGCACGCCATCGCGGATCAGGTGCGAACGCTTCGTCGCCACACCCTCCGCATCGAAGGCCGAAGAGCGCAGGCCATGCGGCAGCAGGGGAAGCTCCTCGATGGCGAACCAATCGGGAAAGATCCGCCGGCCCACATGGTCTAGCAGGAAACTCGCGCGCCGGTACAGCGCACCACCGGAAACGGCACCCAGCAGATGACCGATCAGCGAACGCGCGACCTCGGCCGAGAAGAGCACGGGGTGCTCGCCGGTCGCCAGCGAGCGCGGCTGCAAGCGCGCCACGGTCCGCGCGGCGGCCTTGCGGCCGATGGCCGAAGGATCCTCGAGTTCCAGGTGCGACAGCGCCGTGCTGTACCAACCATCCCGCTGCATGCCATCGCCCTGCCCCGCGATCAGCGCACAACCGATGGTGTGCTGGGTATCGCGCTCGCGGCCGATGAACCCGTGCGAATTCGCGTAGACGGACAGGCTTTCGCCGCTTCCGATGGATGCGCCGTCGGAGTTCTCGATGCGCGCGTCCGCCTCGCGCCCGGCCGCCTCGCAGGCCAACGCCAGATCCACGGCACGGTCCATGTCGAGCGCCCAGGGATGCCAGACGTCGAGATCGGGGAATGTGCCGTCCGCCTGCGGGCGCGCCATCAGCGCGGCATCCGCAAGGCCGGCCGCTTCGTCGTCCTCGGTGTAGCGGGCGATGGCGCAGGCCTGCGCGACCGTGGCTTCCAGACTCTCCTCGCGAAGGTCGGCCGTACTCGCGCTGCCCTTGCGCTGCCCGAAGTAGACAGTCACGCCGATGCCGCGGTCGCGGGTGGATTCCACGGTTTCCACGTCGCCAAGGCGTACGCTGACATTGAGTCCGGTTTCTTCGCTGCAGCTCACCTCGGCCTGGGTGGCGCCCAGCGCCCTGGCGCGTTCGAGAAGACGCTGCGACAGCGCCTCCAGGCGTTCCAAGCGGGCCAGGCTGTCGTCGGCGGAAGTCAGGGCGGTGGCGTTCAATGCTTTATCCTTGTGTCCTGTGATCCGCGCTCAGGCGCCGGATCGGTATTGGATCAGGCTTCCACGCGATGCGGCGGAAGCGAAAGAGAGGCTCCACGATGCGCGGACGCGACCCCGAAACCGGCGAATTCCTTGGCCCCAGCCGTACCCAGCAACGGGGCGAGGCGCTGGAGATCCGCAGCCTTGCCGAGAAACTGGTGGCGCTGCCGACCGCGCAACTGGCGCGCCTGCCTATTCCCGAAGATCTCATGCCGCACATCGTCGAGACGCAGCGCATCACTTCGCATATCGCCCACAAGCGCCAGTTGCAGTTCCTGGCCAAGCAGATGCGACGCGAAGAGGACGAAGTGCTGGAAGCGATCCGCGACGCGATGGACGAAGGTGGCGAAGCCGCGCGCCGCGAGACCGCCCTGCTGCACCAGGCCGAACAGTGGCGCGACCGCCTGCTGGCCGATGGCGACGCGGCGCTGGCCGACCTGCTGGAGGCATTCCCGCAGGCCGACCGCCAGAAGCTGCGCCAACTGGCGCGCAATGCCAGCGAAGAACGCGCGAAGAACAAGCCGCCGCGCGCGTTCCGCGAATTGTTCCGCGAAGTGCGGGAGTTGCTGGCCGACGCGAGCGCTGCGCAAGACGGCGACGAAGACGACGCGCTCTAGCCCCTCTCCCCTCGGGAGAGGGGTTGGGGTGAAGGTACGGCGAAGTCCATGTTGCGTACACGTCATGGACTTCGCCGAACCCTCATCCGCCCTGCGGGCACCTTCTCCCGGAGGGAGAAGGGACAGGCACGGATGCATCACGCCTTCGTCCCACCCACCGTCAATCCTTCGATCAACAACGATGGCTGGCCCACGCCCACCGGCACGCTCTGGCCGTCCTTGCCGCAGATGCCGACACCCTGGTCCAGCGCCAGGTCGTGGCCGACCATCTTCACCTTCTGCATGGTTTCCGGGCCGTTGCCGATCAGGGTGGCCCCCTTTACCGGGGCCGTGATGCGGCCGTCCTCGATCAGGTAGGCCTCGGTGGCGGAGAACACGTACTTGCCGCTGGTGATGTCGACCTGGCCGCCGCCGAAGTTGACCGCGTACAGGCCCTTCTTCACCGATCGGATCATGTCCTCCGGGTCGTCCTGCCCGGCAAGCATGTAGGTGTTGGTCATGCGCGGCATCGGCAGGTGCGCGAACGATTCGCGCCGGCCGTTGCCGGTGGGCGCCACGCCCATCAGGCGTGCGTTGTGGGTGTCCTGCATGTAACCCACCAGCACACCGTCCTCGATCAGTGTGGTGCAGTTCGTCGGCGTGCCTTCGTCATCGATGTTCAGCGAGCCGCGACGGCCCGGCAGCGTGCCGTCGTCGACGATGGTGACGCCCTTCGATGCGACCTGCTGGCCGATCCGGCCCGCGTAGACGCTGGTGCCCTTGCGGTTGAAGTCGCCTTCCAGTCCATGCCCGACCGCTTCGTGCAGCAGCACGCCCGGCCAGCCGCTGCCCAGCACCACCGGCATCACGCCGGCGGGCGCGTCGATGGCATCCAGGTTCACCAGTGCCTGTCGCAATGCCTCGCGCGCGAGGTCTTCCGGCTTGCAGTCGGCAAACAGGTCTGCATAACCGTAACGCCCGCCCATGCCGGCATAGCCGGATTCGCGGCGTCCGTTCTGCTCGACGATCACCTGCACGTTCAAGCGCACCAGCGGACGCACGTCGGACGCCAGCACGCCGTCGCTGCGCGCGACCAGCACGGTGTCGATGCCGCCGGACAGGCTGACGGTGACCTGCTGCACGCGCGGGTCGGCGGCGCGCAGGAAACGGTCCACCGCACGCAATGCCTCGACCTTCGCATCATTGCCCATCGCATCGATGGGATCATCGCCGGCATACAGCGCGCGGCCGCCACTGCGCACCAGCGTGCGTGGTGAATGCGCGGCGCCGTCGCGGGCGATGGCGCGCGCAGATTTCGACGCATCGAGCAATGCCTGTGCATTGATGTCATCGGAGTAGGCAAAACCGGTCTTTTCGCCCGAGATCGCGCGCACCCCGACGCCCTGTTCGATGGAATGCGCGCCGTCCTTGACGATGCCGTCCTCGACAGTCCAGCTCTCGCGGCGGGCATGCTGGAAATACAGGTCGCCGAAATCGATGCCCGGCCCCAGCAGGGTGCCGAAGGCGCGATCCAGGCCGGACGGGTCCAGGCCTGCGGGCAGAAGGAGACGGGTTTCGGCGAGCGTGATCGGCAGGGTCATGGTCTTCACAATGGGGACGAAAAGCGCTGCCGGCAAGGACGCCCTCGCCGATCGGCGGGTTCAGGGAGCGCCGGCGCTGTCGGTACGATCATCGCTTCGGACGCGCGACTGCTCGCGCCCCACCACTTCGACCTTGGGCGATTTCCACGGGCCGGTGACGCGGTAGGTCTTGGCGCCCATTTCCGCCAGCGGCTTCTTCAGCACGGCGTTGGCCACCGCACCCACGGCGGCGCCGATGGGCCCGCCCGCCACCGCGCCCACGGCGGTAAGGACGTTGGCGGATTTCGGCTTCACGTCCACGGTCTGGTCGAATCGTTCGGCCCGCAGATCGGTGTCGCCGCGGATCAGGATCTCGGCGGCGGGGCCGTCGATCAGCAGGTTGTCGCTGCGTGCCATGCCGCCGGTGAGGCGGATGTCACCGTCGACGCGGTTGAACGCAAAGCCCTTGGAGAAGAAGTCGCTGAAATCGAGCATCAGGCGGCGACGTACTTCCGCCACGCTCAACAGGCCCAGCACACGGCCCGCGCCCGGCTCGACTTCAAGCAAGTGCCCGTCGCGCGCGGCAAGCTTCACGCTGCCTTCCAGCGCGGCCAACTGGAAGCCCGCCGGACTGCCCGACCAGCCGGCCTCCGCGGTGATCTGCCCGTGACCACCCCGCACACGGTCGCCCAGGCCCAGGTCGTCGAGCAGTTCGCCGAAGTTCTCGCTCTTCACGTCCACGGCAAAGTGCGTCCGCGCCGCGACACCGGAGCCGGTCCACTGGCCACGCACATCGATCTGCTGCCCTGGTGAGCGCAACTGCAACGGGTCGACATGCATGCCGTCCGCCCGTTGCTGCGTCCGCAGCTTGGCGGCCCCCAGTTGCGCATCGCCAAAGCGCAGATCGTCGATATCGAGCGACAGTGGAGGAATGGCGGCAGGATCGATGTCGTCCGTGGCTGCGCGCACGTTCGGATCGGCGCGCGCTGCGCTGCCCGCACCCGCCTTGCGCCAATGGACGCGCGCGAGCTTGCCGGCAATCGGCGCGCCCTTGGCATCCGGCACCAGCAGCGCGCCGGACAAAGCCTCGCCATCCAGCGAAACCGCGAGTGCCTGTTGCGCCGGGGCGAGCTGCAGCCGCGTATCGGGGAAGGCAGCGCCAATCATGAGCAACTGGTCCGCGGTCACGTCGATATGGCGCAGTGGCAGGCTGTCGCTTCCACCACTGCCGCCACGCGCCACCGTCACCCACTCCATCGCGTCCAGCGTACCGGTATGTCCGGTGGCCACCAGCCCAGACGGCGGTGGCGCATCCTTCACCTCGTTGCTGCCCAACACCACGCGCACACCGGTCTGGCCATTGCTTGCGCGCGCGCGCAGCGCGAGCACCTTGCCGAAGGCCACGTCGATCTGTCCGCTGCCCATCGGCAACGGCGCACGCACGGTTGTCGCCAAGGGCGTGGCGGCAGACTTGCGCAGCGGCGCCGGCAGGCTCATCGCGGTACCCACCAGGTCCGATGTCAGGTTGAGCTGCGTCGGCGCTGCGGTCTTGCCTGCCGCCACGCGCGGGATGTTCACGCCCACCGTCCATTGCGAACGTCCGTCCATGTAGGGCTTCAGCCACGCCATCTCGGCGGCACGGTCAAGCAGGCGGTCGGCTTCGACCATCGCGGACAGGTCGGCTTCGAACGCCTGCGTGCGATCGCGCGTGCCACTGCCTGCACGCAGGCCCAGTATCCCCGCCTGCCCGTCGTGAACGACCTGCAGCGGACCCGAGGCGAACCCGCCATCGTCGTAGCGCGCCTTGCCACGCACGTCGTCGAACACGAGGTCCCAGCGCTTCTCGGCCAGCTGCGCACCTTTCAGGTCCACCGTGCCGGTCAGCTTTTTGCGCGCCTGCTCACCCGCGTGCAGCGGTTGCAGCAGATCGAACGTCGCCGCCACCGGGCCCTTGGCCTGCAGATGGTCGAGCGTGTCGCCGTAGGTCTTGTGCAGCGGACTCTGCCGCAGCAGCGCGAGCAGCTTGCCCGCATCAGTCTCGGTGCGCGCGATGATCTTCAGGTCCGCATCGCGGAAATCGGCGATGCCGGCCTGGAACGCCGGAATCGTCACGCCCGCCAGCGCCCCTCGTCCCTGCAGCTGGAATCCGTTGCCGATGAAGGCGATCCCGGCATCGACCTGGTCCAGCTGTGGCCACTCGGGCTGGAACTTGAACTGGCCATCGGCGATGCGGGCGACCGCTTCGAACCTTCCATTCTGGTGGAGGAACGGCCAGTCGTCGAGGTCGCCGCTGACGAGCGCACGACCTTCCCGCACGGTGCCTCCCACCAGCGCGGCATTGAGCCAGTCCACTGCGGTCTTGGGCATCTTGTGGTGGATCCAGAATCCCTTCGCCACCGGCACCGGCGCATCGGCCAGGTCCGCCGCGATGTCGATCCACGGTCGTGTGCCATCGCCCTGGAACCACATGCCGCCACGCACGTCGGCAGCGTAGTCGGTTCCCTGCACGTGCAACGCCGATGTCCCCACGCGCCAGCCCGTGCCTTCACGCCAACCCACCACGTCGCCTTCCAGGCGTACGTCGTGCACCACTTCGAACCCGCTCGGCCAGTCGAAGCGCATGGCCGCTTCCGGATCCAACTGCAGACGGAACCCCGCAGCGTCGCCATCGAAATCCCCCGCCAATCCGCGGATGCCGGGGGAATCGCCCACCGGGCGGAACGCGATGTCGCGCAACTGCCCTTCCACGCGCATCGGGCCGTTCATGCGCCCAGCCAGCGTCAGCCGCGCGAGGCGCGCACCGGGCCGGGCCTGGAATAGCCAACGGCGCATGCCGGGATCGACCTTGTCGCTCAGCCCGAGCACCGCGAACAAGGGCGCCGCATCCACCTGGTCCGCCAGCAATGCATAACGCTCGCCGCCGGCCAGCACCAGGCCGTCCAGCGTCTGCACGGCGGGCGCCGTGCCCACCCGCAGGCGCGGAGCATCGAGTCGCCAGCCACCGGCCACCAGGCGCCAACGCATGCGTCCTTCCATCTGCTCGAAATCGATGCGCGTGGGTGCTGCCGATGTCGGCAGCGGCGCGCCACGCAGGCCCACCTGGCGCAGGTTGGCGTCCGCCGTCACCATCACCACGCGATGCCGGCGCAGTTCCGTCCAGGCCCGCACGCGACCGTTGCCGCGCTCGGCCACCACGCCGGCGTAGCGCAGCAACGGCGACCAGGCACCGATATCTTCCGCAGCCACATCGAGATAGGCGCGGCCATCGCCGGCTTTGCGATCGAAGTCGACCGCCACGTTCAGTGGCGCCGCGTCCTTGCGTATCCATGCCCGCGTGCCGGCGCGCACGCGATCGCCCTGGACGCGCAGGCGCAGGTCGATTTCGGGCAGGCGAATATCCCATCCCAGCGACGGTGCAATGATCGCAAGCCGTCCGTCGATGACCTGCAGCTCACCCAGACCTTCAAGGCTCTTCAGTGGGTCTTCGGTGGATTGCTGCTGTCCGGGCAGGCCCCGTACCGACCAGCGTCCGTCATCCTCCCGCTGCAGCGTCAGCGCCAGGCCGCGCAGGCGCAACTCGGTGAAGGAGCGCCCTGGCAGCAGTCCGCCATACATCGACACCAGCACCTCCGCCTGGCCGATACGCACGCCGGCATCGCCTTCACCCAGGCGCAGCCCATCGAGCTGCAACAGCGGTCCGCGGCGTGTCCATTGGGTCTTCACCGCATCGAAGGCGACGGGCCGGCCAGCGCGCTCGCTCAGCCATGCCGCGACCCGATCGGGATGCCGCTCCGCCAGCGGCAGCACCTGGCTGGCGATGCCGAGCACCACAGCCATGCACACCAGCACCACCGCGATGCCATAGACGGCACTGCGGCGAGCCAGGCGCAGGCGGCGGCGCAGCGGGGTGGGCATCAGCTCGCTGCGCTCGCGGTGATTTGTGATTCGCGATGGGTGATTCGCACAAGCGAAGCGCGACTCGTGCCTTCGCGAATCACCCATTGCGAATCACAAATCACGGCTTTACAGCAACACGACATCGAACTGCTCCTGCAGATACTGCTCGTCCGCCTGGAAACGGATCGACTTGCCGAGGAATTCCTCCAGTTCCGCCACCGCGGACGATTCCTCGTCGGTGATGCGGGCGACGACCTTCGGCGAGGCGATCACCAGCAGGCGTGCGGCCTCGAACTGGCGCACCGCGCGGGTGATCTCGCGGAAGATCTCGTAGGTAACGGTTTCGGCCGTCTTGATGGCGCCACGCCCGCTGCATTCCGGGCAAGGCTCGGACAACTGGCGCGCCAGGCTTTCAACGGTGCGCTTGCGCGTCATCTCCACCAGGCCCAGCGGCGAGAACTCGTACACGGTGGTCCTGGCGTGGTCCTTGGCCAGCGACTTCTCGAGCGTGCGCAGCACCTGGCGGCGATGCTCGGGATCGTCCATGTCGATGAAGTCGATGATGATGATGCCGCCCAGGTTGCGCAGCCGCAGCTGGCGCGCGACGGCCTGCGCGGCTTCGAGGTTGGTACGGTAGACGGTCTCTTCCAGGTTGCGCTGGCCAAGGAACGAGCCGGTGTTGACGTCGACCGTGGTCATCGCCTCGGTCTGGTCGATCACCAGGTAGCCGCCGGACTTCAGTGGCACCTGCTTGTCCAGCGCGCGACCGATTTCGTCTTCGACGCCGTACAGGTCGAAGATCGGGCGCTCGCCGGTGTACAGCTCGATGCGCTCCGCGAGCACCGGCATGTACTTGGCGACGAAGGCCTGCAGGCGCTCGTAGGTCTCGCGCGAATCCACCTTCACTTTCTCCACGTCCTTGCGGATCAGGTCGCGCACGGCACGCAGCGGGAGGCTCAGATCTTCGTACAGGATGCTGCACGGCGGCAGTTCGCGGCCGCGCTTCTCGACGATGTTCCAGACGCGCGACAGGTAGGCCAAGTCCTCGGCCAGGGCTTCCGCTGGCTGGCCTTCGGCATTGGTGCGGATGATGTAGCCGTGTCCGCCATGCTGGGCGGCGAGATCGGTCACCACCTGCTTCAGGCGATGGCGCTCGGCATCGTCCTCGATGCGCGCGGATACGCCGATCACCTTGGACTGGGGCAGCAGCACCAAGTAGCGTGACGGAATGCTGATCTGCGTGGTGAGCCGCGCGCCCTTACTGCCGATGGGATCCTTCACCACCTGCACGATGATGTCCTGCCCGTCGCGCAGCAGATCCATGATCGGCGCCGGCGGCGGCGCGGGCATCGGGGCGTCCTCGCCATCCACCACTGCGCCAGGCGAGGAGCGCACGATGTCGTTGGCATGCAGGAACGCCGCACGGTCCAGTCCGACCTCGACGAAGGCCGCCTGCATGCCGGGCATCACCCGCTGCACTTTGCCTTTGTAGATATTGCCGACCACGCCACGGCGCCAGCCGCGCTCGATGTGCAGCTCCTGCAGCATGCCGTTTTCGATCACCGCGACGCGCGTTTCGCGCGGGGTGACGTTGACCAGGATTTCTTCCGACATGCTTTCCTTCCCTCAGGCTGACGCGGTGGCGACAGGCGCCGATGGATGGATGTCGAACTCGCGCAACAGTCTCGCGGTTTCGTGGAGAGGCAGGCCCATCACCGCCGAGTAGCTGCCGGCCAGGCGGGTGACGAACTGCTCGGCGAGTCCCTGGATCCCGTAGGCACCCGCCTTGCCCATGGCTTCGCCGCTGGCCACGTAGGCCGCGATGTCGTCTTCGTCCAGTTCGGCGAAACTCACGTCGGTGACGACGAACGCCTGTGCTTCGCGCGCGGCACTGACCACCGAGACCGCGGACACGGCCTGGTGCGTGCGGCCCGACAGCCGTCGCAGCATGGCGGCGGCATCGGCGGCATCCACGGGCTTGCCGAAGACCTCGTCGTCCAGGATCACCTCGGTGTCGGCGCCCAGCACCACGGCACCAGGCGAGCCCATCACCTTCAACAGGCCGGCGCCTGCCTTCTCGCGGGCGACCCTGCGCACGTACTCCGTGGCGGGTTCGCCGGGCTGGCGGTGTTCGGGGATGTCGAGGTCGATGCGGCCGAACGAGAGACCCAGGCGGGTCAGCAGTTCGGCGCGACGGGGGGATTGGGAAGCCAGGTAGAGCATCCCGGAAGAATAACCCGCGGCGCCTGACTGAATGACCGCTGATGATGGCCGGGACGGCGCAACCCTGCGCCGCATCACGGCCCGTTCATGTCATCGTGAACACCCTTGCGCGTCGACGACGACCGGGTGCCCGCAAGCCCGAACCACGAAAAGGAGATCCCATGCGTCTGCCCCTGCTTCGCCCGCTGCTGCTCGCCATCACCCTGTCTCTGGGAACCACTGCCGCCATGACCACTTCCGCCCAGACTGCGCCGGCCTATGCCATCCCGGCCGACGGCACGTTGCTCAATGTTTCCGCGCAGGCCGAAGCCTCCCGCGTTCCCGATATCGCCACCCTTTCCGCCGGCGTGGTCACCCAAGCCGTCGACGGCAACACCGCCATGCGCCAGAACAGCGAGCAGATGGCCAAGGTCGTGGCCGCGATCAAGGCCGCCGGGATCGCCGACAAGGATGTGCAGACCAGTGGCATCAGCCTCAATCCGCAGTACCGCTACGCCGAGAACGAAGCACCGAAGATCACCGGCTACCAGGCCAACAACACCGTCAGCATCAAGGTCCGCGACATCGCCAAGCTGGGCAAGGTGCTGGACGCCCTGGCCGGCGTGGGCGCGAACCAGATCAACGGTCCCAGCTTCGAGATCGACAATCCGGAGCCGGTCTACGACGAGGCGCGCCTGGCCGCGCTGAAGAAGGCCCAGGCCCGTGCCGAGACCTACGCGAAGTCGCTGGGCCTGAAGGTGCGCCGCATCGTCAGCATCTCGGAGGGCAACGGCGGCTTCCGCCCGATGCCGATGATGGCGATGGCCAAGGCAGAGTCCTTCGATCGCGCCGGCGCAGCGCCCCCGGTCTCGCCGGGCGAAACCACCGTGTCGATCAACCTGGACGTAGTATTCGAGCTGGGCAAGTAAGCCCTGCCTTCACGCTTCCGACGACGGCGCCCTGCGGGGCGCCGTTTTCGTTGGATGTGCGGATGGCCGGACTACGCCGAAGGTCGAACCCCCACCCCCTTGCGCACGCCATCCGCCGGAGTACAGTCTGGACGTGCGGCGCCGGGACGTTGCAACCCCACTCCCCGCGACCGAGCGTTGTTCCGTTCACAGCCCTCAGGAGGTGGATCATGGTTCGCGCATTACCCCACGGTTCCGATACCCGCATCGACATCGGCCGCATCGCCGCCATCGCGGCCGCCATCGCGGTCCACGCCGCCGCCCTGCTCATGCTGCTGATGCCGATGGCGGCGCCGCCCATCGCGGTGGTCATCAAGCCAAAGCCCATTGTCCGCTGGATCGAAAAGGAAGAGACCACGCCCGTGGTCGTCCCGATCGTTGAGGAGAAGCGGGTCACGAAGCCGGTTGAGCCGCGCCCGGTCACAACCCCGAGGCCTGCCACCGTCACTCCGTCAGTCGAGACACCTGTCATCGTCGATGGCGGCAGTGAAGCCGTGATCGAAACCTCCGTGGCCGACAACACCGAGATCGCCGGCCCGACGGTCGGCCAGGGTCCTCTCGCCTCGGCCACACTGGAGTACGTCCGTGCGTCCTCTCCGCGCTATCCCATCAGCGAGCTGCGCAGCGGCGTGCAGGGCACGGTGGTCCTGCGCGTGCTGGTGGATGTGGATGGCACGCCTCTTGACGTGACCATCGAGAGCAGCAGCGGCAACCGCAATCTGGACAGGTCAGCCCTCCAGCACGTGCTGAAGACCTGGCGCTTCAAGCCCGCCATGCGGAACGGGCAGCCGGTGCAGGCTTACGGCCTGGTGCCGATCGCTTTCAGCCTGCAGTGATGCGGAGGACATGAACGAAGAAGCCCGCCGAAAAGGCGGGCTTCTGTTTTCCGTAGGAGCGACGTGAGTCGCGACCGCGCGTCGTGCATGCACGGGAATCGACATCCTCCACGGAAAGCGAGCCGAGGTAGTGACAGATCGAGATCGGACGGTCTGCGGTCGCGACTCACGTCGCTCATACAGAAAGCGCCAATCGCTCAGGCGCGGTGGTAGGGATGGTTCGCCAGCATCGCCGCCGCGCGGTAGACCTGCTCGGCCACCACTAGCCGCACCAGCATGTGCGGCAACGTCAGCGGGCCGAGTGACCACTTCTCGTGTGCGGCGGCCACGACATCCGGTGCATGGCCTTCAGGCCCCCCGATCAACAGCGCGATATCGCGACCCAGCGTACGCCAGTGTTCCAGCCGCTGGGCGAGCTGTTCGGACGAATAGGGCTTGCCGGTGACTTCCAGCGCAACGACGTGCGCACTCTTCGGCAAGGCCGCCAACACGCGCTTGCCTTCGTCCTCGATCGCACGCTGCGGGTCGCGGCCCTTGCCACGCAGGCCCGGCTCGATTTCGACCAGTTCGAACGGCAGCCAATGCGACAACCGTTTCTGGTACTCGGCGAAGCCCTGCGCGACCCAGGTCGGCGCACGCTCGCCGGTGGCGATGAGACGGCATTTCATGCGTGCATGTTAGCGGTGCAGCACGCCACGCTGCACGGGAAACTCTTGAAGCTGCCTACGAAGGCCGAGTGACCACTTCGCACTCCCAGCCGTCGTAACTACCGCCGCATTCCTGCGCAAGGTCGTACAGGGGCAGACAGATGTCGTCGATGGCGCCATACGCGGGCACATCGCTGCGGAACACGTGTGCGCCCCACTCCTGCTCCCCGTCATCCTCGCGATTCGGCATGCGGCTCTCAAAACCCATGGCGGCCGCCCTGCCCAAGAATTCGTCGCGTGCGCTGGCGCTGGGGAAGCAGGCCCAGTGATCGATCTCGCGCGGCTGCTGTAGCGAATCGCCGCGACCCTCGAGGGCTGCGCATACGTCCCGGTTCTCCATTGACTCCCGTGTGCGCGGTCCGGGATAGAGGAAGTCGTGATACGTGCTCCAGGCGGGATCGGGGCGCTGTCCTGACTGGTAGCGATACTCGGGCACCGTCCGCATCGCCTGATCGACCCGGGCCTCCCATGAATCACCTTGCGCCAGGTAGAAATAGAAATCGCGGCAACCCGACGAGGTGTTGCGACCGGCGTAGACAGCTTTATCGTCAGGCGCGAGCAGCGAAACCACCTGGTCTTCCAGAGCCACCAGCGCGTCGAATTCCTGTTGGCTGGACAGCCCGTCATCGCGGGGTTCGCGCATTTCCACGCGCAACCATGCCATGACCGGATAGTCGCCCGTATGGACTTCGTCTACCAGGCTCAGGTCCAGGTAGATCGACGCGGGCTGGTCATCCACCCGGAGCGCATAGAAGTTCCACCGACCTTCCCTGGCCATCGGCGACCTCCTACAGTCGCGATTCGTCCGCCGTCTCGACATCTTCCGGCGGCTGGTCGCCGACGGTCCACAGACGTTCGAGCGCATAGAACTCCCGCACGCGCGGGAGCATGACGTGGACGATGACATCGCCCAGGTCCACGAGCACCCACTCCGCCTCGCGCTCGCCTTCCACGCCGAGCGGCATCACGTCGAGCTTCTTGGCGAACTTCACCACTTCGTCGGCGATCGACTTCACGTGGCGCGTCGACGTGCCGGACGCGATCACGAGATAGTCGGCAACGCTGGACTTGCCGCGCACGTCGATCTCGACGACATCCTTGGCTTTCAGTTCCTGCACGGCGGCATGCACCGTGGCGAGCAGGTCCGGCAGGGCCGGCGGCGGACTGGGGAGACGGGTCTTGATGACGTGGGCTTGGCTGGACAAAGGCTTGGTGGCTCTGGGAATACGGCGGCGATTATAGCGAACCCGTGCCGGCCGCCCGTGATGCGTAAAGCCTTTCGTCGGCAATGGCGTCCGCGACCGCCGCCGGCACGAGGTGCCGCCAGGCCTCGCCCGCGGCGATGCGACGGCGGATCTCGGTGGCCGATTCCTGCTGGAGCGGCTGGTTCAGCCGGAATACGCGACCGGCGGGGGCACGCAGCAGGTCTTCGGGCCGGTCGGCCCAGCGCCCTTCCAGCCGGGCAGCCAGCACCGGAGCGAGGCCGGCATCGAGCCCGCTGCCAGGGCGGTCGGCGATGACGAAGTGCGCTAGGTCGAAGAGCACGGGCCATGCCCGCCAGGTAGGCAGGCCCAGCAGGCTGTCGGCGCCGATCAGCAGGGCGATGGAGACCGCCTGACCGAGCTCTCCACGCAGCTCATGCAGCGTATCGATCGTGTATGAACGTCCGGCCGGATCGCGTTGTGCACGCTGCAGCTCGCGTCGATCCACGCGGAGACCGGGCACGTCCCGGACCGCGAGATCGAGCAGGTGCGCGCGCTGCGCCGCAGTGGCGCCAGGGGGCGCGCGATGCGGCGGGTCCGCGGCCGGCATCAGATCGATCGGCACGCCGAACTCGTCGCGCGCGGCACGCGCAATGGCCAGATGTCCGTTGTGGACGGGGTCGAACGTGCCGCCGTAGAAGACTCGCAGCATCGCCCCGTCAGGCCATCAGCAAGCGCACGGCCTTCGCCTCGGCGATCGCCAGCAGCAGGCGCTCCAGGCCCACCCAGGCATCGCCATCGCCCCGTCCTTTCGCAGTGCGGTCGATCTTCGACGCTTCGGCGACGAAACGGTCCCACCGCGCAGGCGTCGCATGCCGTTGCAGCGCGCGCTTGAACGGCGCCTGCTTGGCTTCCCAGATGCCTTGCGATTTCATTTCGGCAGCGAGGTTGCCGCCGTTGGCCTGCACACGCGCCAGCGCCGCGGTACGCAACAGCTCCTTGACGACCATCGGCATCAGGCCGGCGACCATGTCGCCTTCTGCGCGCAGGCCGGCGAGGATGCGCGACACCTGCGCGCCCTGTCCGGCCAGCACCGCGTCGGTCAGGCGGAAAACGTCGTAGCGGGCAGCGTTCGCGACCAGCGATTCCATCCGCCCGACATCCAGCACCTCGCCTTCGCTGAGCAGGGCGAGCTTGTCGATCTCCTGCGCGGCCGCCAGCAGGTTGCCTTCGACGCGATCGGCCAGCAGTTGCACGGCATCGCGGTCTGCACGCACGCCCTTGCTGCGCAGGCGGCTTTCGATCCAGCCAGGAAGCTCGTGCGGTTTGATTGCCCATGCCACCGCGACCACGCCGACGCGTGCGATGGCATCGCTCCACTTGCCCTGGTAGGCCTTGCCCCATTCGCCGGCGGTGATCAGCAGCACCACGTCCGGCGGCGGGTTGGCGCAGAACGCGCTGATGATCTCGGCGCCCTCCTTGCCCGGTTTGCCGCCCGACAGGCGGACTTCCACCAGGCGGCGCGCACTGAACAGGCTGGGCGCATTGAAGCTCGCTTCGAGCCGGTCCCAGCCGAAATCACGCCCGTCAGCATCGAAGACTTCACGTTCGCCGATGCCCTGCGCGCGCGCTTGCGCACGCACCGCATCCGCCGCCTCCAGCACGCGCAGCGTTTCGGGTCCCGCGATCAGATAGACCGGATGCAGCGTCTCGGACGCGCCACGCGCGGCGAGCTGTTCCGGCTTGAGTTCCATCAGGGCGTTACGTTCGCCGGGCCGGAGCGCACCACGCCGTCGATGCGGCGCAGGATGGAGGCCGCCATGTCGCGGCGCAGTTCCTCAGCGAGGACTTCGCGCTCGGTGGTGGTACCTGTGGCGTTGTCGGGCTGTGAAACATAGTCGCGCGACAGCTCCACCACCTGCTGTGGAACCAGATCGGTCCCGTCGGCCCGCCTGAATGCGAAGACCACCGCGTAGCGAAGACTGAACTCCTGGGATCGACCGAACTGGTCGACCGCGATGGGGAGATCGCCCCAGCGTTCGGACAGAATGCGCAACGTTGCAACCTGGTCTTCGCGCGCGGTTGTTGTGTCTTCGCCTGCGGGCGCGGCCAGCGTGGCACCCGCGCCCTGCAGGCCGCGCGACAGGCTGGTGACCAGCGCGCTGTAGGACGTGGACGGTCCCATGACCCTGACAGGCCCCAGGTCGGACGGCAACGCAATCTTGTTGCGCAGGTGGAAACCACAACCGGCCAGGAAGACCAGGGCGACGACGAGCAGAGGCAGGCGGAATCGGGTCATGGGCGAAGTCTGGACGAGGCCGTCATGGGCGGCAATAGCGTAGCCGGACCGCAGGTGAACACCGGGGCAAGGCATCCTCCGCCGGTTTCCATCCGCAGCACGGCTTCGCCGCTCAGCCCGCCACGATGTTGACGATCTTGCCCGGCACCACGATCACCTTGCGGATCGCCAGGCCTTCAAGGAACTTCGCGGTATTCGGCTCCGCCCTGGCCAGCGATTCGACCAGGTCGCGTGGCGCATCGGCGCCCACCTCGATCGTGCCGCGCAGCTTGCCGTTGACCTGGACCGCCAGGGTGACCGAATCGCGCACCAACGCGTCCTGGTCCACCTGCGGGAACGCCACGTCTTCGATCAGCGTCTCGTCGTGGCCCAGTGCCTGCCACAACGCGTGGCTGGCATGCGGCGTGATCGGGTTGAGCAGCAGCACCGCAGCTTCCAGTGCTTCCTGGCGCACCGCACGGCCCTGCGGACTGGGGTCGTCGAACTTGCCCAGCGTATTGGACAGTTCCATCACTGCGGCGATGGCGGTGTTGAAGCTGTGGCGCTTGCCGTAGTCGTTGCCGACCTTGTCGATGGTTTCGTGGGTCTTGCGGCGCAATGCCTTCTGATCGGCCGTCAGCGCAGCGACGTCCAGCGCTTCGATGCCGGTGCCGTCCGCGACATGCTTCTGCACCTGCGTCCACAGGCGACGCAGGAAGCGCGCCATGCCTTCCACGCCGGCCTCGTTCCATTCCAGCGACTGCTCCGGCGGCGCGGCGAACATCGAGAACAGGCGCACGGTGTCCGCGCCGAACTTGTCGACCATCGACTGCGGGTCGACGCCGTTGTTCTTCGACTTCGACATCTTCTCGACCGGGCCGATCTTCACCGGCTGGCCATCCGCCTTCAGCGTGGCGCCGACGACGCGGGCCTTGTCATCGCGCTGGATCTCGACATCGACCGGATTGATCCAGTCCTTCGAACCGTCGGTATTGTCGCGGTAGAACGTCTCCGCGATCACCATGCCCTGCGTCAGCAGGTTGGTCGCTGGTTCGTCGCTGTCCACCAGCCGCGCGTCACGCAGCAGCTTGTGGTAGAAGCGGAAATACATCAGGTGCAGGATCGCGTGCTCGATGCCGCCGATGTACTGGTCCACCGGCAGCCAGTAGTTGCCGCGCTTGTCCACCATATCCTTGGAGCCCGGCGAGGTGTAGCGCGCGTAGTACCAGCTCGACTCCATGAAAGTGTCGAAGGTGTCGGTTTCGCGCTCGGCGGCGGCGCCACATTGCGGGCACTTGGTCTTGCGCCACTCCGGATCGGCCTTGATCGGCGACTTCACGCCGTCCAGGGTGACGTTCTCCGGCAGCACGACCGGCAGGTCGGAATCCGGCACCGGCACCGCACCGCACGATTCGCAGTAGATGACCGGGATGGGGCAGCCCCAGTAGCGCTGGCGGCTGACACCCCAGTCACGCAGGCGGTAGTTCACCCGGCGCTGGCCCTGGCCCTTGCGCTCGAAGCGTTCGGCCAGCGCCTCGAAGGCGCCGCGGTAGTCCAGTCCGTCGAATTCACCGGAGTTGACCAGTTCCAGGTCGTCGCGGGTCTTGTCGCCGTACCAGTCGCGCCAAGTGGTCGGGTCGTAGGTCTTTTCGTCGTCGGTCTTCGGTGCCTTCAGCGCGATGACCTGCTGGATCGGCAGCGCGTACTTGGTGGCGAACTCGAAGTCGCGCGGGTCGTGGCCCGGCACTGCCATCACCGCGCCGGTGCCGTAGCCCATCAGCACGAAGTTGGCGACCCACACCGGGACCTTGTCCCCGGTGACCGGATGGATGGCCCTCAATCCGGTGTCCATGCCGCGCTTTTCCTGCGTTTCCAGCTCGGCTTCGGACACGCCGCCGTGCTTCAGTTCTTCCAGGAATGCCGCCAGCGCCGGATTCGACGCCGCGGCCTTCAACGCCAGGGGATGCTCACCGGCGATCGACACGAAAGTCACGCCCATCAGCGTGTCCGGACGGGTGGTGAATACCGTCAATGGCTCCTGGCCTTCGACGACGAACTGGATTTCCAGGCCCTCGGAACGGCCGATCCAGTTGCGCTGCATGGTCTTGACCGCATCCGGCCAGCCGGGCAACTCATCCAGGCCGTCCAGCAGTTCCTGGGCGTAGTCGGTGATGCGCAGGAACCACTGCGGGATCTCGCGCTTCTCCACCACGGCGCCGCTGCGCCAGCCGCGGCCGTCGATGACCTGCTCGTTGGCGAGCACGGTCTGGTCGACCGGGTCCCAATTCACCACCGAGTTCTTGCGGTAGGCCAGGCCCTTGCGCAGCAGCCGCGTGAACATGCGCTGCTCGTGCACGTAATAGTCGGGACGACAGGTGGCGAACTCGCGCGACCAGTCGATGGCGTAACCCAGCGACTTCAGCTGGGTGCGCATGTGCTCGATGTTCGCGTAGGTCCACTTGGCCGGCGCGGTCTTGTTCTTGATCGCCGCATTCTCGGCCGGCAGGCCGAACGCATCCCAGCCCATCGGTTGCAGCACGTTGTGGCCGGTCATCCGCTTGTAGCGGCTGATCACGTCGCCGATGGTGTAGTTGCGCACGTGGCCCATGTGCAGCGCACCGGACGGGTACGGCAGCATCGACAGGCAGTAGTACTTCGGCTTGTCCGACTGCTCGTCGACCTCGAAGGCGCGCCGGGCCTCCCAGAAGGCCTGAGCCTGGGACTCGACGGTTTTCGGATCGTAGGAAGCGGGTTCGGCAACAGTGGACATGGCGGTGTGCGGCTACGGCGACGGCAAAGCGGCCAAGGGTACCGCAGCGCACCATGGCCCGCCACGCCAACGGGTAGCATGGACGGGTCGAAACCGGGGACATCAGATGACCAAGACCTTGCTCGCCCTCGCCCTGGCAGCCGCCAGCCTGCCCGTTGCGGCCGCCGAGCCCGCCCCGCCCGCCACCCTGGCCCTGCATTGCGGCCAGTTGTTCGATGCCCGCAGCGGCAAGGTGCTGGGCGAACATACGGTGCTGGTCCGAGACGGCAGGATCGCCGAGGTCATCCCCGGCCGCGCCAAGTTGGCCGATGCCGAATCAATCGTCCTGAACGACCACACTTGCACACCCGGCTGGACCGACCTGCATGTCCATCTCGGCAGCGAATCCAGCCCGCAGAGCTACTCCGAAGGTTTCCGGCTGGACCCGGTGGACTACGCCTTCCGCTCCGTGGGCTTCGCCGAAAAGACCCTGATGGCCGGCTTCACCAGCGTGCGCGACTTGGGCGGCGACGTGGCGCCGCACCTGCGCGACGCCGTCAGCCAGGGCCTGGTGAAGGGTCCGCGCATCTTCGCCGCCGGCAAGTCCATCGCCACCACCGGCGGCCATGCCGACCCCACCAACGGCTATAACGACCGCCTTTCGCACCTGCTCGGCCCGCCCGGCCCGACCGAAGGCGTGATCAATTCGCCCGACGAGGCGCGCCAGGCCGTGCGCCAGCGCTACAAGGACGGCAGCGATGTCATCAAGATCACCGCGACCGGCGGGGTGCTGAGTTACGCCAAGTCGGGCGATGCGCCGCAGTTCGTGGTGGACGAGATCAAGGCCATCGTGGATACCGCGCGGGATTACGGCTTCCGCGTGGCCGCGCACGCGCACGGCAAGGAAGGCATGAAGCGCGCCATCCTCGGCGGCGTCACCAGCATCGAGCACGGCACCTACATGGACGACGAGATCATGCGGCTGATGAAGCAGCATGGCACCTGGTACGTGCCGACGATCTACGCGGGCCGCTTCGTGGCCGACAAGGCGAAGATCGATGGCTACTTCCCGCCCGTGGTCCGGCCGAAAGCGCAGCGCATCGGTGCGCTGATCCAGCAGACCGCCAGCCATGCGTACCGCAACGGGGTGAAGATCGCCTTCGGCACCGACATGGGCGTGGGCCCGCATGGCGACAATGCACGCGAGTTCCTCTATATGGTGGAAGCCGGCATTCCCGCCAACGTCGCCCTGCAGGCCGCCACGATCCGTGCGGCGGAAGTGCTGGGCGTGGAAGACCAGGGCGTGATCGAACCGGGCAAGCGCGCCGACATCGTGGCCGTACCGGGCGATCCGGTGGCCGACATCAACGCGGTGTTGAAGGTCGATTTCGTGATGAAGGACGGCAAGGTGTATCGCCGGCCCTGAGGTAACTCCGGCTCACGGCCCCCTACCGGCGGTGAGCCGGACTCCGTTCCCAGGACTATGCCTGTTTGACGGAGTGGAGCCGAGCTTGCTCGGCTGCTCCTTGCGCCACGTTGCCGCCTACGCACCTTGGAGCAGCGGAGCAATCTCCGCTCTACGCGCGGAGATTGCGAGAGGCGACGCACAGCCAACCGAGCCACGCCGCGTAGCCCAACCGCTGCGCGACGCCGGCCGGCATCACCTCCACCGCCAGCAACGCGACAAACAGCACCAGCAACGCGGCCACGACACTGGCCCGCACCAGCAGGCGCCAGGAGGGGCGCCCGCGCAGGCCAAGTGCCATCAGCAGCGCACCCGGCACGAACGCCACCCACCACAGCATCCAGGCGGTGGCGTGCAGGCTGCTGGCCGGGTTGTCGAGGTCCTGGGGATCGAGCGGCAACAGCCCCATCGCGGCGAAACCCAGTGCCGACAGCAGGATCAGTTGCGCGCCTACGCGCAGCGGCCAGCCCGCGTCTTCCGGCAGGCGGCGACGAAGATCGAGCGCCGCCGCCGCCGCCAGCACGCCCGTCAGAATGAATCCCAGCACGTTGAAGCCCAATGCATGCGGCACGCCCATCGCGCCCAGCACGGCCACCGGATGCCAGACCTGAGAGTATCCGGGCAACGCCAGGCCGAACCCGGCCAGCGCCACGGCGAACGCCATCGCCGCCGCAGGCCCACTCCACCGCCATGCCCCGCTCATGCATCCTCCCACCTGAACACCTCCTCGATCCCCACGCCGAACGCCCGCGCGATGCGGAACGCGAGTTCCAGCGACGGCGCATAGCGCCCCGCTTCCAGCGCGATGATGGTCTGTCGCGTGACACCACAGGCATCGGCCAGCGCCTGCTGGGTCATTTCGCCGCGCCCGAAGCGCAGGCGACGGATATCGTTGGCGATCTGCGTGCCGGTCATCGACGGTCGCGCCAGTACATCACCGCCGTCGCGGCGTATTCGCACAGCCAGCCCCACATCAGCGCGAACACCAGCAGGTTGGCGATCATGAAGTGCGTCGCCCACGCCAGCCGCTCGGCCGGCGAGAACGTCAGCATCACCGCCAGGCCGACCACGCCGCATGTCACCGCGCCACGCCCCCAACTGGCCGCGTGCTGCGCGATCCGGCGGTCGCGCTCGTCTTCCTGCACCTGCCCCTTCCAGCGCGTTCCGAGCACCCCGTTCAGTACGCTCCAGGCGACCAGCAGCAATACCAGATTGCGGCCCACGGCCCGGGCACCGTGATTGTCCCAGACGACGCCCTGCGCGAACACGTGAGCCTTGGCCAGGAAGTAGCCGACCGCCGCCAGCATGAAGGCCACACCCACCCACGCCTTCCACTCGCCGGGCGACACGCCGCGCTCGACTTCACCCAGCGGCGTGCGCGAGACGGCATACATCGACACCCATGCCACCGCGATCAGCAGGGCCGTGCCCCATTTGCCCAGATCCACCCCCACCAGTACATCCGGACCCGCCAGCAGCGCCCAGAACGCCAACAGGCCCACCACCAGCAACCCCAGCCAACCCGCCCGTTGCCATGCCATGATGTCTGCTCCGATAGACAATATGTAATTCAAACATTACATCTCGATACGCCAATGTCAAATCTTTTTTACATCGCCTTGTATCCTGCGGCCCGCGGCACCATCTGACCGCCACGCCCCATCCGCCATGAGCGACCCGATGACCGACCTGCCCCACGTATTCGACGCCACCACTGAAACCTTCGAGGCCGACGTCCTGCGCAAGTCGCTGGAAGTGCCAGTGCTGGTCGACTTCTGGGCGACCTGGTGCGGACCCTGCAAGACGCTGGGACCGATCCTCGAAAAGCTGGCCGGCGAGTACCACGGCGCCTTCCTGTTGGCCAAGGTGGACGTGGACAAGGAGCAGCAGATTGCGGCGGCCTTCCAGATCCGCTCGGTGCCTACCGTGTTCCTGGTCAAGGATGGACAGCTGGTGGACGGCTTCCCCGGCGCGCTGCCGGAAGGCCAGTTGCGCGAGTTCCTGGCCTCGCATGGCATCCAGCCGGCGGAATCCGCCGATGAGGTCACCGAAGCCGCCCCGCTCGATCCGCAGGCGCAGGTCGCCGCCCTGCGCGAGGCCGTTGCCGCAGAACCGGACAAAGATGAGCTGAAGCTCGATCTCGTGCTCGCCCTGCTGAAGACCGGCGAAGCCCCCGAGGCCGAGCGCCTGCTCGACGCGCTGCCCGCCAACCTCGCCACCGACGATCGTGCGGTCAAGGCGCGTGCACGGCTTGGTTTTGCCGCCGCGCTCAAGGATGCGCCACCGCCGGAAGCACTGCTTGCCGCCATCGCCGCGAATGCGGACGACCTGCGCGCGCGCCACCTGCTTGGCGTGCACGCACTTGTCGGCGGCGACTCCGAAGCCGCGCTGGAGCAGTTCCTCGAGATGCTCAAGCGTGACCGTACCTTTGAAGATGGCCTGCCCCGCAAGAGCCTGATCGACGCCTTCCGCGTGATCGAGGACGAGGCGCTCGTCGGTCAATACCGCAGGAAGATGTCCTCGCTGCTGTTCTGAGCCGCGAATACTTCCTCGTCACTTCAGTAGAAGACAGTCCTGCATGAAACCCGGCACCCTGCGGCACATCTTCAATGTGTGGCCGCCCTTCCTGCTCAGCGGCATCCACGTCACCGAGATGGCGCACGACTGGAGTTTTGCACGCGTCGAACTGCGCATGCGTCCGTGGAACCGCAACTATGTGGGCACGCACTTCGGCGGCAGCCTGTTCGCCATGACCGATCCGTTCTGGATGATCTTGGCCAAGGAGTGTCTGGGCCAGGACTATTACGTCTGGGACAAGGCGGCTGAGATCGAATTCGTGAAGCCCGGCAAGGGCACGCTGCATGCGGAATTCCGCCTGGACCAACACGTACTGGACGAGATCCACGCCGAGGCCGCCAACGGTCAGAAGCACCTGCGCTGGATGCCCGCGGACGTCTTCAACGCCCAGAACGAAGTCGTCGCCCGCGTGCGCAAGCAGATCTATGTGCGGCTGAAGCCCGAGGCGCGGCAGACCGGCGGCTGACCCACCCGCCGCTGCCCAGCGTCCCGGCGATGGCGCTACGGCAAGGCCTGCGCGCCGGCCTACAATATCGCCATGCCCCCCGACCATCCCCCGCACCGCGTTTCGGTGCAGAAGCTCTTCATCACCGGCCTGCTCACCCTGTTGCCTATCTGGCTGACGTGGGTGGTGGTCAAGTTCGTGTTCGTGCTGCTGTCCGACATCAGCAAGCCGTGGGTCGAGCCGATGTCGCACCAGATCGCGGCGACCTTCCCGCAGTCGCTGGGCTGGTTCAACGGCCTGTGGGTGCAGAACACGATAGCGATGATCGCCACGCTGTTCGTGATCCTCGCCGTGGGCGCGTTGACGCGCCGCGTTGTCGGGCAGCGCCTGCTGCGCTGGTTCGAGGCCCTGATCGCGCGCGTGCCGCTGGCGAACGTCATCTACACCAGCGCGCGCAAGCTGCTGGACATGCTGGAGACCAAGCCGGGCAGCACGCAGCGCGTGGTGCTGATCGATTTCCCGCACCGGGACATGAAGTCCGTTGGCCTGGTGACGCGCGTGATCCGCGAGGAAGGCAGTGGGCGCGAGCTGGCCGCCGTCTACGTGCCGACCACGCCGAATCCGACCTCCGGCTATCTGGAGATCGTGCCGGTCGAACTGCTGACACCCACTGACTGGACCGTGGACCAGGCGATGAGCTTCATCATTTCCGGCGGCGCCGTCGCGCCGGAGACCATGCCGTTCACCCGCGCCGGGGATCGCTGACCGATGGATGTGCCGCGCACCCTGGATGATCGTGCGGTCCGCCTCTTCATCGTGCTGGCGGCGGTGTTCTGCGCCAACGCGGTGTTGGCCGAATTCATCGGCGTCAAGATCTTCGCGCTGGAAGACACGCTGGGGATCGCGCCGCTGGAGTGGAACCTGTTCGGCCAGACCGGCTCGCTCAGCTTCACGGCCGGTACGCTGTTGTGGCCGTTCGTGTTCATTCTTACCGACACCATCAACGAGTTCTTCGGCAAACGCGGCGTGCGCTTCATCTCGTGGCTGGCCGTCGCATTGATCGTGTACGGCTTCCTGTTCGCCTTCGCCGCCATCGCACTGGCACCGGCGGGCTGGTGGGTGGAAGCGGCGCAGGCGCAGGGTGTGCCCGACTACCAGAAGGCCTTCGCGGCCATCTTCGGCCAGGGCATGTGGACCATCGCCGGCTCGGTGGTCGCCTTCCTGGTGGGCCAGCTGATCGATGTGTCTGTGTTCCACCGCATCCGCAACGCCACCGGCGAGCGCTGGGTATGGCTGCGCGCGACCGGTTCGACCGCGATCTCGCAACTGGTGGACAGCTTCGTGGTGATCTACATCGCGTTCGTATTAGGGCCGCAGAAGTGGCCGACATCGCTGTTCCTCGCCGTCAGCACGGTGAACTACGCCTACAAGATGATGGCGGCGATCGCGCTGATCCCGCTGCTGTACGTCATGCGCTACGGCATCCGTCGTTACCTGGGTCACGAACGCGAACGACAGCTGCGCGTGGAAGCCGCCACGGACTGACGCCGGCCACATGCGCTAGGCTTGCACCGTTTCATCGAGGGGGAGACGGCGATGAAGGCCATCTGGATACTCGGAGTGCTGCTGATGACCGCAGGCGATACCGGCACCTCGACGCGCGATGCCACGATCGACGCGTGGATGCGGGACTACACGGGCACGGTGCCCGGCGCATCCGTCCTCGTGCTCCACGAAGGCGAAGCGGTGTTCCAGCGCAGCTATGGGCTGGCCGATCTCGAGGCCGGTGTCGCCGCGACGCCACAGACCAATTTCCGGCTGGCGTCGATCAGCAAGCAGTTCACGGCCGCTTGCATCCTGTTGTTGGCGGAAGAAGGCGCGCTGACCCTGGATGACCCCGTGCGCCGCTGGCTGCCAGCGTTGCCCGCAGCGACCGATGCGGTGACGCTCCGCCACCTGCTCAGCCATGCCTCCGGCGTGATCGACTACGAAGACCTGCTGCCCGAGGGCCAGGCCGCCCAGGTGCATGACGCGGATGTGCTGCGGCTGCTCGAACGGGAGGAGCGCCTCTACTTCACGCCCGGCAGCGATTATCGCTACAGCAACAGCGGCTACGCCCTGCTCGCGCTGGTGGTGGAACGCGCCTCGCGACAGCCGTTCGCCACCTTCCTGCGTACGCGCATCTTCGTGCCACTGGGCATGGACGCAACGGTTGCCCGCGAAGACGACGGCCCGGGCGTGGCGCATCGCGCATACGGCTACAGCCTCGTGAATGGCACATGGCAGCGTACCGACCAGAGCACGACCAGTGCGGTGCTGGGCGATGGCGGCATCTATTCGTCCATCACCGACCTCGCACGCTGGGACGCCGCCTTGTATGACGACCGCCTGCTGGGTGCCGCATCGCGCACGCTGGCGTTCCAGCCCGCCAACGCCACCCCCGAGCCCGATGTGGCGCACTACGGATTCGGCTGGCGCCTGCAGGGGGGGATGCAGTGGCACTCCGGCGAGAGCATCGGCTTCCGCAATGTGCTGGTCCGCTTCCCCAGGCAGCGCTTGACCGTGGTCGTGCTGACCAATCGCGACACACCGGAACCGTATCGCCTGGCACGCCGCATTGCGGGCCTGTGGGGCGCCTCGCCCTGATCCACAGGCAAGTGAAATAGGTTGGGCAAACGAAGCTAATGTGACGTGAAAACCGGCGAGAGCCGGCCAGCCGTTCAACTGGAAGCGCCTATAATTGTGACCGATTCAACATTTCGCAGACGCTTACGCGGGAGTGACGATGCACAAGTGGGCGATCCAAGGGAAAGGATGGCTGGGTTGCGGACTGGCGATCCTGTTACTGGTTTCGTGGTCGGCCCAGGCACAGGAATGGGCCTACCGCGTGCGTCCCGGTGACACGCTCTGGGATGTGACGGGTGCGTACCTCAAACCCACTATTCCCTGGCAGCGGCTGCAGGACCACAACGGCATCGCCAATCCCTATTCGCTCACACCGGGCTCCACCCTTCGCATTCCGCTGCAATGGCTGGACAGCCAACCCGCCCGCGCCAAGGTCGTGGCCGTGCAGGGCAGCGCGGTCACCCGGACCACCGCGGCCGGAGCCGATGCCCCCGTCACCGCCGGCATGTCGCTGGGCAGCGGCGCCATGCTGAAGACCTCGCCGGACGCATCGCTCAGCCTGCAGTTCGCCGATGGTTCGCGCCTGTTGTTGCTGGGCGGCAGTGAACTGCTGCTGGACCGCCTCACGCGTTTCGGCCGCTCCGGCATGGCCGACACGCGCCTGCGCCTGCAGCGCGGACGCATCGGCAACGAGGTCCGCCGCCTGCGCGGACCCGCAGCGAACTTCATCGTCGACACGCCCAGTGCATCCTCCGCGGTGAGAGGCACCCAGTTCCGTGTCGAAGCGGGTGACAACCGCACGCATACCGAAGTCCTCGAAGGCCGTGTCGCGGTGAGCGCACGCAGCCAGCGCGGGGCACTGCTCCGTCCGGGTTTCGGCACCGTTGTGGCCATGGGCCAGTCCACCGTGACGCCCGTGAAACTGCTGCCGGCACCCGACCTGTCGCGGACTCCATCGCTGTCGCAAAGCGCACGCCCCGAACTGAGTTGGCCCGCGGTGCCGGGCGCGCAACGCTACCGCGTGCAGGTCAGCGAGCGCGCTGCTTTCGACAGCCTGCGGGTGGATGCGGAAAGCGATGCGCCGGCCTTCACTTTGCCCGCGCTCGGTGCCGGTCGCTATTTCGTCCGCGTACGGTCGATCGATGCCGTCGGCCTGGAAGGCCGCGATGCTGTCGTCCAGCTCCGGATCGACGACCAGCCCGTGCCGCCGTATTCCGTCGCCCCGGCTGCCGCAAGCGTCGTGCGCACACCGGAGGTCGCCCTGGCCTGGACCGGCGCACCCGGCGCAGTCGCCTATGAGTACGAAGTGGCCGGCACCGCCGGATACGCGCAGCCGGTCGCACGGGCCCGGGTGAACGACACCACCTCCACCCGCCTGCCCGACGCCCTCCTGCCGGGCGAATATGCCTGGCGCATCCGCAGCGTGGACAGCCAGGGGAAAACCGGCCCCTTCGGTGACAGCCTCGCCTTTACGGTGCGCCCCCTGGTCGAAGTGACCGCCATCGATGGCGCCGAAGCCGAAGCCGGCAACACGCGCGAAGTGACCTTCCGCTGGCCCGCCGGCCAGCCCGGCCAGCGCTACCGCTTCCAGATGTCACGCACCCCGGACTTCAGCGAGGCAAAGGTGGACACGCTGGTCGACCAGCCTGAAATCACCCTGCCGCGCCTGCGCAGCGGCACGTGGTACCTGCGCGCCCAGACGATCGATGTCGACGGGTTCGAGGGCCCGTTCCCGCCGCCGCAGGTGATCGACGTACCCTGCCGACTGTGCCGCATTGGCGTTGGAGCAGGGGCATTGCTCATACTGCTCGCCCTGTGAGCACCGCCACGCCCGCGCCCAAATGGAAACCCCGCCTGCTGACGGCGGTGGGCGCGGCTGCGCTGGCGATCCTGGTCACCCTGTCCGGCCTGACCCTGGCGCCGGACGCCGCGGTCTACGACACGCTGGCGCTCGGCGCGGCTCCGGACGCCGACCCTCGCATCGTAGTGGTCGACATCGACCAGAAGAGCCTGGCCGAACTGGGCCGCTGGCCCTGGTCGCGCCGCACGCATGCCCAACTGGTCGACCGGCTGACGCTGGCCGACGCGAAGGGCATCGCGTTCAACATCCTGTTGTCCGAGCCGGCCCTCTTCGACCCCGAAGGCGATGCGCTGCTTGCGCGTGCGATCAGTCGCAGCGGCCGCGTGGTACTGCCCGTGTTCGCCGAGCCCGTCCAGCTCAACGGCGCGACCGTCGAGCTGATGCCGATCCCCGAATTCGCCGCCTCGGCCGCTTCTCTGGGCCACGCCGAGATGGTGCTGGATGAAGATGGCGTGGCACGCAGCGTCTACCTGCGTGCCGGCCTGGGCTCACCCCACTGGCCCGCACTTGCGCTGGCTTTGCTCCAGTTGGAACAGTCAACCGGCGCCAATGCGGAGCTGCCGGGACGCAGGCTGGTGACCACCGACCTGGCGCCGGCATCGCCTTACGAGTGGGTGCGCGACCACGAAGTGCGCGTGCCGTTCGCTTCACCACCCAACGCTTTCCGCCATGTGTCGTATACGGACGTCCTCAACCAGCGTATCCCCGCCTCGCTCCTGCGCGGCAACTGGGTCATCGTGGGTGTCAGCGCAACCGGCATGGGGCCGATCGCCCGTGCGCCCGGCCAGCCGGCAACCGCCAGCATGAGTGGCGCGGACTACCAGGCCAACCTGTTGAACATGCTGATCAAGGACGCCGCCATCACCCCGCTGGGGGAAGGCTGGCAGGCAGGCATGTCCGCGGCGCTGGCCGCGCTGCCGTTGTTGTTGTCCCTGCTGCCGGGGCTGCGTCGTGTCTGGCTGCCCACGGTACTGACCATGGCAGGCACCGTGGTGGTTTCGGTACTGCTGCTGCGCTACGGACACGTCTGGTTCTCTCCCGTGCCGGCGTTACTGGTGCTCGCCCTGGGCGCATCGCTGTGGATCTACCGGCTGCTGCGCAGGACCCACAAGCAGGCGCAGTCTGATGCGTTGACGGGGCTTGCCAACCGCACCCGTTTCGATCACGCGCTGGACCAGGAGTTGCGCGTCGCACGTCGCAGTGGCCAGCCGCTGTCGCTGCTGGTGATGGACATCGACCACTTCAAGCAATTGAACGACACCCAGGGACACGCGGCAGGGGATGCCGCATTGAAGGCGCTGGGCCGCATCCTGCGCAGCCGCGCGCGGCGACCGCGCGATCTGGTGGCGCGCCTGGGTGGCGATGAGTTCGCACTGCTGCTGCCGGAAACCT
Organism: uncultured Pseudoxanthomonas sp.; assembly: GCF_946886695.1. Next base: position 11,227 of record NZ_CAMPJD010000031.1, on the reverse strand, counting down.
CGGCGCAGGCAGCGGCCACCATTGCCACCACTATCCACGTGGATCTGGCCAACCAGGGCCGGAAGCCCCACGGCACCAGCGCGGGCACATCACCCCCATTCACCGCCAGCATCGGCATCCACACCCACATGAGTGGTGACGATGCCGGGCCGGAAGATGTGTTCGACCGTGCCGACGCCGCGCTCTACCGGGCCAAGCAGGCCGGCCGCAACCGCAGTGTCAGCCATACCGGCGAGCCCGAAGCTATCGGAACGTCCGCCACGCGAGTGTGATGCCGGGTATCCGCACCCGCACGAACCGCCCGCTTTCCTCAGACATCCAGCACCATTCCCGGCCTCGCCAGTTCCACCGGCGCGCCGTGGCGCTCCCCGATCTCGCCCGCAAGCGCTTCGCGTGCCTTGTCTTCGCCATGCACCAGCACCAGCGGTGGCGATGGCTGGAAGTTGTCGTACCACGCCAGCAGGCCGCGCTGATCGGTATGTGCGGACAGGCCGCCGACCGTGTGGCGCTGGGCGTTCACGCGATAGTCGCGGCCGTGGATGCGGACCCACGAAGCGCCATCCACCAGCCGCCGGCCCAGCGTGCCTTGTGCCTGGTAGCCGACGAACACGATGTGGGCGTTGCGGCGCCCCAGGTTGTAGCGCAGGTGATGCTGGATGCGTCCACCATTGGCCATGCCGGAACCGGCGATGATGATGGCGCCGTTCTCGATCTGGTTGATGGCCATCGACTGCTGCGTGGTCTCCGACACGTGCAGGTTGGGCAGGCGGAACGGATTGGGCGCCTGCGACCACACCCGCCGCGCATCCTCATCGAACAGTCCGTGGTGGCGCGCGTAGACATTCACCACCTTGGCCGCCATCGGGCTGTCCAGGAAGATGCGCCAGCGCGACAGCTTCCACGCCTCCCAGTGCCGGGCGAACCAGTACAGCAGTTCCTGCGTGCGCCCGACCGCGAAAGCGGGTATCAGCACGTTGCCGCGGTCGCGCCACGCATGGTCGAAGATCTCGCCGAGTTCGCGGATCGTCTCCGGGCGGTCGCGGTGATTGCGGTCGCCGTAAGTCGATTCCATCAACAGCAGGTCGGCCTGCGTGACCACGGCGGGGTCGCGCAGGATCGGCGTACCCTTCGGTCCCAGGTCGCCGGAGAACACCAGCTTGCGCCCTTCGGCCCACAGCTCGACGATCGCCGAACCGAGGATATGGCCCGCATCGCGCAGGGTGATGTCCACGCCCGGCAGGATGGTCGTGCGTTCGTCGTAGGGCAGCGGCTGAACCTGGCGCAGGGTCGCGTGCACGTCCTGCGCGGAAAACAGGGGCTGTGCTTCCGGCTCGCCACGGCGACGGTCGCGGTTGGCGCGCTCAGCCTCGGATTCGGACAGCGATGCCGTGTCCAGCAGCATGATCGGCAGCAGTTCCGCGCTGGCGCCCTGGGTATGGATGGGGCCCCGGAACCCGCGCTTGACCAGCAGCGGCAACCGGCCGACGTGGTCGATATGGGCGTGGCTCAACACCACAGCGTCCAGCGTGGCCGGGTCGAACGGGAATGGCTCGGCATTGCGCGCCTCGGCCTCGCGACTCCCCTGGATCAGGCCGCAGTCCAGCAGGATGCGCTTGCCGGCCGCCTCGACCAGGTGCATGGAGCCGGTGACTTCGCCGGCGGCGCCGTGGAAATGGACCTGCATGCAAATGCCCTCCTCGAACGTGCACCCAGTATGTGCCCTGCGGGGCGGGGAGGCATGACCTTCGACACACCTGCCCTCCCCGGGACAGGCGTAGAGTCGCGGCACGCCCCCACCCAGGGGGTTCCTTTTTTCCATTGCCCTGCCCGGGGCCGGAGTAGAACGTGATTGCCCGCAAACCCCAGATCCTGATGCTGTCGCTCGCCGTGGCCACCGTGCTGGCCGCCTGCGCCAAGAAGGAAGACGCCGCGCCCGCCGCCGATACCGCCGCCAAGGCGCCGGCCGCGCTGGAGCTGAAGCTGGAGGAGAGCACCCTGCCGGGCGTGAACCGTTTCCAGATCGGCGACCTGGATACCACCAAGAACGCCTGCACCGACTTCGCCGGCTACGCGAACGGCACCTGGCTGGCCGCCAATGCGATTCCCAGCGACCGCACCAGCTGGGGCGCGTTCGAGATGCTGGCCGAGCGCTCCACCGCCATCCAGAAGCAACTGGCCGAGCAGGCCGCCGCGCACCCGGGCGCGACCGGCGTGGAGAAGATCGTCGGCGACCTGTGGGCGACCGGCATGGATGAGGCCAAGGTCAACGCCCAAGGCATCGAGCCGATCAAACCCATGCTGACGGCCATCGACGGCCTGCAGGACAAGGACGCCATCGTGGCGTACCTCAACGAGTCTGCCGCCAAGGGCCAGGCCTTCCTGTTCGGTTTCGGTGCCGAAGCCGACTTCAACAAGCCCGACACCAACATCGCCTACGCGTTCCAGGGCGGCCTGGGCCTGCCGGACAAGAATTTCTACTTCGACGCCGACAAGAAGACCATCCGCGACGAATACGTGAAGCACATCGCCAAAGTCCTGGAGCTGTCCGGGGTGGCCGCGACCGATGCGCAGAAGCAGGCCACCGACATCATGGCCTTCGAGACGCGCCTGGCGAAGGTGTCCAAATCGAACGAGGAAATGTCGCGCGACGTGTCGCTGTACTACAACCCGGTGACGTTGGCCGATGCGGACAAGCTGACGCCGAACTTCTCGTGGACGAAGTTCTTCGCTTCGCAGGGCGTGGCGCCGCAGGAGAAGTTCTCGCTGGCCGTGCCCGCCTTCCACCAGGAAGTCAGCACGATGCTGGGCGAAACCGACCCCGCCGCGTGGCGCGCCTACCTGCGCTTCCACACCATCGACGGTGCATCTCCCTACCTGAGCGACGCCTTCGCCAACGAGAACTTCAATTTCTACGCCAAGACGCTGCGCGGCCAGAAGGAGATCGAGCCGCGCTGGAAGCGCGTGCTGGGCACCATCGAGAACCAGAGCGGCGAGGCGCTGGGCCAGATGTACGTGAAAGTCGCCTTCTCGCCGGAGTCGAAGGCGAAGATGGAAACGCTGGTGGCCAACTTGGGCACCGCGCTGAAAGCCCGCATCCAGAACCTGGAATGGATGAGCGACGAGACCAAGGCCAAGGCGATGGAAAAGCAGGCCGCGTTCACCACGAAGATCGGTTACCCCGACAAGTGGCGCGACTGGACCGGCCTGTCGACCGGCCGCGACAGCTACATCGGCAACGTGATCTCGGCCATGGCGTTCAACTACAAGTGGAACCTGGGCAAGATCGGCAAGCCGGTGGACCGTACCGAATGGGGCATGCCGCCGCAGATGGTCAACGCGTACTACAACCCGTTGCAGAACGAGATCGTGTTCCCGGCCGCCATCCTGCAGCCGCCGTTCTTCGACCCCAACGCATCGGATGAAATGAACTACGGCGGCATCGGCGCGGTGATCGGCCACGAGATGACCCATGGTTACGACGACCAGGGCAGCCGCTTCGGACCGAGCGGCAAGTTCGAGAACTGGTGGACCCCGGCCGACGCCAAGGGCTTCTCCTCCCGTACCGACAAGCTGATCGCGCAGTTCAATGACTACCGCACCAGCGACGGCCAGAAGATCAACGGCAAGCACACGTTGGGCGAGAACATCGCCGATCTCGGTGGCCTCGCCACGGCCTACGACGCGATGAAGGCGGCGGCCGGCGACACGCCGGACCCGAAGACCGACGGCCTGACGCGCGACCAGCGCTTCTTCCTCAACTGGGCCACCGTGTGGCGCCGCAACTTCACGCCGGAGGAACTCAAGAACCGTATCGCCACCGACGAACACGCCCCGGCGCAGTTCCGCGCAATCGGTGCGCCGTCGAACCTGCCCGCATTCGCGGCGGCATTCTCCTGCAAGGCGGGTGACGCCATGGTGCGCAGCGGCAACCAGCATGTCGTGATCTGGTAAGCCCCGCGTAATCGTGCGATCCAGGAAAGGCCCGGCGATGTCCGGGCCTTTCCTTCTGCGCATCCGCGGTTACGGTCCGCCCGACGGTCGGCCGTTCGAGCGTGTTCCGGGCGTCACCCCTGTGCTGGCCACGCATCGAGGGGGCGTTGTACGGCTGTGCTTCCATCCATCGAAGGAGGACTGCCATGACCCGTCTCACCGTGTCGATACTGGGCGCCGCGATCGCCTGCGTCGTGCTGACCGCGTGCCAGAAACAGGAAACACCACCCCCTGCGGACACGCAGGCCACGGCAGAATCCGCCGCCGACAGCCCCGCCGAACCCGCCGCGCCGCCGGTCGACCTGGAACAACTTGCCCAGCGCCTGGTCGCCAGCGCAGCGGTGAAGGAAGGCGATGCCGTCATCATCGTCGGCAGGACCCATGATGCCGAACTGCTGGAAGACATCGCGCTGCAGGTGCGCCGCGCGGGCGCTTTCCCGATGATCGAGTACACCAGCGACCGGCTCGCCAAGCGGATGTTCTTCGATGTGCCGGCGCAGTTCGACAGCCAGGCGCCGGCGCTGGACCTGGCGCTGTCCAAGGTCTTCGACGTGGTCATCTCGTTGAGCAACGGCACCTCGGAAAACCTGTTCGAGGGCGCTGACCCGCAGCGCGTGGCGGCGCGCGGCAAGGCCGGGGAGGCCATCGGCCAGGCGTTCATGAAGGAGAACGTGCGCCAGGTGGAGATCGGCAACGGCCTGTATCCCACGCCATGGCGCGCGCAACGACTGGGCATGTCCGAAACCGAACTGGCCAGGACGTTCTGGGAGGGTGTCAACGTGGATCATGCCGCGCTGCAGACCCGGGGACAGGCGGTGAAAGGCGCGCTGGCCGCCGGCAACGAGCTGCACATCAGCCACCCCAACGGCACCGATTACCGGATGCGGATCCAGGGACGCCCGGTGCTCGTCAGCGACGGTGTCATTTCACCTGAGGACATCCGCAGCGGCGGACCTGCACTGCAGGTCTTCCTGCCTGCCGGCGAGGTCTACACCACGCCCGTCGCGGGCACCGGCGAAGGCCGCATCGTCGCCACCCGCGACTACTTCCGCGGGCAGGCCATCGATGACCTCGCCGTGACCGTCGCCGGCGGCAAGATCACCGCACTCACCGGGACAGGGCCTGGCTTCGCAGCACTGAAAGCCGAATTCGATGCGGTGGGCGATGCCCGCAAGAACGAAGTCTCGTTCTTCGACATGGGCATCAATCCGAACGTCAAACTGCCTTCCGGCAGCCAGGTGGGCAACTGGGTGCCGGCCGGCACGGTGACCCTGGGCCTGGGCAACAATCTGTGGGCTGGCGGCGACAACGCCATCACCTACGGCATGAACTTCTTCCTGCCCGGCAGTACGGTGACGCTGGATGGCAAGGTCATCGTGGACAAGGGCCAGTTGACCTTGTGAGGTCGCAGGCGGGCGGCCGCACGGACGGCCGCCCCCCGTTGCATGCGAGCTCTGTGACACAGCGCATGAATCCGTCGCCAAGGCCGCTGGCAGATGTGGGGGAATGTGACCGGGCAGATGGGGCACGCTTGCTAGAATCGCCCGACCCCTGAACCCCGGATTCTCCTGATGCCCAGCCCGCGCTCCGCTCTCGGCCGCCCCACCCTGATCGCCTTCGCCCTCGTCATCGCACTGGGCGCTCCCCAAGCCGAAGCGCAGCGCAAGAAGCGCGCGACCGCACCTGCCGTGAGCGCGCAGTGCACCGACTTCTATACCGCCACCAATGCGGACTGGCTGAAGAACAACAGTCTGCCTGCCGGTGTCGGCAGCGTCAGTGTGCTGGGTGCCTTCCGCGAACGCACCCTGGAGCAGCAGCGCGCCCTGCTGGATGGCGCCATGAAGGCTCCGCAGGGCAACGTGCAGAAGCTGCTCGGGGACTTCTGGGCCAGCGGCCTGGACGAAGCCGCCGTGGAAGCGGATGGTTCCAGGCCCATCGCGCCGCTGCTTGACCGCATCAACGCCATCAAGAAGCCCAAGGACGTAGCGCCGGCCATCGCCGCGCTGCACCAGGTCGGCGTGCCGGTGACCTTCAACTTCAGTCCGGACGTGGACCTGCAGGCGCTGGACCGCCACATCGGCTACTTCATGCAGGGCGGCCTGGGCCTGCCCGACCCGGCCTACTACACCCGCACCGATGCCGACACCCGCGAACTGCTGGGCCGCTACCGCACCTACGTGAAGCAGGTGCTGGCCCTGACCGGTACGCCGGCCAACAAACTGGATGCCGAATCCGCGCTGGTCATCGACCTGGAGACCAAACTGGCGCAGGTGTCCAAGCCATTGGTGGACCTGCGCAGCCCGTTCGCCAACTACGCTCCCGTGCCCACGAAAGATCTGGGCAAGCAGTACCGCAATCTGCAACTGGATGCCTTCCTCAAAGTGCAAGGTGTCACCGACGACACCGTGTCGATGGCCGACCCCGCGCTGTTCAAGCGCCTCGATGGCCTCGTCGGCAGCCTGAAGCCGGACCAGTGGAAGGCCTACCTGCGCTGGCGCGTGGGTGATGCGATGGCACCGTACCTGGCAAAGCCCTTCCGCGATGCCGAATTCGAATTCCGCGGCCGCGTGCTGCGTGGCGAAGCCGCCCCGGCACCACGCTGGCGCCAGGTGCTGGATGCCATCAACCTCGCTGCCGGCCCGATGCTGGGCAAGGAGTACGCCGAGCGTTACGTGCCCAGCGAGCACAAGCGCCGGGCCGAGCAGATCGCCGGACAGGTGCGCGATGCACTGGGTCGCGGCATCGAACGCAACACCTGGCTGAGCGACGCCGCCAGGAGCGAAGCCAAGGCGAAGCTGGACAAGCTGAAGATCGAGGTCGGCACGCCCAGGCGCGATCTGGACTACAGCGTGCAGCCGATGGGCCGCGGCAGTTTTGGCGGCAACATGTTGATCGCCTCCACCTGGCGCCATCGCGAGGAGATGAAGCGCATCGGCAAGGGCAACGCCGACCGCCGCTGGGACGTGCTGCCGCAGCAGCCCGCGCTGGCCTACGACCTGGCGCAGAACCGCTTGATCGTGACCGCCGCGGTGCTGCAGGAAGAGATTTTCGACGCAAAGCAACCGGCTGCCGTGCAGTACGGCGCGTTCGGCGCACTGGTCGGCCACGAGTTGAGTCGTGGTTTCGATGGCAAGGGCCGGATGGTCGATGCCAAGGGCCAGTTGCGCGACTGGTGGAGCGCAGCCGATGTGGCCGCGTGGAGTGCATTGGGCAGCAAGGTGGCAACGCAGTACGGCGCGTACACGTACCCGGGGCTGAAGAACGTCAAGGTCAACGGCACGCTGACCCAGGACGAGAACCTGGCCGATCTTGCCGGCGTGGAACTGGCGTGGGATGCCTTCACCACCGCCGAGCCGCAAGCCAATGCCGCCGCCAGGCAGTCGTTCTACAAGGCATGGGCCACGCTGTGGGCGCAGAACCTGTCGGAAACCGAGGCCGCCCAGCGCGCGGCCGTGGACGTGCATGCACCGGGCCAGTGGCGCGCCAACGGTCCGCTGACCCAGCAACCGGCCTTCGCCCAGGCCTTCACCTGCAAGGCGGGCCAGCCGATGCAGGCGAAGGAAGCGGACCAGGTCCGGATCTGGCGCTGAACCTCACGCAGGCATGACAGGAAAACGGCGCGGAATTCCGCGCCGTTTTTCTTCGTCCCCTCCGGTACGGCCTATTTGACGGCGCGTAGATGCGGCGGCTTGGGCTTGCGCGGTCCCTTGCGGAACGGCGGCTGGCCGCGCCAGTAGCGAATCATCAGCCACCCGAACAACATCCCGCCGAGATGCGCAAAATGCGCCACGCCGGGCTGCAGGCCGGTGAAGCCGAGCACCAGGGCAAGGACCGCGTAGAAGATCACCAGCGTGCGTGCCTTGATCTCCATCGGCAACGGAAACACGATCATCCGCTGATTGGGGAACAACATGCCGTAACCCAACAGCAGGCCGAACACGCCACCGGATGCGCCGACCGTGGCGTACGGCAGCGCGCCGGACGACACCATCCACCATCCCACGATCAGCTGCAGCAGGCCTGCACCCACGATGCACACCAGGAAGTAGGTCAGGAAGCGCTTGGGGCCCCATGTCTGTTCCAGGGACGATCCGAACATGTACAGCGCCAGCATGTTGAACAGCAGATGCGTGAGGCCGCTGGTGTCGTGAAGGAAGCCGTACGTCAGCAATTGCCATGGCATGAAGCCATGGCCCACCGGCCACAATGCGAACCATGTCTGGAGCGCATTGCCCAGCATGAGCTGCAGGAGGTAGACGCCGACATTGGCGATCAGCAGGTTCCGGGTGACAGGAAGCAAACGGGGAAACATGGGAAACCTCATGACGGTCAGCTCACATCATAAGGGTCAGCGTGTCACCGCGCGCCAGGCCCCCACAGGGCGGCATCGAGGTCGTCTTCCCTGCGCGGGCGTTTCACTCGTCCGTTCTCCACCTTCACGCCTTCCGCACGCAGGCGCTGGCTCTGTTCGCGGAACGCCTTCGAGCCGTCCGGGAACGCGATGCGGCCATCCGACCGCAGCACGCGGTGCCACGGCAGCGTGGCGTCGTCGTTCTGGCTGAGGATGCGCGCGGTCAGCCGCGCACGGCCGGGCAATCCGGCGCGGTGTGCCACTTCGCCATAACCCGCCACCTGCCCGCGCGGAATGGCGCGGATCGCGGCCAGGATGCGATCTTCGGGAGACTTGGCGCTCATGGCGGATTAGCATAGCGGCATCGGCAACACGGGAGTACACCATGCAGAACTTCGAACAGGTGCGCGGCCACCTGCATTCCTCCGGCTACAAGGTGGCGATGCACGACGCCTACGTGGCCTGCGTGGAACTGTCGCTGGACAACGGCAAGCGCCACCAGTCCATCTTCCTTTCGGAACTTGGCAACGACGACGAGCGCGGCTACCTGCGCGTGAGCACGGTGATCGCGCCGATGACCGGCATCGACGCCAAGCGCGCGCTGAAGTTCAACTGGCAGAGCAGCGTTGGCTACCTCGCCATCGGCGAACTCGACGGCGTGCCCTACCTGCAGCTGTGCGAGAACCGCCCCTACGAAAGCCTCAGCCCCGCGGAAGTGGATCGCCTGGTGCTGGAGATAGGCGGCCTCGGCGACAGCATGGAGCGCGCGCTCTCTGCGGAAGGCGATCTGTTGTAGGGCGGGCCCAGGCCCGCCATCGCGGAGCAAAAAAGCGCCGGAAGAACCGGCGCTTTTTCGTTTCCCCCGCGCTCGCAAGTGGTGGGCCGAGGCCCACCCTACGACGCGTGCCTCACGCCCAGCCGATCGCTTCCAGCAGGCGCAGCAGGCCGTAGGCGATACCGCCGGCCGCCGGGATGGTCAGCACCCACGCCCACAGGATGCGCTCGATCACGCTGAACTTCAGCGCGCGCGGATTCTTGGCGAAGCCCACGCCCATGATGGCGGTGGAGATGCTGTGCGTAGTGGACACCGGCATGCCGAAGTGCGCCGCCACGGTGAGGATCGTGGCGGAGCTGGTTTCCGCAGTGAAGCCATTGATGGGATGCAGCTTCACCATCTTGTGGCCCAGCGTCTTGATGATCTTCCAGCCGCCCGACGCGGTACCCAATGCCATCACGATGGCACAGGTGATGACGATCCACATCGCGATGTCCTGCTCGCCCGCCGCACCCGGATGCAGGAACGCCAGCCAGCCCGGCAGGTCGTCCAGCGCACCGCTGGCTTCGGCACCGAACAGCGTCAGCGCGATGATGCCCATCGTCTTCTGCGCATCGTTGTGACCATGCGCGTAGCCCATGTAGGCGGCCGACAGGATCTGCGCCTTGCCGAAGAACCTGTTGACGAAGTGCGGACGCGCCAAGCGACCCAGCCAGCCACCCGCCCGCGACAGCATCGCGATCAGTCCCCAGAGCGCCACCATCACCAGGATGCCGAGCAGGAAGCCTGCCACCGGCGAAGTGACCATCGGCAGCACCACCTTCCACAGGATGCCCTTGTTCTTGGTCCAGTCGCCCACCGTCTCGGACCAGATCAGCGCCGCCCAGTCGTTGTGGGCGGCAGCAAGCGCAGCACCGCACAGGCCACCGATCAGGGCATGCGACGACGACGACGGAAGGCCCTTCCACCACGTGATCAGGTTCCACACGATGCCGCCGAGCAATGCACACAGGATCACCTGCGAGGTCACCTGCACCACGTCGGTGTTCACCAGGCCGGACGCAATCGTCTTGGCCACGGCCGTGCCCATCAACGCCCCGACCAGGTTCATGCCCGCCGCCAGCATCACCGCCTGGCCCGGCGACAGCACCTTGGTGGCGACCACGGTGGCGATGGAATTGGCGGTGTCGTGGAAACCGTTGATGAACTCGAAGACGAGCGCGGCGAAGATCACCACCAGCACAAGGGTAAGCATGATGGAGACCCGTCAGCTGTTCTTGAGGACGATCTGGTACGCCACCACGCCGGCCTCGCGGCAGCGGTCGATGGCCTTCTCCAGGATCTCGAAGAACTCCTTCAACAGGAACATCTGCAGGTGGTCCAGCCGGCCGGAGTAGATGTCGCGGTACAGCTCCAGCATCAGCCGGTCGGCCTCGTTCTCGATCGCGCGCAATTTCTCGTTGAGCGAGGTCATGCGATCGATGTTCATCTTCTTGATTTCGTGGACCATCTCGACCACCACGCTGGCCGCCTGCTCCAGCATCGCCGCGCGCGGCGCGAAGTCGATGCCGTCCAGGTGCTGGAGGGCCAGCGAATAGCGGTCGGCGAACTTCTCGACCTGCTTGGGGATCTTGTACAACGCCGACCCCAGGGCTTCGATGTCCTCGCGCTCGATCGGCGTGATGAAGCTGTCCACCAGCGCCTTGCCGATCTTGTCCGAGGCCGCGCGCTCGCGCAGGCGCGCCAGCTTGAAGGCATCGAGCGCCGGCTGGCGGTCGGTGGCCTTCATCATGGTATGCAGGGCCTTGGTGCTGTCGTGGGCGGCTTGGGCGGCCTCGTCCAACAGCGTGTAGAACTGCTGGCCGGAGCCGAAGATCGTCTGGAGGGAGAACATCGGGCGGTCCCACCGTCACGGGATGGACGGCTTCAGGGGCGGAATTATGACCGTTTCATGACTTCCCGCGACAGCCCGGCGGCGCAAAGGCCGGGACACGGGGCCTGGATTGGCCGAATGCCTCGTTCAGGTTCACGCCTCGGCCCGCCGGCCGTTTGCTAAACTCGCCCCGCGCCTCCGGGTGCAACCTATGGACGACGACCCTACTTCCCCCCAC
>NZ_CAMPJD010000030.1 GCF_946886695.1 uncultured Pseudoxanthomonas sp. | reverse complement strand
TAGCCGATCTCCCGCCCGCCCTGCCGGCCCTCCCCGCCCTGAACGGAGGTTGCCGTGCTTGAGCTGCTCATCGTCGCGTTCCTGATCGTCATCAACGCCTTCTTCGCCCTGTCGGAGATGGCCCTGATGACTTCGCGCAAACTGAAGTTGAAACAGATGGCGCAGGAGAGCCGCGGCGCCCGCGTCGCCCTGCACCTGGCCGAGCATCCCGACAATCTGCTGTCGACTGTGCAGGTGGGCATCACCGGCTTGGGCATCCTGACCGGTATGTTCGGTGGCGATGCCATCGGCCAGATGATCGCCGGCTGGCTGGCCGGCATCTGGCCCGACGCCCAGCGCTATACGACCGCCATCGGTACCGCATCTGCGGTCACGCTGATCACCGCCAGTTCGGTGATCTTCGGCGAACTGATCCCCAAGCGCCTGGCGCTGACCAATGCCGAAGTCATCGCATCGGCCGTGGCCATTCCGCTGGACTGGTTGTCGCGCATCGCGCGGCCGGTGGTGTTCGTGCTGGGCGCGATCAACCGCGGCGTGCTGCGCATGCTCGGCATTCGCGACGACAACCGCAACGCGGTGACCGAAGAAGAGATCCGCATGCTGGTGACGGAAAGCCACGAGCAGGGCGTCATCGACGTCGACGAACGCAACATGATGAACCGCGTCCTGCGCTTGGGCGACCGTACTGCCGACAGCCTGATGACGCCGCGCAAGCGGATCGTCTGGCTGGATGTGGCCGCCAGCTACAGCGAGAACCTGGAAACGATGCGGGAATCGCAGTTCTCGCGCTTCCCTGTCTACCGCGGCAGCGACCAGGATGTGGTCGGCGTGCTGGAAGTGAAGACGCTGCTGGACCGCTTCGCCGATCCCTCGCCGGAGATATTCCGCGACCTGCGCGACCCGCTGTTCGTTTCCGAATCCACCCACGCGATGAAGCTGCTTGAGATCCTCCGCGAAGAACAGCAGTCGCTGGCCCTGGTGGTCGACGAGTACGGCGAGATCCAGGGCCTGGTGACCCTCAGCGACCTGATGGGCGCGGTGGTCGGCCGCCTGCAGGCCAGCGAGAACACCGAGGATGCGCCGCTGGTGGTGGTGCGCGACGATGGTTCGCTGCTGGTGGACGGATCGCTGCCGAACGATGACCTGCGTGAGCTGCTCGGCGGCGTGGCGCTGCCGGACGATGACGAATACAACACCGTCGCCGGCATGATGATCGAGCGCTTCGGCCGCATCCCGCATGTCGGCGAGCGGTTGGACTGGGCGGGCTGGCGTTTCGAGGTCGTGGACCTGGATGGCGCACGCATCGACAAGCTGCTGCTGCAGAAGCTGCCGGAAACCGACGGCGAAGACCTGGCCGTCTGACATGGCTCCCGATGCGACACCCCATACCAGCACAGTCGCCCTGCTGGACGGCTTCGCCACCGGCGATCCAGACGATGTACTGCGCTTGGGCGACCTGCTGAAGGACTTCGGTCCCGCCGCCTTCGGCATGCTGCTGTTCCTCGGCGTACTCCCCGCCTTCATCCCGGTCCCTGGCGTGGGCGGCGCCATCGGCGGCCCGATGGTGATCCTGGTGGGCGCGCAACTGCTGCTGGGCATGCGCAAGTTGTGGCTGCCGCAGTTCCTGGCCCGCCGTGGTCCTCATCGCAGCGCGATGATGCGTTTCCGCCAGCGCATGGCGCCGTGGCTGTACCGACTGGAGAAGCTGGTACGTCCCCGCATGTCCGCATTCCTGGACAACCGCATCGCGCTCAGTTTCACCGGCCTGCTGCTGATCCTGTTGGGCCTGCTGCTGGCGCTACCCATTCCGTTCACCAACTACGTGTTCGGCATCCTGCTGCTCCTGTTCGCCTTCGCACTGCTCGAACGCGACGGCGCGCTGCTGCTGGTGGCCTGGGTGACGGGCAGCATCGCGGTCATCGTGTTCGGTTTCCTGTCCGGCAATCTGGTGGAAGCGACGAGCGCGCTGATCGCGCGGTGGTTCTGACGCTTCCTGCTTTTGTAGGAGCGACGTAAGTCGCGACCGAAGCAATCAGAATGTCTTGGGTAAAGGAGCGCGCAAGGAAAGTCGGGCGATGCACCATCGCGTCATGTCATGGCGCACGGTCGCGACTTACATCGCTCCAACAACGCGCCCTCTTTCAAGCCACGAGCTGCGCGAACTCGGCCGCTGTGACCGGATACCCCAGCCAGTAGCCCTGCGCCAGATCGCAGCCGCGCTCGCGCAGCAGGTTGAACTGGCCTTCCTTCTCCACGCCCTCCGCCACCACGGTGATACCGAGCGAATGCGCCATCGCGATGATGGCCGTGGTCAGCGCGAGATCGTCCGGGTCGCGCAGCATGTCGGCGATGAAACTGCGGTCGATCTTCACGCCATCCACCGGCACGCGGCGCAAATGGCTCAGGCCTGAGAAACCGGTGCCGAAATCGTCCAGCCAGACCTTCACGCCGGTGCGATGCAGCGTGGCCAGCAGCGCGCTGGCGTGCGCCTCGTCGCTGATGACGGCGGTCTCGGTGAGCTCGAGGTGCAACCGCGATGCCGCCAGCCCCGTATCGCGCAGGCACTCGGCCACGACGTCCGGCAGGTCGCCGCTGCGCAGTTGGCGCGGCGACACGTTGACCGAGACGAACAGCGGATCCAGCGCATCGCGATCGGTACCCCAGCGCGCGGCTGCAGTGCAGGCAGCACGCAGCACGCGGGGGCCGATGCTCTCGATCAGTCCGCTCTGTTCGGCCACGTCGATGAAGACGGACGGCGCCACCATGCCCAGCTCCGGATGCTGCCAACGCAGCAGCGCCTCGGCACCGACGATGCGACTGTCCGCCATGCGGAACACCGGCTGGTACATCAGGCTCAGTTCGCCACGCTCCCACGCGCCGCGCAGTTCCTGCTCCATGCGCACGCGACGCTCCACGGCCTGGTCCATCGCACGGCTGTAGAAGCGGTAGCAGTTCTTGCCGGCCACCTTGGCCTGGTACATCGCGATGTCGCCGTTCTTCATCAGCGCGGTCGCACCGGAGGCGTCTTCCGGGAACAAGGTGATGCCGATGGAGGTACCCAGGAAGACCTGGCGGTCCTGCACCACGATGGGACGGCCCAGCTCGGCCACCAGCTTCTCCGCCAGGCGCGTGGCGCTGCCGCGCACGTCGCCGTCCTGGATCAGGATCACGAACTCGTCGCCACCGAAGCGGGCGAGCAAGGCATCATCGCCCCCCATCTGCTCCACGGCATCGCGGATGCGGTGCGCGAACAGCTGCAGTACTTCGTCGCCCGCCTCGTGACCCAGGGTGTCGTTGACGCGCTTGAAATCATCGATATCGGCGAACAGCAGGGCCAGCTGCCGCCCCGCGCCACGCAGCATCATCAGTCGGTGATCGAGGCTTTCGCGGAACGCCAGCCGATTGGTCAACCCGGTCAGCGAGTCGGTGTACGCCATGCGGCGCACATCGCGGTCGTGCCGCGCGATGCTGTCGCTCATGGTGCCGAATGCGCGCACCAGTTCGCCGACTTCGTCCTGGCGCTCGCTGGTCATGCGCTCGCCGTTGTAGTTGCCTACCTCGATGTCGTGCGCCGCGCGCGCGAGTTGCCGGACAGGACGGATCAGCGTGCGCTGTACATACAGCATGGTCGCCACGCAGGCCGCGACCAGCGCGGCCAGCAGCAAGGCGATCCAGCCGAGGTGGCGCGCGCCGAGTTCGTTGAGGCGCGCCCGCGCGGCCGCGATGGCCTTCTCCTCGTACGCCCGCACGGAGGCCACCGAGTACCCGACGCGTACCCCGCCGATGCGTTCGCTGCCGATCATGATGGGTTCGGACACGTCCACGATCTGCGCCGACCACTGCGTATGCATGCTGCGCGCGTTGACGGCCTCGTAGGCCAACGGGTCGGTCATCGTCTGCCCATAGACGGCGATGTCCGCCGTACCGTCATGGATGATCCTGCCCTGGTTGTCGTACACCAGCACGTAACTAACGTCAGGCTCTTTCTGTGCCGAACGCACGATGCTGCCGATGGCGTCCAGATCGAAGTAGTACAGCGGGTTGGCGAGCGCATCCCCCAACTGGTCCACCGTGGCCTCGCCGTGCCGGCGCAGGCTGTCCTCGACCATGCCATGCATGGCGTCGCGCCCGAGATCGGCGACTTCCTGCTGCATCATCTTCTGGCGCTGCAGCAGTGTCGCGAGCAGCGCCATGACCACGACCAGCATGATCGCCATCGCCACCAGGAAGCGCGCCTGAAGGCCGAAGCGTAGCGCTCTCACTCGACCTGCTCCCTGACGCGGGCGATGCCACGGCGCAGGTTGTCCAGCGCCTGCTGCGATGCCGGATCCACCGGCAGGAAGCGGGTGGTGCGGAAAAAGACGTTGAGCGCGTCGCGGGCAGCCGGGTCGTTTGCGGCTTCCAACAACACCTCGCGCAGGCGCGCTTCCACCGCGGGGTCGAGGTCGTCCCGCACCATCTCGAGTGCGCGCGGGAAATCCTGGGTTTCGTGGATCACGCGGAAGTCGCGCCTGAAGCCCGGCGGCATGCGGCGCACATCGTCCCAGTCGAGGTTGCTGACCACGCCGGCATCGACCAGACGCTTGTGCACCCACGCCGCGATGTTGAGCTCGGACCTCGCGAACACATAGCCCACCGAATCGGCAGAGGGTCGGTCCATGGGGGAGAGCAGGATCTCCATCCGCTGGCCCGCTTCCATCAGGGCCACGGAGGGCGCGAAATAGGCGCTGGTCGATGCGGTGTTCTGGAAGGCCACCGTGCGGCCCTTGAGATCGGCCAGCCGCTCCAGCCCGCTGTCGCGGCGGACGAAGAACACACCGTGGTAGCGGCTCACGCCCCCGCGTTCCGTCAGCAGCATAGGGCGTGCGCCCGCGCGCTCCTGCAGCCGCATGCCGGTGCCCGCCGTCTCGGTGACCCAATCCACCCGGCCGCGACGCAGGTAGCTGGTCATCTGCTGGGCATCACGCGCCATCAGGATGCGGCCTTCAGTGATGCCCACGTCGCGCATCCGCGGCACCACGTAGTCGAGCAGCGGCTTGAGTTGCTCGTAGTGGGCCTTCGGATCGTCGCTGATGCGCCCCAGGACCAGGACGCGCTCGTCTCCGGCAGCGCTGGCCGGCGCGATGCTTGCGGGTAGCAATGCTGCGCCGATCGCGGCCAGCGCCAGGCTGAACCAGGTTGTACGCAACGATAGACGCCCGCCAGAACGATGGCGGCAGCCTATCGGAAAACGTGAGCTTAAGACAGTGATCCGGATCCGCCAGCGCCCGCCAACCGCGCCATGCGCTGTGCATCGGCGAGGATGCCGCGCAGCAGGCGGACCTCCTGTTCGTTAAGGTCGGCCTTGGCGAACAGGCGACGCAGCTTGCGCATCGCGGAGTCGGGCGCGCGCCCTTTGTGGAAGTCGATCGCATCCAGCGTATCGGCCAACTGGGCGAAGAACCCTTCCATGTGTGCATGGCTTGCGGGGATGTCGTCCGGGTGGGCCGGGGAGGCCGCTGTTGTCGGCGCCCCATCCAGCAATGCCATCCTCAGTTCGTAGGCCAGCACTTGCACGGCGGCCGCCAGGTTCAACGAGCTGTATTCGGGGTTCGCGGGGATGTGCACGGCGACGTGGCAGAGCTGCAGTTCCTCGTTGCTCAGCCCGGTGCGCTCGCGGCCGAACACCAGCGCCACCTCGCCCCCTGCCGCGGCTCGGCCGACCGCGAGTGCAGCTGCCTGTCGTGGCGCATGTTCTTCCAACTGCACGCGACGGCTGCGGGCGGTACAGCCCAGGACCAGCTGGCAGTCGGCCACGGCCTCGGCCAGCGTGGCGACCACGGCGGCATCAGCCAACAGGTCGTCGGCCCCGGCCGCGCGCCGGTACGCCTCTTCCGCGGGGTAGTTCTCGGGCGCCACCAGCACCAGCCGCGCCAGACCCATGGTTTTCAGCGCGCGGGCGGCCGCACCGATGTTGCCGGGGTGCTGGGTGCCCACCAGCACCACGCGCAGGCGGGCGGAGGCGGCCAGGGAAACGGGATCGATGAAGGAAACGGGCGTGTTCATGGGGGCAAATGGTAAACTGCGCGGGCCGGTCTACGCGCCGTGCTGCTCTTTTCCACTTGTTCGCCCCACCCCACGCCTGTCCGAGGTTCGTTCGCATGCAGAAGCCCGTCGTCACCGTCATGACCAAGGCAGCCCGCCTGGCAGGCAACGTGCTGTTGCGCAGCATCAACAAGCTGGATGCACTCAACGTGGTGCAGAAGGAGCGGATGGATTACGCGAGCGAAGTGGACGCCGACGCCGAAAAGGTGATCATCAAGGAACTGCGCCGCGCCTATCCGGATTACGGGTTCGTGGGCGAGGAGAGCGGCGCCCAGATCAACGGCCGCTACACCTTCGTCATCGACCCGCTGGACGGTACCAGCAACTACCTGCGCGGCTTCCCGCACTACTGCGTGTCCATCGCCCTGGTGGACAACGGCGAACCGACCGACGCGGTGATCTTCGACCCCCTGCGCAACGACCTGTTCACCGCCAGCCGCGGTGCCGGCGCGCAGCTCAACGAGCGCCGCATCCGCGTGGCCGACCGCAAGGAACTGGCCGGCACCGTCATCACCACCGGCTTCCCGCCGCGCGAACGCGCCCGCGCCGGTGCGCAGCTGGAATGCGTGCGTGAGCTACTGGTGCACGCCGAGGATATCCGTCGCACCGGATCGGCCGCGCTCGACCTGGCCTATGTTGCCTGTGGTCGTGCCGATGCCTACTTCGAAGCCGGCGTGAAGGACTGGGACATCGCCGCCGGCGTGCTGCTGGTCCGCGAAGCCGGCGGCAAGGTCTGCGACTTCCGTGGCGCCGCGCTCGGCAAGATCGATGGCCGCACCGCGCTGCCCCGCCAGATCGTGGCCGGCAACCTCAAGGTCGCCGAAGCGCTGCAGAAGACCATCGTCGGCTCGGGTTACGCGGCGGCGTTCAACGCGTGACGCTCAGTGTGTGGGCCGTTGTAGGAGCGACGTAAGTCGCGACCGCGCATCCAGCGCGCCAGGGACACCCGCTGCACGCGCCGATCCCAGCCGGTCGTGTCTCGCCGATCCATCCGATGGTCCAGCCGTGCGGTCGCGACTGACGTCGCTCCTACACAAGACAACGGAAAGAAAAAGGCCGCGCAATGCGCGGCCTTTTTCTTTCCGTTGAACGCCTCGCTTACGGACGACGCGCCAGCAGCGCCTCGTCCTTGGCCTTGGGCATCAGGTCCTGCTTGGTGACGGTCAGGAAGCCGATGGTCAGCAGCGGGCAGGCCACGAAGATCGACGAGATGGTGCCCAGCACGATGCCGATCATCTGCGACAGCGCCATGCCTTCCAGCGAACCGCCGCCATACAGGTACAGCGCGAACACGGTCAGGAACGCGACGAACGAGGTGATGATCGTGCGCGACAGCGTCTGGTTGATCGAGCGGTTCAGGATCTCCATCGGCTCGGCGCGCAGGTTGCGGAAGTTCTCGCGCACGCGGTCGAACACCACGATCTTGTCGTTGATCGAGAAGCCCATCACCGACAGCAGGCCGGCCAGGATGGTCAGGTCGAACTCGATGCCGCTGAAGGCGAAGAAGCCGGCCACGATCAGCACGTCCGCCAGGGTGGTGACGATCGCCGAGACCGCGAACTTCCACTCGAAGCGCACGGCGATGTAGATCAGGAAACCCACCACCACGAACAGCAGCGTGTACAGGCCGTTGAGCGCGAGTTCCTTGCCGACCTGCGGGCCGACGAACTCGCTGCGCATCACCGTCGCCGTGTTGCCTTCACTGGAAGCCAGGCGCAGCACGTCCTGGGCGGTGCGGTCGCTGGCCTCGGCACCGGCCGCCGTGCCGGCGTCCTCGCGGGGCTGCAGGCGTACCAGCAGGTCGCTGCCGGTACCGAACGTCTGCACCTGGGCGCTGCCATAACCGCCGGCCTCCAGGCGCTCGCGTACCCCATCCACGTTGGGCGGCGTCTGGAAGCGAAGCTCCACCACCGTGCCGCCGGTGAAGTCCAGCGCGAAATTGAAGCTCTTGAACGCGATGGCGCCGATCGCGGCGATGGCGAGCAGCGCCGCGATGCCGATGGACACCCAGCGCACGCGCATGAAGTTGAAGTTGGTGGTATGCGGAATCAGCCGCAACGGGAAAAGGCTCATCTTCTGTCTCCCGTCAGATGGCGATGGACTTGATCTTGCGGCGACCGCCGTAGATCAGGGTGGCGATGCCGCGCGACACGGTGACCGCGGTGAACACAGACGTCAGGATGCCGATGACCATCGTCACCGCGAAGCCCTTCAGCGGGCCGGTGCCGAAGGCGTACAGCGCCACGCCTGCCAGCAGCGCGGTCATGTTGGAGTCGAAGATCGTGCCGGACGCCTTGTCGTAACCGGTCGCGATGGCGGCCTGGGGTGGTACCCCCGCCCGCAACTCCTCGCGTATGCGTTCGTTGATCAGTACGTTGGCGTCCACCGACATGCCGATGGTCAGCGCCAGGCCGGCGAAGCCGGGCAGCGTCATGGTGGCGCCGAACAGCGACATCACCGCCACCACCATCACCAGATTGAGCAGCAGCGCGATGCAGGTGATCAGGCCGAACATGCGGTAGTACACCAGGAAGAACGCCAGCGCGAACACGAAGGAGAACACCACGGCCTTGGTGCCGCGCGCGACGTTCTCGGCGCCCAGGCTGGGGCCGACCACGCGTTCTTCGATGAAGTCCATCGGCGCGGCCAGCGAGCCTGCGCGCAGCAGCTTGGCCAGGTTGTCGGCCTCGGTCTTCTCCAGCCCGGTGGTCTGGAAGTTCTTGCCGAACACGCCGGCAATACGGGTCGGCGCCAGCGCTTCCTCGCGCACGCGCACGCTGCGCACTTCCTTGCCGTCGACCATGGTCACGGTCGGCACGCGTTCGATGTACACCACCGACATCAGCTTGCCCACGTTGGCGCTGGTGTAGTCGAACATGCGCTGGCCGGCGATGTTGTTGAGGGTCACGTCCACGGCCGGCAGGCCGTTGTTGTCCACGCCCACGCGGGCGTTGACCATTTCGTCGCCGGACGCCAGCACGCGCTTGTTCAACAGCACCGGACCGGCGTTGTCGCGCAGCTGGTAGACCTTGGCCTCAGGCGGGATGCGGCCGCTGGCCACAGCGTCGGCGGCATTGCCTTCCACCACGGCGCGGAATTCCAGCGTCGCGGTCGCGCCGATCAGGCGCTTGGCCTCGGCCGTATCCTGCACGCCGGGCAGCTGCACGACCACGCGGTCGTTGCCCTGGCGCTGGATGATGGGTTCGGACACCCCGATCTCGTTGATGCGGTTGCGCAGCGTGGTCAGGTTCTGCTCGATCGCTTCGCTGGCGATCTGCTCCAGCTCCGCCTGCGGCAGGCCGATGGTGATTTTGTTGCCGGCGGCTTGGTAGGTCAGGCCCGAACCCGTGGCCAGCGTGCCGCCCGTGTTGCCGCGTGAGCTCAGGGTCTGCGCCAACGCCTGCTGCGCGGTGGCGACGTCTTCGCCATCCGCCAGCGTCACCACGATGCTGTTGTTGGGCCGGCGTTCGACCGAGGTATAGCGGACACGCTTGTCGCGCAGGGTGACCCGGGTATCTTCCAGATAGCCGTCGACACGCTTGTCCAGCGCCGCCTTCTGGTCGACCTGCAGCACGAAGTGCACGCCGCCCTGCAGGTCCAGGCCCTGCACCATCGGACGTGCACCAGCATTGCCCAGCCAGTCCGGCACGGTGGAGGCGAGGCTCAGCGCGACCAGGTAGTCCTGGCCCAGTGCCTCACGCAGCGCGTCATTGGCCGTGGTCTGCGCTTCCAGGCTGGGCAGGCGCACGAGCATGCTGGCGGCCTCGGTATCGACCTCCTTGGCCTGCACGCCCGCATCCTTCAACGCGGCATCCACGCGGCTGCGCAGCGCGGCGTCGATGGCGAAGCCGCGGTTGGCGGTGATCTGCACAGAGGGATCCTGCGGATACAGGTTGGGCAGCGCATACAGCGCGCTCGCCAACACGACGATCAGGATCAGGACGTATTTCCAGCGTGGGAATTCAAGCATCGTGGCGACCCGCGCAGGCCCTTCCCGGGCACGCGCTCAGCAGTGGTTCGGAACAGCGGGAATCCATCCCGCCGCAGGCGCGGCGGAACGGAAGAAGCGGATCAGGCGGACTTCAGCGTGCCCTTGGGCAGCACGTTGCCCACGGCAGCCTTCTGCACGCGCACGCGCACGTTGTCGGCCACTTCCAGGGTGACGAAGTTGTCGCCGATATCGGTGACGGTACCGGCGATGCCGCCGGAGGTGATGACCTCGTCGCCCTTGGACAGCTTGTCCAGCATCGAGCGATGTTCCTTCGCGCGCTTCATCTGCGGGCGGATCATCAGGAAGTACATGACGGCGATCAGGGCGATCGGCATCAGCAGACCGAAGCCACCCATGCCCTGCGGGGCCGGCGCGGCCTGCGCGATCACGGGGGCGACGAAGAAATCAAACAGATTCATGGACTTGTCCATTGGGTATGAAAAGCAGCCGGGGATTATGCCATGCAGCGGGAGACCCCGCCCGGGCCACCCCGCCGGCCCTGACCGGAAAAGACCGCCCCGGAGCGGTTTTGGTTCCCGCAGCGGGCAAATCGGCACCCAAGCGCAGGAAAAACCTAGAGCGGACCTTGCTCCGCTGCCTTTCAGCCTGCGGCCGGACGTCAGCCGTGCGGAGCCGAGCAAGCTCGACTCTGCGGCGTGAAGGAGGTCAGCCGCCCGGCGTGTCCACACCCCGGGCCGCATAGAAGGCGGCCCGGAAATCCGAAAACCGGCCTTCCGCAATGGCTGCGCGCATCTGCGCCATCACCTGCTGGTAGTACCAGAGGTTGTGCAGGGTTCCCAGCATCGGGGCCAGCATCTCGTTGCAGCGGTCCAGGTGGCGCAGGTAGCTGCGGGAGAAGCCGTTGCGGCAGGCATAGCACCCACAGCCCGGCTCGATGGGCTGCAGATCGTGCTCGTACTTGGCGTTGCGTATCCGGACCGTGCCGAACGAGGTGAAGTAGTGGCCATTGCGTGCGTTGCGGGTCGGCATGACGCAGTCGAACATGTCCACGCCGCGCGCCACTGCCTCCACCAGGTCTTCGGGACGGCCGACGCCCATCAGGTAGCGCGGCTGGCCCGCCGGCAACTGCGGGCAGGTGTGTTCGAGCGTCGTGTTGCGTTCCTGCTCGGTCTCGCCGACCGCAAGGCCGCCGATCGCGTAGCCGTCGAAGCCGATCGCCTTCAATCCGTCCGCCGAGCGCGAGCGCAGATCGTGGTGCACGCCGCCCTGCACGATGCCGAACAGTGCCGCGTCATTGCCCTCGTGTGCGCGCTTCGAGCGCTCCGCCCAGCGCAACGACAGTTCCATCGAGCGCTCGATCACCCGCGGATCCACCGGCTTGCCGTCGACGTTCACCGGCGGGCACTCGTCGAAGATCATCACGATGTCCGAACCCAGCACACGCTGGATGTTCATGCTCTCCTCGGGGCCCAGGAACACCTTGCTGCCATCCACCGGCGAAGCGAACGTCACGCCCTGCTCGGTGATCTTGCGCCGGTGCGCCAGCGAGAACACCTGGAAACCGCCGGAGTCGGTGAGGATCGGTTTGTCCCAGCGCGCGAACCCGTGCAGGCCGCCATGCGCGCCGATCACGTCGAGGCCCGGCCGCAGGTACAGATGGAAGGTGTTGCCGAGGATGATCTCGGCACCCAGATCCTCGACGTGCTCGGGCAGGATTCCCTTCACCGAGCCGTAGGTGCCCACCGGCATGAAGGCCGGCGTCTCGATGGTGCCACGCGGGAACGTCAGCCGGCCACGGCGCGCGGCGCCGTCGGTGGTCAGCAGGTCGAAGGACATGCGGCTCATGCGGCCAACCCCGCGTCGTCATGCCTGCATCCGCCGCTCCCAGCGCCGTCATTCCGGCGCAAGCCGGAATCCATCTTGATTTTGGCTTCTACCAGCAACGGCAACATGGATGACCCGCCATTCGGCGGTTGAAAGCCCGGCTTGCGCCGGAATGACGGTGTTGATGATGTCGTGGCGACGCCGACACAGCTCATTTGTCGCACTCCGGAAACAACAGCATCGCGTCCCCATACGAAAAGAACCGGTACTGCTCGTGCACCGCATGCGCATAGGCAGCCATGATCCGGTCCTTGCCGGCGAACGCGCTGACCAGCATCAGCAGCGTGCTTTCCGGCAGGTGGAAGTTGGTGACCATCGCATCGACGCTGCGGATGCGGAAGCCGGGGAAGATGAAGATCTGCGTCTCGCCCGCGAACGGCTGCAGTTCGGCGTCGCCGGCTTCTGTGCGGCGTGTCGCCGACTCCAGCGCGCGCACGACGGTGGTGCCCACCGCGATGACCCGGCCGCCGCGCGCGCGCGTCGCGCGGACCTGCTCGACCAGCGCCGCGCCGACGTTGAGCCACTCACTGTGCATGTGGTGCTCGTGGATGTTGTCCACGCGCATCGGCTGGAAGGTACCGGCACCCACGTGCAGCGTCACGTGGCCGAATTCCACACCACGTTCGCGCAGCGCCGACAGCAGCACATCATCGAAATGCAGACCGGCGGTGGGTGCGGCGACCGCGCCCAGCTCGCGCGCGAAGACCGTCTGATAACGCTCGTCGTCGTCCCTGCCGGGATCCCGCTGGATGTAGGGCGGCAGCGGCAGGCGCCCGGCCGACAGCAACCAGCTTTCCAGCGAATCCGGCACGTGGAAGCGCAACTGGTAAAACTCGCCGTCACGCCCCATCACTTCCGCCTCGCCGCCGGCATCCAACTGGATGCGGCTGCCGGGCCTGGGCGATTTGCTGGCGCCGATCTGCGCCCGCGCGGCGTTCTCCGGCAACATGCGCTCGATCAGGATCTCCACACGTCCGCCGCTTTCCTTCTGGCCGAACAGGCGCGCGGGAATCACGCGGGTGTCGTTGAACACCAGCAGATCACCGGGCTGCACCCATTCCGGCAGGTCGCGTACATGGCGGTCAGCGAACGGCACATCGCCTGGCGGCACCACGAGCAGCCGGCTCGCGGAACGCTCTGGCAGCGGCGCCTGGGCGATCAGTGCCTCGGGCAGGTCGAAATGGAAATCGGACTTCTTCACGGTCGGGGCCTTGCGGGGGCGTGCATTGTACGGGAGCCCGCCGGGACGCCCCGTCGTCAGCGTTCGAACTTGGTCGACAGCACGATCGACGAGGTGGTGCGCTCCACGCCGTCCAGCGCACCGATACGATCGGTCAACACATCCATGTCGCCGACCGTCGGCACCGCGCCGATGGCGATCAGGTCGTGGCTGCCGCTGACCGAATGCAGTACCCGCAGCTCCGGCATCGCACGCAGGGCGGCGACCACCGAGGTCATCTGTTTGGGATGCACGGCGATCATGATGTGCGCGCGCAGGTGGCTGCGGTCGTATTCGTCATGGACGCGAACGGTGTAGCCGCTGATCACGCCTTCGCGTTCCAGCCGCTCGATCCGGCTCTGCACCGTGGTCCGGGACAGGTTCAACCGCCGCGCGATCTGGGCCGTGGACGCCCGCGCGTTCTCACGGAGCATTGAGAGCAACTGCTGGTCAGCGTCGGTGAGCTTCATTGCAGGGGTCACGATTCGTCGAATCGACGAAATATCCATGAATTCCGCGCAGTTCACAACTGTCAAATGACGAGTTTATCCAGATAATAGGGGTTTGCCCTTCCAGCCGGAGCTGTCCCATGGCCCTGATCGACGCCCTCGCCCCCCTGCGCGCCCATACCGGCCAGCGCCTGACCCACGGCCTGGACGATGCCGCCATCGAGCGCCTGGCAAAGACCCATCCGGACCTGACCGCCGTCATCGAAGCCGCGGCCGCCGAGCACGCGCGTCTGAAGGACGAGTTCGCCGAACTGTTCGACCTCGACGAAGCCGAGCAGTTGCGTGCCGTGCAGGCCGGCTACGTCAACTTCTACGCCGATGACGCGATCAACCCCTACATCGCGCTGGCCGCACGGGGCCCGTGGGTCGTCACCCTCAATGGTGCGGTGCTGTACGACGCGGGCGGCTACGGCATGCTCGGCTTCGGCCATACCCCGGCCGCGGTGATGGAGGCGATGGCCCGCCCGCAGGCGATGGCCAACATCATGACCCCCAGCCTGTCGCAGCTGCGCTTCGACCGCGCCCTGCGCAAGGAGATCGGCCACACCCGCGGCGGCTGTCCGTTCGCGAAGTTCCTGTGCCTGAATTCCGGCTCCGAGTCCGTCGGCCTGGCGGCGCGCATCGCCGACATCAACAGCAAGCTGATGACCGACCCGGACGGCCGCCACGCCGGCCGCACCATCAAGCGCATCGTGGTGAAGGGCAGCTTCCACGGCCGCACCGAACGCCCGGCGCTGTATTCGGATTCCTCGCGCAAGTCCTACCAGCAGCACCTGGCCAGCTACCGCGGCGAAGATTCGGTCATCGCCATCCCGCCGTACGACGTGGATGCGCTGAAGCAGGCCTTCGCCGATGCGGAGACCAAGGGCTGGTTCGTCGAAGCCGTATTCCTTGAACCGGTGATGGGCGAAGGCGACCCAGGCCGCTCGGTGCCGCCGGCGTTCTATGCCGCCGCGCGCGAACTGACCCGCAGCCACGGCAGCCTGTTCCTGGTCGACTCGATCCAGGCCGGCCTGCGCGCGCACGGCGTGCTGTCCATCGTCGACTACCCCGGCTTCGAAGGCCTGGATGCGCCGGACATGGAGACCTACTCCAAGGCGCTGAACGCCGCGCAGTACCCGCTGTCGGTGCTCGCCGTGAACGAGCGCGCCGCCGGCCTGTACCGCAAGGGCGTGTACGGCAACACCATGACCACCAACCCGCGCGCACTGGACGTGGCCTGCGCAACGCTGGCCCAGCTGACCCCGCAGGTGCGTGAGAACATCCGCAAGCGCGGCGTCGAAGCGGTGCAGAAGCTGCAGCAGTTGCAGGCGGAGCTCGGCGGCCTGATCACCAACGTGCAGGGCACCGGCCTGCTGTTCTCGTGCGAACTGTCGCCCGCCTTCAAGTGCTACGGCGCCGGTTCGACCGAGGAGTGGCTGCGCCAGCAGGGCCTGAACGTCATCCACGGCGGCGCCAACTCGCTGCGCTTCACCCCGCATTTCGCCATCGACGGCGAGGAGCTTGACCTGCTGGTCGGCATGGTGGGCAAGGCGCTGCGCGAAGGTCCGCGCATCAGCCAGGCCGCGGCGGCCTGATCTCCGCGGACGCTTCACGAAAAAGGCGAGCTTCGGCTCGCCTTTTTCTTTTCCGTAGGGCGGGCCTTGGCCCGCCGTCTGGATCCGGCCGGTGGGCCAAGGCCCACCCTACGGTTGTGCGGTGAAGCGCTCCAGCGATCCGCGGATCAGCGCCTTCGCTTCCTTCGCATCGCCGTAGCCGTTGAGCTGCACCGGATTGCGACCCTTCGGCAGGTCCTTGTAGATGCGGAAGAACGCCTCGATGCGCTGGCGTTCGATCTCCGGCAGGTCGGCCAGGTCGCGGATGCCGGCATAGGTAGGATCGACCTTGTCGGTCGGCACGCCGATGATCTTCTCGTCGTGCTTGCCGTCGTCGAGCATGCGCAGCACGCCTATAGGCCGGAACTTCACCAGCACGCCCGGATGCAGCGGCTCGCGCGTCAGCACCAGTGCATCCAGCGGATCGCCGTCGCCGGCCAGCGTGCGCGGCATTGAGCCGTAGTTGGCGGGATACGCCACCGGCATCGACTGGAACCGATCGACGAAGACCAGCCCTTCGTCGTTGATTTCGTATTTGGTGAAGCTGCCGGCGGGAATCTCCACGGCCAGCAGCACCTCCTCCGGCGCGGCCTTGGGCTGCTGGGCGAGGAACGGATGGCGGATGTGGGCTTCGCGCGCGAGGACGTTCCCCGCGGAGAGGGCAAGCAGGAACATCAGGCAGACAAAACGCATGGGACACCTCGTGTAGGAGGGGCTTCAGCCCCGACCCGTGGGTGGAGAAGGTTTGGCTGTCGGGGCTAAAGCCCCTCCTACATGAAGCGACTCATTCCCAGCACCGGTCGGTGCGGCCCTTCAGGGTCTCGGCACGGGTGCAGGTGCGTTCGTCGATGCGGCCTTCCGCGTGTTCGACCAGTTGCTTGCCCGCCACACCACCATCGACGAGGTCGAAGGCATCGTAGAGGCGACCCGTCGCCGTGCGCGCTTCGTAGCGCAGGCGCGGACCGTCGAAGCGCAGCACCTGGAACAGTTGTGTGTCTTCCGCGACCGGCCGCATGGTCTTGCGCGCTTCATCGGAGAGCCGGTACTGCTTGGCGCCAGTGACCGACACGACGAAAACGGGTGTCGGCGCTTCGTTCTTCAGGCGACCGTATACATGGTCATGCCCCTGCAGCACCAGGTCGACCTTGCGCTTGCGGATTACCGGCAGCAGGTGCCGGCGCAGCAGCACGTTGTCGCGGCCTTCGCGCGGCGAGAAGAACGGCTGGTGCGTCAGCACGATGCTCCAGCGCTTCGGATCGCTTGCAAGGACACCATCCAGCCACGCCGCCTGCGCCTTCGCCGTGCCCAGGTCGAGCGCGGACGTGCCGTCGATCACCACCACACGCACATCCTGATAATCGAACCAGTACGTGGTCTGCTTCGCCTGCGCCACGCCGTTGTCCGGCAGCGCGAACGTCACCGGCCAGTGCGCACCCAGCACGCGGCGTTCCTGCGGCGTGTCCTCGAACTCCTCGAAGTACTCGTGGTTGCCCGGCGCCGGCGCCACGACCAGCGAGGTCGGAAGCACCTCGTTCGCTTCGAACCATTCGCCCCACTCGGTGTCGTCCTCGCCATCGCCGCCACTGACCAGGTCGCCGGCGAACAAGGCCAAACGCGCCTCAGGTGCGGTTCGCATCGCTTCGCGGACGACACGGGTGGTGAGGCTGACGTTCTTGTTCTGGGTGTCGCCGAAGTAGAGCAGTGTCAGCGGTGCAGCTGCGTCGGCCGCTGTACGGGTATGGTGCCAGGCGCTCCAGGTGCGGTCGCCCTGCACGCGCCACGCGTACAGCGTGTCTGGCTGCAGGCCATCGACGTCCGCGCGATGGTGATGGGCTTCGCCGTTTTCGGTCTTCAGCGGCGTGCTCGTCGCAGTGATCCGGCGCGGCTCGCCCATGTCGGGCGAGTCAGCGGCGACGACGATCTCGAGCGCGGGCGCATCGACCTTCGTATCCGTGCGCCACGCCACCGAGAAGCCGGAGGCGGCTTCCTGCGTCGGCGAGGCCACGATACGGTCCGGAAAGCCGCTCGGCGCATAGCGCACCACGCCCTTCGGCACACGCGTGTTCGGTTCGGGCTGGCGTGCCGTCGCTTCCTGCGCGAGCGTTGTCGCACAGGTCCCCAGCAACAGCACGGCCAGCACCCACTTCATCCCCATGTCCCCTGCACGCTTCATTCGGCGCGGCACTCCGGCAGCGACAGCGCCTTGGCGATGTCGCGCCAGTCGAACGCGGCCACCGCCTGGTCGTCGTCGACGGCGTAGAACGCGCCCTGCGGGAAGCGTGCGTCGGCGCTCTGGTCCAGCCACACGCCATCGGTGTTCGCGGTCTTGTTGCCGGCGAACGCACCCTTGTAGGCCAGCGTCACGCGATCGAACACATGGAACACGCTGCGGTCCTTGAACTGGTCGGTGGCGATCCAATAGCCAGCACCACCCGCGCACTGCGCCAGCGCCATGCCCTCGGCCTGCGCCTTGAACAGGTCCGCGCCGATGTCGCGGCCGCGATAGGTGCCGTCCAGGCCGTACTCGCGCAGGCGGGTGCCGACGGCGACATCCTCTTCGGCCAGCAGCAGGCGGTCGTTCGCCGCATCGCCGAATACGGACTCCGCGATGTGGATCGCGCCGGCTTCCCCGGTGTCGCCGAACGTGCCGGCGAGTACTGCCTTCCAGCCGCCCTCGGCGCGCTGCAGGTGGTAGCGCTTGAAGCGCTGGCCCAGTTCGGCCAGCGGCGGCGGCACATCTTCGTTCTGCGGCGACATGTAGTTGTCGCTGACGATGACTTCGTACGCATCCTTCTGCGGCCGCACCCACAGACCATAAGGCTGCTTGAGATCCTCCATGCCGAACACGATCAGCGGTTTGAAGTCCGGCAACCGGAAGACCTGCACGCGCCGGTTGTCGCGCTCGACCACCAGCACGAGGTCGTCGATCACCGCGATCCCGTTCGGCCGCTGCATCTGGCCCAGCTCGCTACCCGGACCGGAGACCGTGCGCAGTTGCTTGCCGGTGCTGCCGTCGTAGACGACCAGGCGGTGCGTGTCCTTGGCGGTGGCGATCAGCCAGCGCGTGCCGTCTCCCGCCCGCCAGCTGGCAGGCGAATCGACGTTCTCGGCCGGCGTCGCCGCGGTGATGAAGGCTTCGGGCACCACGACGTGGGCGATCTTCGCTTCGCTGAGCAGCGGGTCCTTTTCGACGTTCTCGTCAGGCTCCTTCTCGCGTACCTGCGCACTGGTTTCCGCGGGAGATGCGGCCGGCGTGGCGGGCTTTCCGCCGCATGCGGCGATCAGGAGCGGAACGGCAAGCAAGGCAAGGCGTGGTTTCACTGGTTTCCCCATGACATGACGGCGTCAACAAACGGTCATGTTCTACGCAGGCTTCGTGACGCTTTCGTGTCAGCGGACGACACGCGGATACCTGTCATGCGACGGGAACCTGCGTGTCATGTTGCCGCCATGTGACGTGCTTACAAAGTGCCGTTTACTTTCGTCACGGGGACGACACACGATGAAACGCAATGCCTTGGCCGCCTCGCTCTCGCAGGTGCTGTTCTGCGCTGCCCTGCTGCCGGCCAGCTTCGCCGCCACCGCACAGAACCAGGCGCCGGACGCCGGTGCCGCAGGCGACCCCAAGCAACTGGACACCGTGGTGGTGCAAGGCGAAATCGCCTACCGCGACCGCACCGATGACATCGCGCCCACCCTGGTCTACGACCTGGAGTACTTCCAGCGCTTCGAGCCGAACACCGTCGGCGATATGCTCAAGCGCGTGCCCGGCGTCGGCTTCGTCGGCTCGGACATCATGGAATACGACAGCGTGCAGCTGCGCGGCCTGGGTGGCGGCTACACCCAGGTGTTGATCAACGGCAAGAAGGTACCGGGTGCCGGTGACGACCGCTCGTTCTACGTCGACCGCATCCCGGCGGAAATGGTCGACCACATCGAGATCAAGCGCAGCGCCAGCGCCAACCGCAGCGGCGATGCGATGGCCGGCGCGATCAACATCGTGCTGCGCGACGCATACGAATTCACCGGCAGCTACATCCGGGTAGGCGTGAATCGCTGGGATGACGGCGAGATCAACCCGACCTTCGGCGCCGTGACGTCGTTCGAGGCGCTCGGGGGCCGCCTGTTGGCCGGCATCAACGTGCAGGACCGGTATCGCGCCAAGACAAAGCGCTCCGACCGCTTCACCGACAATACCCAGGAAGAGAAGGTCAGCTGGGAAGACCAGACCGAAGTAAAGGATGGCCGCGACTACTCGGCCAACCTGTCCTACACCGCGGACGTCGGCGACACCGGCCGCTTCAGCATCGATGCCTTCTACGTCAAGACCGACCGCGATGTCACCGAGGTGTCGTTCGAGGAGGAACTGGACGACGACGAGACCATCAACCTGCGTGTACCCGGCCGTGACCCGTACGACCAGAAGAACTACGGCATCGGTGCCGAGTACAGGTTCGACATGAGCGGCGGAACCACCGCCGTGAGCGTCGACTACGCCCGTTTCGAGAATTCGCAGGCAACCACCGAGGGCGAACACGTCTACGTGAGCGGCGCGGAGAACTGGGACGATACCTGGAGCATCCCCGCGGACGCCGAGTGGGACGAAACCGTCTACGAAGCCGAATCCGTGACCGCCAAGGACGCGGAAACCGGCTTCCGGCTGACACACGCGCGCCCGCTTGGCAGCGCCGAGCTGGAATTCGGCGTGGACTATCGCACCAAGAAGCGTGAAGGCCTGCTCGTGAGCTATGAGTGGGAAGCCGAGGAGGAGAGCGAGACCCCGGCGTCCCTGGCCGACTACGAGCTGGACGGCAGCGTGGCCTCTGTGATCGAGGAAAAGCGCCTCGACCCGTACATCATGCTCAGCGGCAAGGGCGAAGCCTTCTCGTGGGAAGCCGGTCTGCGCTATGAGACCACCAAATCCGAGGTGGAATACCTCGAGGACGAGGAAAGCGAAGGCCGCGTCAGCAAGGACTACAACGAGCTGCTGCCGTCGGTGAACCTGCGCTGGAATCTGGGCGATGCGGACCGCGTCAGCCTGTCGCTGGCAAGGACCATCAAGCGCCCGAACTTCAACGAGCTGCTTCCGGCCCTGCTGGACGGCGAGTTCGGCGACAACGACTACATCGGCAACCCGGAGCTGGATCCGGAAACCGCCAACGGCCTCGACCTCGGCTTCGAACACCGCCTTGGTCGCAAGGGCGTGGTCGGCCTGAACTTCTTCTATCGCGACGTGAAGGACCTCATCGAGATCGTCAATACCGGCGAGCCCAGCGAAGAGATGCAGGACACCTGGGAAGAGATGATCGAGGATGGCGACGCCGTCGACCTGGCCGATGCGATGGCGCAGGAGCCTGCATCGAGCTGGCTGTACACCTCCTCCAATGTCGGCGATGGCAAGGTCTACGGCTTCGAGTTCGACGTGTCCACGCCGCTGTCCGCCATCGGGTTGGAGAACACCGGCGTCTTCGCCAACTACTCGTGGGTAAAGTCGAAGGTCGATGACTTCCTCGGCGAACGCCGCTTCAACGACCAGGCCAAGTCGGTCTACAACATCGGCTTCATCCACGACATCCCGACCTGGGGCGCAAGCTTCGGCGCAACCTACCGCAAGCAGGGCGATGCCTACGCGCGCGTGCTGGGCGAGGAAGCCATCATCCGCTACGGCGGCGAACTGGACGTCTTCGTCGAGAAGCGCTTCGGCACGAACGTGTCGATGCGCCTGAGCGCCAACAACCTGCTGGATGCCAGCAAGGACGAGTTCTTCGACAAGTTCGACACCCTGCAGGACCAGATCGACCGCGACTACGACGAGTACGAACTGGAGACCGAAGAGGCCGGCCCCAGCTACCAGTTGGTCATGCGCTGGGCGTTCTGACCGGCGGCACCGCCACGCTCCACGCAGAAAGCCGGCGCATGCCGGCTTTCTGCTTTGTGGGAGCACCGGGTTTGATGCAGACTTCCCGCATCTCCTGCTGCCCTGCCCCGCCATGAAGACCGTCGAAGTCCGCCACCCCCTCGTCCAGCACAAGATCGGCCTGCTGCGTAACGCCGGTCTCAACACCAAGGATTTCCGCGAACTGGTGACCGAACTGGGTACGCTGCTGGCCTACGAGGCGACGGCCGATCTGGAGCTGACCACCGAGACCATGGCGGGCTGGGCAGGCCCGGTGCAGGTGAAGAAGATCGCCGGCGCCAAGATCACCCTGGTGCCGATCCTGCGTGCCGGTCTGGGCATGCTGCCCGGTGTGCTGGCGCTGATACCCGCCGCACGCGTGAGCGTGGTCGGCCTGCAGCGCGACGAGGAAACGCTGCAGCCCGTGCCCTACTTCGAGAAGCTGACGGGGCGACTGGAGGAACGCGATGCGCTGATCCTGGACCCCATGCTGGCCACCGGCGGCACCCTCATCGCCACCATCGACATGCTGAAACGCGCCGGGGCGAAGCGGATCAAGGGCATCTTCCTGGTCGCCGCACCGGAGGGCCTGAAGGCGCTGGAAGCCGTGCACCCCGACGTGGAGGTCTACACCGCCGCGATCGATGAGCGCCTCAACGAGAAGGGTTACATCCTGCCGGGTCTGGGGGACGCAGGTGACCGCATCTTCGGTACGCGGATCGGTTGACGCCCTCTGCTGGTGTGGGAGCGACGTCAGTCGCGACGGCAAGCCACCGCGTCGCGACAGACGTCGCTCCCACTTTCCTACCGGTTCACGCCGCCAGAGTACGCGCGTGCAGCTCGGCGACCTCGTGGGCGACGCCAAACCTGCCCTTCTCGTCGCGCGTGACCTGCGCCAGCGCGCAGCCCGGATCGTGGGTGAAGAACAGATGGACGTTGCGCGCCAGCTTGTCTTCCAGGAAGGCGCGCTTCTCGTCGATCAGCAGTTCGGCGTTGCGGTCGTAGCCCATCGTGATGGGCACATGCACCCAGGAGCGGCCGGGGATCAGGTCGGCACAGAAAACGACGCCGCCGTGCGACTGGCCGTCCACCACCTCTGGTCCGACGATCTCCGCCAGCATCAGACCTGGCGTGTGACCATCGCTGAAGCTGAAGCGCACGGACTGGCCCAGTGCCTGCGAGTATTCACCGGAAACGAGTTCGAGCCGCCCACTGGCTTCCAGCAGCGGCTGCAGTTCCGGGATGAAACTGGCGCGATCACGCGGATGCGGCTTCAGCGCACGCTGCCAGTGCTCGGCACCGACGATGTAGGTCGCATTGGGGAACAGCAGTTCCGGCGCCTTGCCCTCCTGCCAAGATGCCAGCAAGCCCCCGGCATGATCGAAATGCAGGTGACTGAGGACCACGACGTCGATCTCCTGGTGCGAGAAGCCGGCCGCGTGCAGCGAATCGAGCAACACGTGGCGCTCTTCCTGTACACCGAAGCGGGCACGCATCTTGGGATCGAAAAATGCGCCGATGCCGGTTTCGAACAGCACCGTCTTGCCACTGAGCGGCTGCACCAGCAACGCGCGGCAGGCCAGCTCGATGCGGTTCTCCGCATCGGGCGGCGACCACTTCTCCCACATGGCGCGCGGCGCGTTGCCGAACATCGCGCCCCCATCGAGTTTCTGGGAATTGCCCAGCAGCGACCAGAGTTTCATGGGGCGATTCTACGCCCCGATTTGCTCCCTGTAGGAGCGACGTAAGTCGCGACCGCCACCCAAGAGCCCTCTTGTCGACAGGTCAGGCGACGCAAGGTGAATCGTTGCCACCTGCGCTCAACTCCTCCGGTCGCGACTTACGTCGCTCCTACAGAGAAGCCAAGCCCCCTTAGGGCTTGCCCGCTGACTCCACGACCTTCGCCGCGCCGACCGGATTGCGCGGGTCGCTGCCGCCGTGCAGCGTGTTGGTGGTCTTGTTCCATTCCACTGTCTGCAGGTTGCCCCAGACGTGGCTGGAGCCGCGGCCACCCTGTGCACTGTTGCCTGGCACCTTGAACTTGTGACCCATCGCTTCCAGCGCCTGCTGCGACGCGGGACTCAGTGCGTCGGTCTCCATCTCGATCAGATCAGGCATCCACTGGTGATGGAAGCGCGGCAGGGCGGCGACCGCCTGCGGATCCAGACCGGCGTCGTAGCCCAGGATGCCCAGCAGCACCATGGTGATGATGCGGCTACCACCCGGCGTGCCCAGCACCGCCACCTTGTCCGGCGACTCCAGGAAGGTCGGCGTCATCGAACTGAGCATGCGTTTGCCCGGCTTGGGCGCGTTGGCGTCGTAGCCCATCACCCCGAAGGCGTTCGGCGTGCCGGGCTTCAATGCGAAATCATCCATCTCGTTGTTCAACAGCACGCCGGTGCCCGGCGGCACCAGGCCCGAGCCGTACAGCAGGTTGACCGTCTGCGTACCGGCGACGCGGTTGCCTTCGGCATCGATGATGGAGAAATGCGTGGTTTCCTCGTCTTCCAGCGGCGTCTGCTGGCCCGACAACTGGTCGCTGGGCGTCGCCTTCTGCGGGTTGATCGTCGCGCGCAGGCCGGCCGCGTAGTACGGGCTGGTCAGCGTCTTCATCGGGATCTCGACGAAGTCGGGATCGCCGAGATAGAAGGTGCGGTCACGGAAGGCGCGACGCATCGATTCGACGATCAGGTGCGTGCGCTGCGCCTCGT
This sequence comes from uncultured Pseudoxanthomonas sp., assembly GCF_946886695.1. Next base: position 28,128 of record NZ_CAMPJD010000030.1, on the reverse strand, counting down.
CGAGCCTCGACAGGTCGTAGGCGTCGAGGATCTGCAGCATCTGCGTCAGCGCCACGCCGCCGGACGACGGTGGCGGCGCGGTCGTCACCTGCCAGTCGTTGTATTTGAACGTCAGCGGCTCCCGCTCGCGTACCGTGTAGCCGGCCAATTCCTTCGCCGTCCACTGGCCGCCCTCCGCTTTCACGCCAGCCAACAGCAGCTTCGCGGTCTCACCGCGATAGAAACCGTCAAAGCCCTGCGCGGCGAGGCGCTCCAGCGTGCGTGCGAGGTCGGGCTGCCTGAAGAGGTCGCCTTCCTTGATCGGCTGACCGCTGGCCAGGAATACCGCGCGCGTGCCTTTGTACCGCTCCATCACGTTGCGACGGGCCTGGTAGCCGCGCGCCATGCGTGCATAGACCGGAAACCCCTCGCGCGCCGTGCGGATGGCCGGCGCCAGCGAGGCCTTCAACGGCAGCTTGCCGTACTTCGCCGCGAGGTGGACGAAGGCGGCAGGCAGGCCGGGAATGCCCGCGGCCCACGGGCCGTTCTCGGCGCGATCGCGGTTGAAATCGCCATTCGGCAGAAGGTACTTGTCCGGCGTAGCCGCCGCGGGTGCGGTCTCGCGCGCATCGATGAAGACGTCCTTGCCGGTCTTGCCGTCGTGCAGCAGGAAGAAGCCGCCGCCACCCAATCCGGAACTGATCGGCTCGACCACCGACAGCGTCGACGAGACCGCGATGGCGGCATCGAAGGCGTTGCCGCCCTGAGCGATGACATCGAGACCGGCCTGCGTGGCAAGCGCGTGCGCGCTGGCGATGGCCACGCCCGGGGGATGCGGCGCAGAAGTGCGGGAAGCATCGGCCGCCCACGCGGCAGGCGCGAAGGCGACGACGAACAGCAATGCGAAAAGACGGCGTTGGATCACGATCGCTCCTGTTGCGGAAACCGGCACGAAGCGATGACGCGCGAGGGGATCAGCCGGCCTGCAGCCGCAGCATCTTCGCCAGCAGTGCTTCGTGGGTCTCAGGATACGCCGGATCGGGGTCGATGCACTCGACCGGGCACACGACGACACATTGCGGTTCGTCATGATGGCCGACGCATTCGGTGCAGCGCGCCGGATCGATCACATAGATCGTCTCGCCCATCGAGATGGCCTGGTTGGGGCAGGCCGGCTCGCAGACATCACAGTTGACGCAGAGTTCGTTGATCTTGAGGGACATCTTGTTCCGTCATTCCCGCGAAGGCGGGAACCCAGTGACTTTCGACGCGGCATTCGTCGGAAGTACCAAGCCCGGCGTCCAGTCGCTGCAGGCTGGCTGCGATGCGCGACTGAAAGTCACTGGATCCCCGCCTGCGCGGGGATGGCCTTTCCGCCAAGGCGTGGCCGCCGGAGCGGCCACGCGCGGAAAGGTCACTTGGCTTCGACGAACACGTATTCGGCGCTGCTCGGGGTGACGGCGGCCTTCACGCGCTCGCTGTCTTCCGCCTTGCCGATGAAGAGGATGCGCACGCCCTTGAACGTGTCGGCTTCCACGCCTTCGAACGCGGCCACGGCCAGGTCGGCTATCTTGACGCTGGAGGGCGAGCCGAACGCGATCAGGTTGCCACTGGTAACGCCGCGCGCCACGGCACCCTTGGCCTGCTCCAGCTGACGGCCATACTTGGCCTCGAACTCCGGATCGGTCTCGGCGGGCAGGTAGTACACGTACGGCGTGTTGGTGATCGTGCCCATGTTGGCGTCGACCACCTTGCTCAGGTATTCCTTCCACGCGCCATCTTCGGTCGTGGTCGGCGCGACCAGGGCGACTTCGGCCGGTTCGGCCGGGGCTTCGTCCTGCTTCTTGCACGCCGCGAACGGCAGCACGAGGCAGGCGGTGAGCAGCATGCGGGTTGCGATGTTCTTCATGGGTGTTCCCCCTCCTGTTGGATCTGTTGTCGGAATCGCGGCGCGCTCAGGCGCCTTGTCTTTGCTTCTGCCATTGTGCCTTGAGCGCGGCAACGACGGCCGGCGGCACGAAACCGGACACGTCGCCGCCCAGCCGGGCGATCTCGCGCACCAGCGACGAGGAGATGAATCCGTACTGCTCGGCCGGCGTCAGGAACAGCGTCTCGACCTCGGGGATCAGGTGGCGGTTCATGCTGGCCAGCTGGAACTCGTACTCGAAGTCGGACACCGCGCGCAGGCCACGCAACAGCACGCCACCGCCCACGTCCTTCACGAAGTGCGCGAGCAGGCCGTCGAAGCCCTGCACTTCCACGTGCGCATGCTTGGCCACGGCCTCGCGGGTCAGCGCGACGCGCTGCGCCAGCGGCAGGGCGGGCCCTTTGCCCGGGCTCTCGGCCACGCCGATGATCACGCGCTCGAACAGCGGCGCGGCGCGGTCGATCAGGTCGATATGGCCATTGGTGATGGGGTCGAACGTGCCGGGGTATACGGCCGTCCGGGTGCGCGCCACAGTCATTCAGTCGTCGCCGGCGGATCGTCGGGGCGCAGTGTAGCAGTGGGCTGCGCGGCCGGGGTCCGGTAAAGCGCGTAGCGGACCTCGCGCGTCCGACCCTCGCGGTGCAGCGCCCAGGCCGGCGGGACCCCCGGCTGGACGTCCGCCGGCGATTCCACGTAGACCCAGGCCCCGGGCGCCAGCCTCGGCGCCAACCCGTCCAGCGCGCGCGCCCACAGGCCATCGGCGAAGGGCGGGTCCAGGAATACCAGGTCGAAAGCGTCCCCACGGCCGCCCAGCCACGCCAGTGCGTCAGCCGCATGTACCTCGGCGGGCGCGGACAGTTTCGCCGTTGCCTCGCGCAGCGCCTCGGCCAGCCCGGGGTCGCGCTCCACCAACACGGCATGCGCCGCGCCGCGCGACAGCGCCTCCAGCCCCAGCACACCAGTACCGGCGAACAGGTCCAGCACGCGTGCGCCAGGCAATGCCGGCATCAACCAGTTGAACAGGGTCTCGCGCACGCGGTCGCTGCTGGGCCGCAGGCCGGGACGGTCCGGCACCGCCAGCTTCGTGCCGCGCCATCGCCCGCCGATGATCCGCACCTGGCCGGTGCCGCGCGGCGCGGAGGCAGACGTTGAAGAGAGGCGACGAGCGTTGCGGGCCATCAGGAAGCCGGAGAGCGGGATGCCACGCATGATACGACCCCTGCAGGAGGGGCTTCAGCCCCGACTGTGCGCTGGAACGCGCCAGGCATTCACCGTTCCAGGGCCCATCGCCTGTTGGGCGTGGTCGGGGCTGAAGCCCCTCCTGCAGGACATCGCGGGTTGAAATCGGCGGCCATACCCATACACCGGGATGCATCGGCCGCGCCTGCGGCCCGCACACCGATCCAAGGAGCACGTCCACGATGACCACCGAAACCCGCAAGGAAACACTGGGCTTCCAGGCCGAAGTGAAGCAGCTGCTGCAGCTGATGATCCACTCGCTGTACTCGAACAAGGAGATCTTCCTGCGCGAGCTGGTGTCCAACGCCGCCGACGCCGCCGACAAACTGCGCTTCGAGGCGCTGAAGGAACCCGGCCTGATCGAGCAAGACCCCACCCTGCGCATCCGCATCGGCTTCGATGCCGAAGCACGCACGGTGACCATCGACGACAACGGCATCGGCATGAGTCGCGATGAAGCCGTCGCCCATCTCGGGACGATCGCGAAGTCCGGCACCGGTGACTTCCTCAAAGCGCTGTCCGGCGACCAGAAAAAGGACGCCAACCTGATCGGCCAGTTCGGCGTAGGGTTCTACAGCGCCTTCATCGTGGCCGACCGCGTGGACGTGTTCAGCCGTCGCGCCGGCCTGCCCGCCAGCGAAGGCGTGCACTGGTCGAGCGCCGGCGAAGGCGATTTCGAGGTGGCCACAGTCGACAAACCCGAACGCGGCACGCGCATCGTGTTGCACCTGAAGGAAGGCGAGGAAGGCTTCGCCGATGGCTGGAAGCTGCGCGGCATCGTCAAGAAATATTCCGACCATGTCGGCCTGCCGATCGAGATGCCGAAGGAACACCACGGCGACGACGCGCCGGCCACGCCCGAATGGGAAGCCGTCAACAAGGCCAGCGCACTGTGGACGCGCGCCAAGTCCGAGATCAAGGACGAGGAATACACCGAGTTCTACAAGCACATCGCCCACGACTTCACCGACCCGGTGGCATGGAGCCACAACAAGGTCGAAGGCAAGCTGGAATACACCTCGCTGCTGTATGTGCCCGGCCGCGCGCCGTTCGACCTGTACCACCGCGACGGCGCCAAGGGCCTGAAGCTGTACGTGCAGCGCGTCTTCATCATGGACCAGGCCGAGCAGTTCCTGCCGTTGTACCTGCGCTTCCTGCGTGGCGTGGTGGATTCATCCGACCTGTCGCTCAACGTCTCGCGCGAGATCCTGCAGTCCGGCCCGGTGGTGGATTCGATGCGCTCCGCGCTGACCAAGCGCGCGCTCGACATGCTGGAGAAGCTGGCCAAGGACAAGCCGGAAGACTACAAGGTGTTCTGGACCAACTTCGGCCAGGTGCTGAAGGAAGGCCCGGCCGAGGACTACGCCAATCGCGAGAAGATCGCCGGCCTGCTGCGCTTCGCGTCCACCCAAGACACCTCCGGCGCGCCCAGCGTGGCGCTGGCCGATTACGTGGCGCGCATGAAGGAAGGCCAGGACCGGATCTACTACCTCACCGGCGATGCGTACGCGCAGGTGAAGGACAGCCCGCACCTGGAGATCTTCCGCAAGAAAGGCATCGAGGTGCTGCTGCTCACCGACCGCATCGACGAGTGGCTGATGGGCTACCTGACCGAGTTCGACGGCAAGTCCTTCGCCGACGTCGCCCGCGGCGACCTGGACCTGGGCGCGCTGGACAGCGAGGACGAAAAGAAGGCCCACGAAGAAACCGCCAAGGCCAAGGAAGCGCTGGTGGAACGCCTGAAGACGGTGCTGGGCCTGGACGTGGCCGACGTGCGCGTCTCGCACCGCCTGACCGATTCACCCGCCATCCTCGCGATGGGCCAGGGCGACCTGGGCGTGCAGATGCGCCAGCTGCTGGAAGCCAGTGGCCAGACGGCACCGGAGAGCAAGCCCGTGTTCGAGTTCAACCCGGAACATCCGCTCATCGCAAAACTCGATGCCGAGAACGATGCGAATCGCTTCAACAACCTGACCCGCGTGCTGTTCGACCAGGCTGCGCTGGCTGCGGGCGAGAGCCTGAAGGACCCGGCCGGCTACGTGAAGCGGCTGAATGCATTGCTGTTGGAACTGTCGGCGTAGTCAGCAAGTGCCCGCGCGAATCCCCCTCTCCCCGCTCGCGGGGAGAGGGGGCCAAAGGCGGGTGAGGGGCGAACGGAGACATCGCATCAGGAAGACTCCAATACGATCCACGTCCGTGATGCTTTGGCTCATTTGCGAAAAACACTCGGCGCCAAGGGCGCCCCTCATCCGCCCTTCGGGCACCTTCTCCCCGCTTGCGGGGAGAAGGCTCCATCCTGCCTACGCCTTGACGTCGAGCAAACCGCCCAGCGCCTGGCCTGCCACCTTCAACACGAACAGGTTCGCGCCGGCCATCGCCTCGTAGGTCAGCATCGCCGCCACATCCTCCACCGGGGCGGCCGGATCAGCGGGCACCTCGACCACCGTCGCCGACACTCCGCCCATCGCCTCGGAGGACAGCGCAACGCCCTGTCGCGCAGCATCGGGCGTGGCCAGGTTGGCGATGTTGTGCGCTGCGGCCTGCATGCCGAGCGAGGCCGCGCGCAGGCCGGAGGTAGCGATGCCGGCGATGGGGGTCATGCGATGACTCCACAGGGTTTCCAGCCTCGATATCGGCCGCCGCCGGCCCCACTTTAGCCCAGCGTCCACGGCCGCCCGACAGCCGGGTGGTAGCATGTCGCCCTCTTCGAGATACCCCCTGAAATGATCGGTTTTTTCCGCCGCAAGAAACCCCAGGACGGCCCGGACGCCGCCCAGACCCGCCCCAGCACCGAGGAACTCGCCGCCGCCTTCCCGCGCGCGCCAAGCGAGATGCTGCCGACGGACACACCCCCTGCCGCCGCTTCCGTGGCGGATGAAGCGGTGCCGAAGACAGACGAGCCCAACGACGATGCCGGCGCCCTGTCCGAACCCGCCGCTGCTGCGCCACGCGCAGATGAGCCGGAACCCGCCGATGCCGCGCCCGCTGCGCCGGCCGGCAAGCCCGGCTGGCGTGACCGCCTGCGCCGCACCAGCGCCGCACTGGGCCTGGCTGGCCTGTTCACGCGCAATCCGCGCCTGGACGACGACCTGCTGGATGAGATCGAAACCGCCCTGCTGACCGCCGACGTGGGCGTGCCCGCCACCACCGCCATCATCGACGACCTGCGCAAGCGGATGAAGGAGCGCGAGTTCGCAGACGCACAGGCCTTGCTCAAGGCGCTGCGTTCCGACCTGATCGCACTGATCACGCCGGTCGCCAGACCGCTGGTGATCGACGCCAGCCGCAAGCCGTTCGTCGTGCTGACCATCGGCGTCAACGGCGTGGGAAAGACCACCACCATCGGCAAGCTGGCGCGCCGCTTCAAGCAGGACGGCCACAGCCTGATGCTGGCCGCCGGCGACACCTTCCGCGCCGCCGCCGTCGCGCAGCTCCAGACCTGGGGCGAACGCAACGGCGTGCCCGTGGTCGCACAGGGCCAGGATGCGGATCCGGCGTCGGTTGCCTTCGACGCGCTCCAGTCGGCCAAGTCGCGCGGCTTCGACGTGCTGATCGCCGACACTGCAGGCCGCCTGCACACGCAGACCGGCCTGATGAGCGAACTGGGCAAGATACGCCGCGTGCTGGGCAAGATCGACGAGAGCGCACCACACGAAGTGCTGATGGTCATCGATGGCACCACCGGCCAGAACGCGCTCTCGCAGCTGCGCCAGTTCCATGCCGCCGTCGGCGTCACCGGCCTGGTGGTCACCAAGCTCGACGGCACCGCCAAGGGCGGCGTGGTGTTCGCGCTGGCGCGCGAGTTCGGCATCCCGATCCGCTACGCCGGTATCGGCGAGCGCGTGGAAGACCTGCGCGTATTCGATGCAGAAGCCTTCGTCGATGCGCTGTTGCCGGAAGCGCTGGGTGCCAGCTGACACCTTTGCCCATCGCCTGCTTGCCTGGTTCGACCGGCACGGCCGCCACGACCTGCCCTGGCAGCATCCGCGCACGCCGTATCGCGTGTGGTTGTCGGAAATCATGTTGCAGCAGACGCAGGTGGCCACGGTCATCCCGTACTTCCTGCGCTTCGTCGATCGCTTTCCCACCCTGCCCGACCTGGCAGCGGCTTCCACCGATGACGTGATGGCGCACTGGGCGGGACTGGGCTACTACGCCCGCGCCCGCAACCTGCATGCGGCGGCGAAGGCGTGTGTCGCGCAGCATGGCGGCGACCTGCCACGCGATTTCGACGTATTGCATGCACTGCCCGGCATCGGGCGCAGCACGGCGGGCGCGATCCTGGCACAGGCGTGGAACGACCGTTTCCCCATCCTCGATGGCAACGTCAAGCGCGTGCTGGCGCGCTTCCACGGCATCTCCGGCTGGCCCGGCCTGCCGGCAGTGGAAAAGCCATTGTGGGCACTGGCGGAAACCCACCTGCACGACGTGCCCGACGGCCGCCTGGCCGACTTCACGCAGGCGCAGATGGATTTCGGCGCCACGCTGTGCACGCGCGCGAAGCCGGCCTGCGTGGTGTGCCCGCAGCAGGACGACTGCGTGGCGCGCCGTGATGGCCTGGTGGACGTACTGCCCACCTCCAAGCCCTCGAAGACGCTACCGGAGCGGGAAGCCGTGGCGTTGTGGCTCGAGAACGCCGACGGCGAAATCCTGCTGCAACGGCGTCCGGAAACCGGCATCTGGGCGTCGCTATGGACGCTGCCGCAGGCGGATACCGACACAGGCATGCGCGACTGGTTCGCGCGCGAAGTGCAGGGGCACTACGACGATGCCGAGGAACTGCCGGTGGTGGTGCACACCTTCAGCCACTACCGTCTGCATCTGCAGCCGCTGCGGGTACGCGGGGTCGCCCTGCGCGGCAGGGTGCGCGACAATGACGATCTGCGATGGGTCGCGTGCGGCGAACTCGCCAAGCTGGGCCTGCCCGCGCCGATCCGCAAACTGTTGGGAAATTGACCGATGTCGCGCACCGTCTTCTGCCAGTACGAACAACGCGAAACGGAAGGGCTCGACTTCGTCCCCTACCCCGGCGAGCTGGGCAAGCGCATCTACGCGAACATCGGCAAGCCGGCCTGGGCGGCCTGGCTGGCTCACCAGACCATGCTGATCAACGAGAACCGGCTGTCCCCGCGCGATCCCAAGCATCGCGCTTTCCTTGAAGTGGAACTCGAGAAGTTCCTGTTCGGCGGCGGCGCGGACAAGCCGACCGGGTACGTACCGGAATCCTGAACTGCGCGACCCTTTCTGTCCTCCCCGGACAGCAGGGTCCAGCATCGCGTCAACGGACGTAGTCAGGAAAGCGGGGGCTTCCCTGCGCAATCAACGCTTTCCAGCTTCCCGCTCCACGGCCGCGGCTTCGCGCAACTCCTTCTGGCTGGCGCGCAGGGCCTTCACGTCCAATGGCCTGATGGTCTCGATGCGGCAGGGAATATTGATGCTGGAGGTGCCGGCCCCCAAGGGGATCACGTCATCGAACTTTGCCGACACCCGACCGCCGAACTGGGTCACGGAGATGGCGGTGGCGTAGTCCAGATCCTGGCAGGGGCCGGACAGCTCCAGCAGATACCCTTCGCTGGGCTTGGTCCATACGGCGAGCGCGCCATCGCCAAGCGGCGTCCAGCCATTGAGCGTGCCGAAATACTTGAAGTCCTTGACCGGCTCCCCGGCATGACCGCGGTAGAAAGCGAGTTTTTCGGCATCGGTCTGCCGGCCGTCGGTCGCGCAGGCGGCCAATCCGGTCGCAATCAGCAGGGCCAAGGGAATCAGGCGTTTCATGGTCGTCCTCTGTCGGTGCGTTGAGGGGCGCACTCCCGAGGACGCATGATGCCCCCGCCCGGCGCAGCCTGCGGCAGCCGTGGGACCCGCCATTCAGGGGCGGTCCGGCTTGCCATCGCCTCGACCGGTCCGTATCATTGCCGCTCTTCGCGCCGGCACTGCCGCACCGCGACAGATCATGGCCTGGTAGCTCAGTTGGTAGAGCAGCGGATTGAAAATCCGCGTGTCGGTGGTTCGAATCCGCCCCGGGCCACCACTCATTCCGAAGGGCCTGCCGCAAGGCAGGCCCTTTTGTTTTGCCAGCGCCCAGGGCCGCGCTGTTGCGCCCGGCCCCGCACCCTCATCGTGTTACTCCGCAGCGGCCGCTTCCCTGCCCTGCTGGCGGATGATCGCTTCCTGTCGCGCATCCTCGATGGCGTGCCGCACGCTGTCCACATCCACGCGCGACGCGTCGTGGGCGAACAGGCCGGTCAGCTCTGTATCCGGGCGCAAAGCGCCAGCTTCGTACAGCGCCCACATCTCCTCGCCATACCAGGTATCCAGCAACTCCGATGCGTAGCGGCCCAGGCGCGCCGTCAGGGCATTGACGTCGCGCAGCAGCAGGCGACGACTGGCGTTGTTGCCGGCGGCGCTGACCACCTGCGGGAAATCGATGATCACCGGGCCTTCCCCTCCCACCAGCACGTTGTATTCCGACAGGTCCCCGTGGATCAGGCCGGCACACAGCATCTTGACCACCTCGCGCACCAGGAAACGGTGGAAGTCGCGCGCCTGCTCCGGCGTCAGGTCCACTTCGCCCAGACGGGGCGCGGAGTGGCCACTGGCATCGGCGACAAGCTCCATCACCAGCACGCCATGCACATAACCGAACGGTTCTGGCACGCGCACCCCGGCGTCGCGCAACTGGTACAGAGCGTCGACTTCAGCGTTCTTCCATGCCACTTCCTGCTGCTTGCGCCCGTAGCGCGTGGCCTTGCCCATCGCGCGCGCCTCGCGGCTGCCGCGGACCTTGCGACCTTCCTGGTACAGCGTGCGCTGCTGGAAACTGCGCTGCGCCATGTCCTTGTAGACCTTGGCGCAGCGGACTTCACCTCCCGCATCGACCACGTAGACGGAGGCTTCCTTGCCGCTTTTCAGCGGGCGCAGCACGCGGTCGATCACACCGTCATCGATCAGCGCTTGCAGTCCTGGTGGCGTTTTCATGCGGTCCTGGCGGGAAAATGAAAATGAAGATGAAGAACGAAGATTCGACGCGGGGCGTCCCCGCTATCTTTACACTAGCGGCCCTGAAACGCCGGTGTTCCCATGCCTGAACCCATCCGCCTTGCCAAGCGTGTCGCTGAACTCACCGGCTGTTCGCGCACGGAGGCCGAGCAGTACATCGAAGGGGGCTGGGTCACCGTGGATGGTGAGACGGTGGAAGCGCCACAACACCCCGTCACCACCGAGCACGTGGAGATCGATCCGGCTGCCGAACTCACGGCCACCGAGCCGGCTACCCTGCTGCTGCACAAACCCGAAGGCATGGCCTGGCAGGATACGGCCACCTTGGCCACCCCGGCCACGCATCTGCCCGAGGACGACAGCGGCGTGCGTGCGCTGAAGCGCCATTTCCATCGATTGACCCCACTGATGCCGCTGGACACCGAGGCCAGCGGACTCATGGTGCTGAGCCAGGATGGCCGTGTGTGGCGCCGCCTGACCGAGGACTATGCGGAGATCGAGCAGGAGTTCGTGGTGGAGATCCGCGGTAACACCGACCCGTACACCCTCAGCAGGATCGGCCACGTGGCCACCTACCAGGACCGCGGACTGGCGCCCTGCAAGGTCAGCTGGCAGAACGAGGTGCGGCTGCGTTTCGCGATCAAGGACGTACAGCCGGGCGAGCTCAGCCATCGCTGCCGCGCAGGCGGGCTTGAGGTCGTGTCGATCCGGCGGCTCAGGATTGGCCGCATCGCGCTGTCGAAGATGCCGGTGGGCCAATGGCGCTATCTGCCGGTGGGGGCGCGCTTCTAGGCGTGCATCACGAGACCGGCGGCACGCCGCGACACCGGACGCCCTGCAGACTGCCATCCGCACATGCAATGCGCCGCCCTGCATCGGCGGCTAACCCACTCGGCGCACCACGTCGGGCCTGACGGACGGCAGATCGCTGGCACGGGATTACGAGCGCGGAGTAGCGTTGTGCGTGCGCAGCTCGTGGCTCGGCGCATCGTGATCCACCCGCAGTGCATCTGCGTGCGACCCCTCATCGCGCTCGCATGGGATGCAGTCGCGCGGTTGCTGCGCCTGAACCCCGCTCGCCTCGCAATGCGATAGGGCCCTGTCCAGATTCTTGCCATTGCCGTGGAACCAGGTAGCCAGCAGGATGACGGCAGCACTGCACACCCCGGCGATGAAACGGGAGTTCGCGTCGAGGGGCATGCTGGGAGAGTCCTTGGGAAGTTCGGGTGTCCAGGGCGGGCACTGTGCGTGCGCAGGCCGGACGTCGAGGTCAGATATCGCCGCGCGCGGTCCGATCCGGACAACGGTGAGGCCCATCGTCGGCCACGGGAGGCGCGCAACGCTCTACAGACCTTGTGCGCAAGGCGTGTCGTACCCGATCAACCGGCTCTAGGCGACCATCGAGGAGTTCCAGTTCCACCCTCCGATATCGCCCCCACTTTGCCGCATCGGGTCATTCGAGCCTTCATGCCACCGCGTCGCGCACAACCCGCCATGCCCTGCCTATCCTGAGCAGCTCCTTCCGCCGCTTCCGATCTCCATGACGAACGCCCCTGCCTCTGTCCCCTATGCCGTCGGCCAACACTGGCGCTGTCGTGGCCGCGGCACCAGGGAGACGCCGGTACTGACGATCAATCGCATCGATCCGCACCCGCTCGGTGGCGAGATCCTGCACGTCAGCGTGAGCGAAGCGCGCATCCGCCACCCCGGTCTGCCTGCTGGCGTCATCACCACCTTCGCCCATCTTCCGATCATCGGCCAGGTACTGGAACGCAGTGGCGCCGAACGGGTCGGCCAGGGCGCCACCGACCCGGCCTACCTGGAGGGCTACGGCGAGTGGAAGCAGGCCTTCGACGCCGGCCAGGCCGGCTCCTACGGCATCAGCGTTGCGGAGATCCTGGATCTGATCGAGGACATGCTGGCCAAGCGCAGCGGCACGGCGGCGCGCTGACGCCAGCGCGTGCTCAGGGCGTAGCCGGGCGCGGCTTCGGCTTCGAAATGTCCGCCTTGGGCGCACGCCCGGATCCGATCATCGCCACCGCGCGCATCTCCACCACCGCGCCGGGTGCGAGCAGCGCGCTCGTGCCGACCGCACTCCACGCGGGGTAGTTCGCGGGGAAGAACTCGTGGTGGATCGGGGCGAAGCGGGCGAACTCGGCCTGGAAGCTCTGTGGATCAGTCGGGCCGGTGTGGAAGGTCGTCAGTTCCACGACGTCGGCATAGGTCGCCCCGGCCTGTGCCAGTTGCTTGCCCAGCCCAACGAACATGCGGCGCACCTTTTCTTCGTACGTCCCCGGACCGGCGGCAGGAATGCCGGACACGATCACCATGTCGCCCACTTTCACCACGGGCGTGTAGTGCCAGTCGTGGTACGCCGCTTCGTGGCCGGGAGTGGCGAAGTGTTCGCGCGTCGGGGCTTCCTTCGCCGGGGCGTGGAAGGCAACAAGCGATAGCAGCAGGCATGACAGGCGCAGCAACATGGGCGTGACTCCGGGGGAAGTTTCGCAGTCTTGCCCCCGCCCGGGGCCTGCGCCATGTCCCATCCGTCACGCCGCCGCCCCATCCATCCACGACGGCCGGCGCGCAGCGATCGCACTTCATGGAGCCCCCCCACGATCTCCGTCGACGCAGCTGTCTGCGTCCTTCGTTGCCATGCCAGCCCCGGAAGCCAGATCCGGGAGGGCGATGTTGCTCCTTTGCGCGCGAGGGCAAAGGGACAGCAACCAAAAGAAAAGCCACCGGGCTGGAGAGTGGCCCGGTGGCTTGGGGGATGCGCGCCGGCCTCTCTCCGGCGCGCACCGCACTCAATGGCCGTTGCCGGCGGCCAGCTTGTCCAGGTCGATGCCCTGGTTGCGCAACGTACGGGTGGCAGCGATCGCATAGAAAACGAGGTAAGCGAAGCACGCCACGCCGACGATGAAGCTGAAATGGACGCCGACCTTGTCGGCCAGCGCCCCCTGGGCAAGGCTGACGAAACCGCCACCCATGATCATCATGATCAGCAGGCTGCTGCCCTGGTTGGTGTTGTTGCCCAGCCCGGTGATAGCCAGCGCGAAGATGCACGGCCACATGGTGCTGCAGAACAGGCCGACGCTGATGAAGGCCACCACGCTGGTCCAGCCGGTGGTGAACATGCCGATCAGCAGCGCCGCAATGCCGCAGATGGAGAAGTACAGCAGCATGCGTGCCGGATTGCCCTTGCTGGCCAGGGTCGCAAGGATCATCAGCACGATGACGGCGGCGTAGCCCAGGAACTGCGAGACGTCGTGCTTCATGATGGCGTTGACCGCCAGGAACACAGCGAACGCCACGTACGGCAGCAGCAGCGTCAGCCAGCGCTTCGCGCCCGCTCCCACATTGAACGCACCCGCCGCGCCGCCCCAGCGGCCGATCATCAGGCTGGCCCAGTAGAGCGACACGAACGGCGCGATTTGCGACGTATCCAAGCCCAGGCCTTCGGGCGACTCGAGATAGGCCGGCAGGTTGCTGATGGTGGACACCTCCACGCCGACGTAGACGAAGATCGCCAGCATGCCCAGTACCAGCTGCGGGTAACCCAGCGCCGACTTCTTGTGGATCAGCTTGCTGCTGTCCTGAGCTTCGGTCTCGGACAGCTTCTCCAGGTCGATGTGGTTGGGCACCGAGGAGAACTTCAGGAATATCGCCACCAGGATGAAGGCTACGCCCAGCACCAGGTACGGCGTCTTCACGCTCTCGATGCTGGCTTCGGTGTTGCCGGTCAGCACGCTGCCGAAGATCGCCACACTCACCAGCAGCGGCCCGATGGTGGTGCCGAAGTTGTTGATGCCGCCCGCCAGGGTCAATCGCTGCGCGCCAGTCTTGGGATCACCGATTACGATGGCCAGCGGATTGGCCGCGATCTGCTGCAGCGAGAATCCCAGGCCGACGATGAAGAGGCCCGACAGCATCAGGCTGAACGAACCAGTGTTGGCCGCGGGGTAGAACAGCAGCGTGCCCAACGCGGATATCACCAGCCCCAGGCAGATGCCGTTCTTGTAGCCGATCCTGTTGAGCAGGTCGAGCCCGATGACCTTGGAAATCGCCACGTAGATCAGCGAGCCGACGGTATACGCCACGTAGAACGCAACGGCGACGTACTGGCTCTGCGCCTGCGTCAGGTCGAAGGCCTTCTTGAACACCGGGATCAGGATATCGTTGCTCGCCGCAACGAAGCCCCAGAAGAAGAACACGGTGATCAGCACGCCGAACTGCGACCATCGGGTGGTTTGTGTGGTCATGGATTGGTATGCCTGCTGGTATGGGATCCGGACGGAACGGCCAGCCTACGGGGCCGCCGCGCGATTGCAACTTGCACTGCGTCAGCGCCCTGCGGTTCCGCCGCAAGGCGCAGGACACTCACTGCGCGCACTTCACCACGTCGGCGCCATCCGCCGCACCGGCGACCACCTGGATATTGGTGAACGCGGCAACGAACGGAGCATCGGCGGCGATGCTGAAGGGCGTATCCACGCCGGTCAGGTCCGCACCGAGCTTGCCGAAGCAGGCCAGCGGCACCTTGACGGTCTGCTTCCTGCCGACCGCATCACCGGAGAACGTCGCCGTCAGGTCGAGGCTGGCACCGCAGTTGGCGCCGCATCCCAGCGTGAACTGCACCGGTTTGACCGGCGCCTGTTTCACCACCACGTCGAACTGCACCACGCCACGCGCGGTGGCCATCGCCGCGAGGTTGTTCTTCGACGGATTGCGGGCGAAGAAGCGAGCCTGTGCCAGCCAGGTCACCTCCTTGGCGTCCTGCTGCGTGTTGACCTGCACCGTTGCAATCTGCAGCGCAGGCTTCGCCTGCGGCCAGCGCTGCGTGGCATTCATGTCGGAACCCACCGCCTTCTCTTCGTTGCCTGCAGCCATCTGCAGGGTGAAGGGTACGATGTCGGACTGCTTGAAGATGCCCAACGTGGTCGCATCACCGCAACTGGTCGTGCTGTCTTCCGGCAGCTTGCCAACAGTGCTGTTGTCGGCATAGCGCAGGCCGGTGTCCAGCGCGAACTGCGGCATGCTGTCGGCCTTCGGACAGGCCACGGCCGGCCAGGGGAACGTCAGCTTGCCGCGGAAATCATGCGCCGGCTTGCCATCCGCACTCGCGACCAGTACATCGGTGACGCCCTTGCCTTCCGTACCCGGCAGCCACGCGGCGACGAAGCTGTTGGACAGGTTGATCAGGTCGTTGGCGTACAACGCGCGGCCGGACAGGAACACGGTGACGACGGGCTTGCCGCTGGCGGCAGCCGCCTTCAGCGTGGCCAGGTCTTCCGGATGACGACGGCTGTGCGCCATCGTGTCGGAAGGTACGATGTCGCCATTGGTCTCGGCATACGGCGTCTCGCCGATCGCGGCCACGATGACATCGTAGCTGGCCGGATCCACGCCTTCGGCACTGTCGCGCAACAACACGTTCGCCTCGCCCAACTGCTCGCGCAGGCCGGCCGCGATGCTGTCGGCATTCGGGAAGTCGGCGTTGGTGTTGTCGGTACCCTGCCACGTCAGCGACCAGCCGCCGGTCTGGTTGGAAATGCTGTCGGTGCTCTTGCCGACCAGCAGCACGCGCTGGCCTTTCTTCAGCGGCAGCGTGCCGCCGTCGTTCTTCAGCAGCACCAGCGACTCGCGCGCAGCGCGACGGGCCAGGTCGCGGTGCACCAACGCCTCTGGTTTTCCAGCGTACTGGCTGGCCGATGGCTTGTGGTCCCACAACCCGGCGCGCAGCTTGACGCGCAGGATGCGGGTGACGGCGTCGTCGATACGCGCCAGTGGGATCTCGCCCGACTTCACCTGCGCGATCGTGTTGGTGATGAAGGACTTCCACTTGTCCGGCACCATCACCATGTCGATGCCCGCATTGATCGCTTGCGGGCAACTGTCGTCGCTGCAACCGGTGACCTGGCCGATGCCGTTCCAGTCGGAGACGACGAAGCCATCGAAGCCCATCTTCTCCTTCAGCGCCACCGTCAGCAGGTCGCGCGTGCCGTGCATCTTGCCGTAGTCCTTGCCTGCGGCGACGTCGTTCCAGCTGTTGAACGACGCCATCACGGTCTGCACGCCCGCCTCGATGGCGCCGTAGTAACCCTGCCCGTGGATGTTGATCATCTGCGACTGCGTCACCGTCGCGTTGCCCTGGTCCTTGCCGCCGTCGGTGGCACCGTCGCCGATGAAGTGCTTGGCAGTCGCGACGACATTGCCGTCCTTGTCCAGCACGCCCTGCATGCCCTTGACATAGGCGGCGGCATACTCGCGGATCAGTGCCGGCTGCGACGAGTAGCTTTCGTAGGTGCGCCCCCAGCGGGCATCCTGCGCCACGGCGACAGTCGGCGCGAACGTCCAGGCCACGCCGGTGGCGCGGGTGGACTGGCCGGTGGCTTCGGCGATGCGCTCGATCAGTTCGACATCATGCGCGGCACCCAGGCCGATGTTGTGCGGGAAGATGGTCGCGCCGTGGACGTTGCTGTGGCCGTGCACGGCGTCGGTGCCCCAGATCACCGGCACCGGGATCTTCGCATCGGTGGACATCGACGCGTCGTAGTAGGCGTCCGCCAGCTTGACCCAATCCTCGACCTTGGCGTGCTTGTTCATCGCAGGCCATGAGCCACCACCATTGAGCACCGAGCCGATGTAGTACGTCCGCACCTCGTCCGGCGTGATCGACTTGATCTCCGGCTGCACCATCTGGCCGATCTTCTGCTCCAGCGTCATGCTGGCGAGGATTTCCGCCGCACGTGCTTCCACGGCAGGATCCTTGGCGAAACGGCTCTTCAGCGCCGGCCAGTCCTTCAGTTCCGCGGCATCGCTCACAGTCGCATCGGCGGGCTTCTGTTCGGGCTCCTTCTTGGCCGTACACGACAGGCAGGCCAGCAGACTGGCTCCCAGCAGGGTCACTCGGATCGGATTCACTCGCTTCTCCCTTGGATGAAGGCGCGCACGACATCCCCGACAGGATCCGCGCCTTGACGAAAAGTCCGACGGGACGCAGGGCCAGGCCCCGCATCCCGTCAGGTACTGCGGCTATCGACGGACAGGTACGGTCACAGCTTGTAGCGGAAGCCCAGCAGATACTGGCGGCCGTACTCGGTGTACTCCTCCGGGAAGAACAGGTCCGGATGCGTACCGGAACTGACTTCGGTACGGAACGGCTCGTTGTTGACGTTGTTCACCTGGAACAGGATCGACAGGCCCGACAGGCGGCTGGATTCCGGGAAGTCGTAACCCAGCTGCAGGTCGATCGTGCGCTCGTTCAACGTATAGCGGTAGGTGCGCTGGTTGAAGATCGAGCCGTACTCACCGCGGTACGGGTCGCGGAAGCGTTGGCTGACACGCGCCGAGAAGCCGTGCTTCTCGTAGTACACCGTGGCGTTGGCGACGATCTTGGACAACCCCGGGAACGTGTCGGTGCCCGACCCGATGCCCGGGCCGTCAGGATCGATCGACGACTCCGTGTACGACGCATTGAGCAGCAGGCCGAATCCGTCGAGCGCATCGTGGATCAGCTCGCCGCCCAGTGCGGTGGAGAACTCATAGCCGCGCATGTAGCCGCCGGTGCCATTGGCCGGCGTCGAGAACAGACCCATGTTGGACGCCGGCGGCTCATCACCCTCGTAGTCGTAACCGGAGAAGTCCCATGGGATCTCGCGCGTATAGATGTACGAATCCATGTCCTTGTAGAACGCCGCCAGCGCGACATAACTCGCTTCGCCGAAGTACTTCTCGATCGAAAGGTCGTAGGCGTTGGCGCGGTACGGCTCGAGCGCCGGGTTGCCGCCGCTGCCACGCCATTCGGACGGACCGCCCTGCGACGTCTGCACATAGACACTGGCGCGGGCACCCATGTCGTTGATACGCGCGCGCATCATCTCCCGGGCAGCACCGAAGCGCAGGTTCCATCCGTTGCCGAAGTCCGCCACCAGGTTGAGGCTGGGCAGGATGTCGCCATACGACGCACCCGCCGTGCCGGCCACGAGCGCCTGGCCACTTTCGTTCTGCTGGATGACGACGCCTTCGGACGTCTGCTCGGTGCGGATGTACTGCACGCCGGCATTGCCGCGCAGGCGGACCGTATCGGTCAGGTCCATGTCGAGGTTGGCCTTGAAGTAGAACGTCTTCACGTCCTCTTCGGTGATCGCATCCTTCTGCAGGTCATCGTTGGACTCGCTGAGGTACACGTCGTAGTAGCGTGACAGCAATGCGCGCGGATCGTAGGTGATGACGCGGCCCATGCCGGCGAATCCGAGATCCGTCGGAGTGGACAGCAACGACGGATCGACCAGTGTCGGCGTGCGGCCGGGAAGGTCGGCGAAATAGACCTCGGCACTCTTCTCCTTGGTGCGCTTGCTGTAGTGCACGCCGGCATCCCAGCTGCGCAGGAAGTCGGACGACTCGATGACGTGGTTCACGGCCACGCGGAATGCCTTCATCTCATCCTTCTGGTGGCTGTCCTCCAGGCGGCCGTCATGGCCCCAGTTCTGCGGGTCGCGCAGGTACACAGCGGCGGGATCCGCCATGTCCGGCAGCGCGTAGTAGCCATAGCCGGGCGAGAGGCGCGCGCGGAAGTCGGCAGACACGCCGCCCAAGCGGCCCGCATACGTCTCGAGCTTCGAATCCTCGACCTTGGCGCGCGAGTAGCTGAGGTCAGTGGCCAGTGTCCAGGTCTCATTGAGCTTGAACTCGTTGTTCCAACCCGCCGAGAACAGACGCGACTCACGGGTGTTGTTGTCGTTGCGGATCGCCGGCTGGATGCCGTTCAACGTGCCGCCGGTGACCACCGGCGTGCCGTGGTAGTCCGTCGTGCTCACGTTGCTGTAGCTGACCGCGCCGCCGTTGAACCAGGGGTCGTTGCTCCACATCGCGCCGCGCATCCACTCTTCCTGGTCGAAGCGCGACGCATACACGTCCAGCACGCTGTGCCAGCGGTCGTTCGGCTTGAACTCCAGCACGGCCATGACGCCATCGCGCGTGGTGTCGCGCGACTTCACCCAGGCTTCGGCACCCTGCAGCGCGATCGCATCTGCAGGCTTGCCGGCCTGCGGCGCGCCCCACATGTCGGTGTTCGCCCACCACCACGACTTGTAGTGCTTTTCCTGGAAGGGCGCATCCATGCGCGCCACGCCGATCGCGAAGCCCACCGTGTCGTTGGCGAACTGGTCGACATACGAGGCCGACACGCGGTAGCCCTTGTTGTTGCCGCCTTCGGTCAGCTCGTCGAACGAGTTCACCTCGCCTTGGCCGGTGAACACGATGCGTTGCTCGCCGAACGACAGCGGGCGGATCGACTGCAGGTCGACCGTGCCGGAAATGCCCTGGCCGATCAGCGATGCATCCGGGGTCTTGTACACCGTGACGCCATTGATCAGCTCGGCGGGATACTGGTCGAGCTCCACACCACGGTTGTCACCGGTGGTGACCTGCTCGCGGCCATTGAGCAGCGTACCGGCGAACTGTTCGGACATGCCACGGATGTGGATCACCTGGCCGCGGCCATCGAGGCGCTGCATGGTCAGGCCGGGCAGGCGCGAGATCGAGTCGGCGATGCTGATGTCGGGCAGCTTGCCGATGTCTTCGGCAGAGATCGCTTCGACGATCGAGGTGGACTCGTTCTTGGTCTCCACCGCGTTGGCGATGGCGGCACGGATGCCGGTGACTTTCACGGTATCCAGGGTTTCGACGGTCTGGTCGGCGGGAGACGCCGCCTGCTGCGCGCTCGCGACGACCGGGAAAGCCAGTGCCAGGCAGCATGCGGCAGCCAAGTGATGTGTGCGCAGCGCGCGACGCGAGGATGGATATGCGGTGTGGTTCAAGTGCTTCATCTGGTCCCTCTCCGACCATTGTTGACAGCGCTGTCATATAGAAGCTTCAATGCACTGTCAACAAATTCCTAACAAACGTGACACATGAGCGCACGCAGGATCGGTTTTCCTTGTCGCGCGGCCATGCGTCGAGAAAATTTCGCTGCGCTGCAGCACCCGCTTTGCGTGGACTCCGGGAGGGGTTCGCGTATCCCCAGCGAGAGGACCCTGCCATGACACGACAACGCATCCGACGACTCCGCCACGCCTGCCTGGCGTCCGCCCTTGCACTCTTGTTCGGCCCGTTGGCGCACGCGCAGGAGGTCTCGGTGTGGATCACGACGGCGGACCACGAGGTCACGTTGTCGCCGTCGACGCCTGCCCGGTTCCGCAACGCGGCCTTGGCGGAAAAGTCCGGCATCCTCATCGACGAGGCACAGCGATTCCAGGAGATGGTCGGTTTCGGCGCCTCGCTGACCGATTCATCCGCCTGGCTGATCCAGCACAAGCTCAACCAGCAGCAGCGCGATGCCCTGCTGGAGGAACTGTTCGGCCGCGACGGCAATGGCCTGGGCTTGAGCTTCTCCCGGCTGACCATCGGTGCATCGGATTTCTCGCGACACCACTACAGCCTGGCGGATACACCCGACGGGAAACCGGACCCCGGACTCAGGCATTTCAGTATCGACGAGAACCGGGGCGATGTGATCCCGGTGGCGCGCGCGATGCTCGCCATCAACCCGCAGCTGAAGATCATGGCGTCGCCGTGGAGTGCGCCCGGATGGATGAAGGACACCAACAGCCTGATCCAGGGAACGCTGCTTCCGCAGTATTACGATGCGTTCTCGCGCTACCTGCTCAGGTACGTGGATGCATACGCCGAGGAAGGCATACCGATCTTCGCGCTGACCGTGCAGAACGAACCGGATTACGAGCCGAAGGACTATCCCGGCATGCGGTTGAACGCGCCGGCACGGGCGCGCCTGATCGGCGACCACCTCGGTCCGATGGTCGCGACGCGCGGCAATGGCCCATTGATCTTCGACTGGGATCACAACTGGGACAAACCGCAGGAACCATTGGGCGTGCTGGCCGATGCGAAGGCGAATCCGCATGTCGCGGCCGTGGCATGGCATTGCTACGGCGGCGACGTGGCCGCGCAGTCGCCGGTGCATGACGCGTTCCCCGACAAGGACGCCTACATGACCGAATGCTCCGGCGGCGACTGGGAACCGGTGCGCAGTGGCGGACTGCCGTTGCAGATGAAGAACATCATCATCCGCAGCACCCGCTATTGGGCACGCGGCGCACTGTTCTGGAACCTGGCGCTGGACGAGAACAACGGACCCTATGCGGGAGGCTGCCATACCTGCCGCGGCGTGGTCACCATCGACTCGCGCACGGGTGCGATCACCCGCACCGACGAGTACTACGCGCTGGCGCACGCCAGCCGCTTCGTGCGTCCGGGCGCGCACCGGATCGCCTCAAGCGAGGCAGCCAACGACCTAGACAACGTCGCCTTCCGGAATGCCGACGACGGTTCGCTGGTCTTGCTGGTCGCCAATTCCGCGGAGCAGGCGCGCCGATTCAGCGTCGGACAGGAAGAACGGGTGTTCGATTACACCCTGCCCGCACGCAGCGTCGCCACGTTCGTCTGGAAGCCTGACGCAGTGCAGCACGACTGATCCGCCTCCGGCCCGGGGACTGTCATCCCCGCCGCCATACGCCGTAGTATCCTGCCGCATTCCCTCACGGAGCGGCGGCATGATGCGACGTACTTCCCTGCTGGTACTTCTGGCGACCATGACCCTGTTGGGCGGTTGCGGCGATGGCATGGTGCGGCGCGTTTCCGATCCTGCGGTCAGCGTGCAGCAACTCACGGTGAAGGCTGACGGCCAGTGGTCCGTCGACCTGCGCCTGCAGAACTACAGCAGCATTCCGATGCGGTTCGACTCCGTCGACATGGACGTGCAGGTCGGCGACCAGAACGCGGGCAAGCTGCGCGCTACGCCCGGCCTTTCCGTGGGCCCCGAATCGGCCGACGTGGTCACGGTGGCATTCGCACCCAGCAGCGCCGGCCGCATCGTGGTGGCCGACGCCCTCGCCGGTCGCCGCGCCCTGCCCTACACATTGAAGGGCAGCGCCAGCGCGACGCCGGAAGAAGCGAAACCCCGCACGTTCGACATCGACACCCGCAACACCCTCAACCCTGTCCCCGGGCTGGATGGCGTGCTGCGCTGAGCGCCGCCCCCGCCCGCCCCTACACGCCTTTTCGAGAACCTGCATGCCTGCGTCCTACAAAGCCCCCCTGACCGATCTCCGCTTCGCCCTGTACGACGTGCTGGGCGTGGAGCCCCTGTTCCAGCGCCTGGGCTACACCGAGGCGACCCGTGACATCCTCGATGCCGTTCTGGATGAAGCCGCGCGCTTCGCCGAAACTGCGCTGGCCCCCCTCAACAGCATCGGCGACGAAGTCGGCAGTACGCTCGACAAGGCGACCGGCGAAGTCACCACGCCGCCGGGTTTCAAGGCGGCATACACGCAGTTCGTCGAGGGCGGCTGGACCGGGCTGACCTCGTCGCCCGAGTTCGGCGGCCAGGGATTGCCGCACACGATGGGCGTGCCGCTCAACGAACTGGTCAACGCCAGCAACCTGGCTTGGGGCAACTTCCCGCTGCTGTCGCACGGCGCGGTGGAAGCGCTCAAGCATCACGGCGAGGCATGGCAGCAGGAGGTCTTCCTGAAGCCGCTCGTGGAGGGCCGCTGGACCGGCACCATGTGCCTGACCGAGCCGCATTGCGGCACCGATCTCGGTCTGCTGAAGACCAAGGCCGAACCGAACGCCGATGGCAGCTACGCCATCACCGGCACCAAGATCTTCATCACCGCCGGCGAGCACGACCTGACCGACAACATCGTGCACCTAGTGCTGGCGAAGCTGCCGGATGCACCAGCGGGCGCGAAAGGCATCTCCTTGTTCGTCACGCCCAAGTTCAAGGTCGCACGCGATGGCACGGTCGGCGAACGCAACGCGGTGGCCTGCGGCTCGATCGAACACAAGATGGGAATCAAGGCCTCGGTCACCTGCGTGATGAATTTCGACGGCGCGCAAGGCTACCTGGTGGGTCAGCCCCACAAGGGCCTGCAGGCGATGTTCACCATGATGAATACCGCACGCCTCGGCGTGGGCCTGCAGGGTATCGGGCTGAGCGAACGCGCGTACCAGAATGCATTGCGCTACGCGCGCGAACGCTTGCAGACGCGCTCGCTCAGCGGCCCCAGGTTCCCCGACAAACCGGCCGACCCGATCATCGTCCACCCTGACGTTCGCCGCATGCTGTTGACGATCAAGTCGCTGATCGAAGGCAGCCGCCTGCTGGCGCTGCACGCCGGTACGCTGATCGACATCGCCAACCACGCTGAAGACCCTGCCGAACGCGAGCGCGCCGATACGCTGGTGAGTTTCCTCACGCCCATCTCGAAGGCCTGTCAGACCGAATGGGGCATCGAGAACACCTACCACGCGCTGCAGTGCTTCGGCGGCCACGGCTACATCCACGAACACGGCATGGAACAGCTGGCACGCGATGCGCGCATCACCACGCTGTACGAAGGCACCACCGGCATCCAGGCGCTAGACCTGATGGGGCGCAAGACCGCGTCCACGCAGGCTGCCGGCCTGAAGCTGTTTCTGGCGGACATGCATGCCTTCATCCAGCAACACAAGGACGATGCGTCGCTCACCGAGTTCATCGACCCCCTGCAGCAGAAGGCCGCCGAATGGGCCGGCCTGACGAAGAACGTCCTGCAGCGAGCCGCCGCGAACCCTGAGGAGATCGGCGCAGCCAGCACCGACTACCTGTTCTATTCCGGCTACGTCGTGCTGGCCTACTGGTGGGCGCGCAGCGTGGCCGCCGCCGATGCCTCGACGCAGGGCGATGCGTTCAAACAGGCCAAGCGCGAAACCGCGCAGTTCTACTTCGCCCGCATCCTGCCGCGCACCCTGGCCCACGCCGCCGCCATCGAGTCCGGCGCGGACACGCTGATGGCGATGGACGAGGCGCGCTTCGGCGAGGCGTAGTCCGGCACCGGAGGAGCGCGGACAACGCGCTCCTCCGGTGAAAAGCCACGCGCGATACACATTTCGTCAACATTTGGGTATAACCTGCTTCTCCATGGAAGCAGACAGAGCTCAGCTTCACCTGGTCAAGACCGGTTCTCTCCCAACACCGGTCCCGTCTCCGTCGTCGCCCCGCCCCCATCCCGCCGCCCTGCGACTGCTGTCGCTGGATGCGCATGGCCGCGTGCTGGACTGGATCAACTGGCAGGATGCGACCTGCCTGTACGCACGCGGCGCGGTCGCATGGACACTGGGCGACCCCTGCCTGCATGTGCATGGCGGCGTCTCGCGGCTGACCGGCGAACAGAGCCTGATCGAATTGCATCCCATCGTGGCCTCGCGCGGCCACGCCCGTGCGCATGCCCTGTCGCCCACGCCGACGCTCACCAACACCGCCCTGTTCGCCCGCGACGCGCACCTGTGCCTGTACTGCGGCCACGAATACTCGCGCCCCCACTTGACCCGTGATCATGTGCTGCCACTGTCCAAGGGCGGCCGGGACATCTGGGAAAACGTGGTGACCGCCTGCTTCCACTGCAACTCGCGCAAGAGCAACCGCACGCCGCAGCAGGCGCACATGCCGCTGCTCGCCGTGCCATACCGGCCCAGCTGGATCGAGCACCTGATCCTGTCGAACCGCAACATCCTGGCCGACCAGATGGCCTTCCTGAAGGCCCAGCTGCCGAAGAAGTCCAAGCTCTCGGCCTGACCTGTCTGCAGGATGCCCACGCTGGCGCGCGTGCATGCGCAGACGCGCGTTTCTCCGCCCACACTTCGCAGGCGCGTCCGACCAGCCTGCCCGAGCCGGCGGCCTTCCTGATGGCCCCGTTGCCTAACATGTCCGGACTTTCTGTCGAACTCGGCCATCGAGGCGCCCGTCGTTCCTGAACAGCCGTGGCCGGACCCACGCCGGCTTCACCCGCTTGCTTGCCCCACTTCACATCAGGGGGGGACAATAACGGCTCAGAAGAAGCCTGCTGCCGATGATCGCCCCCGACCGCTACCCCCGTCTGTCACGCATCCATGTCCCGGCCGACCTGCGCCAGTTCGACGAATCCGAACTGCCCGCCATCGCCGAGGAACTGCGCGGCTACCTGATCGAGTCGGTCGGCAAGAGCGGCGGACATTTCGGGGCGGGCCTGGGCGTGATCGAACTGACGGTCGCGCTGCACTACCTGTTCGATACGCCGCGCGATCGCCTGGTGTGGGACGTCGGCCACCAGACTTACCCGCACAAGATCCTGACCGGCCGCCGCGACAGCATCCACACGGTGAAGCAGAAGGACGGCGTGGCCCCGTTCCCGAAGCGCGAGGAAAGCGAGTACGACACCTTCGGCGTGGGGCACTCGTCCACCTCGATATCCGCTGCCCTAGGCATGGCGATTGCGCTGGCGC
The DNA here is from genome assembly GCF_946886695.1 of uncultured Pseudoxanthomonas sp. Next base: position 2,663 of record NZ_CAMPJD010000030.1, on the reverse strand, counting down.
AGCAGGGCGACGACCGCAAGGTGGTGGCGGTGATCGGTGACGGCGCGATGACCGCCGGCATGGCGTTCGAAGCGCTGAACCACGCTGGCGGCATGGAGCCCGAGCCCAACCTGCTGGTGATCCTCAACGACAACCAGATGTCGATCTCGGAGAACGTCGGCGGCCTGACCAAGATGCTGGGCCGGCTGAGCAGCAGCCGCACGCTCAACGCGCTGCGCGAAGGCGGCAAGAAGCTGCTGGGCGACAAGAAGAAGCCGCCCGCCCGCTTCATGCGCCGCTGGGAGGAACATTGGAAGGGCATGTTCGTGCCATCGACGCTGTTCGAGCAGATGGGCTTCCACTACACAGGGCCTATCGACGGCCACGATGTCGAAGCGCTCGTGGGCGCGCTGAAGACGCTGAAGACCCTCAAGGGCCCGCAGCTGCTCCACATCCTGACCACCAAGGGCAAGGGCTACGAACTGGCCGAGGGCGACCAGATCGGCTACCACGCAGTGGGCCCGTTCGATCCTGAGAAGGGCCTGGTCAGCAAGGGCGGCGCGAAGAAGCCGACCTATACGGACATTTTCAGCGACTGGCTGTGCGACATGGCCGCTGCCGAACCGAAGCTGCTGGGCATCACCCCGGCGATGCGCGAGGGTTCCGGCCTCGTGCGCTTCAGCAAGGAGTATCCGGAACGCTATTTCGACGTCGCGATCGCCGAGCAACATGCGGTGACGCTCGCCGCAGGCATGGCCTGCGAAGGCAGCAAGCCGGTGGTCGCCATTTACTCGACCTTCCTGCAACGCGGGTACGATCAGTTGGTGCACGATGTGGCCATCCAGCAGCTGGACGTGCTGTTCGCCATCGATCGCGGCGGCGTGGTCGGCCCGGACGGCGCCACCCACGCCGGCAACCTGGACCTGAGCTACCTGCGCTGCGTGCCGCACATGGTGGTGATGGCGCCTGCCGACGAGAACGAATGCCGACAGATGCTCAGCACCGGCTATCACTTCAATGGGCCGGCGGCAGTGCGTTATCCGCGCGGCACCGGTCCCGGCGTGGCGCTCGAATCGAACCTCGACACGCTGCCGGTCGGCAAGGCCGACCTGCGTGCACGCGGCAGCCGCGTGGCACTGCTCGCCTTCGGCTCCACCGTCGCCGCCGCAGAGCAGGTCGGTCGCGAGTTGGGCCTGACCGTGGTGAACATGCGTTTCGTGAAGCCGCTGGACCGCGACCTGGTGCTCGAACTGGCGAGAACCCACCAAGGGTTCGTCACCATCGAGGACAACGTGGTGATGGGCGGCGCGGGCTCCGGCGTCGCCGAACTGCTCAACGCGGAAGACGTGTCGCTGCCGGTGCTGCACCTGGGCCTGCCGGACGAGTTCCAGCACCATGCCAGCCGCGAAGATCTGCTGGCAGAAGCCGGCATCGATGCCCCCGGCATCCGTGCCGGCGTGTTGAAGCGCTGGCCGGCGCTGGCCGCCACGCAGCCGCCGAAGACCGCCGCGGGCTGACCGCCGCGGCCAGGCGCCGCATCATTCCGGCGCTTCCACCTCGTAACCCTTGGCTTGCAGCGCGGCCAGGTAGCCGTCGGGCTTGACCAGCTGCCAGACGGGCAACGTGGCGAACGTGATCCGGTTCTTCGCCAGTGCGCCTTCGGCCACCTCCATCCAGCGCGCCTGCATGCGGGCCTCGACATCGGAGATGCCGCGCTTGCGCGCCGTTTCGGTGCTGAACCAGGCGGTTGCGCACGCCTGCTGCCAATCCTGGCGCGAACTCGAGCGCAGCGCGGGCCAGTCGCCGACAGCCCACGCATTGGCGCGCGCTGCCACCTGCGGCAGATCGCGCTCGATGACGTCCAGTGTCTTGCCGAAGCAGACCAGATCTTCGGGCTTGAGCGTTTCCTTGCGGAAATCCGCCAGCGCCGCGCGCGGATCATCCAGCTTGAGCTTCAATAAAGTGGGAGTGCGCTTCATCTTGCGCTGTTTCAGCGCCGCGTCGATGACCGGATCAATGACGCCGCCTTCGCGCAGTCCGGAATCCGACAGCGCTTCGCTGTAGAGCTGGTAGGCGGCAATCAATGGGCGCTTCTTCTCTTGCCCCCCCACCCGCCCCCATTATCGGGGGTTGTGAGCACAGCAGCGGGCTGTGATGCGACCAGCGCAGGCATTACGATGAATGTGGATGCGGTTCCTACGACCGCTAATGCAGGTCTGGATCAATTAACGCTTTGCGGCGTGACCAGCACGACACTTACAGGGAACAGTCCTGTGACGGGAACAGGCCAGTGGACAGAGGTTAGCGGAGATGGAGTGAGCAGCTTCGTGGATGCAACCGATGCGGGCACTGTCTTCAATGGCACGGCCGGAGAAACCTACGTATTAAGATGGACGATCTCCACGGGGGGAGTATGCGCGGCGAGTTCCGATGAGGTGACGATCAAGTTTGATGAGACCCCGGTCGCCAACGCAGGTACCGACATCGCGCAATGTGCAAATTCCACCTTTACACTGGGAGCGACGGACCCCGCACTTGGAACGGGACAGTGGAGTGTAATCTCTGGTCCGGGAACGATCGCCAATATCAATTCCTATAACACAACCATTACGGGTGTGACTGCAGGGTCAAGCACGACCTTGCGCTGGACGGTCACCAACGGATCATGCGTGGTATCAGATGAT
>NZ_CAMPJD010000029.1 GCF_946886695.1 uncultured Pseudoxanthomonas sp. | reverse complement strand
CGGCGCGTCGCCGCGGCGGTAAGTACCGAACACCTGATCCCACAAGGGCAGTGCCGTGCCGTAGTTTCCGGCCTCCTCTGCGCGTGTGCTGTGATGCAGACGATGCAGTTCCGCGCTGCCCACTAGCCGGTTGAGCGGACCGATACTTCCCGCCACGTTGGCGTGGACGGCCAGGGTCTGGGTCAGACCGAACAGCGCGATGCCCACCATGGCTTCGGGCGCGAGACCGAGGAGCAGCAGCGGCAGCACCCGAACGAGCTTGTCGTATACGGCATTGATCGGATGCGCGGTGATGGCATTGGCGACGTTCAGCCGGTCCGGCCGGTGGTGAAGCAGATGCACGCGCCACAACCAGTGCCCGCTGTGACTCCAGCGGTGCATCCAGTAGGCACCGAACTCCGCTACCAGCAGGCCGACCATGATCTGGACCGTCAACGGCCACGTGCTGTGCCCGGGCAGGTAGGCGACGACCAGCGCGGTCAAGGCGGCGGACGCGGCGGCATCGGTGGCCAGATTCAACGTCCCTATCGCGCCATCACGCCGCACGTGGCGCGGGGTGGCCTGCCATTCCGGGCGGAACGGTCGCCAGCGTTCGGCCAGCGCCAGCACCGCCAGGTTGAATACCAGCCAGCCGAACAAGGCGCTGGACGTCGACCACTGCAGGCGCTGCGTGATGGTGGCCATCAGCGGAATCCCGGCGAGCAGCAACAGATGGGGCCAGTGCCAACGGACGTGTCGTCGTTCTGTCATACGCGATTGATAGGCTGGGTTCATTCGATTATTCTAGAAACATGGAAATAAAGAACGCAACCATTGCCCTGGCCGCCCTGGGCCAGACCACCCGCCTGGCGGTCTTCCGCCTGCTGGTCGAGGCCGGCCCGTCCGGCCGCATGGCGGGCGAGATCGCCGAGGCACTGGGACTTCCGGGGGCGACGCTGTCGTTCCACCTGAAGGAACTGGTGGCCGCAGGGCTGGTGCAGAGCGAGGCGCGCGGCCGGCACGTCTGCTACCGGGCCGACTTCGCGGCGATGAACGCGTTGCTCGAATTCCTGACCCGGAACTGCTGCGGTGGCGACACGGCGCAATGCGCGCCTGCCACGCCGTGCGGCCCTGAAGGTTGCGCATGACGGCAGCCGCCACGCCCCCACTGTCACGCCGCATGGGCGGTTTCGAGCGCCATCTGACGTGGTGGGTGCTGGGCTGCATCGGGGTGGGCACGGCGCTGGGCTATCTGCTGCCGGGCGCGTTCGCCACGCTGGGAGCGGCGGAGATCGCCAAGGTGAACCTGCCGGTGGCGGTGCTGATCTGGTTGATGATCATCCCGATGCTGCTGAAGATCGACTTCCGCGCGATGGGCGACGTGAAGCGGCACTGGAAGGGCATCGGCGTCACCGTGTTCGTGAACTGGGCGATCAAGCCGTTCTCGATGGCATTGCTGGCGTGGCTGTTCGTGCGCCATGTGTTCGCCGATCACCTGCCTGCAGCGCAGATCGATTCGTACGTGGCCGGGCTGATCCTTTTGGCGGCAGCGCCGTGCACCGCGATGGTGTTCGTATGGAGCCACCTGTGCGATGGCGAGCCGCGCTTCACGCTGAGCCAGGTCGCGTTGAACGACGCAATCATGGTGGTGGCCTTCGCACCCCTCGTCGGCCTGCTGTTGGGCATCTCGTCCATCACCGTGCCGTGGGCGACGCTGATGCTGTCGGTCGCGCTTTACATCGTGGTGCCGGTCGTCATCGCGGCGATGCTGCGCGCATGGGTCCTGCGCCGCGGCGGCGAGGCCGCGCTGCAGGCGCTGCTCAAGCGGCTGGGGCCGGTGTCGCTGGGCGCGCTGCTGCTCACGCTGGTGCTGCTGTTCGGTTTCCAGGGCCGCCAGATCGTCGACCAACCGCTGATCATCGCGATCCTCGCGGTGCCCATCGTGATCCAGGTGTACTTCAACGCCGGCGTGTCGTACTGGCTCAACCGCAGGCTGGGCGTGGCCCATTGCGTGGCGGGCCCGTCGGCGCTGATCGGCGCCAGCAATTTCTTCGAGCTCGCCGTGGCGACGGCCGTGGGCGTGTTCGGTGTGCATTCCGGCGCGGCGCTGGCCACGGTGGTCGGCGTGCTGGTGGAGGTGCCGGTGATGTTGTCCGTCGTCCGCATCGTCAACGCGTCGAAACCCTGGTACGAACGCCGCGCCTGATTCCTTCCTCCCTACTCACTCCCCTTCCTTCAGGACACGCCCATGGACCGCCCCTATAACCTGCTGTTCCTGTGCACCGGCAATTCCGCCCGCAGCATCATGGCCGAGGCCATGGCCAACCACCTGGGCAAAGGCCGCTTCCATGCCTACAGCGCGGGCAGCCACCCGCGCGGTCGCGTGCATCCGGTCGCACTGCAGATCCTGCAGGACGCCGGCTTGCCTACAGCGTCGTTGCGCAGCAAGCCTTGGGACGAATTCGCGGGCTCGGATGCGCCGCCGATGGACCTGATCATCACCGTCTGCGACAAGGCCGCTGGCGAAGCGTGCCCCGTTTGGCCTGGTCATCCGGTCACCGCGCATTGGGGCGTCGAAGATCCCGCCGCCGTCGCCGGCTCACCGGAGCAGGTACGCCACGCGTTCGCCCACGCGCTGCACCTGTTGCAGCACCGCATCACGCTGTTGCTCGCGCTCAAGCCCGAGGCGCTGGATCGCCTGGCGCTGGAGACGCGGGTGCGCGAGATCGGCACCTCGTCCTGAACGCCACGTCCACCTGTTATTCCTCCTCCATCCAAGAACCTTCCATGAGCATTCGCGTTGGCATCAACGGCTTCGGCCGCATGGGCCGCCTCACCTTGCGTGCGGCCTGGGACACTCCCGACCTGCAGTTCGTCCAGATCAATGACCCCGCCGGCGATGCCGCCACGCTGGCGCATCTGCTGGAGTTCGATTCGATCCACGGCCGCTGGAGCCGCGAGATCCACGCAGACGGCGAGGCGCTGGTGATCGACGGCAAACGCATTCCAGTGACGCGCAACAAGGACATCGCGGCGACCGACTGGTCGGGCTGCGACGTGGTGATCGAATCCTCGGGCAAATTCCGCAAACCCGACGTGCTGCAACCCTATCTGGACCAAGGCGTGAAGCGCGTCGTCGTGACAGCGCCAGTGAAGTCGCCTGGCGTCCTGGACGTGGTGGTCGGCGTGAACCATCACCGCTTCGATCCCGCCCAGCATCGCATCGTATCCGCTGCTTCGTGCACGACCAACTGCTTCGCACCGGTGGTGAAGGTGATCCACGAAGGCATCGGCATCCGCCACGGCAGCCTGACCACGATCCACAGCCTGACCAACACGCAGGTGATCGTGGATGCGCCGCACAAGGACCTGCGCCGAGCGCGTGCGTGCGGCAGCAGCCTGATCCCGACATCGACGGGTTCGGCGACGGCCATCGCGGAGATCTTCCCCGAACTGAAGGGCCGCCTTAACGGCCATGCCGTGCGCGTGCCGCTGACCAATGCGTCGCTGACCGACTGCGTATTCGAAGTGGAGCGTGCAACCACGGTGGAGGAAGTGAACGCGCTGCTGAAGACCGCCGCCGACGGCGCGCTGGCCGGCATCCTGGGTTACGAAACGCGTCCACTGGTGTCGATCGATTACCAGACCGATCCGCGCTCCAGCATCGTCGATGCACTCTCCACCATGGTGATCAATGGCACGCAGGTGAAGCTGTATGCCTGGTACGACAACGAGTGGGGTTACGTGAACCGCACCGCAGAGCTTGTGCAACTGGTCGGCAAGGCGGGCTGACACCGATGCTCGCGCGCTTGTCGGCCGACGTCCGCCAGTACCTGCTGATCACCGGCAACTACTGGGCTTTCACCCTGACCGACGGCGCGCTGCGCATGCTGGTGGTGCTGCATTTCCACCAGCTGGGCTACAGTCCGCTGCAGATCGCGATGCTGTTCCTGTTCTACGAGATCTTCGGTGTCGTCACCAACCTCGTAGGCGGATGGCTGGGTGCGAGGATCGGGCTCAACCGGACAATGAACATCGGGCTGGCGATGCAGGTCATTGCGCTGTCGATGCTGTTGGTGCCGGCTGTCTGGCTGACGGTGCCCTGGGTGATGTCGGCGCAAGCGCTGTCCGGCATCGCCAAGGACCTCAACAAGATGAGCGCCAAGAGCAGCATCAAGCTGCTGGTGCCGGGCGACCGGCAAGGCACGCTCTACCGCTGGGTCGCCGCATTGACCGGCTCGAAGAACGCATTGAAGGGCATCGGGTTCTTCCTCGGCGGCGCACTGCTGGCCACCATGGGCTTCGCGCCCGCGGTGGCGATCATGGCCGGCGCGCTGCTGCTGGTGTGGCTGCTGAGCCTGTTGCTGCTCAAGCGCGACCTGGGCAAGGCCAAATCCAAACCGAGGTTCCGCGAGATCTTTTCGAAGAGTCGCGCCATCAACTTGCTGTCGGCTGCGCGGATGTTCCTGTTCGGTGCGCGCGATGTCTGGTTCGTGGTGGCGTTGCCGGTGTTCTTGGCCTCCACGCTGGGGTGGGATTTCTGGCAGGTGGGCGGATTCCTCGCTGCATGGATCATCGGCTACGGGCTGGTGCAGTCGTTCGCACCGCACATCACCGGCCGCGGTCGGCTGCCGGACGGACGATCGGCCAGCGCGTGGGCCGTGCTGCTCGCCATCGTGCCGGCAACGATGGCAGCGCTGCTGTTCTACGGCGTGCCGGCGGCGTGGGTGCTGGTCATCGGCCTGACCGTGTTCGGCGTATTGTTCGCGCTGAATTCGGCGCTGCACAGCTACCTGATCGTCAGCTATGCCAGCGAAGACGGCGTATCGCTGGATGTCGGCTTCTACTACATGGCCAACGCCATGGGACGCCTGCTGGGCACGGTGCTGTCGGGCTGGGTCTTCCAGCGATGGGGCCTGGCCGCGTGCCTGGCGATCTCCGCCGTGCTGATCGCCATGGCAGCGGCCGTGTCGATGGCGCTTCCACGATCAGCCGTGCAAGCGAGGGGCTGAGCAGCAGGAGGGCTTCCGGCTGCCGCATCGGATTCAAGGCATCATCGCCCTTGCGCACCACACGACACTCTGGGAAACACCATGACTTCGATACGCCCTTCCCACACCGGAGACATCGCCGCCATCACCGCACTGCTGGAAGCGCATGCCTTGCCGACGGCTGACCTTGCCGCCTCGCAGGTGGCCTTCCGGGTTGAGGAAGAGGATGGTCGCATCGTGGCCGTGATCGGCATGGAACAACATGGCGACACAGGCTTGCTGCGCTCGCTGGCGGTGTCGCCCCTGCACCAGGGCAAAGGCCATGGCCAGCGGCTCGTGCAGTCCCTGGAAGCCGAAGCGCACGCGCGCGGCATCACCGGGCTCGTATTGCTGACGCAGACAGCGGACGCCTTCTTCGCGCGCCTGGGCTACGCCGTGGTCGCGCGCGACACCGTGCCCGATGCCGTGCGCGACAGTGCGGAATTCCGGTCGCTGTGTCCCGCGAGCGCAATCTGCATGCTCAAGCCGCTGTAGTCAGCGCGGAGCGGCTGGGTGCCCTGGGGCAGGATGGGCTAGTACGCGAACTCGCGGAACACGCGATCGATGTCGCCGCTCCACTCGCCATGGAACAGCGCCAGCTTGCGTTCCGCGGGCGTTTCGTCGGCCTCGACGATCTCGACCAGTGCATCGAGGAAGCCGGCCTCGTCCACGCCCTTGCTGTTTAGGCGTGCGCGACGCTTCAAGCCGCCGATGGCGATCTTCACTGCTTCGCTGGCCAGGTCGCGCACGGTGCCGCCGCGGAACGGCAGCTTCAATGCATGCTTCGGCACACCGTCACGCAGGGCGTGACGCTCGGCCAGCGAGAAGTCCTTGACCAGGTCCCACGCGGCATCGAGCGCAGCGTCGTCGTACAGCAGGCCCACCCAGAAGGCGGGCAGCGCGCAGATGCGGTTCCAGGGACCGCTGTCGGCGCCGCGCATTTCCAGGAACTTCTTCATCCGTACTTCCGGGAAGGCGGTGGTCATGTGGTCGGACCAGTCGCGCAGCGTGGGAAGCGCGCCCGGCAGCACCGGGAGTTCGCCCTTGAGGAAATCGCGGAAGCTCTGCCCACTGGCATCGTGGTAGATGCCGTCGCGGTAGCTGAAGTACATCGGCACATCGAGCAGGTAGTCGACGTAACGTTCGTAGCCGAAGCCATCCTCGAACACGAAGTCGAGCATGCCGGTGCGATCGCCATCGGTGTCGGTCCAGATGTGCGAGCGGTAACTTTGATAGCCGTTCGGCTTGCCTTCGGTGAACGGCGAATCCGCGAACAGCGCCGTCGCCACCGGCTGCAGCGCCAGCGATACGCGGAACTTCTTGATCATGTCCGCTTCGCTGGCGTAGTCCAGGTTGACCTGCACGGTGCAGGTGCGCGTCATCATGTCCAGGCCCAGCTGGCCGACCTTGGGCATGTACGACTTCATGATCTGGTAGCGGCCCTTGGGCATCCACGGCATCTCGTCGCGGCGCCACTTGGGTTGGAAGCCCATGCCCAGGAAACCGAGCTGCAGTTCGTCGGCGACCTGCTTCACTTCCTTGAGGTGCGTGCCTACTTCCACGCAGGTCTGGTGGAGGGTTTCCACCGCTGCGCCGGACAGTTCCAGCTGGCCGGCCGGTTCGAGCGTGACCGACGCGCCGTCTTTCGTCAGGGCGATGACGCGGCCCTTCTCTTCGATCGCTTCCCAGCCAAACCGTGTCAGGCCCTTCAGCAATGCCTCGATACCGCGGTCGCCGTCGAAGGTCGGCGGGCGCAGGTCGTCCAGGCGGAAGCCGAACTTCTCGTGCTCGGTACCGATGCGCCAATCCGGTGCGGGCTTTTCGCCCGAGGCGATGTACTCGACCAACTGCGCACGATCGGTGATCAGCGTGTCGGCAACGTGGCTGGGGCTGGACAAGGGCAGGCTCGCGCGAGGGGAGAGGCCACGACGTGGAGACGAAGCCCCGCTGTCGCAAGGCCGGCACTATAACGTGACCGGGTGCACGCCAGCATGGCCATCCAGGCGCCGCAGCATCCCATCCGTGGTGCACATCGACGCGTGTCCCGACCTGGACTACGCTGCGTCCATGCCCTCGCATCCCCGCTCGCCCCAGGCCCGCCATCGCGAACGCCATCGCACCGATCGCGTGGGCTGGTTGCGCGCCTCTGTGCTGGGCATCAACGACGGCATCGTGTCGGTCGCCGGCCTGGTGGTAGGTGTGGCCGCGAGTGGCGCAGCACCTTCGACGATCCTGCTGACCGGCGTGGCCGGCACGGTGGCGGGCGCCATGTCGATGGCCGCGGGCGAATACGTCTCCGTGCAGTCGCAGGCCGATACCGAGGCAGCCGATCTGGCGGTGGAAACACGCGAGCTGCGGGACACGCCGGAGAGCGAGTTGCTGGAACTGACCCAGATTTACGTGCAGCGCGGCCTGTCGCCCACGCTTGCGCGCCAGGTGGCGGAACAGCTGACCGCGCACGATGCGCTGGAAGCCCATGCACGCGAAGAGCTCGGCATCACCGAGGCCCTGCGTGCCCGCCCTGTGCAGGCGGCGCTCGCGTCGGCGGGTGCGTTCACGGTGGGCGCATTGCTGCCGATTGCGACCACGCTGTTGGCGCCCGCTGGAGAGGTCGGCATGGTGACGACCGTGGCGACCTTGGTGGGGCTGGTGCTGTCGGGGGCGCTGGCGGCCCGGGTCGGCGGCGCACCGATCCTGCGCGGCGCGCTGCGGGTCGGCTTTTGGGGTGCGATGGCGATGGGCGCGGCGGCGCTGGTGGGGCGCCTGTTCCATGTCGCCGTGTGATGCCTATACCGCCAGCCAGTTCCCCACGATCATCCGTGCCTCGTCCACGCCCTGCTTGGACTCGGCCGAAAAGGTCTGCACGCTGACGGTATCGCCGAAGGCGGAGAACAGCTCCTTCTTCACCGCCTGCAATGCGTTGCCCTGCTGGCCACGGCCCAGCTTGTCGGCCTTGGTCAGCAACGCGTGGGCCGGCAGTCCGCGCTGGACGGCGTAGCCCAGCATCTGGCGGTCGTAGTCCTTCAGCGGATGGCGGATGTCCATCACCACCACCAACCCCTTGAGCGCTTCACGGGTGCGGAAGTAGCGGTCGATGAAGGCCTGCCAGTGCGCCTGGAGATCCTGCGGCACCTTGGCGTAGCCGTAGCCGGGAAGATCCACCAGATAGCGTTCCGGCTGGACCTGGAAGAACACCAGCTGCTGGGTGCGGCCGGGAGTCTTGGAGACCCGCGCCAGGCGGTTGTGGTTGACCAGCGCATTGAGGGCACTGGACTTGCCGGCATTGGAGCGGCCAGCGAAGGCCACCTCGAACCCGCCATCTTCCGGCAGCTGGCGCGGGGTATGGGCGGAAAGCAGGTAGGTGGCGGAATTCAGGGGGTTCGACATGGCACTAGCATGGCATGTGCCGGCCCCGGGGACATGCCGGAAGCCTGTTGAATTGACCGGACAGCCCCAGCGCAGGGATAATTCAACGGTTTCGCGGCTGCATTCTGCGCCGCGTATCGTCTAGGGTTTCGGAGCTTTAGCATGCGCCACGCTCGCGTTATGGGACTTGCCGGACTGGCCGTATTGGCCGTGGGCGCAGTCGCTTTTGCACAGACCACCGTGGTTCCGGTGCCGGACAATGCACCGGTCGAGACCGCGCCGCTGGACATCAACCTCGCCAAGACCACCTGGGGCGATGCCAAGGCCGGCCAGACCAAGGCGGCCGCCTGCGCGGCCTGCCACGGCGCCGACGGCAACCCCAGCGATCCGCAATACCCGCGCATCGCCGGCCAGAGCGAGCGCTACATCGCGCACCAGCTCGCGTTGTTCGCCTCGGGCGAGCGCAACACCGGCATGGCGGCCGTGATGGCCCCGTTCGCCCAGACCCTCAATGCGCAGGACATGCGCGATGTCGGCGCGTACTTCGCCACCCAGAAGTCGGGCGCCGGCCTGGCCGACGACAGCATCGTCGCAGAGGGTCCCTACAAGGACATGAAGTTCTACGAAGTGGGCCAGCAGCTGTACCGCAACGGCGACGCCGCGCGCGGCGTGCCGGCCTGCATGGCGTGCCACGGCCCCACCGGCGCCGGCAACCCCGGCCCGGCCTACCCGCACATCGGCGGCCAGATGCAGGACTACACCGTGCGTCGCCTGCAGGAATACAAGGCGGGCACCACCACGCTGAAAGACCCGACCCTGCACAACATCATGGCGCAGGTCGCCGCGCCGCTGACCGAGCAGGAAATCCAGGCGCTGGCCAGCTACCTGCAGGGCCTGCATGCCCGCGCCGACGATGTGGCTGCCGCCGAGGCCGGCGGCAAGTAATCCCGCACCCGGCCGCGTCGCGCGGCCGGAAGTGCAAGCTCCTGTTCATCGCGCCGGCCCCACCATGGCCGGCGTTTCTTTTTTCCGCGACGCCCCGGAACGGGACGTCGCGTTCCCGCCTGGAGAATCCTGATGGTCTCGCGTCTGCTGCCCGTGCTGATCACCCTGCTTGCCCTGCTGCCTGCCGCTACCCTTGCCGCACCGCCCGCATCGGCCCCGCTGATCGAGGGGCAGGACTACGAAGTGATTCCGGACGGCAAGCCGTTCGCGCCCGCCAAGGGCAAGATCGAAGTCGTGGAGGTGTTCGGCTACACCTGCATCCACTGCGCGCACTTGGAGCCCACGCTCGCCGCCTGGAAGAAGAAGCTGCCGCGCGACGTGCAGCTGACGCCGGTCCCGGCGGCATTCGGTGGCTACTGGATTCCCTATGCACGCGCCTTCTACGCCGCGCAGCAGCTGGGCGTGCAGGAGCGCACCCACCAGGCGGTGTTCGACGCCCTGCACAAGACCGGCACCCTGCCCATCCAGAACGCATCCGCCGAGGAAATCGCCGGGTTCTATGCCAGCCAGGGCGTGGACCGCGCGAAGTTCCTGGCCGCCCTGCGCGGACCAGAGGTCGATGCACAACTGGCGAGGGCGCGCGACTGGGTGAGCGCCGCCGGCGTGGAAGGCACGCCGACGATCATCGTCAACGGCAAGTACCGCGTCACCGGCGGTGGCAACTACAGCGACAGGCTGAAGATCGCCGACCGGCTCATCGCCCGCGAACGCGGCCGCAAGTGACGATCCCGTCATGGCGGCCGTTGCGGGCGCCATGCAGAATGTGATGTCCCCGGCCCGGCCGGCACCTTTTCCCTCTGATCCATTGGAGCTCGCGCGATGAAGTCCCGTCACGTCCTGATGCTGTCCCTGCTGCTGCCCCTGCTGGCAGCCTGTGGTCCGAAGCCGTCCACCGACACCACGCCGGCCGCCGAAGCGCCCGTCGCACCGGCGACCACGACCGATGCCACCACCGCACCCGCCGCCGACGCACCGGCAGCTTCCGCCGAGGCCGCGACCGCGACCGCAGCGCCTGCCGACGGTGCCGACAGCACGGCGACTGCCAATACCAACCCGGTCCTGCCGCCGCAGGGTCCGCCGCCGGTCGCCGGCAATGACTACGTCGAGATCCCCAACGGCCAGCCGTATGCGCCGCTCAACGGCCAGATCGAAGTCGTCGAGGTATTCGGCTATGTCTGCCCAGCCTGCGCCCGCTTCGCCCCCGAAGTCTCGGCCTGGAAGAAGAAGCAGCCTGCCGACGTGCGCGTGACCTACGTGCCGGTGGTCTTCGGTCCCGTGTGGGCACCCTACGGCAAGGCGTTCTACGCGGCCCAGGCCAAGGGTCTGGTCGACAAGACCCATGACGCGGTGTTCAGCGCCATCCACCTGCAGCGCTCGCTGCCGGGCGAAGGCAAGCCACCGGCGGATCCGGCGCAGATCGCGCAGTGGTATGCCCAGTACGGCGTGGACGCGAAGGAATTCGTGTCGCTGATGAACAGCTTCGGCACCAACTCGCAGATCGCCCGCGGCATGCAGTTCGCCAAGAACGCCGGGGCGGAAAGCACCCCCACCATCATCGTCAACGGCAAGTACCGCGTCACCGGCGGCCAGACTTACGCCGACGTGCTGCGCATCGCCGATCACCTGGTCGCGATGGAACGCGCACGCCGCTGAACGCCACGGAAGCCCCCACTTCCATGATCGACTCTCCGGCCACGCGGCGGCTGCGGCTGCTCAGCGCCAACATCCAGGCCGGCTCCAGCACCCGCCGCTACAGCGACTATGTGACCCGCAGCTGGTCGCATGCGCTGCCGGCGGGCAACAAGCGCGGCAGCCTGGACCTGATCGCGCAGCTGGCCGGCGAGCACGACATCGTCGGCCTGCAGGAGGCCGATCCCGGTAGCCTGCGCTCGGGCTTCACCAACCAGACGCATTACCTGGCCGAGCGCGCCGGCTTCGATTACTGGACGCACCAGCCCAACCGCAATGTCGCGCGGGTCGCCGGCAGCGCCAACGGCCTGCTCAGCAGACTGGAACCCGTCGAAGTCACCGACCACAGCCTGCCCGGCCGCATCAGCGGCCGCGGCGTGCTGATGGCGCGCTTCGGCGAGGGTGACAAAGGGCTCACGGTCGCCGTCGCGCACCTGTCGCTGGGCGCTAACTCCCGCCGCTCGCAACTGGCCTTCATCGGCGAACTGCTGTCGGACCATCCGCATGCGGTGCTGATGGGCGATTTCAACTGCGTGCCCGATACGCCGGAAATGGAACTGCTCTACAAGCGCACCCGCCTGCGCCCGCCGGCATTCTGCGTGCCCACGTTCCCCAGTTGGCGCCCGCAGCGCGCCATCGACCACATCCTGGTCAGCGAAGGCCTGCGCACCGACAACGCGCGCGCCATGCCCGCCGCGAATTCGGACCATCTTGCGCTGGCGATGGACATCGACGTGCCGGACATCGCGTTGCGCTGATACGGCGCCGGATGCCCGGGCCAAGATCGCGGCACGCCAAAGGAAGAAGCCGGCAAACGCCGGCTTCTTCGCTCTGCAGACAATGCAATGCCTCAGAACCGCAGGTTGGCCCGCACGTAGAAGAAACGACCGCCGGGGATATCGTAGGTCGAAGCTTCATAGCCGTTGAGCGAGCACGACGTGCACACCGGCGGGTCCTCGTCGAACACATTGTTGACGCCACCGGTCAGCTGCAGTCCCTTGAACCATTCGAACTCATAGCCCAGTTGCAGGTCGTGGTAAGTCGTGGCGGCCAGCGTGTTGCGGGTCGGCGTGTCGCAGAACTCGGACGGATCCGCCGCCAGGCAGGCCTCCTCCATCTCGGACAGGTGGCGGATGCTCCACGCGGCATTCCAGTTGCCCAGCTTCCAGTCCAGCGTCGCGGTCGACGTCCACTCGGGGATCGCGGTGTCGTTGACGACGATGCCCGGGGCCTGCGGCTGCAACTGGCCACCCGCACCGCGGGCTTCGTAACGGGTCACGATGGTGTTCTGCCAGCTCAACTTGAAGCGGCCGATCGAGCTCTCCGGCAACGTCCAGAACACGTCCGCATCCCAGCCGTCCGTCTTGATCGAGCCGAGATTGATCAGGAAGTTGGCGAAGGTATCGATCTCGCCAGATGCCAGTCGGTTGATGCCGGTGCAGTACTGCGGATCCTGCGTGGTCGCACACAGATCCAGCTGTGTCTGCGCGTCGATGGCCTGGATGGCGCCTTCCAGGTTGTGCCGGTAGTAAGTCACTTCGAAGTCCAGCTTGTCCGACCATGCCACGCCTTCCGCGAACGAAGGACTGAACACCAGTCCGGCACTGAAGCTGCGCGCGGTTTCCGGCTGAAGGTCCGGGTTGCCGCCGGTCAGCACCGGGATCTGCGGATCATTCTGCCGTGCGCCCACCGGCACGCCGGGGCACGCGACCGGCGCGACGGACCCGGCCGGTGCGCTTGGCGGCACCAGGCAAGGATCGACCAGCAGGGCATCGAAGCGACTCTGCGAACCATAGAGCTCACCGATCGAGGGTGCGCGGAACCCTTCCGCATATGTCGCGCGCAGCACCAGGTCCTCGGCCACCTGCCAGCGCAGGCCATACTTCGGCGTGAACTCGCCACCGAAGGTCGAGTAGTCCGAATAGCGGCCTGCCAGGCTCAGGTCGAGCTTGCCCGCGCCATCCTGTTGCGCGTACAGCGGCACGTTCAATTCCACGTACGCTTCATTGACGTCGTACTCGCCGGATGTCGGCAGCGACGGCACGCCGTTGTACTCGCCGGCCACCGTCTGCGGATCCGGGTTGTAGCTGCCTTCGTACTTGCGGTACTCGACGCCCGCAGCAAACTCCACGTCACCCGCCCATGCCGGGAACAGCGCGCCGCTCAGATTGGCGGTGACCTGGGTCAGCTTCTGCTCGCTGCGATCGCGGAACAAAGGGCTGATGTAGGCGAGCATCGCGGGCGTGATGGTGTCGAAGCCGAAGATATCCAGCGGGGTGCACCCGTTCGTGGCCGCGCAGACCGCGGGATCGCCCAGGGCCGTGGCGATGTTGCGCGCGTTGTAGCTGCCGTGGTTGGTCTGGTCCGCTTCGTTCTTGCTGAAGGCTGCGTTGACGTCCCAGAAGAACTGGCGATCGCCGCCGAAGGAACCTTCGAGCCCGGCCGCGATGTATTGCGTATCGACCTCCTGCTCGAAAATGCGGGGACCGCCTTCAAGTGGGCGACGGCGGATGGTGCCGATGTTGCCGCCGGGCCCACCCACCAGATCGAAGCCGAACGGGTTGTAGGGATGGTTGGCCGGTATGACCAGGTCGGCCGTGTAGCTGGTGCCCGCGCCGGGTCCGAGGTCGATCGGCTCCGGTGCCGCCTGGTTGGTGGATTCGCGACGGTTGTACAGCGCTTTCGCATAGAAATTCAGCTGCCCGGTGATCGAGAAGCGGTACTGGCCGAACACCCCCATGCGCTTGGACGGCGTGATGAGCAGGTTGTACGGCGCATAGTTGAAGGCATCGCGCCCGAAGTCGAAGCACTGGAATCCATCCGTGCGCGCAACACCCGACGCACAGTCAGGCAGGTTGGGCGTATAGACCGGGTTGGTCTGACCGGGCTTCACCGACAGGTCGTACTCGTTGCCGTTCGGATCCGTGAAGGCGTAGCGGCCACCGAGGATGCGCGAGCTGCCGCCCTGGATCGGGATGGAGGAGATGTAGCGGTCCGCCGAGCTGACTTCCTTCTGTTCGGTGTAGCTCAGGCTCAGGAACAGGTTGCTGCGCTCGGTGTCGAAGCCCCACGCGAAGTCGGCACCGGTGATCTCGCCGTCCCCCTTGTCGTACTGGCCATAGTTGAGCGTGACCTGCCCGCCATCGAAGTTTCGCCGGGTGATGATGTTGACCACACCGGCGATGGCATCAGAACCGTACAGCGACGACGCGCCGTCTTCGAGCACTTCGATGCGCTCCACCAGCGCCAGCGGAATGGTGTTGAGATCGACTGCCGCGGAAACACCGGAAGCCGACGATTCGTTGACCCAGCGCATCCCGTCCACCAGCACCAGCACACGCTTCGGGCCCAGGTTGCGCAGGTCCACCTGTGCCGAGCCAGCGCCCACACCATCGCCATTGGGCGAGAAACCGAAGTTGCCGGAGGAATTGAACTTGGTGTTGAGGGCCGAACCGGAACCGGTGAGTTCCTGCAGGATGTCGCCGATGGAGGTCAGGCCGGAACGCTCGATGTCTTCGCGCGACAGCGTCTGCACCGGTACGCGGCCCTCCATCTCGGCGCGCTTGATGCGGCTGCCGGTCACGGTGACCGTGTCCAGCGTGGTGGCCTCCTGGGCCAGGACGGTGGCGGGCAACGCGAGAAGCACTGCGAGTTGTATGGCCGAAGCCAGTTTGTGGCGGCGTGCGTTCATGGATTCTCTCTCCGGAAGGGTTGGGCCGCGCGGCCGATGCCTAAAGCGGCTTGCCCATCGTTGTAAAGAATCGGTAAAACACCCACAACGGAAACAAGTCACCGTTTTGAAAAAGGTAACCGTGATTATCTGGACATAAACGGGTTTACCTCGAGTTTCTACACGCGGTCGTCACGATGATTAACAACTAAATGCGTGTAGAAAATCCCGGCGTCAGCCACTGGCGATGATCGCAATGCCCATCACCACCATGAAGACGGCGAACACCCGCTTCAATGCTCTGCCGCCGATGCGATGCGCCAGTCGCGTGCCGTAGGGTGCGGCGAGGACGGAGGCGAAAGCCACGCCGATCGCAGCTGGAAGATAGATGTAACCCACCGCATGCGCCGGCAACGCGCCCGGCGGCGCATGCAGCGCATAACCCGCTGCACTTGCGAGGCCGATGGCCACGCCGCAGGCACTGGACGTGCCGACCGCGCGCACCGGCTGCACGCCGCGCCATACCAGCAGCGGCACCGTCATGCTGCCGCCCCCGATGCCGACCACCGCCGATACCGCACCGATCGCGGTGCCTGCCATGCTCATGCCGGCGCCGCGCGGGGCGGGTACGCCGCGGCCTTCGGGGTGCGCATTGCCGCCGGACAACATCTGCGCACCTGCGATGAAGCAGTAGCCGGCCACGATCCAGCGCAGCACGCCGTCATCCAGGTACACCGCCAGGCCGCTGCCGACCCAACCGCCCAGCAGCAGGCCCGGCACCATCCACGCAACCGTGGGCCACAGCACACTGCCGCGGCGATGGTGCGCGTATGCGGACGACGTGGCCGTCAGCACGATGCTTGCCAATGAACTGGCGAGCGCGGCATGCATCGCGGCTTCTTTCGGAATGCCGTGCATCGGCAGTATCCACGCGAGTGCCGCCACCAGCACCAGGCCACCCCCGATGCCGAGCAGGCCCGCCAGGATGCCGGCCAGCACGCCCAGCACAGGGAAAATCCACACACCATCCAAGCATCACCTCGTCATCGCCCGTCTACAGGGAGGTTCAGCCGGCTTGGGTATAGTCCCCGCCATGATTCGCATCCCCCCTGTCATCGTACTCGCTGCCCTCGCGGGCCTGTGCATCGCGCCGGTATCGCGCGCGCAATCGCTCGACACCCAACGTCCTGTCGTCCGCGACGCGCTCGCAGCAGCGGAAGCCGGTCGCCTCGATGGCGCCACGTCGTCCGCCCTTGTCCGTCATCCGCTGTATGGCTGGGTCGAGTTCGCCTCGCTGCGCCGCCAGATCGATATGGTTTCGACTCAGCAAGCGCAGGCCTTCCTGAAGCGTTACGAAGGCCAGGCCGTGGCCGAGCAATTCCGTTCCCTGTGGCTGGCGGCGTTGGCGAGGCGTCAGGAGTGGCCCACCTTCCTCGCCGCGTGGAAGCCCACCGCGAACCTTGCCCTGCAATGCGCGGACCTGCAGGCGCGCCAGGCCACCGGCCGCACCGATGCCGCGTGGACGCAGCAGGCGCAGGCGATCTGGCGCAAGGGCGCGAAGTCGCTGCCCGATGGCTGCGATCCGGTCTTCAATCTGCTCGCGAGCCAGGGCGGACTTGCCCCCACGCTGCGCTGGGAACGTATCGAAGCAGCCGCCGTGGAACGCCAGACCGGCGTGATGCGCTCGGCTGCCCGCGGACTTCCCGCGGAGGAAGCCGCGCAGGCCGCCGACTACGCCGCCTTCATCGACGCCATCCATCCGCGCGCGTTGAACTGGCCGAAGACCGAGCGCAGCCGGCGGATGGCAGCCCATGGCCTGGCCAGGCTGGCCCAGAGCGATCCCGACACCGCCGAGCGCCTGTTGCCGCAGTACGCCGATGCGTTGGGGATGGGCGAATCCGAGCGCGGACAGGTGCTGTACCAGATTGCGCTGTGGACGGTCGCCTCGTATGGGCCGGATTCCGCGCGCCGGCTGGGCAACGTACCCGAGTCCGCCTACGACGAACGCCTGCACGAATGGCGCGTGCGCGAGGCACTGTCGCGCGGCGATTGGCCGGCCGCACTGGCGGCGTTGAAGAAGATGCCGCCTGCACAGCGCGCGGATTCGCGCTGGCGTTATTTCGAAGCGCGCATGTCCGAGAAAACGGGTGATCGCGCCAGCGCGCAACGCCTGTTCCGGGAAACCGCCGCCAGCCCCACGTTCCATGGCTTCCTGGCAGCCGACCGCCTGGAGCAGCCCTACGCGCTGTGCGCCTGGATCCCGAATGATCCTGCCACCACAAAGCAGCTGGTCGCGCGCGATCCGGCCATCGTCCGCGCGATGGAGCTGTGGCAACTGGAGCGGCCCGGCTGGGCGACCGCCGAGTGGAACGAGGCGCTGTCACGCTTCGACGATACCCAGCGCCGCATTGCGGTGGAGGTGGCGCGCGACAATGGCTGGTTCGACCGTGCCGTGTTCTCGCTCGGCAGGCAGCCGGACGAGCAGCGCCTGTATACGCTTCGCTTCCCGTTGCACCACGACGACACCATCAAGCGCGAAGCAACCAAGCACAACATCGATCCGGCCTGGGTCGCGGCCGAGATCCGCGCCGAGAGCATCTTCAACCCGAAGGCGCGCTCCGGCGCCAACGCCATGGGGCTGATGCAGGTACTCCCCGGCACGGGCGCCGGCGTTGCCAAGCGATGGGGCATCCCGTATGCGGGCGCGGCAAGCCTGTACGACTCGGACACCAACATCGCCATCGGCACCGCTTACCTGCGCGAGATGGAGGACAAGTACGGCGTGCCTTACGTCGCCATCGCCGCCTACAACGCCGGGCCGACACCGACCGCACGCTGGCAGTCGCAGCGGCCGGGCTTCGACCCCGACATCTGGATCGAAACCATCAGCTACAAGGAAACCCGCGAGTACGTAGCGCGCGTGCTCGCCTTCAGCGTGATCTACGACTGGCGCCTCAACGGCACCGCCCTGCCGGTGACCGACCGCATGATGGGACGCGTGCAGGCCAAGCGCAAAGCCTTCACCTGCCCGACGGCGCAGATGCCGAAGAGCTGAGGCGGATGCGCTCTTTGCAGGCGCGACGTCAGTCGCGACCGCGCTCGACTGCGCCCGAAGGGGCGCGGATGGCCCGCGGGGTGTCCGCTGCGAGTCAGAGACAGTCGCTCTATCAGGTGTTACATCGTTCCGCTTTTCCGGTCGCGACTCACGTCGCTCCTACAGGGGTCGACAGCAGACGGCGGACGCACCAATCCGGCATCATGCCCGCATGAAGATCTATCTCGTCGGCGGCGCGGTGCGCGACCGGTTGCTGGGCCTGGCGCCCGGCGATCGCGACTGGGTCGTGGTCGGTGCGACCCAGGCGGCGATGGAAGCGCAGGGATTCAAGGCGGTCGGTCGCGACTTCCCGGTGTTCCTGCACCCCGACACGGGCGAGGAGTACGCGCTCGCGCGCACGGAACGCAAGAGCGGACGGGGCTACCGTGGCTTCGTGGTCGATGCCGATCCATCCGTGACGCTGGAAGACGATCTGCAGCGGCGCGACTTCACCCTCAATGCCATCGCGCAGGATGCCGACGGGACGCTGATCGACCCGTACGGTGGTGCGCGCGACATCGACGCGCGCGTGCTGCGGCACGTGAGCCAGGCCTTCGTCGAAGATCCCCTGCGCGTGCTGCGTGCGGCACGATTCATGGCCCGCTTCGCATCGCTGGGTTTCACCATCGCACCGGAGACGATGGCACTGATGCGCGAACTGGTCGCCAGTGGCGAGCTCGACGCACTGGTGCCGGAGCGGGTGTGGCAGGAACTCAGGCGCGCGCTGGCGTCGACGAAGCCTTCTGCCTTCCTTTCCACACTGCGTGCCTGCGGGGCGCTGGCCGTGGTGCTGCCCGAGGTGGATGCGCTGTACGGCGTTCCGCAGCGCGCGGAGTATCACCCGGAAGTGGACACGGGCGTGCACCAGGAAATGGTCAGCGATATGGCCGCGCGCCTTGCGCCCGGTGACGCGTGCATCGGGTTCGCTGCGCTGACCCACGACCTCGGCAAGGCGTTGACGCCGATCGACATGCTACCGAAGCACATCGGGCACGAGCACGCCGGCGTCAAGCCCGTGCTGGCCCTGTGCGAGCGCCTGAAGGTACCCGCCGACTACCGCGAACTGGCGGTGATGGCGTGTCGCGAGCATCTCAACGTTCATCGCCTGGCCGAACTGCGCGATGCCACGGTCGTGGAGCTGCTCACGCGCTGCGATGCCTTCCGCCGTCCCGAACGCATTCCGTGGCTGGCCACGGTCTGCGAGGCGGACAAACGCGGACGTGGCGACCATGCAGAGGCGGACTATCCGCAGGGCCGGGAACTGGTGCGCCTGCACCAGGCGGCCCGGCAGGTCAGCACCCGCGACGTGACCTGTGACGGCATGACCGGCCCGCAGATCGGCGACGCCATCCGCGCCGCACGGGTTGCCGCCGTGCAGCAGGCCCGTCGGATCAACGGCTGATCCACTCGCATCATCTTTCACGTATGAACGGGTATTGTCGCGTTCGCGGCACGGGAGCCGCATCACGCCATCCCATCACTCGAGGGTCCGTCATGGAATGCATGCGCACCATTCTGTACCTCTGCCTGGCCGGTGCCGGCCTCTGGGGCTCCGAAGCCCGGGCCGACGATGACTATGTCACCTGCGAAAGCCGCAACGACCGCTACCAGAGTTGCCCGATCTCGACGTCGGCCTACGTCACCCTGGACCGCCAGTTGTCCAGCACCTCGTGCGTCCAGGGCCGCAGCTGGGACTACAACCGCCGCGAGATCTGGGTGGACGACGGCTGCCGCGCGACCTTCCGCGTTCACACGAGTTCGTCCGGCCACCATGACGGCAACAAGGATGCCAAGGTGGCGGCCGGGGTCCTCATCGGCGCGGCCATCCTCGGTGCCATCGCCGCCAACGCGGACAAGAAGGACAACAAATACGACGACGACCGTTACCAGGGGCCGCGACATACGTCCTATGTCCCGGGCTGGATGATCGGCACGTTCGAAGGCTACAACCCGATGTACAACAGCGACGTGACCCTGACCATCGACTCCGATGGCCGTGCAAAAGCCCGTTCCGGTGGCCAGACCGTGAACGGCTGGATCAACGACGGCCGCCTCAATGTCGGCAACACCACCTTCGACATCGACCAGTCCCGCGACGGCCTGGTCACCTCGCAGGTCGGTGATCGGCACAACGAGGTGCGCTACCGCCGCGTTCGCTGAAAGGCGGAAGCCCGTGGAGGAAGGACGCTTGGCGTCCTTCCCTCATGGTCACGGGACAGGCCGGCAGCTGAGCTTGTTGCCGAAGAAGTCCACGCTGGCTTCGCCCTGGTGTTCCCAGTACTCGATGCCACTGCGGCCGTACCGGGCGCCGCTGGCTGCCGGTTGCGGGAACACGATGGCCTGGTCGTTGCCCCAGGTCATCACCGCCGCCTGCGGATCGAGGTCGTTGTAGTAGGTCATCGTGAACGGCTTGCTGTTGTCGTCGCAGCGGTATTCCACCGCCTTCGGCACCACCACGGGCGCATGGATCGCCAGCTCGACCAGGCGGGTCCTGTAGGACTCCAGCACGCACAGGCGCGCATCGTCCGCCTTCCAGCATTCGTCGCGCCCTTTCACCCAGCCGCGCTGCACGGCGGGGTCGATGTCCTTGGCTTCCGCGTAGCGCGCGGCAAGCTGATGGTCGAGCGCGGCCAGTTCGGCGTCGGTGCAGACCAGCTTCTCCGCCTCGCTCGCGGCCTTGGCGCAGTCGAACGAGGGCGGTGCAAGCGCAGGAGCGGTTTCGGCGGGCGTCACGGCCGCGGCAGGCGCCACCGTAGCGGCAGGCACTGTATCGGCAGGCGCGGGACCTTCGGGTTTGCATGCCGCCAGAAGCAGCAGCGGGAGGCACAACAGGGGCGATTTCATCAGCGATCTCCGGCACGGGGTGCGGCGCATGCTAGCGCCGATCACGTGAAGGCGTGCCGTCAGCGCGAGAGGCGCAGGCGGCTGATCGTGCCGCGCCCCGGCGCCGACTGGATCGACAGCGTCCAGCCCAGGTGTTCGCACAGGCGTGCCAGCAGATCCAGTCCGATGCCGCCACCTTCGCGACTGCCGCCGCGCGCCAGCTGTGCGTAGATGCGACTGATGTCTTCCGGCGTCATGCCGTGCCCGGGATCCTGCAGGGTGACGGTGGCATCGGCATCCAGGCGGATGTGGATCTCGCCGCGGTCGCTGTTCTCGATGGCGTTGCGCAACAGGTTGCCGACGGCCGCCTGGATGATGTGCAGTGGCGCGGACACCGTGCATGGCCGTAGTTCGTCGACCACGATGGAAAGATCCTTGCCCGCCAGCAGGTGGCGGTGATCGTCGATGATGTCGGGCAGCAGCTCATGCAGCATCACCGCTTCGTTGTTGCGCGACAACCGTGCCGGGTCCTTGGCCAGCGTCAGCAGCAGGGCGATCAGGCGCTCGACGTCACGGGCCGTGCGATGGATGCGTTGCACCTGCTGGCGCGCCGGCGCCGGCAGGCCGGGTTGCCCCAGCGCCAGCTCGCTGGCGCCCGCCATGATGGCGATGGGCGTACGCAGCTCGTGGCTGGCGGTGTCGATGAAGATGCGCTCGCGCTCGACGAAATCATCCTGGCGGCGCAGGTAATCGTTCAGGGCGTTGGTGATGACGTGCAGCTCGGAGCTGGCGCCATCCGCCACGACCACGCGCTGGCCGGCATGATCGGGAGAAAGCGTGCCGATGTCGTTCGCCAGATCGGACAGGGGGCGCAGCGCCGTCCGCACGCCCCGGGCGACCATCACCCCTATGACCACCAGCGCGATGAACGCCAGACCCAGTGAGCCCAGGAGCAGGGCGTCCTCGATGGTCTCGATCCCGGTGATGTCACGCACGACGAAGTAGTCCACGCCCTGCACACGCTGGACCAGCACCACGTTCTCGCGCCCGCCGAACCAGAAATCATCGTGCACGCCCTGCGGCAGCATCGACAGACCGGGCGGGGGCTGGCGGCCCGGCACGCTGTAAAGCTGTATCGCGTCGCTGTCATGCCATGCGTGGCCCGGGTCCGCGGCCTTCTGCTGCACGTAGTGCACGATCTCCCGCTGGAGCAGCAACTTCCAGACCCAGTCCTCGAGGAAATCATCCGCGAAGACCAGGATGATGATGGCGGCCAGCAGTACCGCATAACCACCGAGCAGCCGCCTGATTCTCGCATGCAGGCTACGGTGGCGCTTCATGCGTCCTTCGCCTCGTGTGGCACCGCCAACCGGTAGCCGGTGCGCGGAAGCGTCTGGATCAACTTCACCGGAAACGGACCATCGACGCTGCGTCGCAATTCATAGATGTGCGACCGGAGCATGTCGCCATCCGGTGGATCGTCGCCCCACAGGGCGTGCTCCAGCTGCTGACGGGTGACGGCGGCGGGACTGGCCTGCATCAGTGTCTCGAGCAACTTGCGGCACGCGGGATACAGATGCAGGGGCCGGCCATCGCGCGTGACTTCCAACGTGGCCAGGTCGAGCTTGAGGTCGTGCACTTCCAGCACCTTGCGCCGCTGCCGGCCATGCATCCGCGCCATCAGCGCCTCAAGCCGCACTTCGAGTTCCGGCAGATCGAACGGCTTGGTCAGGTAATCGTCGGCGCCCGCGCGGAAACCGACGATCTTGTCGGGCAGCTCGTCACGTGCCGTCAGCATGATGACCGGGATGTCGGATGCGTGTTCCTCGCGCAGCCGGCGCAGCACCTCCGGTCCTTCCAGGCGCGGCAGCATCCAGTCCAGCACGATGGCGTCATAGGCCTGGGTACCGGCCAGGTGCAGGCCGGTCACGCCGTCGGGCGCCGCGTCCAGGGTGTGGCCGCGCGCCTCGAAGTAGTCGAACAGGTTCGCCACCAGGTTCCGGTTGTCTTCGATGACCAGCAGCCGCATCGGCAAGGTCCGCGCCAGCAGGGGAAGGACCGGCAGCATCGCAGGCCGGACGTCGAAGCGACGTCGGAATTCCGACGGTTCTCTCACGCTCCATGATCCACTATCGCGCGGCCCCTTGCAGATCGCCCGGTTCCGCCGATGCACTCCACGCGTCTTCGACACGCCCCCCACTGGCAGATGCCATTGCTTTACGCCCTGCTGGTCTGGGCGCTGCTGGCGGGACTGGGCATGCGCGAGCCGATGCCGGCGGACGAACCGCGCTTCGTGCTGGCCGCGCGGACGATGGTGGAGACGGGCCAGTGGCTGTTCCCGCACCGCGGCGTGGAACTGTATGCGGAGAAGCCTCCGACATTCATGTGGCTGCAGGCCGCCAGCTACCTGCTGGTGCGCAGTTGGCAGGTGGCGTTCCTGTTGCCGTCGCTGCTGGCCGCGCTGCTGACGCTCTGGCTGTCCGGTGACCTGGCCCGCCGCCTGTGGGGCCGGCGCGCGATGCCCTATGCCGTCTTCGGCCTGTTCGTCTGCCTGCAGTTCGCCCTGCAGGCCAAGCGCGCGCAGATCGACATGGTGCTGGTGGCCATGACCACGCTGTCGCTGTGGGCGCTGCTGCGCTATCTGCTGGAGAAGCCGAGTCCGTGGTTGCTGGCGCTCGGCACGTTCGCCGCCGGCCTGGGCACGGTGACCAAGGGGGTCGGCTTCCTGCCGCTGCTGGTGTTCCTGCCGTGGCTGTGGGTGCGCTGGAAGTCGCCCCAGACGCTGCCCGCACAGCGGGGCGTCCATGCGCTCGCAGGCGTTGCGGGCTTCCTGCTGGGTGCGGGTACCTGGCTGTTGCCGATGCTGGCCACGGCCTTGTCGTCGAGCGACCCGGCGCTGCAGGCGTATGCGCGCGAGATGCTGTTCAAGCAGACCGGCACGCGCTATGCCAATGCATGGCATCACGTGAAGCCGGCGTGGTACTACCTGCAAGCGATGCTGACGCTGTGGCTGCCTGGCGTGCTGCTGGCGCCGTGGCTGCTGCCCGCGTGGTGGCGACGCGTGCGCCGGCCGGATGCGCGCCATGTCCTGCTGCTGGGTTGGGCGGCGTTGGTGCTGGTGTTCTTCAGCGCCAGCCCGGGCAAGCGCGAGGTCTATATCTTCCCGATGCTGCCGGCATTGGCGGTGGCCGCCGCGCCATTGCTCACGGGCCTGTTGCGACGGCGCGCGGTGCGCGCAGTACTGTGGTCATACATGGCCGTGCTGGCATTGGTCGTAGGCGTGCTGGGCGCGTGGCTGTCGATGGCGTCCCCCGAGCGCCTGCACGCACTGCTCGACGGCCGCGGTATGGACATGGCGACGGTCGCGCAGCTGAGCCGATGGCTGCTGGGATTCGCCGTCGTGGCCATCGCCGCCATGGTCGTCGCGCGACGGCATGTGGCGGTGGCGCTGGTCGCCGTGACGGCCGCCCTGTGGACGGCGTATGGCGTGGGCTTCATGCCGGCGCTCAGCCCCGACAGTTCGGCCAAGGCGCTGATGCAGCGCGTCGGCGAGCGGATCGGTCCGGAGGCCGAACTGGCCATGCTGGGTTGGCGCGAACAGCATCTGCTGCAGGCGGACCGACCCGTGACCGACTTCGGGTTCAAGCAACCCTGGGCG
The DNA here is from genome assembly GCF_946886695.1 of uncultured Pseudoxanthomonas sp. Next base: position 28,971 of record NZ_CAMPJD010000029.1, on the reverse strand, counting down.
GACCAGTGGCAGCACGCGCACGCGTGGCTGCTGGAAGCACCGGCGAAGCGCTGGCTGTTCCTGCGCAGCGAAGCCATCGGCCCGTGCCTGGATCCGGCGAAGGTGGTCGACATCGGCGCGTCCAATCGGCGCGACTGGATCCTCGCGCCAGGCGACGCATGGATCGATGGCTGCGATGTGCCGGCCGACTGGTCGGCGAACGTCAGCGAAGACTGAACCCGAAGCAACGCTGCGTGCAGGCGGGAATCATCTGCGTGTGATTTAACGCGGTTCCGACGACTGTCCGACCGCGCTACGACATCGCGGCCACGAGCATGCGTGCACTTTCCTGCCGCCCCATCCGCATGCCCGTTCCATCGCTTCCGCGCTCTCCTTCGACGGCAGGTTCCTGGCCGCGCCTCGCCCCGGTTTCCTTGCCCCTGCTGCTGATCGCATGGCTGCTGGCGTGCCGTATCGACATGCCATGGGCGGGTTGGCTGTTCCATTGGGAAGGCGATGCGTGGTCGCTGAAGCGAAGCGTGCTGCTGGAAACCGTGCTGCATCGTGGCGGCCGCACCGCGAGCCTGCTGGCCTGGCTTGGTCTGCTGGCCGCCACCCTGGTGCACTGGGCGAAGCCTGCATCGGCCACATGGACGCGTCCTGCCGCCCGCCTGCTGCTGGCGCTGCTCGCGTCCACCGCATGCGTGGCCCTGTTGAAGGCGGTCACGCAAGTGGATTGCCCGTGGGATCTGGCGGGATTCGGCGGCCAGCGCGCCTACGTGCCGCTGCTGGCACCGCGCCCGGCTTCGTTGGGCCACGCCGCCTGCTTTCCCGCCGCGCATGCCGCCAGCGGCTACGCCTGGGTGGCGTTGTACTTTTTCTTCCTGCACGTCGCGCCCCGATGGCGGCATGCAGGGCTTGCGATCGGGCTGCTGGCGGGTGGCGTCTTCGGCCTGGCGCAGCAGCTGCGCGGTGCGCACTTCCTGTCGCACGACGTCGCCAGCCTGGCGGTGTGCTGGACCATCGCTTGCGGTGTCGAGGCACTCGGCGCACGACGCCGCCTCTTCGTGGCGGAGGCGCAGGCATGAGCATCCACGTACTCGATCACGCTTCCGCTACCACCCGTTGGCAACGCCTGCGTGCCGCGCTGGCGGTCCGCCCGCTGGTCGGCACGGAAACACTGATCCTGGCGGCCTGCCTTTACTTCAGCCTGTTCGCGAACGGAGTGTTCTGGCGGGCGGCATCCCCGCAGCCATGGGCACAGGGAACCTGGACGCTGTCGTTGTTCCTGCTGGTCACCGCGGTGCACGGGATCTGGCTGTCGCTGTTGGTTTGGGGCCGCACCGCGCGCGTGGCGCTGTCATTGCTGGTGGTGGTCGCGGCGCTGGCGGGGCATTACATGGCGGCGTACGGCATCTACATCGACGCCGACATGGTCCGCAACGTCCTGCACACCGACTGGCGCGAAGCCACCGACCTCGCCGGCCCGGATGCGCTGCTGCCATTGCTGGCGGCGGTGCCGCCTCTGTTCGTGGTGTGGCGCGTGCGCCTGCGGCCGCGCGGGGTTGCACGCGCAGTGCTGGCGCGCATCATCTTCCTCCTCGGCATGGTCCTGGTCGGGCTGGTCGGCGTGCTGCCTTCCCTGCAGCCGCTTACCGCCTTCCTGCGCAACCAGCGCGAAGTGCGCTACCTCGTCACGCCCGCCAACGTACTTGTATCGCTGGCGAAGGTGGTCAGCGAAGACCCGCCCGGTCGCACCCATACCCAACTTCCCATCGGGGAGGACGCCGTGCAGTCGCCTGCCGCCACGATGCGGCGGCCGCGCCTGCTGGTGCTGGTAGTGGGCGAGACCGCGCGTGCCGCCAATTGGGGCCTCAACGGTTACGCGCGCCAGACCACGCCGGAACTGGCGGCACGCGGCGTCCTGAACTTCCCGCATGTCACTGCGTGCGGAAGCAGCACCGAGGTCTCGCTGCCCTGCATGTTTTCCCCGTGGGGACGCGAACGCTACGACGAAAAGGCGATCCGCAGCCACCAGTCGTTGCTGCACGTCCTGCAGCGCGCGGGCGTGGCCACGGTGTGGCGCGAGAACCAGTCCGGTTGCAAGGGCGTCTGCACCGGACTGCCGGTCGAAGACCTGCATGCACGCAAGGACCCCGCACTCTGCGACGGGACGCGCTGCTTCGACGGCATCCTGCTTGAAGGGCTGGAAGAAACCGTCGCGCGCAACAAGGGCGACCAGGTGATCGTCCTGCACATGCTGGGCAACCACGGCCCGACCTACTTCGAACGCTATCCTCCTGCTTTCCGTCGCTTCACGCCCGTCTGCGAGACCTCGGACCTGGGGCGCTGCAGCCGTGCGCAGATCGTCAACGCATACGACAACGCACTCGCCTACACGGATCACGTGCTGGCGGGCGCGATCGATCGCCTGTCGACGCTCCCGGGCTACGACACGGCCCTGCTCTATGTCTCCGACCACGGCGAATCGCTGGGCGAGAAAGGCCTCTACCTGCACGGCATGCCCTATGCCATCGCGCCACGCGAGCAGCTCGACGTGCCGATGGTCGCGTGGTTCTCGCCCTCGTGGCGGCAATCCACGTACCTGGATCCGCAGTGCCTGCGCGACCGCACGGGCAGGCAGGCCAGCCATGACCAGCTTTTCCACACCGTACTGGGACTCACCGACGTGAAGACATCGCTGTATCGGCCGGACTACGACATTTTCCTGACCTGCAGGAGCGCACGCTGACATGGTCGAGACGAGCACTGCCATGACAAATCTTTCCGTCGTCATCCCTGTCTTCAACGAGGCCGGCAACATCGGGCCACTGGTTCACGAAGTGGTCCAGCACCTGCGTGGCCGCATCGCATTCGACATCGTCTGCGTGGACGACCAGTCCGAAGACGACACCCGTGATGTGCTCACGGCACTGAAGGCCGAAGTGCCGGAGTTGCGCGTGGTGGTGCATCACCGCCGCAGCGGCCAGAGCGCCGCCGTCCGCACCGGCGTGAAGCATGCGCTGTCGCCGTGGATCGTCACTCTCGACGGTGACGGCCAGAACGATCCCGGCGACATCCTCAAGCTGCTGGCGGCACGCGAGGCGGGCAACCCGCAGACCCGGCTCTACGCGGGCTGGCGGGTGGATCGCAAAGACACCAGCAGCAAGCGCTGGGCGTCGCGCTGGGCCAACCGCATCCGCCAGTGGCTCCTGCATGACGACACGCCCGACACCGGCTGCGGCATCAAGCTGTTCGAGCGTGCGGCATTCCTCGAGCTTCCCTATTTCGACCACATGCACCGTTACCTGCCCGCGCTCATGCAACGCGCGGGCTGGATGACGGTCAGCGTGCCGGTGTCGCATCGTCCACGCGGGTCCGGGCAGTCGAAGTACACCAACCTGGGGCGTGCACTGGTCGGCATCCGCGACCTGATGGGCGTGTCCTGGCTGATCCATCGCAGTCACGTGACTGCGGTCAGCGAGGTCAACGCAGGACGGAAACCGTGAGCATGATGGACCAGGAAATCGTCTGGCTGGGCTGGACCGGCCTGCACATGACGCCGTGGAAACTGATCGGCCTGACCGGCGCGGCCCTATTCGGCGCGCGCTGGCTGGTCCAGTTCATCGCATCGCGGCGCGCACGCCGTCCGGTGATCCCGCGCCTGTTCTGGTACATGAGCCTGTGCGGCAGCCTGATGGCGCTGAGCTACTTCCTGTTCTCGTCCAAGCAGGATGCGGTAGGCGTGCTGCAGAACCTGCTGCCGGCCTTCACCGCCGCCTACAGCCTCTACCTGGACATCCGTCACCAGCGCCAGCAGCAAGCGCTGGGAAGCACGCGCTGATCAGCTGCGATTGGGCGTCAGCTTCAACAGGCGGCCACCACTGCCGTCTTCCAGCAGCCACAGCGCGCCATCCGGCCCCTGTTCGACCTCGCGGATGCGGCGGCCCATCGGATAGCGACGCGCCTCGCGCGCCTGCGTGCCGTCGAACTCGATCTCGATCAGCGCCTGCGAGGCGAGCCCGCCAATGAAGCCCTTCCCGCGGTACCACGGGAACAGATTGCCCGAGTAGATGACGAAGCCCGCCGGCGCGATCACCGGTGTCCACCATGCCTCCGGCGCATTGAACTCCGGGCGTGTCGGGTGATCGGGAATCGGCGTGCCGCCGTAATGGTCGCCATTGGAGACCACCGGCCAACCGTAGTTGCTGCCGCGCTCGATCAGGTTGAGCTCGTCGCCGCCCGCCGGACCCATCTCGTGGGTCCACAAACGGCCACTGCCGTCGAAGGCGATGCCCAGCAGGTTGCGATGCCCGAGCGTCCACACCTGCGCGGCGATACCGCCCTGCGCGGCGAACGGATTGTCCGGTGGCACGCTGCCGTCGTCGTTGAGGCGGATCAGCTTTCCGAGCGACGACTGCAGGTCCTGTGCAGGCGCCATCGCCTGGCGGTCGCTGGACGTGATCCACAGCTTGCCATCCGCACCGAAGGCAAGCCGATGCCCGTAGTGCGCGTCGCCGCTGACCTTCGGCAACTGCCGCCACACCACCTGCAGGTTGGACAGGCTGCCGCCATTGCCGCTGGCATCCAGCACCAGCGTTGCACGCGCCACCGCGGCGCCGCGCGTGCCGCCGCTGCCGGCTTCGGCATAGCTGAGGTAGACCAGCCGGTTGTCGGCGAAACGCGGATGCGGCAGCACGTCACCGAATCCGCCCTGCCCCCCGTACGCGACGGTGGGCACGCCGATGATTTCGCCGACCTGGCCCGTGGCGACATTGGTCAGTCGCAACTTGCCGGATTTCTCCGTCACAAGCAGGCGGCCATCGGGCAGGAACGTCATCGCCCAGGGCTCGTTGAACGTGGCCACCGGCGTGCTGGTGAAGGGCGGGTCCGGCACCGCCCGCGCGCGCGACAGGCCCGCCATGGTGCGACCTGGTCCCGATGCGGAGGCATCGAGTGCCGGCGACGCCACTGGCGCAATGCCCGCGACCGGTCCGGATGTCACGGAGCCCGTCCGCGAGGCCACCACGACCTTCACGCCCTGATCGTCCACCGTGGCCCGCTGGCATGCGGACAGGCTCAGGCAACAGGCGAGCAGCAACGACATCCTCATGCGGGCGGCATCCGGCGGGTGACTGGCTGCCGTTGTACTCCCGCGCGGTGAAGAAAAGCGTGATGGTTCCTGTGCTTCAGACCTTCAGGTACCAGCCCTGGCGGTCCATCAGGCGCACGATCAGCCACCACACGCCGACGAACGCCAGCGCAAACGCCAGCGACGGCACGTAAGGACCGAATCGCGGCGTCATCCATCCGGCGAAGCCGACCTGGTAGATCGGCCCCATCCAGCCCACGCCGAGCAACACGTAGGTCATGACCGCCGCACCGACGTAGGCGGCAATGGCATTGATGCCGAAGCGGCGACCCAGCGCCGGCCAGCCATGCCGATCCACCAGCAGATGGCACGCCGCCAGCGCCAGCGTCGCGCAGCCGGCGGTGAACAGCACGTAGGACGATGTCCAGAGCGCCTTGTTCAATGGAAACGACGGCGCCCAGCCCAGGCCCAGCGCGACCGCGAGCACGCCCGCGACCGCAAGTGACTTCACCGCGCCCGCACGCAACGCCTCGCCCGCGCGCACTCCGAGCAGCGTGGTGGCGATGGCGGGCAACGTGCTGAGCAATCCTTCAGGATCCTGCCCGCGTCCCGTCGCGGGGTCCCACTGGTACAGCCAGTGTCCGGACAGCGCAGTGTCCACCCGGGCGGGAAGATGCTCGAAGGGGGCGTAGCCCCACGGCGCCAGCAGCGCCCAGTAACCGAGCAGCGTGCTCACGACCACCGCCCATTGCAGGCGCGGTTTCAAGTACAGCGCGATCATCCCGCCGGCCGCGAAACAGAGCCCGATCCGCTGCAGCACGCCCCACGGGCGGAACTGCGGACGATCCAGCAACCAGAATGCGAGCAGGTGCAGGGCCATCCCCAGCGCGATGATCTTCGTCGCCCGCCACAGCACGGCACGCACCAGCACCTTGCGCTCCACGCCGGCCTCCATGCGCGGTACGACACCCAGCGCGATCGACACGCCGACGATGAAGAGGAAGAACGGGAACACCAGGTCGGTCGGTGTGACGCCATGCCATTCGGCATGCAGCAGTGGCGCGTACACATGCGACCAGTCGCCCGGCGTATTGACCAGCAGCATCGCGGCGACGGTCAGGCCACGCAGTGCGTCGACGGAGGCGAAGCGGACCGGCGTGGCGCTCATGCGTGCAGCATCACGCACCACCGATCCAAGTGCCGACCACCTGCAGGCCGTCGTCCAGCGCGACCAGGTCAGCACGATAGCCGGGTGCGATCCGACCATGGGTGCTGCCCAGACCGAGGAAATCGGCGGGATACGTGGAGGCCATGCGCGCCGCTTCTTCCAGCGGCAGGCCCAGCAGCCGCACGCAGTTGCGCACGGCGGTCGCCATGTCCAGCGCCGATCCCGCCAGTGCACCGGCGGCGTTGCGCACTACGCCGTCGATGGCGGTGATGGTTTCGCCATACAGATCGAACGATGGATCGTCCGACCCGACCATCGGCATCGCATCGGTGACCAGGAACACCTTGCCGCGCGGCTTGGCAGCCAGCGCCACGCGCAGGCTGGCCGGATGCACGTGCACGCCATCGACGATCACGCCGCACCAGCAACCGTCGTCCTCCAGCGCCGCGCCCACCGCGCCGGGTTCGCGGCCCTGCAGTGGCGACATCGCGTTGTAGAGATGGGTGAAGCCACACACGCCGGCCTCGATGCCGGCACGGGCCTGCTCATACGTTGCCGCCGTATGCCCGGCGACGACGATCGCGCCGCGCGCCACCATCGCGCGGATGGTCTCGGCCGGCACCTGCTCCGGCGCCAGCGTCAGCAGGGTGACCCCGTTGTCGAGCGAGGTCGCCATCGCGACTTCATCCGCGCCCGGCACGCGGAACTTGGCCGCATCGTGCGTGCCCTTGCGCGCCGGCGCGATGTACGGGCCTTCCAGGTGGATACCGAGCACGCCCGGCACGCCTTGCGCGATGGCGTCACGCATAGCGGCAACGGCACGCGCCATCACGTCGGCATCGTCGCTGATCAGCGTCGGCAGCAGGCCGGTGGTGCCGAAGCGCCGGTGCGCCTGCGCGATGGTGCGGATCGCCTCGACGCTGGTGTCGTTGTTGAACAACGCGCCGCCGCCCCCGTTGACCTGCGCGTCGATGAAGCCGGGCAACAGGTAGCCGCCGCCCAGGTCGCGGACGTCATCGGCATGTCGTGCCGCCCGGGACGCATCGACCAGCGCGGAAACCCTGCCGCCCTCGACCAGGACCGCGAGGTCGGAACGGAATCCGTCGTCCGTGAGCACGTGGGTATTGATGATCGCAAAGGTGGACATGCGGCTTGAGACCTGGGAAATCGTGGGAATCGTCATCCCGGCGAACGCCTGGACCCATCTTGATTCTGCGGGACTACCGCAAAGCAGAATGGATTCCGGCTTCCGCCGGAATGACCGCGTGAATCAGACTGTCTCGGTGACTTTGTTCAGATGCGGCGGCACATCGGGATTGTGGCCGCGACGCAGCGCCAGTGCATTGATCGCGCGATAGAAGCTCTGGATGGTCAGCAGCGGTGCGCACGCCGGGTGCGGCGCTTCGACCAGCGGCAGATCGCCCTGCCGCGACGCCACCCACACCTGCGCGCCGCGACCGCGGAATTCCTGCGCCAGCGCCAGCGTGCCGGCCTCGGTTTCATCGGGCTGTGCGAAACAGAGCACCGGGAAACCCGGCCCCACCAGCGCCATCGGCCCGTGCTTCACCTCGGCCGAACTGTAGGCTTCCGCATGCAGGCCGCAGGTTTCCTTGAACTTCAGCGCGGCTTCCTGCGCGGCGGCCAGACCCAATCCGCGGCCGAGCACGAACAGGTTGTGCGCGCCGACCAGCCCCTCCACCAACGGCGACCACTCCGCCTGCCATGCGCGCCGCAGCGCGTCCGGCAACGCCTCCGTCGCCGCATGCAACGGCGCTTCGTCCTTCCAGTACGCGGCCAGCTGCAGGATGGCCGCCAGCGAGCCGAGATAACTCTTGGTCGCCGCGACGCTGCGCTCGGGACCGGCGCGCAGCGGCAGCACGGTGTCGGCGAGTTGCGCCAGCGGGGAGTCCTCCACGTTGACCAGCGCCACCACGCGCGCGCCGGCCTCCTTCGCCTGCGTCGCGTTGCGCAGCAGATCCGGGCTCTTGCCCGACTGCGAAACCACCACATACAGCGCGCCGTCCAGCCGCTGCTTCGCTTCGTAGACCGAACCCACCGACGGCGAGGCCGACGCGGTCACCACACCCAGCTGGGTTTCGAACAGGTATTTCGCATAAGTGGCCGCATGGTCTGAACTGCCACGCGCACAGGTGACCACGAAGGGCGGCGGATTGCGGCGCAGGTCGTCGGCCAGCGCCTTCACCGTGGCGGCGTTGCGGGCGTACTGGTCGGCGACGATGTCGGCGGTCTGGGCCGCCTCCTGGTGCATCAGCGTATCGGAGGGTGCGGGCAACGAAGTGTCGTTCATGGGGATGTCGGTTCGGGTCGGTCCGCGCGCGGCCTGACCGGCGCAGTGGAGCCACGCACCACCAGTTGCGGCACGAAGCCCTGGTTGTGCACGGGCGAAGGATTGTCGTCGTAGGCATCCTGGCGCAGGCCGGCGATCAACAGGCGTGCGGCCTGTTTCGCGATGTCCTGCGTGGCCTGCTTGGCGGTGGTCAGCGGCGGCCACGACTGCTTGGAAAACGGGCTGTCTTCGAAGCCGGCGATGGACAGGTCGTAAGGTACGTTCATGCCGGTGGACTTCGCGGCGGCCAGCACGCCGGCTGCGATTTCGTCGTTGGAACCGAAGATCGCCGTCGGCGGCTCGCGCAGCGCGAGCAGGCGGCGCGCGCCACGGAAACCATCGTCGAAGGTGTAGTCGCCCGGCACGACAAGATGCTTGTCGAGCTGGATGCCGTAATCCTTCAGCGCCTTCTCGTAGCCCGCGTAGCGCTCCGTGCTGGAGCGGTGCGCCAGGCCTCCCCAGAGGAAGCCGATGCGCTGGTGGCCCAGCTGGATCAGGTGTTCGGTGATCTCGTACGCGGCGTCGCGATCATCCACGTAGACGCAGGGCAGGCCATCGTCCGGGTCTTCGGTGGCGGCGATGATGCGCACCAGCTTCACCCCGCGCGCGGCGAGCGCCGTCACCAGGTCGGCGCGCTCGGACATCGGCGCCGTCAGCACCAGGCCAGCCAGGCGCGAGCGCTGCACGAATTCCACCAGTTCCTCCGCCAGCAGCGGCGAGGTGGAATCGACCGGATGGATCTGCAGGCCGAAGCCGGTTTCCTTGCACGCCGCCAGCACGCCGTTCTGCACGCCGATGATGTGGTACGGGTTGGGGTTGTCGTACACCAGCCCGATCACGAACGGCGTGCCGCTGCGCAGGTTGCGCGCGGACTGGTCCGGTTCGTAGTCCAGCTCGGCGATGGCGTGCAGCACGCGTGCGCGGGTGCCCTGCAGCACCGACGGTTCGTTGTTGATGACCCGGGACACGGTCTTCAGCGAGACCTTCGCGCGTTCGGCGACGTCCTTGATGGTGGGTCGGCGCATGGGCGTTTCCGTCATGGAGGCGAGTCCGCCATGATGCCGCGTTCCGGCACGGCCGTCGCCGGCCGCGAGCGGCCTATCCGGTGCCCGGCCAGCGCGTAGTACAGGATGTACAGATACCCCGGCACGGCCAGCCCGGCGAACACGGCCTGGAAGTCGTAATGCTGCTTCAGCACCGCGAACGCCTGCGGCAGGATGGCCCCACCGGCGATGCCCATGATCAGCAGGGCCGAACCTGTCTCGGTATGCCGGCCCAGGCCCTTGATCGCCAGCGGGAAGATCGCCGGCCACATCATCGCGTTGGCGAAGCCCAGTGCGGCGACGAAGCCGACCGATACGTAGCCGTGCGTCAACAGCGCGCCAAGCGCGAACAGCACGCCCAGCATCGCGGAGATGGCCAGATAGCGTTCCTGCGACACGAAGCGCGGGATCGCGACCAGTCCGGCCACATAGCCGATCAGCATCGCCGTCAGCGTGAATGACGTGAAGAACTTGGTCTGGTCCAGCGACAGGCCGAAGCCGTTGCCGTAGGCGCCGATGGCATCGCCCGCCAGCACTTCCACGCCCACGTAGACGAACAGGCAGAGCACGCCCAGCCACAGGTGCGGGAACCGCGCCAGGCCACGCTCGCCGTCCGCGGCATCGTCCACCGGCGCGGCGTTGACCTCCGACGGCTTCACCTCCGGCAGCGGCGAGAACAGGATGCCGATGGCGACCACCACCAGGATGCCGGCCATCACCAGGTACGGCAGATGGATCTTCGCCGCGAACGCATCCAGCAGCGCCGCCTTGCCGGCGGCATCCGCGGTCTCCACCTGCGCGGCCAGATCACCCACGCCGTGCAGCACCAGCGTGCCGATCACGATGGGCGCCAGGATGCCGGCGACCTTGTTGCAGATGCCCATCAACGCGATGCGCTGCGCCGCACTCTCGATGGGCCCGAGGATGCTGACGTAGGGATTCACCGCGGTCTGCAGCAGCGCCAGTCCGCCGCCGATCACGAACAGGCCGGCCAATGCGCCCGGATACCAGCGCTGGGTGGAGAACTCGCCGAACATCGCCGCGCCCACCGCCATCACGAACAGGCTGATGGCCAGCCCCTTCTTCATGCCGGTGCGCTTGAGCAGCGCGGCCGCCGGCAGGGCGAGGAAGAAGTACGACAGGTAGAACACCATCAGCACGAGGAAGGCGTTCACCTCATCCAGGTCGAAGGCCAGTCTGACGAAGGTGATCAGCGGCCCGTTTATCCAGGTGAAGAACCCGATGATGAAGAACAGCAGGCCGACGATGGCCAGCGAGCGAAGCGGGTTGGAGCCGGGTGCGATGGTCATGGGAATCTCCTCTGGCTGGCCGATGGGCTGGGTCCGGAACCGGCCCGACATCGGAAACAACGTTGTCAAAGACTTCGTGGAAGAACACCTGGATCGGCAGTTGTGGCGACGACACGACCCCTTACTGTGAGCGCCAAGGCCTCATGCACTGCAACATCAAGTCCTGCGAGACTTCGGGGAAATTGGCCTTCATATTCAATAATTAACGCCACTTATGGAGTTAATAAACTCCTGAATGCGCCAATTGTTTCCATTTTGCTACGCCATACTGCTTGCCAGACGCCTATTTGATGACAGAGTCTTGACAACGTTGTCAAACACTTTCCACACTCGGGCCATATCGGGATGCGGGAGTCCCGGCCGCGAACATGTGGGGAGACGTGTGGTCGCCATTGCAAATCCACTACCGGCAGATGCCATCCGCAGGGCGGAAGACGCCTTCATCGCGGCGGACGTCGGTGGCACGCATGTCCGCATCGGCCTGGTCCGCGGCAGCGGCGATCCGGGTGTGCCGGTCAGCGTGCTCGAGTACCGCAAGTACGTCTGCGCCGACCACGCGGGCCTGGGTGACATCGTCGGCGACTTCCTTGCCCGACTGGGTCCGGCCCGGGCAACGCGTGCCGTGATCGCCAGCGCCGGCTACGCGCTGGAAGACGGCACCGTCATCACCAACAACCTGCCGTGGCGGCTGTCGCCGAACGAACTGCGCGTGCAGCTCGGCTTCGACGACGTCCGCCTGGTCAACGATTTCGAAGCCGTGGCGCACGCCGCGGCGCAGATGGACGCCAGCGAAGTGCTGCAGCTGGCCGGGCCGGCCATCGCGCCGAAGCACGGGCCCACGCTGATCCTCGGGCCCGGCACCGGCCTGGGCGCCGCGGTCTGGATTCCGACCGGCAAGCGCGCCGTTGTGCTGGCGACCGAGGCCGGCCAGGCCGCGCTGACCGCCGGCAACGCGCTGGAAATGGCGCTGCTCACCGAAATGCTGAAGACCCGCACGCACGTGCCGGTCGAGCAGGCCCTCTCCGGTCCCGGTCTGATGAACCTGCATGCCGCACTGTGCGCGGTGCGGGGCACGGCGCCTCCGACCTACACGCGCCCCGGCGACATCACCGCCGCGGCGTTGTCCGGCAGCGACCCGACGGCGCGCGAGAGCCTGGACGTGTTCTGCGGCCTGCTGGGCAGCGTGGTTGGCGACATGGCGCTGCTCTACGGCGTGCAGGGCGGCGTGTACCTGGCCGGCGGCATCTTGCCGAAGATCCGCGATTTCCTGATCCAGAGCAGCTTCGTGCCCAGATTCCTCAACAAGGGATCGATGCGCGAGGCCCTGGAACGCATTCCCGTGAAGCTGGTGGAGCACGGGCAGTTGGGCGTGATCGGTGCGGCCCGCTGGTACCTGGACCACGACGACGGCAATTGAGTGGAAGCGCCGGTACAGGCGCCGCATTACCGATGACGCCAGGGCTGGCGCATCGCCCCGCAAACCGGATCCAACCAAGCACGGCGGAACAGCGCGAGCGAGCTGCCGAAAACTCAGAAAATGATGGGAGAGACGTCATGAAGCACCGCAGATCCATTCTTTCCGCCGCCGTCGCGACCTGCCTCGGCATGGCCGTGCAGGCCCATGCGCAGGACGCTCAACCGGCCGATCCGAAAGCGACAGACCTCGACACGGTGATCGTCACCGGCATCCGGGGCAGCATCGAGAAAGCACTCGACGCGAAACGCGACGCCGCTACGCACGTCGAAGTCGTAACCGCCGAAGATGTAGGCAAGCTGCCGGCCAAGAACGTGGCCGACACCTTGCGCCAGCTTCCCGGCGTCAACATTGCATCGTCCAGCGCCAGCGAAGGCGGCTTCGACGAGGCCGACCGCGTCAGCCTGCGCGGCACCAACCCCAGCCTCACCCAGACCCTCGTCAACGGCCACACCATCGGTACCGGCGACTGGTTCGTGCTCAGCCAGGTGGCCAATGTCGGCCGCAGCGTGAGCTACTCGCTGTATCCGTCCGAGATCGTCGATCGCGTGGTGGTCCACAAGACCTCCGAAGCAAAGCTGGTCGAAGGCGGCACGGCAGGCTCGGTCAACATCATCACCCGCCGTCCCTTGCAGTTCGCCGAGCCGCTGACCATCCAGGGCTCCATCGGTGCCGTCCATTCCGACCTGCCGGGCGACACCAAGCCGCAGTTCGACGCGCTGCTGAACTGGCGTAACGAAGAGCGCACGGCCGGCTTCATGGTGCAGGTGTTCAACGAGGAGCGCAGCCTGCGCCGCGATGGCCAGGAAGTGGTGGGTGGCTACGGCACCATCAGCTCAAGCAACCCCGAACTCGATGGCGTGCTTTACCCCAATCTGATCGGCGCCGCGTTCTTCGAGCAGGTACGCAAGCGCAAGGGCGGTGTGGCCAACATCGAAGCGAAGGTCACCGACAACCTGACCCTCAACGTCAACGCGTTCTACTCCCGGTTGGAAGCGGACAACTACAACCGCAACTACATGATGTGGGCCAGCCAGTTCGTCAACTCGCAGACGCCCAGCAGCTATACGGTGCAGAACGGCGTGCTGACCAGCGCCACCTATGACCCGGTCACCTCCACAACGGTCACGCCCTACGGCGTGTACGACATGATCTCCCGCCCCGGCGCGGTGTCCACCTCGAAGTACATCGCGCTGGACGCGGAGTGGAATGCCAGCGATGCGCTGAAATTCGTGTTCCAGGCCGGCACCACCAAGGGCAGCGGCTCCAGTCCGACGCAGGACGTCCTGGAAACCGGCCTGGCCGGCAATGCCGGTGCCAGTTGGAGCATGAATGGTGCCGGCAATCCCATCGACTGGTCGCTGGGCGGCACCAACACGGCGGCGAACCATCTGCCGCAGAACGGCTGGATCTTCGGTGATCAGGGCATCGACGTGCTGGACAAGGAAGACTGGGGCTCGGTGGACGGCCAGTTCTTCTTCGATGGCGACGTGCTGTCCTCGCTGGACTTCGGTTATCGCCGCGCCACCCACGAGCGCAGCAACGACATGTCCATCGGCCAGGGCCCGAACTGGGCCAGCAACTGGCAGGACATCACCGCCTATCCGGGCGCGGGTGGCGCCTACCCGGGTGATTTCGGCATCGGCGGCAACGTGCCGTCCGGCATCTGGTACTACACGCCGGCGCAGCTGGCGGAAATCAATGCGCGCTTCGCCAATCGCGCCAACCCGGGACGCTTCAACTTCAGCAACGTCTATGGCGTGGACGAAGACATCGATGCGGCCTATGCCCAGCTGAACTTCCGTGGCGACCGCTGGAGCGGCAACGCCGGCCTGCGCTATGTGCGCACGCAGACCAACGTGCTGTACAACCAGTCCGTCGCCCCGGGCGTACCCGGCGCGATCGGCGGCTCGGATTTCGGCGCTTACCTGCCGGTGCGGGTGGACAACGACTACAACGAGCTGCTGCCCAGCGTGAACTTCCGGTTCGAACTGACCGACGCATTGGTGGGGCGCGTGTCGGCAAGCAAGACCATGACCCGCCCGGACTTCTCGGCCCTGGCTGGCGCACTCTCGCTGAACGACCTGACCCACGAAGGCAGCGGCGGAAACCCGAACCTCGACCCGCTGGTGTCGACGAACTTCGACGCTTCGCTGGAGTGGTACTTCGCACCACGCGCGCTTCTGGCGGCCAGCCTGTTCTCGATGGACCTGGATGGCTACGTGGATTTCGGCAACACGATCATCCAGTACAAGGACCAGCAAGCCAGCATCGACGCCGGCATGGATGTCTACGCCGACTACCTGGTCTCGGTTCCGGTCAATTCCAACGGCAAGGTCAAGGGCGTCGAACTGACATACGAACAGCCCATCGGCGACAACTTCGGCATCAATGCCAACTACACCTACGTGGATGGCGAGGCCCGCGGTGGCAAGCCGCTCAACGGCACCTCCGAGAACACCTGGAACCTGTCGGCCTGGTACGAGAACGATCGTTTCAACGCCCGCGTGAACTATAGCTACCGCAGCTCGTTCTACGCCGGCGTGAGCCGTGCCGACAACTTCTACCAGGATGACTTCGCCACGCTATCCGCCTCGCTGGGGTTCAAAGCCACCGACTGGCTGACGATCAGCCTGGACGGCTTGAACCTCAACGACCCGGAGCTGAAGTACTACACCGAGAACGACGCGGTTCCGGGCTATCTGCCACATGCCTTCTACAAGAACGGTCGCCAGTACTACCTGAATTTCCGCTTCAAGTTCTGATGGGGACATCCGCCTGCAGGCCTCCTGGCCTGCAGGCGGCGGTCTGTCGCTTTACGCACGGCCAAGCGCCGGCATGGGAGAAAAACCAGGGGAGCGCCGGGACAGGCGCATCACGGGCACGGCGTGGGGACGCCACCCGGCACATCGCAAGCGGCCGCGGGACCGGGCCGCACATTCTTCGAGCAATGATGGGAGAGACATCATGAAGCATCGCAAGACCGTTCTATCCGCCGCCATCGTTACGTGTCTTGGCTTCGCCATGCATGCGCAGGCGCAGGAGGCCACAGCACCTGCTGCAGCCAGCAGTGACGAAGCCACCGAGCTGGACCGTGTCACCGTGGTCGGTATCCGCGCCAGCCTGCAGCAGGCCCTGGATACCAAGCGCAACGCCGACGCCATCATCGACGTGATCACTGCGGAAGATGTCGGCAAATTCCCGGCCACCAACGTGGCCGAAGCGATGACCATCATCCCGGGCGTGACCATCGACAAGGCCTTCGGCCAGGGCGAGAAGGTCAGCATCCTGGGTACGGATCCGGCCCTGAACCGCACGCTGCTCAATGGCCAGACAGTCGCGTCGGCAGACTGGTTCATCGCCGACCAGCCAGGCCGCACGTTCAACTATTCGCTGCTGGCGCCGCAGATCGTCGGCAAGGTCGAGGTCTACAAGTCGCCCGAAGCGCACATCGACGAAGGTTCGATCGGCGGCACGGTGATCGTCACCACGCGCAAACCACTGGACCTGGAAGCCAACAGCATGTCCGGCCAGGTCAGCTACCTGTGGAACGACCGGGTGAAGGAGAACGATCCGCAGGCATCGCTGATGTACAGCTGGAAGAACGATGCCAGTACCTTCGGCGTTCTTGTCTCGGCGCAGACCTCCACCGAGAACATCCGCCGCGACGGCGTGGAGTCCTACGGTTCCGTCAGCGCACTCGACTACCGCGATGGCCAGGGCGGCGGCGGCTCGGTCAACAACCGTCCGATGGACTGGTCCGTCGGCGCACCGAAACCGCAGGTCTGCGTGGACGCATGTGAAGACGCGCTGCAGAACAACCTCACCGCCCGTGGCCCGAACTCGCTGAGCGCGCACTACTTCGAGCAGGAGCGCAAACGCGACACCTACTCGCTGGCGCTGCAGTTCAAGCCGGTCGAAGAGCTGGACATCGAGTTCAACGCGCTGAAGGTCGAAGCCGGCTACGACAACATGAGCCATTCCATGTTCGCCTTCATGGGCAACGCATGGAATGGCCTGATGAACCTCACCGACGTCACCATCGAAGACGGCGTGATCACCCGCGGCACGTTCGACAACGCGCTGGTGGTCTACGACCTGATCAACCGCAAGGCGACCGTCGAAACCGACTCCTACGATCTGAAGGCCAAGTGGAACGCCGAGCGCTGGTTCGTCTCCACCGAACTCGGCACCAGCGAGGCCACGGGCGGAACCGGCCAGCAGGTGTTCGGCGAATTCCTCAACTGGTCGGACTACACCTACGACATCAGCGGCGCGCCGGGCAATCCGGGCAGCGTGGTGTTCCATGGCGCCAATCCGTTCCTCGACCCGAGCGCGTTCCGCATGGATGGCGGCTGGGGCAGCGACCCGAACAGTGCCGCGACGTGGAACCCGGGCTGGGGCGGCAACATCGTCTTCAAGCCGACCAAGGACGAGGAAACGTACGGCCAGGTCGACTTCGGCATCAAGCTGGATTCGCCTTTCTACCTGTTGCGCTTCGGCTACAAGCAGCGCAGCCATGAAACCTCGCAGGTGATGGGTGGTGTATCGCTGGCCGCGGTGGCGGGCTACGGCGATGCCTCGGCCGCGCAGTTCGATCCTCGTCCGCTGCCGAGCAACTACCTGAGCGGCTTCAATGGCGTGGGCGACCTCAACAACCGCTTCACCATCGACGGTTGGGCACTGGCCGACTACATCCTCAGCGGTGACTGGCTGGCGCCGTGGCAGACCATGCCGACGCCGAGCACGTTCAACGACCCCTCCTTTGCCGCGAATACCTGGACCATCGAGGAGGACATCAAGGCCGCCTACGTGCAGGCCGACTTCAGCTGGGAGCGGCTCCGCGGCAACGTCGGCGTGCGCTACGTGCAGACCGAGTCGGACAGCGGCAGCTGGGCATGCACCGTCAACGTCAGCCCGTGCCCGGCCACGTCCTACGCCTGGGCAAGCACCAGGAAGAAGTACAACGACTTCCTGCCCAACGTGAACCTGGTGTTCGAAGCCACGGACGAACTGATCCTGCGCGCGTCGGCTGCCAAGGTCATCTCCCGCCCGAACTATGGCGACATGTCGACCTACCTGTGGCTGGGCGACCAGACGCTGACGGGTGGCGGCGGCAACCCGGACCTCGACCCGTACGAATCCACCAATCTGGATGCCGCGGCCGAGTGGTATTTCGCCGAGAACGCGATCCTTTCCGGCTCGGTGTTCTACAAGGACATCGGTAGCTACATCCTGGTGTCGACGCGCCCGGAAGTGCATTTCAACCAGGCGCAGCAGGCCGACACCACCTACCAGGTGGCCCGTCCCTTCAACGCCGGCTCGGCCAAGGTCAAGGGCGTCGCGCTGGCGTATCAGCAGAACTTCGACAACGGCCTCGGCGTGATCGCCAACTACACCTACGCCGATGCAGAATCGGATACCGGTCGCCCGCTGCCGTACAACTCGGAGAACCAGGTCAACATCAGCCCGTTCTTCGAAAACGACCGCTGGAATGCGCGCATCACCTACTCCTGGCGCTCCAAGTACTTCACCCAGGTGGACCGCGGTGACGACCTGTGGACCCGCGATTATGCGTCGCTGGATGCGTCGGTCGGCTTCAAGATCAACGACTACATGACGGTCAGCCTCGAAGGCATGAACCTGCTGGACGAGGTCTACCACAGCTATGCCACGGACGAACGCCTGACCCGCGGCGCCTACCGCACGGGTCGTCGCTACATGGCCTCGCTGCGCTTCCAGTTCTGAGTTCTCTCCACCGCTTCGGCGGATTGCAGTTCCCTCACGGGCCTGGACTTGTCCGGGCCCGCTTTTTTTTGGGCATGCTGTGCCCATCGCTACCGAGGACACCGATGAAACGACCCATCGCCCATCGCGCCCTGGCCGGACTGGCCTTCGCCCTGCTCGCCCTGACCGGCTGCTCGCCGAAGGCGGGTGACAACACCGACGCGACCACCTCAGCGCCCATCACTCCGTCACTGATCCCCGCGCCTGCCGCACTGCAGACAGGCGAAGGCGCCTTTGCCATCACCGCGGACACGCGCCTGGCCGCCAGCGGCGAAGCCGCAACGCGCGTCGCACGGCAATTCGCGGCCTATCTGCAGTCGGCAGGTGGGCCCGCACTGGCCACCACGCAGGACGAGGGCAAGGGCGTGATCCGCTTCGTGCTGGAGTCGGCCGGTGCGGACAAGCAGAACCCGGAAGCCTACTCGCTCGACGTCACAACCGACGGCATCACCGTGAAGGCACACGACGAGCGTGGCCTGTTCTACGGTGCGGTCACGCTGTGGCAGCTCGCCACCCAGGGCGACAAGGGCGGCGTTACGCTGCCCGCACTGCGTATCGAGGACGCGCCCCGCTTCGGCTGGCGCGGCTTCATGCTGGACCCGGCACGCCATTTCCAGCAGGTCGATGACGTCAAGAAGATCATCGACGCGATGGCCCTGCACAAGCTCAATACCCTGCACTGGCACCTGACCGACGACCAGGGCTGGCGCATCGAGATCAAGCAATACCCGAAGCTCACCGAGATCGGTGGTTGCCGCATCCCCGCCGGTGACGGCGGCAAAGATCCGAAGACGGGCGAGCCCCGTCCCTACTGCGGCTTCTACACGCAGGATCAGATCCGCGACGTGGTGAAGTATGCCGCCGAGCGCCACATCACCGTGGTGCCGGAAATCAACGTGCCCGGCCACGCGACCGCCGCCATCGCGGCCTATCCGGAGCTGGGCTCGATCGACACGCCACTGGTGCCGTCGAACGAATGGGGGGTGTTCCCGAACCTGGTCAACGTCGAAGAAGGCACCATCACCTTTCTCGAGAACGTGCTGGGCGAAGTGGTCACGCTGTTCCCCGGCACCTACGTGCACATCGGCGGCGACGAAGCGGTGAAGGACCAGTGGGAAGCCTCCGCGCGCGAGCAGGCCCGCATGCGGCAGGTCGGTGCGAAGACCGAGATGGATCTGCAGGGCTACCTGGTCGAGCGCCTCGAGAAGTACCTCGCCTCGCACGGCAAGCGCCTGATCGGCTGGGACGAGATCCTGGAGGCCAAGCTGCCGGCCGAGGCCACGGTGATGTCGTGGCGCGGCATCGAAGGCGGCCTGCAGGCCGCACGCCAGGGCCACGACGTGGTGATGTCGCCGTCCAACAAGACGTACTTCGACTACCTGCAGACCGCCTCGCCGAACGAGCCACCGGGTCGTCCCGCGCTGATCACGCTGCAGGACGTCTACGGCTTCGATCCGGTCCCGGCGGAACTGGAAGAGAACCAGCGCCACCATATTCTCGGCATCCAGGCCAACCTGTGGACCGAACACACGCGCACCTTCGCCCGCCTGCAGCACAACGCGTTCCCGCGCCTGGCCGCCGTGGCTGAAACCGGCTGGACGCCGGCGGCGAAGAAGGACTTCGTCAGCTTCATCGCCCGCCTGCCCACGCAGTTGAAGCGCTACGACGCCATCGGACTGGGCTACGCGAAGACGCCGTTCGAGCCGCTGATCGCCATCGAGGAAGAGCGCGAGGCCGGCACTGCGAAGGTCACGCTGTCCAACCCGCTCGACTACCCCGTGCACTACACGACCGATGGCAGCGAACCGACACAGGCTTCAGCGACATTCGCCGCTCCGCTGGAGCTGAAACTGCCCGCCACCGTGCGCGCCGCCGCGTTCGCCGACGGTCGCGCGCTGGCATCGCCTTCCACGTTCGAGATCACGCCGGCGTCACTGCTGACGCGCACCGACGAGGCGATGGCCGTCTGTCCGGACGCTGGCCGCCTGTTGCTGCGGCTGGAAGACGACGGTCCGGCGGAGGGCGAGCGCGCGATCTTCAACGCAACGATCTTCTATCCGTGCTGGCAGTGGAACCAGGCCAACCTGGACGGCATCGCGTCCATCAAAGTACGCGCGGGCCGCATCCCGTACTACTTCCAGCTGGCGCACGACGAGCCGCACCGCACGTTCGAGCCGGCGAAGTCGCCGCTGGGCGAACTTGAGATCCTGGGCGGCGGCTGCAAGGGCCGCACACTGGCGACGGTGGCGTTGCCTGCTGCGCCGAACGCCGATGGTTTCCTCGATCTCGAAGCGCCATTGCCGTCCGGCACGGCCGGCAAGCAGGACCTGTGCGTGCGTTTCACCGGCGACACGCGCCCGCAGATGTGGGTCCTGGACCGGATCACGCTGCAGCCCCATTAACCATCATGACCCTGCAGGAGGGGCTTCAGCCCCTCCTGCCATCATCCTCGCAGGCGGAGCAGCAGGTCGCGCAGCGGCGTGATCATCGTCGCCAGGCCGGCCAGCACGCCCAGCGTGTTCGCCACTGCATCACGCGGATCGGCCATGCGCGTACTGGTCAGCATTCCCTGCGCGAACTCCAGGCCGATGCCAAGCGCGACCAGCAGCAGCGCGATGAGCAGGCAGGCACGGCGCTTGGCGAACAGCTGCACGGCCGACGCGGAAAGCAGCGCGTACGCCAGGAAGTGCTCGACCTTGTCGCCGCCTGCGGGCACCGGCGGCAATCCACTCAGATTCACCAGCGACAACACGATCACGGTCGTCACCGCCACCGACCACAGCGCCAGCCACAGCCGCGGACGACGAAATGGCTTGAACATGAATACCCCGCTCACAGGCGCCAGCTCAGATCGTTGAACAGGAACGCCACGCCGAACTCCACGTCACGCGAAAAACCCATCACCTGGAACCGTTCCCCCATCTCGCTGGGCAGGGTCAACCGCTTGGCTTCGTTGCGCAGGCGCAACAACGTGGTCTCGTCCGCGCGCGCTTCGGCTTCGTTCAATCGCTCCTGCAGGCCGTTGCCGAGCAGGAAATTGGCCTGTGTGGTGTAACCCGCCATGTCGAAGCCTGCCTGCGTACCGGCTTCCGCCAACGCGGTGAAATCCACCGAGGCGGTGATGTCCTGCAGGCCCGGCCAGAGGTAGGCATCGTTGTGCACGCGATGCCGGTAATACGCACGCAGGGTACCGTCGTCGCGGTCGGGCTGGTAGAACTCGCGGCGCGTGTAGCCGTAATCGGCGAACAGCATCGCGCCGCGATCCAATCCACCCATCACCGCCTGGATCCAGTACGGCAGCTGCGGCAGCAATTCCGAACGGTAGCCATCGGGAAACGGCTGTTCGAGATAGCGCTCGACGTGCCGCACGGCCGCGGCGAGCAATGCATCGGCCGGGCGATCGGTGCGCATGAAACGCCCTGCGCCATCCAGCGCGACGGCTTCCTCGAACACTTCGCCATCGCGCAGCGTGAAGCGCGGCGTCGGCAGGGCGTCGATCACTTCGTTGGCGAACAGCACACCATCCCAAGTTTCGGACGGCGGACCGTCGAGCCATTCGAGCAGGTCGAAGACCGGCGGAATCAGGCGTTGCTCCAGTCGCTCGCGCTGGCGCTCGCGCAGATCGGCGCTGGGTTCGAGGATCGCGTAGCGCGCAGGCAGCGCATCCAGCTCCAGCAACCGCTTGAGCATGATCTCGGCGAAGGCGCCGCTGCCGCCGCCGATCTCGACGAATCCGGCCTCCGGACCCAGTTGCTGCAACACCGGCGCCACCGCCTGCGCCACGCAACTGGCGAACAGCGGCCCCAACTCTGGCGCCGTCGTGAAATCACCGGCCTCGCCGAACTTGGTGCTGCCCGCGCTGTAGTAGCCCAGTCCGGGCGCGTAGAGGCTGCGCTCCATGAACCTTGAGAACGGCATGCTGCCCCCCTCTGCGGCGATTTCGGCGCGGATCAGCGCAGCCAGGCGCTCGCTATGGGCCTGCGCCGCATCTTCGGGAACGGGTAGATCAGCCTGCATGACGCACCTGGAGCGGGAAACCACGTCATTGTACGGGCCGATTCACATTGGCACCGCAGCCCTAGCCAACCCCCGGGGCCACGCATAGAATCGTGGTGCACAGCAGCAACGGACACGCCATGACCTATTGCGTCGGCATCGAAGTCAACGAAGGCCTGGTCTTCGCCGCGGACACCCGCACCAGCGCTTCGTTCGACGATGTGCGCGTGTACCGCAAGCTGCACGTGTTCGAATGGCCGGGCGACCGCGTATTCGTCATCATGTCGGCCGGCAACCTGGCCACCACCCAGCTCACGTTGTCCAAGCTGCAGCGCGACGTCGACGATCCGCATGCGCCGCGCAGCCTGCGCACGTTCTCGCACCTCTACGAAGTGGCCGAGTACGTGGGCGAGACGTTGGTCACCAGCCAGGCGCGGGTGATCGACGATGCCCAGCAGAGCGGCGTCAACGTGCAGTCCACGCTGATCCTCGGTGGCCAGATCGCGGGCGAACGGCCCGGCCTGTACATGGTCTACCCGCTGGGCAACTGCATCGCAACATCGCCGGAAACGCCCTACCTCCAGATCGGCGAATCCAAGTACGGCAAGCCCATCCTCGACCGCATCATCCGGCCCGAGACCTCGCTGGAAGATGCCGCACGCTGCGCACTGGTGTCGCTGGATTCCACCATCCGCTCCAACCTGTCGGTCGGCATGCCGGTGGACATGGCGCTGCTGCGTACGGGTGACCTGAAGATCAGCCAGAAAGTACGGCTGGAAGCGGACACGCCGCTGTACGCCGAGATCCACGACACGTGGTCACGCAAGCTGGAAGCGGCCGTGCACAGCCTGCCGCGGTTTCCGTGGGAACCGCAGCAGGAACGCGAAGCACCCACCGGCCCGCTGCCAGCGATGCCGCCACGGCGCGCACCGTCGCGGCAGGATCCCGGCGACGCGCAAGGGCAGCAATAGACCTCAAGCCTCTGTAGGAGCGACGTAAGTCGCGCCCGCACGCCCAATCGTCCCGGCACCGCGACCAAGCGAGAGCGCCGGACGACAGGCTGCTGCGCATGATCCAAACGTTGGCGAAAGCATCGGCCGTGCGGTCGCGACTTACGTCGCTCCTGCAGAAAGCCGCGTCCTCACCCGTGGAAATAGCCTTCGGCGATGGCCGCATGCAGGGAACTCAGGTGGACCTGGATCTGGTCCATGAAGGGCGCGGGATTGCGTGCCGCGAGTGACACCGGATCGGCATTGCGGGTCATGCCGATCAGGCGGTTGAGATGACGGTCCACGCCGGGGCGTGGCGGCATGGTGGGCAATACGCTCTGCGCGCGCGTCAGGCAGAACTGCACGCTGCGCGGAAACTCGTTGTTCTGCAGCAGGAAACGCAACGCCAGTTCGGCGGTGACGCGCTGGCGCACGTGGCGACGGAACATCTGGTAGCCGGCCAGCGAGCGCAGCACGCTCATCCACTGCATGTTCTGGAAGGCCTCGCGGTCATCCTCGTTGCGCGGCGTCACCAGCCCCGACGCGCCGGCATCGATGATGCGCGTGGTCATGTCGGCCTGTTCCAGCGCCGTGCCCAGGCGCAGGAACTGGTAGCCGATGTCGCGGCTGACATTCGCGCTGAGCAGGCCCGACACCTTCAGGCAGCCATCGATGATGCGATTGAGGAACTCGATGCGGTAGCGCCGGCTCAGGCTGCGCTCGCCGTGTGCGCCGATGTACAGGTGCAGGTCGTTGATGGCTTCCCACACATCCTGCGGCAGACTGTCGCGGATGCTGCGCAGGATCTCGCGCGCCGAATCCACCGAGGTGCGCAGCGACGACGGATTGCGTTCGTCCAGCAGCAGGAAATGGATCACGTCCACGTCGGCGGCATCATGGCCGGCGCCGGGATGGCATTCCTCGAAATACGGCCCTGCGCCGACGGTATCGATCATCGGCCGCCATGTGAAACGGACGGAGCGCGGCATGTCCAGTTGCAACTGGCTGCCCACGCCCACAAGGCGCGCGGTATTCTCCGCGCGGCGCACGTAGCGGCTGAACCAGAACAGGTTGTCGGCGACGCGCGACAGCATCAGGCGGCCTCCTCGTCATGGTCGGACAGATCGACCACCCAGGTGTCCTTCGCGCCGCCACCCTGTGATGAATTGACCACCAGCGATCCCTTCACCATCGCCACGCGGGTCAGGCCACCCGTGGTGACGTAGGTGTCCTCGCGCGACAGGACGAAGGGCCGCAGGTCGATGTGGCGGGGTGACGGTCCCTGCTTGGTCACGATGGGCGCGGTGGACAGCGCCAGCGTGGGCTGCGCCATGTAGTTGCGGGGATTCGCCTCGATCAGCGCCTTGAACTTCTCGCGCTGGCGCTTGGTCGAGCGCGGACCGATGAGCATGCCGTAACCGCCGGATTCGTTCGCCGGCTTCACCACCAGCTTCTCGATGTTCTCCAGCACGTACTTGCGCTCCTTCGCGTTGTGGCACAGGTAGCTGGGCACGTTCGGGAGGATGGGATCCTCGTCGAGGTAGTACTTGATCATCTTCGGCACGTAGGCGAAGACCACCTTGTCGTCGGCCACGCCGGCACCGGGCGCGTTCGCCAGCGCCACCTTGCCCGCGCGCCAGCTGCGGATCAGTCCCGGCACGCCGAGCACGGACTCGGGGTGGAATACGTCCGGATCGATGAACAGGTCATCGACCCGGCGATAGATCACGTCCACGCGTTGCGGACCGTATACGGTACGCATGTAGGTGCAGTCATCGTCGGCGACGAACAGATCGCTGCCTTCGACCAGTTCGATGCCCATGGCCTGCGCCAGGTACGCATGCTCGAAATACGCACTGTTGAACACGCCCGGCGTCAGCAGCGCGATAACGGGGGTGTTGCCAGGGCGTGGCGACAGCGCGGCCAGGGTGTCGTAAAGCTGGCTGGGATACTCGTCCACCGGCAGGATCGAACTGGTCCCGAACAGCTCCGGGAACACCCGCTTGGCCACCATGCGGTTTTCCAGCATGTAGCTGACGCCGGACGGGATGCGCAGGTTGTCCTCCAGCGCGTACAGCGTGCCGTCGCCGTCGCGGACCAGGTCCGAACCGCAGATGTGTGCCCATACGCCAAGTGGCGGGGTGACACCGACGCACTGCTCGCGGAAGTTCACCGAATCCTTCAGCAGCATCGCCGGGAACACCTTGTCCTTGACGATCTGCTGCTTGCCATAGATGTCGCCGATGAACAGGTTCAGCGCGCGCATGCGCTGCTTCAGCCCGGCCTCGGTGCGTTGCCACTCGCTGAGCGGGATGATGCGCGGGATCAGGTCGAAAGGCAGCGTGCGGTCGACGTTGCGGCCGTCCGAGTACACGGTGAAGGTGATGCCCTGCACGCGTGCCACCACGTCGGCGGCCAGTTGGCGTTCGGCCAGCTCGCGGCCGGACAGGCCCGCCAGGTACTCCACCAGCCGGCGTGCGGCCGGACGTGGCCGTCCATCGGCCTGGATGAGTTCGTCAAAGGTCGTGGTGCGGTACTTCGCCCAGTCCATTCGCCCTTTCCGTTGTCCCTGGCCGGCGCATCCGGCGAAGGGTGATGCATCGCAACATGCACGCTAACCGTGCACGTCGTCAAGCTTCCGCGGCAGCATGGATTCGACTCACATTCCTGGCCGCCTGATTGCGCCATTCCGGTGCAAAGCAGGGACAATGCCGGCTCCCGTCCTGGAATCCGTCATGCCCACACCGCGCCGTGTCGTCCTGGTCACCGGTGCCGCCCGTCGCGTGGGCGCGGCCATCGCGCGACGGCTGCACGCCGAAGGCTGCAACCTCGCTCTGCACTACCGCGGCTCGATCGACGACATGCGCTCGCTGATCGAAGCGCTGGAAACGACGCGCAGCGGCAGCACCCTGATGCTGCAGGCGGACCTGGCCGTGTTCGACCGCCTGCCCGAGCTGGTGGCGAAGACCGTGGGCCACTTCGGCCGCCTGGACGCGCTCGTCAACAACGCATCGGCGTTCTATCCCACGCCGACCGGCACCGCCACGCCGGCGCAATGGGAAGACTTGTTCGCGGTGAACGCGCGCGCGCCGTTCTTCCTGTCGCAAGCGGCGGCGCCGCACCTGCGCGCCGCGCGCGGCTCGATCATCAACATCGCCGACATCTATGCCGAAAAGCCACGCGCCGACCTGGCGGTTTATGCCGCATCCAAGGCAGCGCTGCTGGCGGTGTCGCGCGGACTGGCGGTGTCGCTGGCACCGGATGTGCGGGTGAATGCAGTGTCGCCCGGCGCGATCCTGTGGCCGGATGCCGGGATCGATGCCGACGTGCAGGCGCGCTTGCTGGCGCTGACGCCGATGGGTCGCGTCGGGAATCCGGACGATGTCGCCGGCACGGTGGCGTGGCTCCTGGGCGACGCCGCCGGCTATGTCACCGGACAGGTGATCCACGTGGACGGCGGACGCTCGATCGGCTGAGCCCGGGACCCTCACCGGCCGCCCTCCGTGGAGCGGAGCTCGCCCCGCTGTTCCGTCGAGCCCGAGGACCAGCGATCTCTCGGCTCTACGGGGTTGCCTTGTCCAGCGGTACGGCCTGTGGCGGTGCGTCGTGTTCCGGGTGTTCGCGCCACAGCGCCGCGAGCGTGCGCCCGCTGCGCGGATCGACCATGTCGGGCGCGATGTCGGCCAGCGGCAGCAGCACGAACGCATGCTTCAGTTCGTCGCGCGGCAGGCGCAGGTTGCCCGGCCCCTGCATCACCAGGTCGTCGTAGAACACGATATCGATGTCGAGCGTGCGGTCGGAGAAGCGCGGACCGCTGCGGTCGCGGCCGTGCGCGTCTTCGAGCGCATGCAACCAGTCGTTCAATGCAAGCGGATCCAGGTCGCTGTCGATCAGGGCGGCGGCGTTGAGGAAGTCGGTGCCATCGAAGCCGATCGAGCGCGTGCGGTATGTCGGCGACAGCGTCACCGCACCGAAGCGTTCGCGCAGCGCCGCGATGGCAGCACGCAGGTGGCGTTCGGGCTCGACGTTGCTGCCCAGGCTCAGGTAGGCGGTTCCCACGGCGTCAGACCGGGCGTGTGCCGCGTTCGATCAGCACGCCGACGTTGCGCGCACCGGTGACCGCGCCGGGCTTGCTCAGCTTCAATCGCACCCAGGCCACGCCGAACTCATCGCGGATGATCGCCGCACACCGTTCCGCCAACGTCTCCACCAGTCCGAAGTTGGCTTCCTCCACGAAGGAGATCAGCCGCTTCGACACCGCCTTGTAGTCCAGCGTGAGTGCGATGTCGTCGCGGGCGGCGGGCACGCGGTTGTCGAATGCCATCTCCACGTCCAATGCCACGGTCTGGCGGATTTCGCGCTCCCAGTCGTAGATGCCGATGACGGTCTCGATGCGCAGGTCTTCGATGAAAACGGTGTCCATGGATGAAAGCCGGATGGGTGATGGGTGATTGATGGGACACAGGCTACGTGGAGTACCGGCTTTTACCAATCACGAATCACAAGTTCCGAATCACGGGCGGCAGCGCCGCCATGTCCCAGCGCGGCGTGACCTTCACTTCCGCGGTCTCGTGCTGGCCCGCTTCCAGCCGCAGCGCACCGGCGAACGCGATCATCGCGCCGTTGTCGGTGCACAGCGACGGGCGCGGGAAGCAGGCACGGCCACCGCGCTTCGCCGCGATCTCCTGCAGCTTGGCGCGCAGGCGTTTGTTGGCGCCCACGCCGCCGGCGATGACGATGACATCGCTGCCGGCCGCATCCAATGCGCGCCCGCACTTGATCGCCAGCGTGTCGACCACCGCATCCTCGAATCCGCGTGCGATGTCGGCACGGGTCTGTTCGGACTGGTCGCTGTCGCGCCAGGCCAGCAGGACCTGCGTCTTCAGGCCGGAGAAGCTGAAATCCAGGCCCGGGCGGTCGGTCATCGGCCGGGCGAACTTGAATCGGCCCGGCGTGCCTTTTTCCGCCAGCGCGGCCAGTTGCGGACCGCCGGGATACGGCAGCCCCATCATCTTGGCGGTCTTGTCGAACGCTTCGCCGGCCGCATCGTCCAGCGTTTCACCCAGCAGCCGGTAGCGGCCGATAGCGTCCACGGCCACCAGCTGGGTATGCCCGCCGGAAACCAACAGGGCGACGAACGGCGCCTCCGGTGGATCGTCCTCCATCAGCGGGGCCAGCAGATGGCCTTCCATGTGGTGGACGCCGACGGCCGGAACATCCAGCGCCCATGCCAGGGAGCGGGCCACCCCGGCCCCGACCAGCAGCGCACCGACCAGCCCGGGCCCGGCGGTATAGGCCACGCCGTCCAGATCCCCCGTGGTCAGGCCGGCTTCGGCCAGGGTCTGCCGGATCAACGGCAGCAGCTTGCGGACGTGGTCGCGGCTGGCCAGCTCGGGCACCACCCCGCCGTACTCGGCATGCAGGGCGATCTGGCTGTAGACCGCATGGGCGCGCAGGCCTGCGGCGCCGGACAGACCGGTGTCGTAGACGGCCACGCCGGTTTCGTCGCAGCTGGTTTCGATGCCGAGGACTTTCATGACGGGGATCTGGGGCTCCTGGAGGGCAGGGACAAGCCGGGTGGGTTGCAGCGCCGGAGTCAGCCGCTATAATACGCGGCTCACCCGGCATGCCCGGGCCGTTTACTTCACCGAGATTACGTATGCCCAGCGTCAAAGTCCGCGAAAACGAGCCGTTTGAGTTTGCGCTGCGTCGCTTCAAGCGCACCTGCGAAAAGGCCGGCGTCCTGGCCGAAACCCGCAAGCGCGAGTTCTACGAGAAGCCGACCC
>NZ_CAMPJD010000028.1 GCF_946886695.1 uncultured Pseudoxanthomonas sp. | reverse complement strand
CGAACCCACGCTAGCAGCTTGGGAAGCTGCAGTTCTACCATTGAACTACACCCGCACGATGCGGCGAGTCTATGCCGCAGGAAGCGGCAAGGCAATGCGGCGCCGTCACCCGGCGCCGCATTGCGTGTCGTGCATCAGAAGTTGCCGCTCAGGGTCATGAACGCCGTGGTGTTGGTGCCGCCACCCTGGTTGACCGTCGTGTTGACGCCCAGGTTGGCGTCGAACCCGAACAGCCGTGTGCGTGCACCCAGCAGCAAGGTCCCGTAGCTGTCATCGGTATCCAGGCCCGGCACCGCGTAGGGCATCGTGCCCGGCAGCGACAGGACCTGCGCGAAGACTTCCTCCGCCGGGTCTTCGAATTCGCGATCCACCGTCAGCCGGGCATACGGCGCCAGGTGATCATGGATGGCGTAGCTGACCTGCCAGCCTGCGCTGCCGATCAGCGAATCGAAGTCCTGGTCCGGGTAGGCCAGCGCGCTGGAATTGAGGTTGCTCTCGCTGTAACCGTCCATCTCGATGGTCTGCGAAAGCACGCTGGCTACCGGACCATGACGGAATGCGCCGTCGCCGAACTCGTAACCCAGGCTGGCGCCCACGCTCAGGTTGGTGCCGTCCGGCGAACCGGAATGGCGACGGGTCATGTCACCCAGCTGCACTTCGCGGTCCACGTCGTAGGAGATCCAGCTGTAGCTGATCTGTGCGTTCGCCCACAGATGATCGCCATACCAGCCGGCGAAACCGCCCAGGGTGGCGTCGGACTCGTCGAAGCTGCCGCCACGGCGGCCGAAGTCGTACTGCGCACGACCATAGCCCGCGAAGCCGCCATAGACCCATGAGCCACGCGACCAGTCCACGCCGAATGTACCGGTCGGGCCGACGCCGTCATACACGTCACCGTCTCCGTAACGCAGGAAGTCGCCGCGCAGGTCGCCCCACCAGCGCATGCCATCGGCTTCGGGCTTGCCCGCCACGTGCGAGGCCACGCGGTCCGCGCGCGCGCGGCCATGCACCGACGCGGTATACGGCAGCAGCGCGATCTGGCGCGGCCCCTCCAGCATGGAGACCGCGTACTGCGACAGGATGCCGTGAGCACGCGAGGTCGGATGCACGCCATCCGCGAACGCGTAGGTGTCGGGTGCATTCGGGGTGACATACGAGGTGGGGTTGCAGGTCAGCGAGTTCGCGGTGATCTGCGGCTGGCAGGCAGTGCCGGTGACATTGGCGAAGCCGTATGCCGCCGGGCTGGCCACGATCTCCTGCAACAACGTGAACGTATTCAGCGGAATCACGCGCAGGCCAGCCGTGCTGATGGCGCCGTACAACGCATTGTTGTAGGTCGTCGCCAGTTGGGTGCCGCCCGCCATGGCCGCCGGGCCCTGTGCACGGAAGCCCGGCGTGACGCCGAGGTCGGGCACCGTGGGCACCAGGATGTAGCGGGCGCCTGCGTTCTGCAGCGTGGCGATGATGCCAACCTGCGCGGTTACCGCAGAACCTATCGTCGTTGCAGGGTCCGCGCCGCCATTGGTGATCGCGAACAGGTCGTTGGCTCCGCCCCACACCGTATACAGCGCATCGGGGTCGGCGCGTCCGCCCGTGGAAGCCAGGTAGGTGTTCACCTGACTGGCCAGCGACGGGATCGGCCCCAGCGCACCGGTGGTGTTCGTGCCCACGCGCGCACCGCCGGCCGCGTAGTTGGTACCGACCTGGCCGTTGCCGTTGGCGTAGGCGCTGGTGCCGTAGTACTCCGCCAGGTACTGCGACCAGACAAAGCCGGGGTTGGTGGTGAACTGGCCCGTCACCGGCCGCACCGAAGCCGGCAGCAGCGGCCGGAAGTAGCCTGCGTCGGTCAGGCTGTCGCCGAAGAAGATGGTCTGCGAATAGGGGCCGTCCTGCGCAAGGGCGGGGGTCGCCGCCGCAGCCAGCGCCAGGGCCAGCAACGAACGGACGGGCGAGATGGAACGCTTCATGGAATCTCCCGGGGCAATGGATGATGGGCTGCGCGCCGGCTCTGCCGTACGGCTGCGCATGGCGCGCATCGTTCCACCAAGCCCGTCGGCGCACACGCTGCAATGCGGCAAGTACGCGGGCCATCGGCGACAATGGCGGCATGGATATCCAGTTGAATGGGCAGCCTCTGGCGCTGCCGGACCGCAGCACCGTCGCCACCCTCCTCCACCTGCAAGGCCTGGCCGAGCGCCGCGTGGCCATCGAGGTCAATGGCGAGATCATCCCGCGCGGGCAGCACGCACAGCACATGCTGCAGGCGGATGACCGTGTCGAGATCGTGCACGCGCTGGGCGGCGGCTGAAACCGCGGATCGGTCCGGATCGGCGGGACGCACCGGCATGACATGGGCGATAATCGCCGCATGTCCAACACCGCCCCCCATGACCCGCTGGTGATCGCGGGCAAGATCTATCGTTCCCGCCTGCTGACCGGCACCGGCAAGTTCAAGGATTTCGAGGAAACCCGCCTGGCCACCGAGGCTGCGGGCGCCGAAATCGTCACCGTCGCCATCCGCCGCACCAACCTGGGCCAGTCGCCCAACGAGCCCAACCTGCTCGACGTGCTGCCGCCGGACCGCTACACCATCCTGCCCAATACCGCCGGCTGCTATACGGCTGACGATGCCGTGCGTACCTGCCGGCTGGCGCGCGAACTGCTCGACGGCCACACGCTGGTGAAGCTGGAAGTGCTGGGCGACCCGAAGACCCTTTACCCGGATGTCGTGCAGACCCTTGCCGCCGCCGAGAAGCTGGTGGCCGATGGCTTCGACGTGATGGTCTACACCAGCGACGACCCCATCCTGGCCCGTCGCCTGGAAGAGATCGGCTGCGTCGCGATAATGCCCTTGGCCGCCCCGATCGGCTCCGGCCTGGGTGTCCAGAACAAGTACAACCTACTGGAAATCATCGAGAACGCCAAGGTGCCCGTGCTGGTCGATGCCGGCGTCGGCACCGCGTCCGACGCCGCCATCGCCATGGAGCTCGGCTGCGATGGCGTGTTGATGAACACCGCCATCGCCGGTGCGAAGCACCCCGTTTTGATGGCCAGCGCGATGAGGAAGGCCGTGGAAGCCGGTCGTGAGGCCTTCCTCGCCGGCCGCATCCCGCGCAAGCGCAACGCCTCGGCATCGAGTCCGATCGACGGACTGATCGGCTGATGACGGACCCGTTTTCCAGCCCGGGCGCCAAGACACCGCCCAAGCCCTTCACGATCAGCGAAGGCCGGCGCGAAATCCGCAGCTTCGTGTTGCGCCAGGGCCGATTCACCGAGGCCCAGCAACGCGCGTTCGACACGCAATGGCCGCGCTTCGGGCTGGACTACACGGGCACACGACGCGACTACGACGCGGTGTTCGGCCGCACGGCGCCGCGTGTGCTGGAAATCGGCTTCGGCAATGGCGAAGCACTGCGCTTCGCGGCCGCCCACGACAAGGAACGCGACTACTTGGGCCTGGAAGTGCATGCGCCCGGCGTGGGCCGGCTGTTGAACGCATTGGCCGATGACGGCAGCGACCACGTGCGCGTCTACCATCACGATGCGGTGGAAGTGCTGCAGCATGAGGTCGCGGATGGATCGCTGGACGAAGTCCGCATCTACTTCCCCGATCCCTGGCACAAGAAGCGCCACAACAAGCGCCGGCTGGTGCAGCCCGAGTTCGCTGCGCTCATCGCGCGCAAGCTGCGCCTGGGCGGCCGGTTGCACTGCGCCACCGACTGGGAAGCCTACGCCGAGCACATGTGGGATGTGCTGGATGCGACACCGGGGCTGGTGAACCGCGCCGGCGCGCGCGGCGGCGTGCCCCGCCCGGCATGGCGCCCGCAGACGCATTTCGAGACCCGCGGCCAGAAGCTAGGCCATGGGGTGTGGGACCTTCTGTACGACCGCGAGTAATACCGCAGCACGCACCAGGAAACCGACCGCGACATGGAAAACGCGCTGACGCTGACCAACGACATGAAGCTCGTCCTCGGGCTGGTCGGCTTCACGATGGCGATGTTCCTGTTCGAGCGCATCCGCGCCGACCTGGTGGCGCTGGTCGTGCTGGTGGTGCTGGGGATCACCGGGCTGATCGCGCCAGAGGAGATCTTCGGCGGCTTCTCGGGCAACGCGGTGATGAGCATCATCGCCACCATGATCCTCGGAGCCGGGCTGGACCGCACGGGCGCGCTGAACCGGCTGGCGTCATGGCTGCTGCGACGTGGACACGGCATCGAGCAGCGGCTGCTGCTGATGACCACCGCCATCGCCAGCCTCAACTCCTCCTTCATGCAGAACCCATCGGTGATGGCGCTGTTCATGCCGGTCGCCTCCCGCCTGTCGTCGCGCACGGGGCTGTCGCTGCAGCGGTTGTTGTTGCCGATCGCGGCCGCCATCGTCATGGGTGGCGCGTTCACCATGGTCGGCAATTCGCCGCTGATCCTGCTCAACGACCTGCTGGTCTCCGCCAACAACAACCTGCCATCGGGCATGGCCACGCTGGAGCCGCTGCGCATGTTCGCGCCGCTGCCGATCGGATTGGCACTGGTCGCCGCCTCGCTGCTGTACTTCCGCTTCCATGGTGATCGGAAGTTGAAGGAGGAAACCCCTGACGTTGACGGTGCCGTCACCCCGGCACGCACCGAGAGCTATTTCGCCAACACCTACGGCATCGAAGGCGACGTATTCGAACTGGTGGTCACCGCGGAAAGTCCGCTGGTAGGCATGTCGCTGGGCGAGGCCGAAGCGCTGCACGATGCCCCGCTGATGCTGGCCCTGCAGACGGGCAATGACACGCGGCTGGCGCCGCCGGCCGACATGCGCATCTGGGTGGGCAGCGTGCTGGGCGTGATGGGTACGCGGCAGGAGGTGGGCGATTTCGCCCAGAACCAGTTCCTGCGCATGTCCTCGCGGCTTCGCCACTTCGGCGACCTGTTCAATCCCAGCCGTGCCGGCATTTCAGAAGCCGTGGTCCCGCCGACATCCAAGTTCATCGGCAAGACCGCGCGCGAACTGCGCCTGCGCAAGCAGAACGGCATCAGCCTGCTGGCGATCAACCGCGACAAGAAGGTCATCCGCGACAACGTGCGCGAAGAGAAGCTGCGCGCCGGCGACATGCTGGTGTTCCACAGCATCTGGCAGGACCTGGGCCAGGCGGCGGAAAGCCGCGACTTCGTGGTGGTGACCGACTACCCGAAAGGCGAGCAGCGCCCGCACAAGTTCAAGATCGCGATGACCATCTTCGCCATCACCATCATCATCGCGCTGACGTCCAAGCTGCCGGTGGCACTGACGCTGATGACAGGCGTGGCCGGCATGCTGTTGACCGGCGTGTTGCGCATGGACGAGGCCTACGGCGCAATCAACTGGAAGACCGTGTTCCTGATGGCCGGCCTGATTCCGCTCGGCTGGGCGATGGACAGCAGTGGCGCGGCGGCCTGGGTGGCCGGGCATACGGTGGAACGCTTGCCCGAAGGCATTCCCGTGTGGGCACTGGAGATCGCCGTCGCGTTGTTGACCACGGCCTTCTCGTTGGTCATCAGCCACGTCGGCGCGACCATCGTAATGGTGCCCATGGCGATCAATCTCGCACTTGCGGCGGGCGGCAACCCGACCGCATTCGCCCTGATCGTGGCGCTGTCGGCGTCCAACAACCTGATGACGGCATCGAACCCGGTGATCTCGATGATCGTCGGCCCGGCCAACTACACCTCCCGCCAGTTGTGGCGCGTCGGCGGTCCGCTGTCACTGATCTACACCATGGTGGTGGTGCTGGCGGTCAATGCGCTGTTCTGGTGGAACGGACGCGCAGGATGACGTCGTTGACGCTGGCCCTGCTGCCGGGCCGCTACGCGGTCGCGCAACTGCCTGCGGGTTCTGCACTGCCCGCTTGGTGGCCCAACACCGGCATGCGACATGCCGGTTGGACCGACGACGAACTGTCGCTGGTCTGCGAGGAAACGCATATCCCCGAGGATGTGCGCTGCCAGCGTGGCTGGCGCATGTTCAAGCTGCAGGGACCCTTCGATTTCGCCCTGACCGGCATCCTGAAGGCGGTGCTGGATCCGCTGGCGGCGGCGGGCATCGGGATCTTCGCGCTGTCGACCTACGATACGGATTACGTACTGGTGCAGGCACCGCAGCTGGACGAGGCGGTGTCGGCACTGCGCGACGCGGGTCACCGCATCGACGCTTGAAAGACGGCAGCTACGTCACCGCCGCCGCAGCAGGATGCGCGCGGCTACCGCGCCGAAGTGCAGCCAGATGGCACCAAACACCCCCGCGCGGGTGACCACCCCGCATCGTGCGGCTTCGAACTTGCGGAAGTAGCGCCACAGGCCGCGGTGCTTGTGCCACTCCACGAACATCGGCCGCGCGCGGCTCGATACGCCACGGATATGCAGTACGCGGATGTCGTTGGCGACGGCGACCCTCGCCCCTGCTGCGCGTGCGCGACGGCAGAGGTCCATGTCCTCGGCATGCAGGCGATAGCCTTCGTCGAACCCGTCGATCCTGTCGAACAGCGCGCGCGGTATCAGCATCAACGCGCCCGACACGATGTCCACCGGCTGCAGCACTTGCCCGTCATCGACCGGCACCGCCAGCCTGGACGCCGCGCCCGGCGAGCGCAGCATCGCGGCGAACAGAGGATCGCGGCGACGCGCCGCCGCATCGCGCACACCACCCTCGTCCACCAGGTCCACGCCCAGCAACACCTCGCCCGTCGCATGGCGGGCATGCGCGCGCAATCGCGACAGCGTATCGGCTTCCACCATCAGATCGGGATTCACGAACGCCAGCCAGGGGGCATGCGTATCGCGTGCGCCCTGGTTGCAGCCGACTGCGAAGCCGGGATTGTCGGGATTGGCGATGAAGCGCAGGCGCGCATCATGCAGTGCGTGGCGCTGCACGATCTCCATCGTGTCATCGGTGGAGGCATTG
Source organism: uncultured Pseudoxanthomonas sp. (assembly GCF_946886695.1). The sequence goes on along the minus strand of NZ_CAMPJD010000028.1, from coordinate 47,234 downwards.
TCCACCACGCGGATCTCGTCCACGCCGTGCGCCGTGCGCAGCCGCATCAGGCAGTCGTCGATGCTGGTGGCGCTCTCATGCGTGACCACCACCACGGCAATGCCGGCGATCTCAACCGAAGAGGTCACGCTGGCGCTCCGGTGATCCCGCGTCGGCGTACAGCGCACCCAACCGCTCGCGCGGCTCGTGCAGGGGATCTTCCATCAGGAACGTCGCCAGCCGCGGCGTGAAGGCGGGCCAGCGTGCGTTCAATGCGTCCATGTCGCCATCAGCAGGCCCGCCCTCGCCTCCGCGTGCGACAAAGGCGGTCTCGCACAGGGCGTTGCGCCATCCCAGTCCGGCCAGGCGCAGCGACAGGTCGACCAGCGCGGCGTACCACGAGGCGTAGCTCGCGGCATCCAAGCCACCGACGCGCTTGCGGGCGCTGCCGCGCAACGCCACGGCGTGCGCGACGGCCGCGGGCAGCTCCGGGTGCAGCGGTGCCATCGCCGCGCAAGCGCGCGCCGTGCGTTCGAAATCCGCGGGGGGCGGGCTCACTTCGCCGAGCCGCGGCCAGGCAGCGGCTTCGCCCGCATTGCACCAGGGCGTGGCGGTGGCGATGGCGGCGTCACGGGCGAAACAGGCGGCCAGTTGCTGCAACCAACCCGGCAACGGCTGCGCATCCGGTGCCAGCACCACCACGTCGGCGTCGCCGCAGGCTGCCAGCATCTGGTCCACATGCGCGACTTCGCCCAGCATGCGCGGGCGCCGCGTGTAGTCGGCTTGCAGTCGCGTACGCGTCAGCCAGCCCTCGATGATGGCCAGGCCGCGCGGGCCCGCCTGCGCGTCATCCGCCAGCCACAGGCGTGTGCCAGCCGGTGTCCCGGCCTCCAGTGCACCCAGGCAGGCGTCGAGCGCATCGTCATCGGTGCCGATGGGCAACAGGACGATGGGCAGGGACGATGCGGCGGATGGCGTCACTTGTCGCGCGGGGTGTTCAGGGGTTCCAACGCGCGGAAGCGCTTACCGTACTCGTCGGTCAGGTCGTTGGCTTCCTGCGGATTGCTGACGATGGTCGGCGTCAGCAGCACGATGACTTCGCTGCGCTCGGTGCCCGTGGTCTTCTTGCCGAACAGCCCTCCGATGATCGGAAGACGGCTCAGGCCCGGAATGCCGGACGATCCCTGGGTCGCCGTGTCGCTGATCAGGCCCGCCAGCATCACCGTATTGCCGGCCTGCACGGCGCCCTCGGTCTTGAAGCGACGCGTGTTGATCCGCACGTTGCCGTTGGCATCCGGCTCGCTGCCGGGCGAGCTGACTTCCTGCACGATATCGAGGAACACCATGCCGTCCCGGGTCACGCGCGGGCGCACCTTGAGGATCACGCCCGTATCCAGGTACTGCACCTGGCTGTAGGTGTTGTCGGTGCCGAGGCCCGGGTTGACGGTGACGGACGATATCGGGATGCGGCTGCCGACATTGAGCGTCGCTTCGGCGTTGTTGCGCACGAAGATGGAGGGCGTCTGCAGCAGGCGCACGTCGGACACCTCGTCCAGCGCGGTGATGACGGCGGCCGCATCGTTCTTGACCAGCGTCCAAACGGCTCCTGCGCCGCTGACGCCCCCGATGCTGCCGGCGAGCGTGCTCCACTTGCTGGGTCCACTCACTCCGGGCACTCCGCCGGGCGGGTTGAAGGGACCCAGGCCGTTGTCGGTCATCGCCCGTTCCAGGTACCAGTTCACGCCGTAGCTCAGGTCGCCGGTCAGCGACACTTCCGCGATCTGCGCTTCGATGTGGACCTGCAACGGCATCACGTCGAGTTTTTCGACCACCTCGCGGATCGATTGCCAGGCGCTGGCGCTTGAACGCACCAGCAAGGTGTTGGTTTCTTCCACCGCGGCGACGCCCACGCGACTGCCATCCACGTCCAGCGTGACCGCGCCGTTGCCGTTGTCGCGCTGATTGAGCGAGAGCGAGCCGCCACCCAGTCCACCGCCGGAGCCGCTGCTGCCCGAGCCGCCGAAATCGACCGAGCCGCCGGTACCGCTCATGCCGCCGTCGTTGATCTGCACGGGATCGGTGCCCGGCATCAGCGACACATTGCCGGCCCCACCGGTGGAGCGATCATCGCCGCCGCTACCGCCACCCGACGCGCCGAACACTTCCGCCAGCCGCTGCGCGAGTTCGCGCGCCTTAACGTACTTCAGTTCGTACGAAAACAGCCGGCTGCCTTCGCCCGCACCGTCGATGCGCTCCAGCCACTGCTGGATCTGGTCGAGATAGGCCGGCTGCGGGGTGATCACCAGCACCGCGTTCGCGCCTTCCAGCGGCATGAAGCGGAACATGCCCGCACTGGGCGTCTTGCTGTCGTTGCCGAACACCTTCTCCAGGTCGGCGACCACGCGCGTGGCGCGGCCGGACTGCAGCGGGAACACGCCCACCGACATGCCCGACAGCCAGTCGACGTCGAAGATCTCCACGGTGCGGAGATAGTTCTCCAGCTCGGAGCGGGTGCCGGCGAGCGTGATGACGTTGCGGGTGGCGTCCGTGTTGACGATGGCGTTGGGCCGCGCATAGGGCTCCAGCACCTTTTTCATCTCGCTGGCGGAGATGAAACGCAGCGGCACCACGCGCACCTCGAAACCACGCGCACTGGCGGGACTGCCGGTGCCGGGCGCCACGCTGCCGGCCAAGGCCTGGTCGGCGGGCACGATGTTGTAGCGGCCACCGCTGTAGACCAGCCGGGCGTTGTTCCAACCCAGCACCATTTCCAGCAGGTTCAACGCCTCGGCAGGCGACACTGGCTTGGGCGTGCCCAGCGTGACCGTGCCCTGCACGCCCGGGGCGATCACGTAGTTCTGCCCCAGCATGTCGCCCAGGATCGCCTTGACCACGGCGTGCACGGATTCGCCTTCGAAATTGAAGGTGGCCGATCCGCTGCTTGCGCTGCCCAGCGACGGCATCGGGGCCGCCGCCGCGCTGCGGTTGATCATCTGGCCGTTGCCGCGGCGGATCTGCGCCTGCGGACCCCCGACCGGCGCCTCGGCATCCTTCAATGGCGCGGTCTGCGCACTGCCGGGCACGACCTCGCCGGGCGGCGTGGGCGACGTGCGGCGCACATCCGGCACCGGCGCACTGGCACAGCCGGCCAACAGTCCGAGGCAAAGGGAAAACAGGATCACACGTGGCGTCATGCCGGCACTCTACTGTGTCTTGCCGGGCGTTGCCGGCGGCGTGGTGGGTTGCGCCTGCTGCTGGCGCAGCTGCGCGCGGCGCTGTTCGATGCGCTGGCGGATGGCTTCCATCTGCTGGTCGGTGGTCGTGGCCGGTGCGGCCGTCGCGTCGCTGGAGCGTGGTGGCGAAGGCGCGGGCACGGGCCCTTGTGCAGCCGGCGACGGCACGGTCGGCATGACGGCGGGGCCATTGTTGCCGCCGGTCGTGCGGCTGCCCGGCATGGGCGCGGGCATGGGCACACCGGCCGGCGGGACGGACACCGGCGGCGATCCGCCCACAAGGGGAGTGGGCGGCTGGCCACCTGCGCCGTCGAAGACGCGCAGTTCCAGCTCACGCCGACCTTCAGGGCCGTCGAACACGGCCCGGCGCGGTGCCAGTTCGCTCAATCGCCAACCCGGGAAGCCCGCCGGGGATTCGCCCACCTTCACCCGCAGCCCCTCGCCGCCCTGAGCAGGCTGGACGATGGCCAGTTCCAGCGCTGGCGTGATCAGCACGCTGCTCAGCACCAGATCGAAGGCCGGCGCAGCAGCTTCCTCGCCGGACAGGAAGAACGGTTTGGGCCGGCGGTCCTCCGAGAACAGCGGCCGTTCGCCGACCTCCGCGTACCGGGTCAACTCACCCAGGCGTTCCGGCGGGCCAGGAGGCAGGCGGGGCAATGCTTGCACGAGGGCCGGATCGGCAGGCAACGGCGTGATGCGGCCGCCCAGGCCGAACAGCGCCAGCAGCGCGACCAGCACCGCCCATCCCGCCGTCACGGCGAGTATCCAAGTGCGCGCGGTCCAGGTCTCAAGGCGCACGGGGTGGCTCCTGCACGGCGGCGGGCGTGGGCTTGAGATAACCGTACAGGTCGAAGTTCACGTCCAACCCGCCTGCACCGCTTTCGCTGGCCTGGAACGCATACCGCTGCGCGAGGATGTTGAGATTCTCGACGAACAACCGCGGGCTGCCGGACTCGATCTGGTGCAGCACCGACGCCAGTTCCGGCGCACCACAGCGCAGGCGTACCTGCACCACCACGCGCGGATAGACCTCCCGGCCGGCGATCGCCAGCGGCGACTGGTTGGCGATGGCACAACTGCGGTTGCCGGGACTGGCCTGCCTGACGATGGTTTCCAGCCGCTGCACCAGCCCGGCGGTGGCGAGTTCAACCGTCGCTTCGGGCAGGAACCCCGGGCGCTGCGCCTGCTGCGCCAGCGCCGCGGCCAGTTCGCGCTGCACCTGCGGTGCCTGCTGGAGCTGGGTGCGGATGCGCAGTTCGCGGTCGCGCAGTTCGGCAACGCGAGCGTTCACGTCCTGCATCGGCACCGTCCACCAGGGATGGACCAGCACCAGATAGCCGAGCAGCAGCGCCACCAGCAGCAGCGCCAGGGCCAGCCAGCGGTCACGCTCAGTCACGACCAGCGGCATCGGCGCCTCCCTGCGTGCCCGCGTTGGCGGGATCCCGCTTGCCCAGCAATTCGGCGGTAAGGGTGAAGCGGTCCATGCGCGTGCGCGGGTCGGGCTGCAGCGCGCCGCTCAAGGCGGGATTGCGCCACAGCGGCGATTCCTGCAGGCGCGCGACCAACCCGGATGCCTCCGGGCTGAAACCGATCAGCGTCAGCCGATCACCCTCGATGGCCAGCTTCTCGAGATAGGTGTTGTCAGGCAGGCGCCGGGTCACATCGTCCATCACTTCCAGCGCGGTGGGGCGTTGTGCGCTGGTCTGGTTCAACGTGGCCGTACCGGCGACGAGATCGACGAGTTGCTGCCGTCGCGACGCCACCTGCCGCGCTTCTTCTGCACGGCTTTCCACCTGTGCGGCGAAGACGTCTGCGGCCGCGCGCCGATTGTCGAGCACCGCCCAGGCACCGAACACCAGTGCGATCACCGCGACCGCCGCCAGCGTCAGGTGCAATCCGCGCTGCGGTGCCTGGCGGGCCACGCGCGCGTCCTCGGGCAGCAGGTTCACGCCCAGCGGCGCGCCGTCCGCATCTTCAACGTCAGCCCCCGCCAGTCCGCCCGCCAACGCACCCAGTCGGCCCAGGCCCCCGGCGAATGCGGATTTCGGCACCGCCGCCAATTCGACATCGAGTTGGCCGTCTTCACGGACGCCCAGCACGCGCGCATCGAAGCAGGCCTCGTTCGCGGTGAAAGGCGTCTGCCGGTCGAGTTCGAACCGCAGCACATCGCGCAGGCGATCCGCTGCCGCCGCCGGCAGCAACAGGCGTCGACGCAGCACCATGCCCGGCGGCACCAACCACCAGCGCGGCAGGTTCGCGAGGCGGCTGCCGAGCAGCGCGCGCAGGTCGTCGGGCGTGGTCGTGGCGGGCAGGCGCGCCAACACATGGCGTTGCGTGCCCTCCCCCCATGTCATCTCGAGTTCGTCAGCCTGGTACTGGAAGAACAGCCGGTCGCGGGTCAGGCCGAGCAGCATGCGCCAGCGCGCCGGCAACCAGGTCGCCAGCGCCTGTCCCCACCACGCCAGGAAACTGCGTGGCCCAGGGCCCAGTCGCGCCCGGAACTGCTGCAAGGTGTCGCGTACGCCGCTCATTGTGGTGCCGCTCCCTCCTCCCAGCGCAACAAGGTATAAGCCGAACCCGGTACCGGGCTGGCTCCCGCGCGCACCACTGTCCATAACGACGCCTCGCGGCCATCGGCCAGCCGCGCACGGCTCTCGATACTATACGTGCCGCTGCCGGCACCGACGAGTTGATTGCTTCCCGTGACACCGGTCGCGTTGCGCTGCGCCAGCCATGCCGTCGCATCCACCCCCATCGCGACCAGCACCGGCCCCTGCGCGTAGGTCGCATCGGGCTGGCCGCGCCCCGAATACAGGGTGAGGAACGGCGCCAACTGTGCGTACAACTCAGGTGTCATGCCCAGGACCTGTTCGACTTCCGCGAGGGTTTCGAACGGCGCGTCCTTGGCGCCGTAGTCGCGCCCCGCCGCTGCATAGTCGCCGTCCTCCGCGCCACCGACGGGCTGGCTGAGGTTGTCGGCATCACGCCAGTCCACGATCGCCGCGGCGATCACGTCGCTCGCATCGGCCGGTTGCCCGAGCGCCTGCATCAGGCGCGACAGAAGCGACATGTCGGCCTGGTTGAGATCCACCTTGCCGGTTTCGTCGATGATGCGCACCTGCACGTCATGGCCATCGAACCTCCAGGCGTACGCGCGGCCATTGGGTTGCCAGTGCGTCTCCGGATTGCGGTCCGCCACGCGTACCAGCGCGTATTCCATGCCGGAGCGCGCGATCTCCTGCGCCACCGTGCCGCGACTGCCCACCTTTCCCTGCAACGCCTCCATCCGTGCCGTCAGTGCGAACGCCCCCACCAGCGCGGTGAGCAGCGCCACCAGCCACAACACGATCAACAACGCGGCGCCGTGCTGATGTCTCATGGCAGTACCGGACTCCCGCCACCGGGAAGCAGCCCGCCACCCGCGCCGCCTTCGCTGCGCACCAGCGTGACCACCAGGTCGGGCCAGCGCCCGCCGCGCACGGCGTCCATTTCGACTTTCACCTGCAAAGGGAGCATTTCCGAGGTTTCCCAGCGGTCCTGCCATGGGCCCAGCCGGTTGTCGGCATCCAGTCCGCGATAACGGAAACGCACCGCGCGCAGACCGTCAGCCAGGCGCTCGGCGCGCAGTCCGCGTGCCCGCAGATCGGCATCCTCCAGCGAGGCGTCCGGTTGCGCGACGGCGAACAGCACCTGCAAACGACCTGCGTCATCGACCCCCACGTCGTGCAGATAGGGCCCGCCGTATCCCAGGTAGTCCGGCAGGTCGGCCACGAAACGCATGCGTTGCGGCGTGCCGATGAAGCGGGCCTCTCGAAGGGAGCCGCGATCGGTCGCGAACACGATGGGTTGCGCCGACGCCAGGCGTGCGCGCAGGTAACCGTGCACGGCGCGCATGCGCTCGCTTGCCTGCGCCATGTCCTCTCCGCGCGTGACGACCGCGGTGGACGACCGCAGGGTGGCGAAGGCCAGCGCCAGCCCGGCGGCCAGCAACACCAGCGCCACCAGCACTTCGATCAGGGTGAAGCCGCGCTGATGCGCCGATCTCATGGCAGCGTCGCCTGGTTGATGTCGCGCGGCGCCAGCCGCAATGTCCGCCACTGCAGGGACTGGTCGCGCGCATCGCCCCAGCTCACCAGCAGGCGCACATCCAGCAATTGCGGTGCGCCTGCGTCGCGCTGCGCACGCGCCGCCAGTGGGTCGGCGAAGGGCGACACTTCCAGTTGCCAGCGGTAGCGGTTGCCATCGAAGCTGCCTTCCTGCCGACCGGGTTGCAGGATTTCGCCGGTGCCCAGCTGGGCGAGCAGCGACTGCGCATGCAGCGTGGCGTGGCTGCTGTCGGCCGATGTCCGCACCTGCCGGCTCGCGCCCGAGAGCGCGCCGAGCAGCAATGTCAACGCCAGCGCCAGCAGCGCGAATGCCACGATGACTTCGAGCAGGGTGAAGCCGCGTTGCTGCCGTCGCGCGGGAATGCTCATCGCGCAGCGACCGCATCGCGCACCAGGCGCACTTCACCGGTCAGCCATGCTACGTCGGCACTCCATGCCGCCTGTCCGGCCGCAAGGGTGACGCGTCCCCCGGTCGAGCCACCATCGGGAAAGAACAGGATCGCGCCTTCGCCGGCGCGCGCCTGCGCCTGCCGTGCGCCGGTGAAGCGCACCGACAACGAAGCATCGATGTCGCCATGGCGTTCACCGGCGGCCTCCCATCGATGCGCGCGCGGATCCACGAGAAAACGCTGCGGCTGTCCCGTGGCGATGGCACGTGCACGCGTGTAGCGCAGCTGCGCCGCGATCTCCTTGGATTCCGAACGCAGGCGCATGCCCTCCATCCCACCGGTGAACATCATCGCCGCCAGCAAGGTGGCGGCCGCCATCAAGGTCATGACGAGCAATGTTTCCAGCAGGGTGAAGCCCCCCATGCGCGCCCTGGAGTCCACGGGCCTGGTGGCGGTCACCGGTGAAGTGGCGCGGCGGAATGCCACGGTCGCGGACGCAGGCGCTTATTCGTTCTTGATATCCGCATTGACGCTGTCGCCGCCCGCCTTGCCATCGGCGCCGAGGCTGATCAGGTCGAAGCGCTGTGTTTCGCCGGGAATACGGTATTCAATCGGATTCTTCCACGGATCCTGCAGTTCGCTTTCCTTCGCGTACGGGCCCAGCCAGCCGGCCGCGTTGCCCGGCTGTGTCACCAGGTCCGACAGCTGCGTGGGGTAATGGCCGGTATCCAGTTGGAAGGTCTCGACCTTGCCGGACAGCGTCTGCAACTGCGACTGCGCCAGCTTCACCTTGCCGCTGTCGGCGCCGCCCATCACGCGGCTGCCCACCAGCACCAGGATGCCGCCGATCAGCACCAGCACGATGATGATTTCCAGCAGGCTGAAGCCCTGCTGCGACCTGGGGGAATGGAACGCGTTCATGGTGCGCATGCGGGACATGGTGGCGGGCTCTCCAGTGTTCTCAATTGATGGCGCCGGTCAGATCGTACAGCGGGACCAGCACGGCGACGATGACGATGCCCACGACGCCCGCCAGGACCAGCGTGATGGCAGGCACCAGGGCCGCCAGCATACGGTCCAGCACCTGAGCGGTTTCCTGCTCGAAGGTTTCGGCCGTCTTCAGCAGCATGCTGTCCAAGGCACCGGACTCCTCGCCCACCTGGATCATCTGCAGGGCGAGCCGCGGAAAGCGCTTGCCCTTGGCCAGCGACGCGGACAGGCCGTGGCCGTTCTTCACATCCTCGGCGGCGGCATCGACATCGGCCGCCAAAGCCCGATTGCCCAGTACGTTGCGGGCGATGCCCAGCGCCGTCAGCAATGGCACCCCGTTTTTCAGCAGCGTGCCCAGCGTGCGTGCCAGGCGCGCGGTTTCCAGCCGGGCCAGCAACGGTCCCGCCAGCGGCCTGTCCAGCAACCATGCATCCAGCCGGCCACGGAATACGGGATCGCGGCGGCGGCGGTCGAACCAGAGCACCGTCAGCAATGGCACCGCGACCAGCACGAACCAGAAATCACGCACGAAGCTGCCCATCCACAGCACGCCGCGCGTGAACCACGGCAACGCGACATCCAGACTCTCGTACATCACCGCGAACTGCGGGACCACATAACCCAGCAGGAACAACAGCGCCAGGCCAACCACCACCAGCAGGATGGCCGGATACACCAGCGCATTGACCACGCGCCCCTTCAGCGCGCGGCTGCGCTCGAGGTAATCGCCCAGCCGCTGCAGCGTATCGTGCAGGCTGCCACCCGCTTCGCCCGCGCGCACCATGTTGATGTACAGGCGGGAAAAGAGGCCATGCTGACGGTCCAGTGCCGTGGACAGCGGCGCACCGCCCCGCACGGCATCGCGAACGTCACTGATGACCCGCCGTGCCTTGTCGTCCTCGGGCAGGTCCAGCAGGATGCCCAGCGCACGATCCAGCGGCTGGCCTGCGCCCAGCAACGTCGCCAGTTGCTGGGTGAACTGCACCAGCCGACCGCCCGCAAACGCGTTCGGCCGCCACAACTGGCCCCAGCTGCGTCCACCTCCGGCAACGGCCAGCGCGGCCTCGACCGGCAGATGGCCCTGCTCCTGCAGGCGCGCCACCACCTCGGCGTCGCTGGCGGCCTCCATCTGGCCTTCCAGCATCTCGCCGTGTGCATCAAGTGCCTTGTAGCGGAAAAGCGGCATGCGGGACGCTGGTCGGGGAATGCGCAAAGTTACCGCATTCCGCCGGGCAACGTCATGCAGGGATACGTGACTGCGACATGAAACGGCCCCGGCATGCCGGGGCCGTCGCATCGCATCCGCGCGTACCGTCACGGCGCGGTGAAGCTGCCCCTCAGGCTGACGTTGGCGAACTTCGTCTTGCCCACCAGTGACACGTAATACGTGCCCGCCTGCGGCGCAGCGATGTTGATCACCTCATTGTTGCCGGGGCGTGCCGACCGCAGATCGTAGTTGGTCGCCGTGGCCGCGCTGCCGAACTTCACGTAGACATCGGCATTGCCACTGCCCCCATAGCTGATGAACGACAGACTGGTGGCGCCGGCAGGCACGACGAGGGCGTACTGGATGACGGCGTCCTTCGCGCCCGTGTTGCCGCCGACGGCCACGTTGTTGGTCAGCAAGGTCGCCGTCGGAGGCTCGCCGCCATTGATGACGGCCTGTACCGCAGCGGCCGCATTGACGATGCCCGCACCGATCGGCCGATTGGCAGGTGGCGCGACCGGGAACGGACGCGCCGTCGACTTCAACGTGGCCAGCACCTGCGCAGGCGTCAGCGGCGTATCGGCGACGCTCTGCATCAACGCGACGACCGCCGCCACGTGCGGCGCGGACATGGAGGTACCACCCAGGCCGAAGTAGGTCTCGGTGGTGGGCACCGTTGCGCCCTCGTTGCCGGTGGACCAGACGTAGCCACCCGGATTGCCGTCCACGCCGCCACCACCGCCCGGCGCCGAAATGTCGACACGCGTGCCATAGTTGGAATACGAGGCGATGCCGCCGGTGATGCGCGTCGCGGCCACGGTGATGACGCCGGCGCAGTTGCCGGGCGAGTATCCGCTCACGTTGCCGGCATCGTTGCCCGCCGCCACGACGACCGTGCTGCCGTTCGCGATGGCCAGGTTGAACGCATTCTGTTCAACGGTGCTGCAGGCACCCGATCCGCCCAAGCTCAGGTTGATCACTTCCGCGGGATTCGCGTTGGCCGGCACCCCGGCGACGGTGCCGCCGGACGCCCAGATCACCGCATCGGAAATGTCCGAGGTGTAGCCGCCGCACCGGCCCAGCACGCGCGCCGGCACCACCTTCGCATCGAACGCGCCGCCCGCCATGCCCTTGGCGTTGTTGGTCACTTCCGCAACCGTTCCCGCGACATGGGTACCGTGCCAGCTGCTGTCCTGCACCGGCGAGCCGGCATAGCATTCGCCCGCCACCGGATTCCAGTCGCCCTCGTCGCGCGGATCGGCATCGCGGAGGTCGCCATCGCGGGACACGAACGTGTCGCTGATGAAATCGTAGCCGGGCAGGATGTTCGCATCGAGATCGCTGTGCGCGGTGATGCCGGTGTCCAGCACCGCGACCACGACGCCCGCGCCGGTCGCGTTGTCCCAAGCCGCCGGCAGGTTGATGCCGCCGACCGGATCCTTGAAGTGCCACTGATACTGGTTGTAGTAGGTGTCATTGGGGACGAGGCGCGCATAGCGACGCGCATCCACCTCGGCGAACTCGACGTCCGGGTCGGTCGCCAGTTGGCGCAGCAGGCTTTCGGCTTCGACGCGGTCCAGCTTGCGCGAGGTCCGCACCAGCTCCGCACCAATGCCGAGGCGGCGCAACTTCGCGGCGCTTACCGCCTTGCCGTTCGCGGACCCCAACGCGGCACGCGATACCGCGCCCACCAGTGAGCGCTGCAGCGTCGCACTGCTGGCGCGTGCGCTGCTGCCATCGCGGTACTTCACGATGAACCGGTCGTAGGTTTCGCCATCGCGTAGACCGGCGGTACTGACATCGCCCGCGGATGCCGCACCCGCGAAGGCTCCGAAGGCGACGATTGCGGCGAGCGCAGCGACGAGAGGACGACGACGCGAACGGTTGAATGAGGAATATGAATTCACTTGACCTGCTCCATGTCTGCAAGGAAGAACGAACTGGGTAACCCGTTTACTACGTGCTTACTCAACGACTTGCGGTTTCCATTTCAAGCGGATCGTGCAGGTACCCCTGTTTACCTGCCACGACACTCTTCACGCGACGGGAACACGTTGTGCACATCGCCTACACATAGCGTTAACGCCTTGTTTTCAGCAGTTTCGTCGCGTTCCGCCGAACGTAGCAAATCTCTCGCAAATTGCACAACGCAGATGTAGTGTTCGATCGCACGGAGTTGTTTTGCATCATCTCGGGATGAGGGGATGGGGAATGCGGGAATCTTTTTTCGATGCTGCATCTAGCTTTGCAGATCCGCTTGCACGTCTTTTCCGCGACGTACCCGCGTCGTGTTCCTTGCGCCAACGTCGGCACACCCCGGTGCTGACGTTGGATGTCGGCGCCTCTTTGCTCCCCGCTTCCGCTGCTTCGTGCGACCCGGCCATGCGTCTCCCCTGCCGCATGCCGCGCTGTCTGTTTCCCTGACGTTGTCCGCCTCGAAACCCCGTGCCGCGAGGCCCGGGTGCTGTCGTATTCCCCCGAAAACACAGAATGAAGGACGTGATCCATGAACAGGATTTACAGCAAGGTGTGGAACCCTTCCCTTGGCATGCTGGTGGTGGCCTCGGAGTTCGCGCGGCGCGCGCACGGCGTGATGTCGTCCGGTGCGCGCGTGCGTGCGCGCCTTGGCGTGACGCTGCTGGTCTCGGCCCTGCTTGCAGGTGCGCCGTTCGGCGCGGCATTGGCGCATGACAAACAGAAAGGCCAACCGCAGAACGACAAACCTCAGATCGGAACGGGACCCGCCTACTGCGTGGATGCACGTGGCAATCCGATCAAGGACGGACGACCCGGCGAGAACGCGGTCTCATGTGGCGACGGCGTGGATGCGTCCGGTCGCCATGCGGTCGCGGTCGGCTACAAGAGCATTGCCAACAAGGCGGGAGCGACCGCCGTAGGCGGCTATGCCGAAGCCACGGGCGTGAATGCCACCGCCGTCGGCTACGACAGCAGCGCGACCGCGCAAGGCGCGACGGCGCTGGGCAGCCAGAGCAACGCCGCCGGTGCGAATGCGACCGCCGTCGGCACGCAGGCGAACGCGACGGGCGCGGGTGCCAGCGCGGTGGGCACGGGAAGCCAGGCGGCCGGTGCCTATTCCGGCGCCTTCGGCAGTTCCTCCACCGCATCGGGCACGCAGGCCCTGGCAGCCGGCCACACCAGCACCGCCGCCGGCATCGCGACCGTCGCGGTCGGCGGCTTCTCCAGTGCCTCGGGCGATTTCGACACGGCTGTCGGTTACGGCGCCGATGCCAGCGGCGGCGACAGTACGGCGCTGGGTTCGGGTTCCATCGCAACGGGCTACAACAGCGTGGCGGTCGGCGGTTCGCTGCTGGGCTTCCTGCCGACCGAAGCGTCGGGCGATTTCTCCACTGCGGTCGGTGGCGGTGCGTGGTCACCGGGCACCAATGCCACCGCCATCGGCAACCTCGCATCGGCGACGGCCGACAACAGCGTGGCGCTGGGTGGCGACTCGGTTGCCGATCGCGAAGACACGGTGTCCGTCGGCAGCACAGGTAGCGAACGCCAGATCACCAACGTCGCCGCCGGCACCGAAGGCACCGATGCGGTGAACGTCGATCAGCTCAACGCCGTCGCCGACGCCTCTGAAAATGCCACGCGCTACTTCAAGGCGAACGGTGCCAACGATGGCACTGATGACGCCACAGCCAGCGGCGACTACGCCACGGCGTCCGGCTCGGCGGCTTTCGCCGACGGCGCCGGCGCAACGGCGACGGGCTCCGGTGCGTTTGCGCTGGCCGACGGTGCAACGGCCACCGGCTTCAACGCAACGGCGACCGGCGCCAACAGCGTCGCCAACGGCAGCAGCGCCGAAGCCAGCGGCGAATCCAGCATCGCGATCGGCGGACAGGTGGATGCCTTCGATGCCGATAGCAATCCGATCACCATCAACACCGTGGCCTCAGGCTTGGGTGCCACGGCGGTCGGCTCCGGCAGTCTGGCGTCGGCCCTCGGCAGTTCGTCGTTCGGCGTACTCAGCGAAGCGAGTGGCGAAGCGAGTTCCGCCTTCGGTTACGGCAGCACGGCGACCGGCTCGTATGCGTCCAGCTTCGGTCATGCGAGCGGCGCCACCGGCGACTACAGCGTGGCCGTCGGCGGCCCGGCGGACCTGATCCCCGGTTTCGGTCTGTTCGTCTACACGCAGGCAAGCGGTTTCAGCGCGGCGGCCTTCGGGTCCGGCGCGATCGCGGCGGGCGACTACAGCCTGGCAGCCGGCAGCCTGGCCGAAGCGTCGGGACTGGAGAGCACGGCGGCGGGTTTCTTCTCCTATGCGCCCGGCGATTACGCCACGGCGCTGGGTGCGGAATCGTGGGCCAGCGGCGACAACAGCACGGCGGTCGGCTTCTACAGCACGGCGCTGGGCGACAACAGCGTGGCGCTGGGCGCCAACTCGACGGCGGACCGCGACAACACTGTGTCTGTCGGTGACGCAGGCAGCGAGCGCCAGATCACCAACGTTGCTGCAGGCACCGAGGGAACCGATGCGGTGAACCTGGACCAGTTGAACGAAGTTGCCGACGCCTCGGAGAACGCCACGCGCTACTTCAAGGCGAACGGTGCCAACGACGGTACGGACGACGCCACAGCCAGCGGCGACTACGCCACGGCGTCCGGTTCGGCGGCACTGGCCGAAGGCATCGGTGCGACCGCGGCAGGCTCAGGCGCGTTCGCACTGGCCAATGGGGCAACGGCCACCGGCTTCAACGCGACCGCGACTGGCGAGAACAGCGTCGCCAGCGGTGCGGGTTCGCAGGCATCGGGATCCGGCGCGGTTGCGCTCGGCGGACAGCGTCAGTTGTTCGACGAGAACGGCGATCCGTTGCTCGATGAGGACGGCAATCCGGTCTATGCCAGCACGGAGGCGACGGCGGACGATGCGACGGCCTTGGGTGCCGGCGCGGTCGCCAGCGACATCGGGGCGACGGCGACGGGCGCGGGCGCGAATGCATCCGGCGCGTATGCCTCCGCGCTCGGTACTGAGGCCACTGCATCGGGCATCCAGGCGACGGCCGTCGGCTTCCGCAGCGATGCTTCGGACGATGCCGCCTCTGCCATCGGCAGCTACAGCAGTGCCTCCAACTTCGGCGCCTCGGCCTTCGGCTACGGGGCCGAGGCCAGTGGCAACAGCGCCACGGCGCTGGGCTTCGGGGCGGTCGCCAGCAACTTCGATTCCACCGCGCTGGGTTCCAACTCGATCGCCAGCGGCGACAACAGCGTGGCCGTCGGTGGTGCGTTCTTCGGCTTCATCCCGACCGAAGCCTCAGGCGACTACTCCGTCGCGGTCGGTGGTGGGGCCTACACGCCCGGCTTCAATTCGGTGGCACTGGGCAACCTTGCGACTGCCGAAGCCGACAACAGCGTCGCCATCGGCGGGGATTCCGTCGCGGATCGCGAAGACACCGTCTCGGTCGGCAGCGCAGGCAACGAGCGCCAGATCACCAACGTCGCTGCAGGCACCGAGGGAACCGATGCGGTGAACCTGGACCAGTTGAACGAAGTTGCCGACGCCTCCGAAAACGCGACGCGCTACTTCAAGGCGAACGGTGCCAACGACGGTACGGACGACGCCGTGGCCAGCGGTGACTACGCCACGGCCTCCGGCTCAGCGGCATTCGCCGAGGGTGTGGGCGCAACGGCGACGGGTTCGGGTGCGTTCGCGCTGGCGAATGGCGCGACAGCGACCGGCTTCAATGCCACCGCGACCGGCAGCAACAGCGTGGCCAACGGTGCCGGCGCGCAAGCCTCGGGCGCGGGTTCCATTGCCCTGGGTGGACAGCGGCAGCTGTTCGACGAGAACGGCGATCCGTTGCTCGATGAGGACGGCAACCCCGTCTATGCCAGCACCGAAGCGATGGCGGATGACGCCACTGCGGTGGGCGCCGGTGCTATCGCGGCCGAGAGCGGGGCAAGCGCCGTCGGCGCGGGTGCGAATGCCTCCGGCGCCTACTCCACCGCACTGGGCACGGAAGCTTCCGCGGCGGAGACGCAGTCCACGGCGGTCGGCTTCCGCAGCAGCGCGGATGGACTGGCCTCCACCACGGTCGGCGGCTACAGCAACGCGGGCGGCGACTTCGCCTCGGCGTTCGGCTATGGTGCCGACGCGGCGGGCAGCGGCGCGACCGCGGTGGGCGAAGGCGCGAGTGCCGGGGGCGAGGAGAGCACGGCAGTCGGTGGCACCACGTTCTTCGGCCTGATCAACACGCGTGCAAGCGGCACGGGCGGTTCCGCCTTCGGCAACGGCGCCTGGGCCACCGGCGAGTACAGCACGGCCATCGGCCACAACAGCTACGCCGACGGTGACGACAGCGTGGCGCTGGGTGTGAACTCGGTGGCGGGCGCGACCAACAGCGTGGCGATCGGCGCCAATTCGTGGAACGACCGCGACGATACGGTGTCGGTGGGCGACATCGGCAGCGAACGCCAGATCACCAACGTCGCGGCCGGCACCGAGGGCACCGATGCGGTGAACCTCGATCAGCTCAACGCGCTGGCCGAGGCATCGGAGAACGCCACGCGCTACTTCAAGGCCAATGGCGCGGGGGACGGCAGCGATGATGCGACCGCGACCGGCGACTACGCGACGGCATCCGGTTCGGCCGCGCTGGCCGAGGGCGTCGGTGCGACGGCCACTGGCTCGGGCGCCTTCGCCCTCGCCAATGGCGCAACGGCCAGCGGCTTCAATGCCACCGCCACCGGCGAGAACAGCGTAGCGAACGGTGCAGGTGCACAGGCGACCGGCGCGGGATCGGTCGCGATCGGCGGACAGCGGCCGCTGCTCGACGAGAACGGTGATCCACTGCTCGATGAAGACGGCAATCCGGTCTACGCCAGCACGGAAGCGACGGCGGACGATGCGACGGCCTTGGGTGCGGGTGCCGTGGCCGGCGATACCGGCGCGACCGCGACCGGTGCGGGCGCGACCGCGTCCGGTGCCTACGCCACGGCGTCCGGCACGGAAAGCGCCGCATCGGGCCTGCAGGCCACCGCGAACGGCTTCCGCAGCGATGCCTCGGGGGATGGTTCGGCTGCCATCGGCAGTTACAGCAGCGCCTCCGCTTTCGCCGCATCGGCCTTCGGCTATGGCGCAGAGGCGTCGCAGGAGAGTGCGACCGCGCTGGGCTTCGGCGCAGTGGCAAGCAACTACGACGCCACGGCGCTGGGCTCGAACGCGATCGCCAGCGGCGACAACAGCGTGGCGGTCGGCGGCGCGTTCTTCGGCTTCCTGCCCACCGAAGCGTCGGGTGACTACTCCGTCGCCGTGGGTGGCGGCGCGTACACGCCAGGGGTCAACGCGGTCGCATTGGGCAACCTGGCCACGGCCGAAGCCGACAACAGCGTGGCCATCGGTGGCGATTCCGTCGCCGATCGGGAGGACACCGTGTCGGTCGGCAGGGCCGGCAGCGAGCGGCAGATCACCAACGTCGCGGCCGGTACCCAGGCCACCGACGCGGTGAACATGTCGCAGCTGAGTTTCGTCGCCAGTGCGCTGGGCGGCGGTGCCGGCTTCTCCGGCGGCGTGTTCATCGCGCCGAGCTACACGATCCAGGGCACGTCTTACAACAACGTGGGCGCGGCGTTCACCGCCGTCGACGCGAAGCTCAACGAGTTGTACGGCATGTACAGCGGATCGGGCAGCGGCGCCACCGCGTCCGCCAGTGCGGCACCGCCGACGCAGGCCAGCCAGGGCCAAGTCGCCGGCGGGACGGCCGCGGCGCCCAGCGACGGCGGCAACGCGTCGTCGCCGACCCGCGGCACGGCGACCGTCACGGATGCCGCCGGCAGCGGCGCCGTGGCCAGTGGCCAGCCTGCGGTCGCGGCACCGACCGACACCACCGCGGCAGCGGACGTGCCCGCCGCGGCGGCGTCCTACGCCGATGCCGGCGACGCCAACACGCTCAGCAGCGCACAGTCCTACACCGACCAGTCCTCGGCGAGCACGTTGGCCAGCGCGAAGGCGTATGCGGACTTCCAGGTCAAGGCGCTGGAGGACGACTTCAACGCCTTCCGCGGTGACGTGGACCGCCGTTTCTCCGAGCAGGATCGCAGGCTCGACAGGATGGGCGCAATGAGCTCGGCGATGTTGAACATGGCGATCAATGCCGCGGGCAGCCGCAGCCCGCGTGGCCGCGTGGCCGTGGGTGCGGGCTGGCAGAACGGCGAGAACGCGCTGTCGGTGGGCTACTCCAAGCCGATCGGCGAGCGCGCGTCCTTCAGCATCGGCGGCGCGTTCAGCGGTGACGAAAAGTCGGCCGGCGTGGGCTTCGGTATCGACCTGTAAGTTCCCTCAGCGCGACAGACAAGGGCCCGGCATTGCCGGGCCCTTGTTTTCCGTCGTGAGGCAGGACTCAGTCGCAGGCCATGCGGCCGGCAGGCAGCACGCGGGGATTACCCAGCGCGAAATGCTTCACCGGCTGCTCCCACATCTCGAACGAAGAAATGCCCGGGGTGACGCCGCAGCTGCTGGCGTAGGTGAATTGCTCGCCATCCATCGAGACGTACAGGTCGAACTTGATCGCCACCGGCAAGGTGCTGCTGACCATCAGGGTGGTCTGTGCAGCGTCGCCACTGCGCGCGGCGCGCAGGTTGCCGGGTTCACCGCCGGCCGGCGCAGACGCGGTGACCTTGCCGTCGACGATCTCGACCTGCAGCGCCAGCGATGGCGATGCCGTGCCGACTGCGAAGCTGGTTGGGAGTTCGCCACGCGCCAGCATCTTCGGCGCGGCCTTGCCGGCCGACGCGACGGCCGGTATCGCGCACATCGCCACCATCAGGCAGCCCGCCAGCATCCTGTTCATCGCCTCAGCCCTCCTCGGTCACGCGCAGCACTTCCTCGATGGTCGTCTCGCCGGCAAGCGCCTTGACGATGCCGTCCTCGTACATGGTGCGCATGCCAGAGTCGCGCGCGAGCTGTTCCAGTTCGCCCATCCCGGCATGGCGCATGATGGCGCGGCGGATCTCGTCGTTCATCACCAGGAACTCGATGATGGTGGTGCGCCCCAGATAGCCGGTCGGCGCGATGGCCGAACCGCGCGGGCGATAAAGGAATATCTCGCCCTGCGGCTGTAAGCGGCGCAGGGCGAACTTCTCGATCTCCTCCGGCGATGCGGGGTACCGCTCCGCATGCGTGGGCTCAAGCCGCCGCACCAGCCGCTGGGCCAGGATGCCGTTGACCGTGGAGGTCATCAGATAGTCCTCCACGCCCATGTCCAGCATGCGGGTGATGCCGCCGGCCGCGTTGTTGGTGTGCAGCGTGCTGAGCACCAGATGGCCGGTCAGGGCGGACTGGATGGCGATGCGCGCGGTCTCCAGGTCGCGCATTTCGCCGATCATGATGATGTCCGGGTCCTGGCGCACGATGCTGCGCAGGGCGTGGGCGAAGTCCAGCCCGATCTGCGGCTTGGCCTGGATCTGGTTGATGCCCTCGATCTGGTATTCGACCGGGTCCTCGACCGTGATGATCTTGACGTCCGGCGTGTTGAGCTTGCTCAGCGCGGTGTACAGCGTGGTGGTCTTGCCCGAGCCGGTCGGACCGGTGACCAGCAGGATGCCGTGCGGCTGCTCCAGTACTTTCTGGAACTGCGGCAGGAATGCATCGGTGAAGCCCAGCTTCTTGAAGTCGAACACCACAGTCTCGCGATCCAGCAGGCGCATCACCACGCTTTCGCCATGCGCGGTGGGCATGGTGCTGACGCGAAGGTCCAGTTCCTTGCCCTGCACGCGCAGCATGATGCGTCCATCCTGCGGCAGGCGGCGCTCGGCGATGTTGAGCTTGGCCATGATCTTGACGCGGCTGATGACCGCGGCGGTGAGGTTGGCGGGCGGACTCTCGCCCTCCTCCAGCACGCCGTCGATGCGGTAGCGCACCTTCAGGCGGTTCTCGAATGGCTCGATGTGGATGTCCGATGCACGCAGTTCGACCGCACGCTGGATGACCAGGTTGACCAGTCGGATGACCGGCGCCTCCGATGCCAGGTCGCGCAAGTGTTCGACATCGTCCAGGTCGGCCGTGGCTTCGCCGTCCGCGTTCTCGACGATGGCGCCCATCGCGCTGCGGCCCTGGCCGTAATAACGCTCGATCAGGTCGCTGATCTCCGAACGCAGCGCGACCTGCGGCCGTACCGCGCGACCGGTCGCAAGCCGCACGGCCTCAAGCGCGTAATGGTCCTGCGGATCGGCCATCAGCAGATCGACGTGGCCCTCGCCCTCGCCCACCGGGCAGACATGGAACTGTTTGAGGAAGCGCTGCGACAGCACCACCGATTCCGGCGGCGCATCCGGCGCATCCTTGGCCGCCACCAGGGGAAGCCCAAGCACCTCGGCGGCGGTCTCGGCATGGTCGCGCTCGGACACCAGTCCCAGCCGGGACAGCAGTGCCAGCAGGTCGCCGCCGGTCTCGTCCTGCAGCCGACGGGCGCGCGCCAAGTCGGCCTCCTTCAAGCGTCCGCGCGCCAGCAGGGCCGCGACGATGCGCTCGTCGTCGGAAAGGGGATTGTCGAGCGCGGCAGCGTTCACGGAAGCCTCCTTGAAGGCCCGGACTTTATCAGGTGCCGCGTTGCCCGGGCGTGGCCCGCCGTCGTCGGCGGGCGCACACGATCATCCCACCCACACTCGCGCGTTGCGGAACATGCGCAGCCACGGTGAGTCGTCCGGCCAGCCCGCCGGATGCCAGCTGTGGTTGACGCTGCGGGGGGTGCGCTCCGGATGCGGCATCAGGATCGTCGCGCGGCCATCCTCGCTGGTCAGGCCGGTGATGCCGTCGGGCGAACCATTGGGGTTCTGCGGGTACAGGCTGGCGATGGCCCCGTCGCCGTCCACGTAGCGCAACGCCACGCGGGCAGCGGCCTGATCGACCGCACCGGCGAACGAGGCACGGCCTTCACCATGCGCCACCGCCACCGGGATGCGCGAACCGGCCATGCCGCGGAAGAACACCGACGGCGATTCCTGCACTTCCAGCAACGCCACCCGCGCCTCGAACTGTTCGCTCTGGTTGCGCAGGAAGACAGGCCAATGCTGCGCTCCGGGGATGATGTCCTTCAGCTGGCTCATCATCTGGCAGCCGTTGCAGACACCGAGCGAGAACGTGTCCTGGCGCGCAAAGAACGCGGCGAATGCATCGCGAAGCGCGCTGCGCTCCAGGATCGACGTCGCCCAGCCGCGGCCCGCGCCCAGCACGTCGCCGTAGCTGAAACCGCCGCACGCGGCGAGACCGCTGAAAGCCTCCAGCGCCACGCGGCCGCTGATCAGGTCGCTCATGTGCACGTCGAACGCATCGAAGCCGGCGCGGGTGAAGGCCGATGCCATTTCGATCTGGCCATTGACGCCCTGCTCGCGCAGGATCGCGACCTTCGGCCGCTTGCCGGTGGGGATGAACGGTGCCGCGATATCGTCACCGGCATCGAACGAGAGTTTCGGCTTCAGTCCGGTCCGCCCGAACTGGCGCGCCATCTCGCGCTCCTGGTCGGCGGCGTCGGGGTTGTCACGCAGCTTCTGCATGGCGTGCGTCACCGACCACCAGGCATCGAACAGCTCTTCCCAGCGCCATTCGGCAAGCACATCGCCTTCCTGCTGCACGCGTACCACGGCGGCCGTCGTCGGGCGCGCAATGCGCTGCGCGCATTCGGTCAGGGCGTGGCGTTCGACCAGGTCGGCGAACGCGGCGCGGTCTTCGTCGGCTACCTGCACCACCGCACCGAGTTCTTCGGCGAACAGTGTGCGGAAGGCGTCGTCGCCCCAGCCGTCCAGGTTGATATCCAGGCCACGATGCGAAGCGAACGCCATCTCGCACAACGCGGCGAACGCGCCGCCATCGCTGCGGTCGTGGTAGGCCAGCAGCAGGCCGGCCTCGCGCGCATCCGCGATCAGGTGGAAGAAATCGCGCAGGCGCTGCGGATCGTCCAGGTCCGGTACGCTTTCATCGCGGCCATCACCGGCGAACGCCGGCCATGCACCGTCGCCACCCGACTGCGGATAGACCTGCGCCAGCACGGAACCGCCGAGGCGCTTCTTGCCGGCACCCAGGCCGATCAGCCACAGCTCGCTGTCGTCTTCGCGCGACAGCAGCGGGGTCAATTGCTGGCGCACATCGGTGACCGGCGCGAAGGCGCTGATGATCAGCGAGACCGGCGACACCGATTTCTGCGCCTGGCCGTCGCTGTGCCACTGCGCCTGCATCGACAGCGAGTCCTTGCCCACCGGAATGCTGATATCCAGGTCCGGGCACAGTTCCATGCCCACGGCCTTCACCGCGTCGAACAACAGCGCGTCTTCGCCCGGATGCCCGGCAGCCGCCATCCAGTTGGCGGAGAGCTTCACGCGGTGCAGCGATTCCACCGGCGCGGCGCACAGGTTGGTGATCGCCTCGCCGACCGCCATGCGGGCAGCGGCCGCGGCATCAAGCAGGGCCAGTGGCGTGCGCTCGCCGATGGCCATGGCTTCGCCGACGTAGCCTTCATAGCCGCTCAGCGTGATGGCGCAGTCGGCCACCGGCATCTGCCACGGTCCGACCAACTGGTCGCGCGCGGTCAGGCCGCCGACGCTGCGGTCGCCGATGGTGATCAGGAACTGCTTGGATGCCACCGTGGGATGCGCGAGCACGCGCAGGCCGGCTTCATGCAGGTCCAGCGACGCCGTCTGCAACGACGGCCACTTCGGGGCTTCCGGGTACCCGGTGTCGCGGTGCATCTTCGGCGCCTTGCCGAACAGCACATCCATCGGAAGGTCGATCGGATAAGCCCCTCTCCCCTCGGGAGAGGGGTTGGGGTGAGGGTTCGGCGGAGCAGTAGCGCCGAAGGAAACCGCGGACGCGGCAACATCTGCGATGCGCTGTTCTCCTGCCTCCGTCGCACCCTCATCCGCCCTTCGGGCACCTTCTCCCGGGGGGAGAAGGGAAGGATCATTCAGGGCGCCATAACCGACCACAAGCCGCTCTTCCTTCGTGGCGACACCCACGGCCGCGAACGGACAACGTTCGCGTTCGCAGATCGCCGCGAACTCGGCCAGCCGCGCCTGAGGCACGCCGAGCACGTAACGTTCCTGCGATTCGTTGCACCACAACTGCATCGGCGACAGCGAAGGATCGTCGCTGGGTACCTTGCCCAGGTCGATCACGCCGCCGACGCCGGAATCGTGCAGCAGTTCGGGAATCGCGTTGGACAGACCGCCGGCGCCGACATCGTGGAACCACAGGATCGGATTGTTGTCGCCCATCGCCACGCAGCGGTCGATGACCTCTTGGCAGCGGCGCTCCATCTCGGGGTTGTCGCGCTGTACGCTGGCGAAATCGAGTTCTTCCGCGCTTTCGCCGGAGGCCACCGAACTGGCCGCGCCACCGCCCAGGCCGATCAGCATGGCCGGACCGCCGAGCACGATCACCGCGTCGCCGGCTGACAGCGTCTTCTTCTCCACCTGGATGCGGTCGATCGCGCCCAGGCCACCGGCAAGCATGATCGGCTTGTCGTAGGCGCGCGTCAGGCCCGCGCCCTCCGGTAATTCGAAGCTGCGGAAATAGCCCAGCAGGTTCGGGCGGCCGAATTCGTTGTTGAACGCCGCGCCGCCGAGCGGGCCGTCCAGCATGATCTCCAGTGCCGGCGCCATGCGCGGATTCAGCGCGCGCGGCGCCTCCCAGGGCTGCGGCAACGTGGGGATGCGCAGATGGGACACCGAGAAACCGGTCAGGCCGGCCTTGGGCTTGCCGCCGCGGCCGGTCGCGCCCTCGTCGCGGATCTCGCCGCCCGCACCCGTGCTGGCGCCGGGGAACGGCGCGATCGCGGTGGGATGGTTGTGGGTTTCGACCTTGATGCAGAAGGCCGAATCCAGCGTCGCCTCGATGCGGTACTGGCCGCCGCCGTCGGGCCGGAAGCGTGCCGCCGGATAGCCTTCGACCACCGCCGCGTTGTCGCTGTACGCACTGAGCGTGTGCTCCGGCGTCTGCGCGTGGGTGTGCTTGATCATCCGGAACAGCGAGCGGTCCTGATCCTTGCCGTCGATGGTCCAGGTAGCGTTGAAGATCTTGTGGCGACAGTGCTCGGAGTTCGCCTGCGCGAACATCATCAGTTCGACGTCCGACGGATCGCGGCCCAGCTCGGCGTAGCGTGCGCGCAGGTAGTCGATCTCATCGTCCGCCAGCGCCAGGCCCAGGCGGGCGTTGGCCGCTTCAAGCTGCGCCAGCGGGATGCGTTCCAGTTCGCCGCGCGCGAGCGCGGTGAACAAGGCCTGCGCCTGGTCGCGCGAGGTGAGCAGGGACTGCGTCATCGGGTCGTGCAGCGCCTTGGCGAGCGCCGGCTGCGCGTCGTCCCAGGCGGTCAGGTCGATGCGCAGGCCGCGCTCGACGCGCTTCACCGGCTGGCCGGCACCGCGCAGCAGTTCGGTGGCCTTGCTCGCCCACGGTGACAGGGTGCCCAAGCGCGGGGTGACGAAGCGGGAGACCGCGCCATCGGCCAGCGCTTCGTCCTGGTCGCCCGCTTGCAGGATGCGGCGCAGCGTAGCCAGGTCCGGGGTCGCACCGGCCTCGGGTTCGATGAAATAGACATGCCAGGCGCCGCGAACACGCACCTTTGGAGCGTGGACATCGGATGCAATCGACTGGAGCTTGGATTCGAGCCGCGCGCGGCGGAAGTGCGACAAGGCCGGTTGGCCTTCAAGGACGATCATGTCCGGAACCGTGGGGGCGTGCCGTCAGGACGGGGCCCGCTATTGTAGCGAAGCCGGCGCAGGGCCGGCTTCGTCGGGATCACGGGGCGGCGCCTGCGGCGGCGGCCGGGGCCTTTTTCGCCGCCAGCTCGTCCAATTTGGCCCGCAGGGCGGCGGGCGGCAGGTAACCGCCCAGCTGGACGCCCTCGGCCGAATAGATGGCCGGGGTGCCGCTGACACCGATGCGCTGGCCCACGTCGAACTCCATGGTCACGGGGTTCTTGCAGTCGCGCTGAGGAATCGACTTGCCGGCCTTGGCATCGGTCAGCGCTCGCTTCCGGTCTGGTGCACACCAGACCGAGATCATGTCCTTGTGGTCCTGGCTGCCCAGGCCCATGCGCGGGAACGCCAGGTACTCCACCGCGATCCCGAGACGGTTGAGCTCGCCGACTTCGCCATGCAGCTTGCGGCAATAGCCGCATTCGATGTCGGTGAACACGGTGACGGTGTACTTGGCATTCGGCGGCGCGAACACGATGCGTTCGGCATGCGGGATGGTCGCGATCAGCTTGCTGCGGTAGCCGGCCAGCGCCGGGCTGGTCTGCATCAGGTCCTGCTGCTGGTCCAGGTCCAGAACGGTGCCTTGCATCAGGTAGCGCCCATCGTCACTGATGTAGAGCAGCTGGCCGCCCGCGATCACCTCGCGGAAACCCGGCAACGGTGCCGCGCCTACGTACTCCACCTTCGCCTGGGGATTGAGCTGGGCGATCGCGGAACGAGCACGCTCATCCGGGGTGGCGCCGACGCCCGCCTTGATCTGGCGCACCGCCGCCTGCGGCGTGGCGGCCGCGGCCGCAGCATCGCCCTGGGCGGGCGGCTCGGGGGCCTGCGCGCAGGCGGTCAGGCTCAGGGCACCCAGAAGGGCGGCGGTCATCAGGCGGGGCATCAAGGGCATCCGGGATATGCCGCGGTGCGGCTGGGTGGCAGGAACAGACGTGGATTCTGGCACACGAGGCCGCCCAGGCGGCTTAACCGCCCGCCAGCGTGACCCGTGTCATGCCCGCGGATGATGCCGGCCGTGCAGTTGCTTGAGGTGTTCGCGAGCGACCAGGGTGTATATCTGCGTGGTCGACAGCGAACTATGCCCCAGCAGCATCTGCAGCGCGCGCAGGTCGGCGCCCCGGTTGAGCAGGTGGGTGGCGAAGCTGTGCCGCAGCCCGTGGGGACTGATCCGGACCGGATCGATGCCGGCCAGCGCCGCGTAACGCTTCACCAACACCCAGAACTGCTGTCGGGTCGGCGGTTCGGCGCTCGCACCCATGAACAGGAACGGCGTGCTGCGCTTGCCCGCCAGGGCCGGGCGCGCCCGAGCCAGATAGGTTTCCAGCCAGTGCTGCGACTCCTCGCCCAGCGGAACCAGCCGTTCCTTGCTGCCCTTGCCGGTGACCCGCAGCACGCCCTGCCGCAGGTTGACCGCAGTCGCCGGCAGCGTGACCAGCTCACTGACGCGCAGGCCTGCGGCGTACATCAGTTCCAGCATCGCGCGGTCACGCAGGCCGAGCGGCGTGGCGGTGTCGGGCGCGGCCAGCAGCGCGTCGATCTCGGTTTCCGCCAGCGCCTTCGGCAGCGAGCGCGGCAGGCGGGGCGGATCGAGCAGCGCGGTGGGGTCGTCCGCACGTTCGCCCCGGCGCAGTCGATGCGCATAGAACGCACGCAGGGCCGACAGCAGCCGTGCGTTGCTGCGCGGCGAATAGCCCTCGCGCGTGCGCCAGGCGAGATAGTCGAACAGGGCCGCGCGATCAGCCACCGCCAACCCGCCGTCACGGCCGTTGCGCCAGCGCGCGAAACCCTCCAGGTCGCGCCGGTAGCTGTCCAGCGACGGCTTCGCCAGTCCGTTCTCGGCCCAGATAACGTCGAGGAATGCCGCGATGGCATCGGCGTCGGCATCGGGGACGGGCGGCAGGGCGTTCACCTGCTGGCGGCGTTCGGCGGGCGTGCGGGCAGTCATGCGGCAAGCTTAGGCGATGGGCATCCTGTCTGCGGGAGCGACGTCAGACGCGATGGGCGTCGCAGGAGACCCCGCGATCACGGGAATGAACGCAGACAGCGTTTCCCGGCGTAGCCCGGGAGGGGCTGCATCTCTCCGTCAAGCAGGCGGCCCCGGATATCGTTCGTGGTGAGCCTGTCGAACCACGCCTTTCACGGGAGAGCAGGCCTGGTGACCCGTCGATGCGGCGCAAAGTGCGTGGTTCGACAGGCTCACCACGAACGGGACCAGTTATCCGGACTGCCTGAAGGAACTTGGCCTTCGCGACTGACGTCGCTCCCACAGGAGGCCTGCGGGCCTCAGCCGGTATCCTGTCGCAATGACGAAATCCGCCCCTGCCACCGACAAACCCCGCGCCCTGATCGGCTGGCGCCTGCTCGCGCTGCTCTACGACGTCTGGCCCGTGCTGGCGCTGTGGCTCGCCGTCGCGGTCCCGTTCGTACTCATCGACGTCGCGATCAGCGGCAATGTCCGCCACAACATCGAACCTTTCAGCCCGCTGTGGTGGTTGCTGTGGGGATGCTGCTGGGGCGCGGGCGGCCTGTACGCCACCTGGAGCTGGCATCGTGGCGGCCAGACGCTCGGCATGCGCCCATGGCGCTTGAAGGTGGTCACTGCGGACGGCGGTGCGCCTGCGCGGGCCGCGCTGTGGCTGCGCTATACGCTGGCGACGTTGTCGACGCTGGCCGGCGGGCTGGGCTTCTGGTGGGCGTGGGTGGACCGGGAGCGGCTGACATTCCATGACCGCTTCAGCGGCACCCGCATGGTGCGCCTGCCGAAGCACGGAGGCTGAGCCACCACCTCCCGCGGGCGCAGCCGTTGCCGTCAACGCGCAAACGCAATTCGCGCGCAATACGCCGGAGTCAGCGGCTTCTCTGCCGGAACATCAGCCAGGAGATGCCCAACAGGGCGAAGGGCGGCACGGAGTACGCGACGCGGTAATCCAGCCGGAACGCACCGGCCAGCCGCACGAACATGGTCTGCAGCACATAGAAGCCCACGGCGAACACGATGCCGAGGAACAGCCGCTTGCCCATGCCGCCGCTGCGCAGGCTGCCGAACGCGAACGGGATGGCCGCCAGGCACAGCGCCAGCACGTTGAGCGGATAGAACCAGCGCGCCCAGTACTGGTCTTCGTAGTCGCGCGCGTCCAGCCCATTGCGCTTGCGGTAGTCGATGTTCTGGCTCAGTTCGTGGCTGGGCATGTTGCGCGCGCGGACCAGGCTGGACGACAGCACCGAGGCGTCCAGTTCCGATTCCCAGCGTTCGCCCAGCACGGTCACCTGGGTGGCGGAACGCTCGTTGAAGGTCGTACGGCGCACGTTCTTCAGCAGCCAGTAGCCGTCCAGGTGCTCGGCGATGGCCGCATGCGCGATGGAGGCGAGCCGCCCGTCGTCCGCCAGTTCGTACATGCGCACGTCGCGCAGTTGCAGCGACACCTTGCCGCCGCCCTGGTCCTTCTCTTCGCCGCTCTGCGCGTACAGGAAGGTGTTCCCTTCGCGCGCCCACAGGCCCGAGTAGCGATCCATCGCGACGTTGCCGGTGCGCGCGGCCATCTTCAACACGTCGGCCTGGCGCTGCCCCCACGGGCCCAGCGTTTCGCCACTGAAGATCATCAGCACGGTCAGGATGCCCAATGCCGCGGCGACCGAGACGCTCAGGCGCAGACGCGACAGGCCGACCGCGCGTAGTGCGGTCAGCTCCGAACTGGCCGCCAGCTGTCCCAGTCCCATCAGCGAACCGATCACGGCCGCCGTGGGGAACATCGTGTAGGCCCGCCGCGGCACGGTGTACAGCACCCACGCAACCGCATGGCCGAAGGTGTAGTTGCCGGTGCCCAGGTCGCCGATCTCGCCGGACAGCGCCATCACCACGTCCAGCCCCACCAGCACCGCCCAGGTCAGCAGCACGGTGACCAGGACGACCTGGCCCACGTAGGTGTCATGCAGGCGCGGCAACAGCCTCATGCGCGCCTCCGCGGCCGCGACAACTGACCGTCACGCAGGTAGAACCATAGACCTGCCGCGAGCAGGGGCAGCGTCAACCACCACAGGCCGACGACACCGGGCAGCTTGCCATCGGCCAGCAGTTGGGTGCCGTTGAACATGAGACTGACGCCGACGAGATAGGCAAGGAAGCCCAGCATCACCCGCCCGTAGCGCGTCTGCCGGGGCGAGCTGCGCGACAGTGGCAGGGTCAGCAAGGCGAACGCCAGCGCCAGCAGCGGCGGCGTCAGGCGTGCGTGGACCTGGGCATTCGCCTGCGGCCGGCCGTCGCCCAGCAGTTGGGGCGTCGGCAGCAGCGCGGGGTCGTCCTTGTCCAGCGTATCGGCCCGGTCCGGCAGCGCGACCTCGTTGGACTTGTAGCGGATCAGCCGGTAATCGAGGCCGGCGCCATCAGGGCCTTCGACCCGGAACCCGTCGTCCAGCCGCAGGTAGCGGTTGCGCTCGCCTTCGAAGAACATCTGCCCGGATTTTGCCGTCACCACGTCGATGCGGCCCTCGTTGGCGCGGTGCATGAACACCTTGCTCAAGCCCGTACCGTCCGGCGATAGCGCGCTGACGTACACCACCGCGCCGCTGGACAGCACGGTGAACTTGCCAGCGTCCAGACCCGATACCACCAGGCTGCGGTTGGCGTGTTCCAGCATGTTCTGGGCCGTGCGCAGCGCCCACGGGCCCAGCCATAGCGAGCACATCCCGACCAATACCACCACCGGCACCACCAGCATCAGCAACGGCCGCAGCAGGCGGCGCGGACCGATGCCTGCCGCCGTCAACACGGCCATCTCCGAATCCCGGTACAGGCGCGAGAACGCCAGCAGCAGGCCCAGCATCAGCGCCAGCGGGATGATGTAGGGCATGTAGTTGAGGAACTGCAGGCCCAGCTGGGACAGCAGCAGGCGCGCCGGCACCTTGCCGTCCGCCACGTCGCCCAGCAGGTCCGCCATCACGCCGCCCACGCTGACCATCAGCAGGATGATCAGGGTAGCCAGGAAGCTCTGGGTGAATTCCCGGAAGAGATAGCGGTCCAGCTTCGGCATCAGGGGGGCTTGATTTACAATCTCGGGCTTGTGCGCCGCATCGATGGCGGCAGTCTCTGCGGTCCGGGATGGCGTCAGCCACCTTCATCCGGCCTGCGATTGTACGTAACTGAACCGGGAATCTGATCAATGACGCTGGAATTCACCCTGAACCACGAAGCCCCCGCCCAGGCCGGCGTCGATTGCATCGTGGTAGGCGCCTACGCCGACAAGAGCCTGACCGCGGCCGGCCAGGCGGTGGACGCGGCCAGCGGCGGCAAGCTGTCGGCACTGCTGCAGCGGGGCGACATCGGCGGCAAGACCGGCAAGGCCACCCTGTTGCACGACCTGCCCGGCGTGACCGCCCCGCGCGTGCTGGTGGTGGGACTGGGCGAGACCGCCAAGTTCGGCGTGGCGCAGTACCTGAAGGCCGTGGGCGATGCCGCCCGCGCGCTCAAGCTCGGCCCGGTCCGCAGCGCCCTGTTCACCCTGTCCGAGGTGGACGTGAAGGACCGCGATGCCGCCTGGAAGATCCGCCAGGCAGTGATCGCCGCCGACCACGCCTGCTATCGCTACACCGCCACGCTCGGCAAGAAGAAAAACGACGACCCGGGCCTGACCCACTTCGCCGTCAACGGCGAGGATGTGCAGGCACTTGCACAGGGCGTCGCCATCGCCGCCGGCGTGCAAGTCACCCGCGAGCTGGGCAACCTGCCGCCGAACATCTGCAATCCGGCCTACCTGGCCGAGCAGGCGCAGAAGTACGCATCCGAGAACGGCGCCGAGGCCGAGATCCTCGACGAGACGCAGATGGAAGCGCTGGGCATGGGCTCGCTGCTGGCGGTGGCGCGGGGTTCGGCCAACCGTCCGCACCTGATCGTGCTGAAGTGGAACGGTGCCACCGACGCCGACGCCAAACCCTTTGTGCTGGTCGGCAAGGGCATCACCTTCGACACCGGCGGCGTCAACCTGAAGACGCAGGGCGGCATCGAGGAAATGAAGTACGACATGCTGGGCGCAGGCAGCGTGCTGGGCACCTTCGTGGCCGCGGTGAAGATGAAGCTGCCGCTGAACCTGGTGGTGATCGTGCCCGCGGTGGAGAACGCCATCGACGGCAACGCCTATCGTCCGTCCGACGTCATCACCAGCATGTCCGGCAAGACGATCGAAGTCGGCAACACCGATGCCGAAGGCCGCCTGATCCTGTGCGACGCCCTGACCTACGCCGAGCGCTTCAAGCCCGCCGCGTTGGTCGACGTGGCCACGCTGACGGGTGCGTGCATCGTGGCGCTGGGCCGCTACGCCAGCGGCCTGATGAGCAAGCACGACGACCTCAGCAACGAACTGCTGGGTGCCGGCGAAACCGTGTTCGACCGCGCCTGGCGCCTGCCGCTGTGGGACGAGTACCAGACCCAGCTGGAATCCAGCTTCGCCGACGTCTACAACATCGGCGGCCGCTGGGCCGGCGCAATCACGGCCGGCTGCTTCCTGGCCCGCTTCACCGAAGGCCAGCGCTGGGCGCACCTGGACATCGCCGGCGTGGCCAACGACGAAGGCAAGCGCGGCATGGCCACCGGTCGTCCGGTCGGCCTGCTGAGCCAGTGGCTGCTGGACCGCGTCGCCTGACCGGCGACGCTGCCCCTACGCCATGGCCCGTGCCGACTTCTACCTGATCGCCAAGCCGCGCTTTCTCGAGGAACCCCTCAAGCTGGTGTGCGAGCTGGTGCGCAAGGCCTACGACAGCAACCAGTGGACCCTGATCCTCGCGCGCGACGCCGCGCAGGCGGAGGAGCTGGACGAGCTGTTGTGGGAGTTCGATCCCGATGCGTACATCCCGCACCAGATCGCCGGGGACGAAGAGGACGAGCTGACGCCCGTGCTGATCGCAACGCCGGAGTTCGACGCACCGGCCCGCGCGCTGGTGATCAACCTGCGCGATGCCGCCTACGCCGGTGAGTGCGAGCGCGTGCTGGAGGTGGTGCCGGCCGACCCGTCCGCGCGCGAGCCGCTGCGCGAGCGCTGGAAGCAGTACAAGGCGCGCGGTTTCGAAGTGAACAAGCACGACATGTAAGCCCCCGTCATTCCAGCGAACGCTGGAATCCACTTTGCCGTTGCTGTGGCCTCACCCCCAGACAACGCAAAGGCAAGATCAAGATGGATCCCGGCGTCCGCCGGGATGACGACTCAAACATCCGGAACCCCATGACCGACCTCGCCTCCAGCTACGACCCGAAATCCTTCGAATCCCGCCTGTATGCGCAGTGGGAAGCCGCCGGCTACTTCAAGCCCAGCGGCACGGGCCAGCCTTACACCGTGCTGCTGCCGCCGCCGAACGTCACCGGCACGCTGCACATGGGCCACGCGTTCCAGCACACGCTGATGGACGCGCTGGTGCGCTACCACCGCATGCGCGGTTACGACACGCTGTGGCAGATGGGGACGGACCACGCCGGCATCGCCACCGAGATGGTGGTCAGTCGCAACCTGGCGCTGGAAGGCAAGGGCGAGACGCGCGATTCGCTGGGCCGCGACGGTTTCATCGCCAAGGTGTGGGAGTGGAAGGCGCAGTCCGGTGACACCATCGAGCGCCAGATGCGTCGCATGGGTGCATCGGGCGACTGGTCGCGCAGCACGTTCACCATGGACGAAGACGCGTCGAAAGCGGTCATCGAAGCCTTCGTGCGCTGGCACGAGCAGGGCCTGATCTACCGCGGCCAGCGCCTGGTCAACTGGGATCCGGTGCTGAAGACGGCGATCTCGGATCTGGAAGTGGAGAACGTCGAGGAAGACGGCTTCCTTTGGTCGATCGAATATCCGCTGGCCGACGGCAGTGGGTCGCTGGTGGTGGCGACGACGCGCCCGGAAACCATGCTCGGCGACACTGCGGTGATGGTGCATCCGGAGGACGAGCGCTACGCACATTTGATCGGCAAGACGGTGAAGCTGCCGCTGACCGACCGCGAGATTCCCGTCATCGCCGACGACTATGTCGACCGCGAGTTCGGCACGGGCGTGGTCAAGGTCACACCGGCGCACGACTTCAACGATTATGCGGTTTGGCAACGGCATGTCGAAAAGGGGGAATTCGATGCCGTTCCCAATCGTGGACTCATCAATATCCTTACTCCGGAAGCCAAGATCGTTGGCGATCCCTCAGTAGCTACTTATGGTTCAACCTCGGCGCAACCATTAGAGATAATCGACGCAGCCATTCGGGACGCCAACATCCTGAATTTCATTCCTGCCAAACTGATGGGTCTCGATCGCTACGAAGCACGCAAGGTCGTGCTCGCGGACCTCGAAGACCTCGGCCTGCTGGTCGAGACCAAGCCGCACAAGCTGCAGGTGCCGCGCGGCGACCGCACCAGCCAGGTGATCGAGCCTTACCTGACCGACCAGTGGTTCGTGAAGATGGACGGCTTGGCCAAACGTGGTCTGGAACTCGTCGAGTCCGGACAGGTGAAGTTCGTCCCGCCGAACTGGATCAATACCTACCGCCACTGGATGGAAAACATCCAGGACTGGTGCATCAGCCGCCAGCTCTGGTGGGGCCACCGCATCCCGGCATGGTTCGATGACGCCGGCACCTGCTACGTCGGCCGCGACGAAGCTGAGGCGCGCGCGAAGGCCGGCCTGTCCGCCGACATCGCGCTGACCCAGGACAGCGATGTGCTGGAGACCTGGTTCTCCTCGCAGCTGTGGCCGTTCAGCACGATGGGCTGGCCTGACGAACAGGCGATGGCCGAACGCGGCTTCGACCGCTACCTGCCGTCGTCGGTGCTGGTCACCGGCTTCGACATCATCTTCTTCTGGGTGGCGCGCATGGTCATGGCCACCGACAGCTTTGTCGGCCAGGTGCCGTTCCGCGACGTCTACATGACCGGCCTGATCCGCGACAAGGACGGCCAGAAGATGTCCAAGTCGAAGGGCAACGTGCTGGACCCGCTCGACATCATCGACGGCATTTCGCTGGAAGACTTGGTGGCCAAGCGCACCGGCGGCCTGATGCAGCCGAAGATGGCCGAGAAGATCGAGAAGGCCACGCGCAAGGAGTTCCCCGACGGCATCGTGCCGCACGGCGCCGACGCGCTGCGCTTCACCATCGCCGCGCTCGCGACGCATGGCCGCGACATCAAGTTCGACATGGGCCGCGCCGAGGGCTACAAGAATTTCTGCAACAAGCTGTGGAACGCCACCCGCTTCGTGCTGATGAACACCGCGGCGTTCTCCCTTCCTCCGCTTGCGGGGGAAGGTGCCCGAAGGGCGGATGGGGGCAGCGCGATGCCGAATCCGGTCACCGACGCCGAGAAGTGGATCCTCTCGCGCCTGGCCAAGGTCACCGCCGAGGTCGAAACCCAGTTCGCCGCCTACCGCTTCGACCTGCTGGCGCAAGCGCTGTACGAGTTCGCATGGAACGAGTTCTGCGACTGGTTCGTCGAACTGGCCAAGCCTGCGCTCAACGGCAATGATTTGGCCTCGGCGGTCAGCACCCGTCATACCCTGCTGTACGTACTGGAATCGCTGCTGCGCCTGTTGCACCCGCTGACCCCGTTCGTTACCGAAGAACTGTGGCAGCAGGTTGCGCCGAAGCTGGGTATCGAAGGCGGCACGGTCTCGCTGCGTCCCTACCCGACCGCCGCCGATTTCGCCGGCCAGGACTACGCGCAGGCCGATGCCGACGTGGAATGGCTGAAGACCATGGTCTCCACGCTCCGCCGCGTGCGCAGCGAATTGAACGTCTCGCCGGCAAAGACCATCCGCTTGCTGCTGCAGGACGGCCATGACAACGACCGCGCGCGCATCACGCGCTTCGCTTCGTCGCTCTCATTCCTGCTGAAGCTGGACGATATCGCATGGCTTGAGGCCGGCGCGGACGCACCGGCGTCCGCAGCCGCCGTGGTCGGAGAACTGAAGCTGCTGGTCCCACTGGAAGGACTCGTCGACCTGGATGCCGAGCGCGCCCGCCTGGACAAGGACATCGCCCGCGTCGCCGGCGAGAAGGACAAGAGCGAGGCCAAGCTGGCCAAGTTCACCGACAAGGTGCCGGCGGCGGTGGTGGAGCAGGAGCGGCAGCGCCTGGCCGACTGGAGCAACCAGCTGGTCGCCCTGCACGGACAGCGCGCGAAGCTGGGCTGACGGCATCCAGTCGTCATCCCAGCGAACGCTGGGATCCATTTTGACGTTGCCGTTGTCTCTTCAGCGCAGCCAGAATCAAAATGGATTCCCGCGTTCGCGGGAACGACGGACAGACGCCGGCCTGATGGTTCTTCTCCGTCATCCCGGCGAAAGCCGGGATGACGGTGGGAAATTCACCATCGTCGGCGCGACGGCGGGCCAGGGCCCGCCCTACAGCGGCGGCATCGTGGTGATGTCGTCTGCGACCAACTCGATCGCCATCACCAGCGCGTCCTCGCGCCCGTCACGGGCCGGGTAGTAGCGCGGACGGCGGCCGATCTCGTTGAAGCCTTCGCTGTGGTACAGCGTGATCGCGCCCGGATTGGATGGACGCACTTCCAGGAACACGCGCTGCACGCGCAGGTCGCGGGCGATCTTCACCAGCGCCCGCAGCAGATAGCGCCCCAGGCCGCGACCCTGCCGCTCGGGGGCGATGCAGATATTCAGTACATGCGCCTCATCGGCGGCGATGCTGAGCAATCCGTAGCCGATCACCATGCCGTGTTCCGTCATCACCCACGAGGGATAACCCGCCTTCAGGCAGTCGCGGAAGATGCCGCGCGTCCACGGAAAGGGATAGGCGCGCTGCTCGATCGCCATCACGGCGTCAAGGTCGCCCTCGCGCATCGGGCGCAGGCTGGAGACGGACGCCGGCGACGCTTCGGCGCCCCGCGCACTCACGCGGATGCCCCGCGGCGCAGCCGCCTCAGCGCCGGCCACAACGCGCGCTTGGCAGCCGGGTTGCCGCGCAGTTCCGCGGAACTGGGCCACTGGGCGAACAGTTCGGCAGCGCCGGGCGCATTGGGGTTGCAGCCGGAGGCGCGGATCAACGCGAAGTGCAGCCGGTCCGGCAACCGTGATCCGGGCGGGCGGGACGCGGGCGCCTGCCGCGCAGGCCGTGGCACATCGATGACCTCACGCGCGGGAGGTCGCGCGCGTGCGACCGGCGGAGCAAGATCGGTCGCGACGCGGGCAGGCGACGTCTCCACGGCCGGCGGCGCGCCGGCTTCGGTCGGCCAGTCCGCCGGCAGGTACACCGTATGGCCCAGCGCGCGCAGCCACCCTTGCTGCTCGGCCGACCACAGACGGTCCGACGCGAATGTCATGCCGCGCCGTCCTTGTTGCGGCGCATCCGCTGCCACAGCCAGAAGCCCGGGCCGGACAGGGCGTAGACGACGCCCACGGCCAGCAACGTGCGCGGCAGGTCGATGAAGAGGATCGCCAGCACCAGCGGCACCAGCGCCAGCACCACGAACGGGATGCGGTCGGCCTTCGCGCCGCCTTCGCCCGTGCCCTTGAAGCTCCAGAAGCGGATACGGCTGACCATCAACAGCGCGGCAACCAGCGTGACCGCAAGCGCGACATAGCGCAGCTCCTCCCCGGTCCAGCCCAGCTCGCCGTCCGCGAACGCCCACACGAAAGACATCATCAACCCCGCCGCGGCCGGACTGGCCAGGCCGACGAACCAGCGCTTGTCCACGGTGCCGACCTGCGTATTGAAGCGGGCCAGCCGCAGCGCCGCGCAAGCCGCATAGAGGAACGCCACCACCCAGCCCACGCGCCCCATCACGCCGCCGTCGAACTTCAGCGCCGACAGCGACCAGTGGTACATCACCAGCGACGGCGCCAGGCCGAAGCTGACCAGGTCGGCCAGCGAGTCGTACTGCACGCCGAACTCGCTGCTGGTGCCGGTCAGGCGCGCCACGCGCCCGTCGATGCCGTCCATCAGGCCCGCGACGAACACCGCGATGGCGGCGTTCACGAACTGTCCGTTGGCCGCGGCGATGATCGCGAAGAACCCGGCAAACAGGCCCGCAGTGGTGAACAGGTTGGGCAGCAGGTAAATCCCGCGGGAGCGCGGGGGCGGCGTGATTTCGTTCATGGGTCGCAGTTTAGCCCAGCGCTCCGCCAACCGGCTTGCCTGCGCGGCCCCGGGGTGCTGCAATCAGGGCCCCCGTGATCCGGAGCTTCCCATGCGCCTCCTGCCCTGCCTGTCCGTGCTGGCGCTCTGCCTGGCAACCGCCTCCGCCGCGCAGGCCCAGCAGGTCTACCAGTGGAAGGACAAGAACGGCGTGACCCACTATGCGGACAGCCCGCCGCCGAACCAGACCGTGCAGAACCGGCGCATCAACCAGTACGGCGCCCCGGCGGCAGAGGTGCAGCCCGCCGGCAAGTCGGTCGAGAACCCGCAATGCATCACCGCGCGCATGAACCTGCAGATCCTGGCCACCAACAAGGGCGCCGTGCAGCAGGACACCGATGGCGACGGCAAGCCGGATACCACGCTTGACGACGCCGGGCGCGCCAGCCAGCAGAGCCTGGCCGAAGCCGCCGTGAAGGCGTACTGCAAGCCCGCAGCTGGCGCCTGACCCTTCCCGTGCGCGCCTGGCTGGCCATCGTGGCGGGCGTGGCACTGGGCGCCGGCGTAGCCTGGTGGCTTGCCAGCGAATCGCCGGATGCCGGGGCACGCAAGCAGGCCCGCGCGGACCAGGCTGCCGCTGCCCAGGCTCGCGACGCCCGCCCCTCGCTGTATCGCTGGCGCGACGATGCCGGTGTACTGCAGATCACCGAGCAGCCTCCAAAGGACCGTCGCTTCGAGCGCATCGACCGCGAAGCCCCGGCCGGCATCCGCGTGAGTGGGGACGTGGCGACCGACGCGGATTGACCCGCCGCCGCCCCGGGGTGCGGCCAACGCTGGCAAAATAGGCGGTTCGTCCCTCCCGGATCCCCATGCCGATGCGCCTGTCGCAGTTCCACCTCCGCACCACCAAGGAAACCCCGGCCGACGCCGAACTGGTCAGCCACCAGCTGATGCTGCGCGCCGGCATGATCCGCAAGCTGGCCGCCGGCCTGTACACCTGGTCGCCGCTGGGCCTGCGCGTGCTGCGCAAGGTGGAGACCGTGGTGCGCGAGGAAATGAACCATGCCGGCGCGATCGAGATGATCATGCCGACCATCCAGCCGCGCGAGCTGTGGGAAGAGACGGGCCGGTGGGAGAAGTTCGGCGGCCAGCTGCTGAAGATCACCGACCGCAAGGAACAGGCGTTCTGCTACAGCCCTACCGCGGAAGAAGCCGTCACCGACTTCGCGCGCCAGGAGCTGTCCAGCTACAAGCAGCTGCCGGTCAACTTCTACCAGATCCAGACCAAGTTCCGCGACGAGATCCGCCCGCGTTTCGGCGTGATGCGCGCGCGCGAGTTCGTGATGAAGGATGCCTACTCCTTCCACATCACCGACGAGGACCTGGTGCGCGAATACCGCAACATGCATGCGGCGTATACGCGCATCTTCACGCGGCTGGGCCTGGACTTCCGCGCCGTGCAGGCGGACAGCGGCGCCATCGGCGGCGATGCCTCGCAGGAGTTCCACGTGCTGGCGGATTCTGGCGAGGACGCCATCGCGTTCTCCACCGGTTCCGACTATGCCGCGAATGTCGAAGCCGCGCAGGCGGCCGCACCGGGGCCGCGCGCCGCCGCCTCTGAAGCGATGAACAAAGTCGCCACGCCCACGCAGAAGACCTGCGAGGACGTCGCCGCGCTGCTCGGCATTCCGCTGCAGCGCACGGTGAAGTCGGTGGCCGTCATGACCGACGCCGGCTTCGTGCTGGCGCTGGTGCGTGGCGACCACGCCGTCAACGAGATCAAGCTGGGCAAGGTCGCCGGCATGGCCGACTACCGCTTGGCGACGGAGGCCGAGATCCTCGCCCACCTGGGCAGCGAGCCGGGCTTCCTCGGCCCGATCGGCGCGAAGCAGGCGATCCGCGTGGTCGCCGACCGCGACGTGGCGGCGATGGCGGATTTCGTCGTCGGCGCCAACGAGGCCGGCTTCCACCTGGCCGGCGTCAACTGGGGCCGCGACCTGCCGGAGCCGGAGACCGTGGCCGACATCCGCAACGTGGTGGCGGGCGACAAGGCGGCCGATGGCGGCGAAATCCGCATCGTCCGCGGCATCGAGGTCGGCCATGTGTTCCAGCTCGGCCGCAAGTACAGCGAAGCGATGAAGTTCACCGTGCTGGACGAGACCGGCAAGGCCGCCACGCCCGCGATGGGCTGTTATGGCATCGGCGTGTCGCGCATCGTGGCTGCGGCCATCGAACAGAACCATGATGCCAACGGCATCATCTGGCCCGTGCCGATGGCGCCGTGGACGGTGGCCGTGTGCATGATCAATCCGAAGAACGACGCCGCAGTGAACAGTGCTGCCGAAGCGCTGCTCGACGAGCTGCAGGCCGCCGGCATCGAAGCGGTGCTGGACGACCGTGGCCTGCGTCCCGGCGCGATGTTCGCCGACATCGAACTGATCGGCATTCCGCACCGTGTGGTGGTGTCCGAACGTGGGTTGGCGGCGGGCACGTTCGAATATCGCGCGCGCCGGTCGGCGGAGGCCGAGAACATTAGTCGCGACGAACTGTTGGCGCGCCTGCACGGTTGATCGCGCGCTGCATGCGTGGGCGCTACCGGGTGGCGCCCACGCCTGGTGTGATTTGTGCCGCCATTAACTCGTCCATTATCATCGGGACACCGCCAAGGATGGGCTTTCCCCTTCCTGACTGGAGATAGTTGATGTCGATCGACCTGCGTAACCTGTCCGCCAAGGAACTTGGCGCCCTGATCGCCAAGGCCAAGGAACAGCAGACCAAGCTGGCCAAGCGCACACCCATTGCCACCATCCGCAGCAAGATCACCAAGTTCGCCAAGGCCGAGGGCTATACGCTTGAGGAACTGTTCGGCATGGGGGGCACGCGTCCCGCCAAGGCGGCTGCGAAACCCGGCCCACGCGCAGGCAAGAAGCTGGGCAAGGTCGCGCCGAAGTACCGCAACCCGGCCAACCCGAAGGAAACCTGGACCGGCCGCGGCAAGCACCCGCGCTGGATGGCCGCGCTGATCGCCAAGGGCAAGAAGGCGGACGACTTCCTGATCAGGAAGAAGTAATCGCCCTCGCATGATCGGAGAACGGGAGGCCTGGGCCTCCCGTTTTCGTTTGTGCGCGTCAGAGGTTCTTGCGCGAGGAGATCAGCAGGTTGCCGAAGAGCAGGCCGGCGATCAGCGCCATTACCACGTTGGTGACCGCCAGCAAGGCGGACTGGCCCACGCCCACGTCCTGCTGCTGCACCAGCGTCAGCAGCCCGCGCAGGCTGGTGCTGCCCGGCACCAGCATGAGGATGCCCGGCACGCGGATCAACGCGCCCGGCCGGTTGGCCCAGCGCGCGAAGGCGTTGCCGGCCGCCGTGAGCGTCAGCGCCGACAGGAAGATGCCGACCGGGCTGCCCCATGCCTGACCGGCGTAACGCGAGATGCTGTAACCGGCGATGGCCGCGGCCATCACCCAGAAATAATCGCGCTTGTGCGCCTTGAACAGCACGGCAAAGGCATAGGCGGCGAACACCATCGCGCCCCACTCGACCCATTCCGGCTGTGGGCGCGAGGCGCGCACCTCCGGATACAGGCCCACCAGCTGGGCCAACGTCACCGCGATCATGCTGCCGACAGTCAGCTTGAGTACCGTCGCCATCGCGCCGGCAAAACGCGCCACGCCCGACACCAGGTGCTGGCTGGTCAGCTCGTTCACCGAATTGGTCAGCGCCATGCCGGGCAGCAGCACGATCAGCGAGGCGATGATCACCGTGTTGAGGTTCAGCGGCGCGATGAAGTTGGCCACCAGGATCGCCACGAAGCCGGCGACCAGCGCCGAAATCGCATCGCTGGCCTCCTTCATCTGCGGGCGCCGCGCGATCCATTCGCCCAGCAATCCGATGATCAGGCCGATCAGGCCAGCGGTGGCGATATCCAGCCACGGCAGCCGCCACAGGCCGGCCACGGCAGCTGCCGCCAGCCCGGAGGCGAAGATCTGCATCGCCCGCCACCGCACGCTCGGTTTGCGGTCCAGCGCGCGCAGCGCGGTGTGGCCCTGGGCGATGCTCATCTGGCCGGACGACACCGCATCGGCGATGCGGTCGGCTTCGCTGAGCTTGTGCAGGTCTGTTTCACCCGGCGCCAGACGGATGACGCGGGTACTGTCGCTGGCTCCCAGTGGGCGCGCGGGATCGCTGAAACTCAGGATCAGGCCGGTCGGATTCGACCACGGCTCGCAATCCAGGCCGAGGCGCTGGGACAGGCCTACTACCGTTCCCTCCAGCCGTTGCGCGGTGGTGCCGTAGCTGTGCAGGCGCCCGGCGATCTCGCACACGAAGGCGATGCGTTGGGCGTAGGTGGCAGTAATAAGCATGTCGTCGGCCATCGGCACAGTATCGCCCAAGTCCCATCCGGTGACTTCACGCATCCCTGCTTACACTACGCATCGACGATGTAGTCAGGGGGCAAGGTGGGAATCGGCGAAGCGATGGCGCTGGGCAGTGCCGCCGCGTGGGCGGTGGGCGTGATCCTGGCGAGGCAACTGGGCGCGCACCTGCCTCCGCTCACCCTCAACCTGCTCAAGAACGGACTGGTGCTGTGCTTGCTGGCGCCGGTGGTGCTGCTGCTGTACGCGGGTGCCTGGCCCTCGATGCCGGTGCGCGAGCTGCTCCTCGTACTGGCCAGCGGCGTGATCGGTATCGCGCTGGCGGACACGCTGTACTTCCGTGCCCTCAACGAACTTGGCGCCGGTCGCATGGGCGTCATCGGCAATCTCTACAGCCCGCTGGTGCTGCTGCTGGGCTTCGTGTTCCTGGACGAACGCCTCGGCGGCTTGCAATGGCTGGGCTTCCTGTTGGTGGCTGGAGGCGTGCTGCTGGTCAGCATGCCGGCACGCATGCGGGCGGTGCGCCCCGCCCACACGCTTCGCGGCATCCTGCTGGGCGTGCTGGCGATCGCACTGATGGCGATCGCCATCGTGATGGTGAAACGCACGCTGGAGACGCAGCCCTTGTTGTGGGTGACGCTGCTGCGCCTGTGCGGCGCGATGGTCGGCCTGCTGTTCCTTGCATCGCTGCCCTCCATGCGCCAGCGCATGCACTTCGTGCCAGGCGATGTCGCCTGGCATCGGCTGGTGCTGGCGGCCCTGGTGGGCCAGGGCCTGTCGATGGTGCTGTGGCTGGGTGGCTACAAGTTCACCTCGGCCTCCGTGGCCGCCATTCTCAATGAATCCGCCTCGGTCTTCCTCGTCGTGCTCGCCGCCCTGTGGCTACGTGAACCCATGGGCCGTCGAGCGTTCGCAGGCGTGCTGCTCACGTTCAGTGGGATAGCCTGTATGCTCCTTGGCCGAGCGACGCCATGACCCCCACCCTTGCCCGCCCGCAGTACGAAGCTGACCCCGGTGACCCCCAGCGCGTGAAGCTGGCGGGCGACTGGACGCTGGCCAGTGCGCTGACGGTGGCGGAACAGCTGAAGACGCTGCCCGACGCCATCAACCGGCTCGACGCGACCGCGATCAACCGCATCGATTCGGCAGGCGTGCTGCAGCTTCTGCGCTTCGCCAAGCGTCGTGGCATGGACCCGTCGGACATCGAATTCCGCCAGGACCACCAGGCGCTGGTCAGCACCATCGAGGACGTGGCCGACGACCGCCCGCCGCGCAAGCGCGACTATGGTTTC
This sequence comes from uncultured Pseudoxanthomonas sp., assembly GCF_946886695.1. Next base: position 4,908 of record NZ_CAMPJD010000028.1, on the reverse strand, counting down.
CTCGCCGCGCTGTCGCGGCTGGGCTACCGCGTGCACGAGAACAAGCAGGAGATCGTCGCCCTGCTCAGCTTCACCGGCGAGAACCTGGTCAAGCTGGTGCGCATGGTCAAGGAACCGCGCCGCTTCCGCCCCACCGCCACCGTGGCGCACATGGAATCGGTGGGCCTGGATGCGGTACCGCTGGTGATCCTGCTGTCGTACATGGTGGGCGCGGTGATCGCCTTCCTCGGCTCCACCGTGCTGCGCGATTTCGGCGCGGAAATCTACGTGGTGGAACTGGTCAGCATCGCGTTCCTGCGTGAGTTCGCCGTGCTGATGACGGCCATCGTGCTCGCCGGCCGCACCGCGTCGGCGTTCACCGCGCAGATCGGTGCGATGAAGAGCCGCGAGGAGATCGATGCGATCCGCACGCTCGGCCTGGACCCGATCGATCTGTTGGTGATCCCGCGCCTGATCGCCCTGCTGGTGATGCTGCCGCTGTTGACCTTCATCTCGATGATGGCCGGCTTGGCCGGCGGCGTCACTGTCGGCGCGTTCGACCTCGGCATTCCACCGCAGATGTACATCGCGCGCATGCACGACACCATCGAGGTGAAGCATTTCCTGGTGGGCCTGTCGAAGGCGCCGGTGTTCGCGCTGGTGATCGGCCTGATCGGCTGTCTGGAGGGCCTGCGCGTGGAAGGCACCGCGCAGTCGGTAGGCGAGCGCACCACGACCAGCGTGGTGCAGACGATCTCGCTGGTCATCATCATCGACGCGCTGGCCGCGTTGTGGTTCATGCACATGGACTGGTGACGGCGCATGACCGACGAATCCTCCATCATCCAGGTGCGCGGGCTGGTCAACCGCTTCGGCGAACAGACCGTGCACGAAGGCCTCGATCTGGACGTGCGCCGTGGCGAAATCCTGGGCGTGGTCGGCGGTTCCGGCACCGGCAAGTCGGTCCTGATGCGCTCGATCCTGGGACTGCGCCAACCCGACGAAGGACAGATCACCGTGCTCGGTGAGGATGCCCGCTCGGAAGAGCCTGCTGCGCGCCAGCACATCGAGCGCAACACCGGCGTGCTGTTCCAGGACGGCGCCCTGTTCTCGTCGCTGACCGTGGGCGAGAACGTGCAGGTGCCACTCAAGGAACATCATCCCGAACTCCCGGACAGCTGGCGCTACGAACTGGCGTTGCTGAAGGTCAAGCTGGCCGGCCTGCCTGCGGATGCGCTCAACAAGCTGCCATCGCAGCTGTCGGGCGGCATGCGCAAGCGCGCGGGCCTGGCGCGTGCGCTCGCACTTGATCCGCCGCTGCTGTTCCTCGACGAACCCACCGCCGGCCTGGACCCCATCGGCGCCGCCGCGTTCGACCGGCTGATCAAGACGCTGCAGGAAGCACTCGGCCTGACCGTCTTCCTGATCACCCACGACCTGGACACGCTGTACGCGATCTGCGACCGGGTGGCGGTGCTCGCGGACCAGCGGGTGATCACGGTGGCGCCGCTGCCGGAGGTCGAGCGCTTCGACCATCCCTGGGTACAGGAATATTTCCACGGTCCCCGCGCGCGCGCTGCGCGCGACGGACAGCAGGCCTCCGGGCCCCTTCAATCGCAAACGGCGGTCTGATCCATGGAAACACGCGCCAACTACGTCCTCATCGGGGCCTTCACCCTCATCATCGCGGCCGCGCTGCTGTTGTTCGGGCTGTGGGCGGCGAAGTATTCGTCCGAGCGCACCTGGCAGGAGTACCAGGTGGTGTTCCGCGAGGCGGTGACCGGCCTGACCGTCGGCAGCCCGGTGCAGTACAACGGCATCGCGGTCGGCTCGATCACCAAGCTGTCGCTGGCACCCAACGATCCGCGCCAGGTGATCGCGCGTATCCGTGTGGAGTCGTACACCCCCGTGAAGACCGACACCCGCGCCAAGCTGGCGATCACCAGCCTGACCGGCCCGACCATCATCCAGCTCAGCGGCGGCACCCCGCAGGCACCGACGCTGACCAGCGTGGACACGCGCGAAGCACCCGTCATCCAGACCGCACCGTCGGCGCTGCAGAACATCACCGACACCGCCAACCGCATCGTCGAGCGCCTGGACCAGGCATTGAGCGACAAGAACGTCGCCAGCATCACCACCACGCTCGCCAACCTGGAGGCGATGAGCAACTCGCTGGCCAGCCGCGAGGACGGACTGGAGTCGCTGATCACCAGCGCCCGCGATGCGGCTCAGAACCTGGACAAGACGCTCGTCACCACCAATGGCGCCATCGAGCGGCTGGACAAGAACCTGGTGCAGGAATTGCCCGGCATCCTGGACAAGCTGGAAACCACACTGGCCAAACTCGATTCGGCCGCCGGCAATGCGGACGCGATCCTCGGCGAGAACCGGGCCGCCATCAACAGCTTCGCCAGCGACGGCCTCGGCCAGCTCGGCCCCACGCTCACCGAACTGCGCGGCCTGGTGCGCGACCTGCGTCGCGTCAGCGACCGCCTCGAAGGCAATCCCGCGCGCTACCTGCTCGGCCGCGACGCACCCAAGGAGTTCGACCCGAAATGAAGCCGCTGCGACTCTTTTTCGCCCTTCCTTTCTCCCTCGCCCTCGCGGGCTGCTCGATCCTGGGCAGCGAACAGCGCGATCCGGTCACCATCTACGCGCCGGACGTCAGGGTCGCACCGGACCCCGGCTGGCCGCAGGTGGACTGGACCCTGATCGTCGCGAAGCCCACGGCCGCGCGCGTGATCGACAGTCCGCGTATCAGCGTGCGGCCAACACCCGGCGAACTGCAGGTCTATCGCGGCGTGTCGTGGGCGTTGCCGGCGACCGACATGCTGCAGGACGCCGTGCAGCGCACGCTGGAGGATTCGGGGAAGATTCCCGCCGTGGCCAGCGCCGACGCCGGCATCCTCGGCGACTACAAGCTGGTGATGGACCTGCGCCGCTTCGAGGCCGACTACGTTGGCAGTGGGCTGCCTTCCGCCGTCGTCGAAGTGAACGCCAAGCTGGTCAACAACCGTGGTCAAAGTGTGGTCGCCTCACGCACGTTCCTGCAGCAGAAGCCCGCCGCAAGCGTGGATGTCGCGCAGGTGGCCAGGGCCTTCGAAGACGCGCTGGAAGCCGCCACCGCCGACATCGTCGCGTGGGTACTGGTCTCCGGAAACGGCGACCCGAACGCCAATCGCTGATCCGCGCGGCGTGTCAGCGACGGCGCAACGGATCGATCAGGCGGAACGTCAGATTGATGCGTGGCGCCACCGGTTTCACCGTGCGAGGCAGGGCGTGCCGGTAGTGGCGCTGCGTCTCGCCCGCCATCACCAGCAGGCTGCCATGGGGCAGTTCGAACGCCGCCCGAAGCGCGGGATCCTGCTTGTGCTTGAGCAGGAACCGGCGCACACCGCCGAGGCTGACGGAGGCGATGACAGGCTGCGGGCCCAGTTCGGGCTCGTCGTCGCTGTGCCATCCCATCGCATCGCGGCCATCGCGGTATAGATTGGCCAGCACGCTGTTGAACGGCGCGCCCAGTTCGTCCTGCAGACGCTGCCGTAGCCCAATCAAGGCGGGAATCCACGGATGCGGCTCGAAATCGCTGCCGGAATAGCGGTAGACGGCATCCTCATCACCGATCCACGCGCTCAACCTCGGCGAATCGACGCTGCGTCCGAACAGACGGATACGATGCACGCTCCACGGTAGCGACCGATGCAGCCCATCGAACAGCTGGTCGGCCTCTGCCGCAGACAGCCATGCGGGCCGGTACGCGAGCCGGGCGCCAGGCAGCGCTTCATCGCATCCATCCGCGGGGAGCGGCAGGGGTATGGTCATGCCGACGATGCTCGCGGATTTGCCCCTTCCGACGCAAACGCCGAAAATGCGGGGAGCCTAACGCCATGCTGGAGCCGAATCCGATGTCCGATGTCGAACGCGATGTGATGGAGTACGACGTCGTCACCGTCGGCGCGGGGCCGTCAGGCTTGGCGTTCGCCATCCGGCTCAAGCAGCTCAACCCCGAGATCTCGGTCTGCGTGATCGAGAAGGCCAGCACCATCGGCGCACATATCCTGTCCGGCGCGGTGATCGAGCCCCAACCGCTCGATGCGCTGCTGCCCGGTTGGCGCGACAATCCGCCACCGGTGTGCGTGCCTGCCAAGGACGATGAGTTCTGGTTCTTCGGCAAGGACGGCGGCCGCAAGTTCCCGATCGTGCCGCCGGGCATGCGCAACCACGGCAACTTCATCGTGTCGCTCGGCGCGATGTGTGCATGGCTCGCACCCCAGGCCGAAGCGCTGGGCGTGGAAATCTATCCGGGTTTCGCCGCCTCCGAGACGCTGCACGATGACGACGGCAGGGTTGTCGGCGTGCGCATCGGCGACATGGGCATCGCGAAGGACGGCAGCCACAAGCCCGGCTACACGCAGGGCATCGACATCCGCGCCAAGGTCACCGTGCTCGCCGAAGGCGCGCGCGGGCACCTGACCAAGCGGCTGGTGAAGCGCTTCGCCCTGGACAAGGACAGCGACCCGCAGGCGTATTCGATCGGCATCAAGGAACTGTGGCAGGTGCCGGAAGGCCGCGTCACGCCCGGCAAGATCGTGCATACCCTCGGTTGGCCCGCCAGCAACGACATCTACGGCGGCAGCTTCCTGTATCACTTGGAAAACAACCAGATCGCGCTGGGCTACGTCAGCGGCCTGGACTACAAGGATCCAGAGTACAAGCCGTGGGAAGCCTTCCAGCAGTGGAAGAACCACCCACTGATCAAGCCGATCCTGGAGGGTGGCAACATCCTGTCCGCCGGCGCACGCGCCATCGTCACCGGCGGCTGGCAGTCACTGCCGAAGGTCGAGATGCCCGGCGCCCTGCTGATCGGCGATACCGCCGGCCTGCTCAACGTGCCGAAGATCAAGGGCACGCACCAGGCGATCCGCA